>DASPPB010000039.1:0-59777 GCA_035625725.1 Burkholderiaceae bacterium
CCCACGCGATCAAAGCGCTCGAGCGCGCGGGCCTTGAGCTCATCGAGTTGCGCCGCGGTCATGCCGCTCGCTCCGATGTCCGTGCTTTCGCTTTCCTCGCTTTCTTCCTCCTCCTCGTCGGCCTCCTCGGCTGCCGCCGGAAACTCATCGGCATCGGGATCGACCAGACCGTCGACGACTTCGTCGATCGGGATCTGCGTGGCGCGTATGCGTTCGGCGTGCGCGAGGATCTCGGCCACCGTGGTCGGACATGCGGAGATTGCCATCACCATGTGCTTGAGGCCATCCTCGATGCGCTTGGCGATCTCAATCTCCCCTTCGCGGGTGAGCAGTTCCACGGAGCCCATTTCACGCATGTACATGCGCACCGGGTCCGTCGTGCGACCGAATTCGGCGTCGACCGTCGAGAGCGCCGCCTCGGCTTCCTCTTCGGCATCCTCGTCGGTGGTTGCGGCCGGAACGTTTTCATTCATCAACAGCGTTTCGGCATCGGGGGCCTGGTCAAAAACCTGGATCCCCATGTCACCGAACGTGCTGATGATCGAGTCAATCGCCTCGGCATCCACCAGATTGTCCGGAAGATGATCGTTGATTTCCGCGTAGGTGAGAAAACCCCGCTCTTTGCCGAGCTTGATGAGCGCTTTGAGCTTGTTGCGACGCGCCTCCAGATCCTCTTGCGATCCCTGGTAGCTGCGCTCCAGCGCCTCCTTGAGGGCGCGCTCTTTTGCGCGCCGGTCCTTGGCGCGCTGTTTGGGATTCATCTTCTCGGCAACCTGCACACCCGGATCGACGGCATCGTCGCGCGCCTCGGGAATCGCGTCGGCGCCACCGTCGCCGCCTTCGGCGCGCGCGCCGCCCTTACCCTTGATCGGTGCACTCGCGGCCTTGGCGCGAGCCTTCTCCTGCAGCGCTGCTTGCATCTTTCCGTTGACGCTCGCGGCCGTCTTCGCCTCGGGACGCGCCACCGTGGCCACGGCCTTGGCCTTGGGCGCGGGCTTCGCGGAAGCCACCGTCACGGCCTTCTTCGACGCGCTCGCGGTCTTGAGCGCGACCGAAACCTTCTTCTTCGGCGCTGCTGTCGTCTTGGCTTTTGTCATAAAGCGATCCCTAATTCCTCGTAACCGTTCAGCGGCAGTTGCCGCCGACGCCTTGCCACCTAGGCCCCAAGTGCCTGCAACAGCACGCCCAAGGGCGCGCCGGCCCGGCCACATCCATCCGTTTCATGCACGCTGGTGATCGAAGCATGGCGGGCGCCGCCGCGGGCAAACCCGCCTCGAGGTTGACCCATGAGTGGGCTGCCCCCGCTACCGGTGGACCACTGCCGCCAAATCAAGTTCCGCGCAGGGCTCCGCCCGACTGACTCCACCGATCTCCCTGGCCCAGCTGATGCGCCGTCTCGTGGCGCTTGGGAGGCTGATGCCCCCAGAAAGTCCGCTCCGGGGCGGACATTGTGCAACTTGCAAGTCTACCACAAATCGGTCATAGGCCATCGAAAAGTTTACTGCTTTTGCGTCTGCGACACGCAGCGAATCCGCATCCGGATTTCAAGGGCCCTAAGCCCGCCTCAAACTTCGCCCCGGCGCTGGCCGCCCTCCGCGGGCATGGTGCGTCCCCGCTTCAAGTCGGCGAGCTGGCCCGCGAGCTGGCGGTAGCGCTCCCGGGCGGCTCCCGACATCTCCTGGCCGGCAATGCGGTCCATCTCCGCTCGCACCCGTTCCTCTTCGATTGCGAGAAACCCGGCACGCAACTCCTCCTGCGCGGCAGCCGGATCATCGTCGCCCTGCAGATCCCGGGCCGCGAGCCCCCGGTATGACCCGATATATGGGCTTTGGGCCAGCGCTTCAAGCACGGCGCCGCTGTGGGTCGAGGAAGCGCTCGTGGCCGCGCGCCAGACCTCGGCGAGCTGCCGGTCCAGTTCCCCCTCGCCGTCGACGGCCAGCGCGGCGAACTGGGCGTTGAACTCGCGCGCCAGCGCCGGGTGAGCCAGTAGCCGCTGCAGCAGGCGCTGCTTGAGGCTCTCGACGCTCTTGGGCGCGCGCGTCGGCGCGGACTCCCGTTGGGGGGCCAGCCGCCGCCAGGGAGTCAGTCCGAAGAGCGCCTCGATGTCCTGCGCGCCCGTGCGGGTTGCCTCACCCAGCGCGCGCACCAGCTGCATGCGCAGGGCCCCCGCGGGCATGGACTCGAGCAAAGGCCGAGCGGCCGCAATGGCGGCGGCGCGATCCTCGGGCTGTTGCAGATCCCGACCTTCGGCAACGCAAGCCAAAAACCACTGCGAGATGCTCTGCGCCCGCGCCAGTTCCGCCTCCAGCGCACCCGCACCGTGCTCGCGAATCAGGCTGTCGGGGTCCTCGCCCTGCGGCAGCAGCACAAAACTTGCGCGCCGATCGTCCCCGATGACGGGCAGTGTCGCCTCCAGGGCCCGGCGCGCCGCCTTGCGCCCCGCGGCATCACCATCGAACGCGAAAATGACGTGCGGCGCGAGCCGAAACAGCGTCGTGACGTGGTGCGTGTTCACCGCGGTTCCGAGCGCGGCCACCGATTCGCCAAAACCGGCCTGGGCCAGGGCAATGACGTCCATGTACCCCTCGCACACGATCACGCGAGAGCGACCGCGGATCGCCTCCTGGGCCTCAAACAGACCGTAGAGTTCCTGTCCCTTGTGGTACAGCGGCGTCTCGGGCGAATTGAGGTACTTGGGCTCCGATGCGTCGAGCACACGGGCCCCGAAACCGATCACGCTGCCGCGGCGATTGCGGATGGGAAACATGATCCGACCCCGGAAGCGGTCGTAGCGCTTATTGTCCTGGCCGCTGATCACCAAGCCGGCATCGACCAGGCGCGGATCGGCGTAATTCTCAAATGCCGAGCGCAACGCCTGCCAGGCATCGGGTGCAAATCCCAAGGCATACCGCGCCGCAATGCTGCCTGTGAGTCCGCGTGACTTGAGGTAATCGATGGCCGCGGGCGCCTCCTTGAGACGGCGCCGATAGAAGTCGGCCGCCGTCTGCAACACCTCGGCAAGGCTTCGATGCTGCGCGGCTTCCTGGCCGGTGCGTACGCTTTCCTTCGGTACCGCGAGCCCGACGCCCTGCGCCAGCTCCTCGATGGCTTCCACGTAGCTCAGGCCCCGGTGATCCATGAGAAAGCCGATCGCCGAACCGTGGGCACCGCAACCAAAGCAATGAAAGAACTGCTTGCCCGGACTGACGGTAAACGACGGGGTTTTTTCCCCGTGAAACGGGCACAGTCCGAGGTAGTTCTGGCCCGCCTTTTTGAGCGTGACGTAGCGGCCGACGACTTCAACGATGTCGACCCGCGCCAGCAAATCGAGGATAAAACCCTGGGGTATCACGCCTCGGATTATCCGCCTGCCCGCCCCGAATGCCGGTCATCCAGCCGTCGAGCGAATCTCAGCCCGAGATGCGGGCCTTTACCAAAGCGGCGACCTCGGACATGTCCGCGCGGCCCGCCAAACGCGCCTTGAGCAGGCCCATGACCTTCCCCATAGCGCCAGGCGCCAGCGTCGCGCCGCCGGCGCGGACTTCGGCAATGGCCGCATCGACCGCGGCGCTTATTTCGCCCGGGCTCAGAGCCTGCGGCAAGTACTCCTGCAATAGCGCAAGTTCGGCCGTTTCCTTCTCCACCAGGTCCGTTCGCCCGGCCTTGCCAAACTGCTCGATCGAGTCCTTGCGCTGCTTGATCAACCGCTCCACGATGGACACGACCGCGGCGTCGTCGGCCACAACGCGTTCATCGACTTCCTTTTGCTTGATCGCCGCGAGCAGCAGCCGAATCGCCCCGAGGCGCTCCGCTTGGCGCGCGCGCATCGCCGACTTCATGTCATCCGTGATCCGATCCTTCAGTCCCATCGTCTGTCCATCCGCGAAAAAACCAAGGGCGCGCCCCACGGCGCGCCCTCGCCTGACCCCGGCCCAAGAACAACCGATATCTCGCCCGGCGTCCTCGTTCTAGTAGAGCTTTTTGGGCAGCATCTGACTGCGCAGGCGCTTGAAATGCCGCTTGATGGCGGCCGATTTCTTGCGTTTGCGCTCGGCCGTCGGCTTTTCGTAGAACTCGCGCGCGCGCAACTCGGTCAGCAATCCGCTCTTCTCAATGGTGCGCTTGAAGCGGCGCAGCGCGACTTCAAACGGCTCGTTTTCTTTGACTCGTATCGTCGGCATCAAATGACTCTCGGCTGCCAGAACGCTGGCACGGCATGGCACGGCTTTGGAAAGCCCGAAAGTATACCCCGGAGCCCAAAAACTTGCCATGATTGGACCTTGCCGTCTCTTTGTCGCGGGGGATTGCGTGCAGAACCGAACGTACTGCGAAGTCGACGTCTTCGGCGCCCAGGCCTATTTGGGCAACCCCCTGGCAGTCGTCCTCGACGCCCAGGGACTGGATGCGCAACAGATGCAACGGTTTGCCCGCTGGACCAATTTGAGCGAGACGAGCTTTGTGCTGGCACCGACAGTCCCGGGCGCCGACTACCAGGTGCGGATCTTCACACCGGCGCGGGAATTGACTTTCGCGGGGCATCCGACTCTGGGCAGTTGTCACGCGTGGCTAGAGCAAGGCGGCACACCCCGGGATGCAACGCGGATCGTGCAACAGTGCGCGCTGGGTTTGGTGGGCCTGCGCCGCGAAGGCGCGCGGCTTGCATTTCGCGCGCCCCCACTGGAGCGCACGCCCGTGCAGGAGGCGTCGCTCGCACCGGTATTGCGCGCCTTGGGGCTCGCGCGCGCCGCGGTGCTTGCGGCGCAGTGGCTCCACAGCGGCCAGCCCTGGCTCGCCCTTCTTGCCGACAGTGCGCAAACGGTGCTCGCACTGGAGCCGAATCATGAAGCGCTCAAGACCCAGTCGCTGGTAGGCGTCATTGGCCCCTGGCGCGAGGGACAACCCGAAGGCGGCTCCGAGCGCTGCGAGTTCGAGGTGCGGGCCTTTGCATCGGCTGTCGGCATCGAGGAGGATCCGGTGACAGGCAGCCTCAATGCCGCGCTCGCGCAATGGCTCATTGCGGAAGGACATGCACCCCCGCAGTACGTCGCCTCGCAAGGCGCTCGTCGGCAACGAGCCGGCCGTGTGTACATCGAATCGCGCAAAGGCGAGGTCTGGGTCGGAGGTGCCTGTGTGACCGCGGTACGAGGCACGGTACTGCTCTGAGCCTCGAGGCGACTACACTGCGCGTTATGCGCGTCTTGGGAATCGAAACCTCTTGTGAT
This sequence comes from Burkholderiaceae bacterium, assembly GCA_035625725.1. Classification (GTDB taxonomy): domain Bacteria; phylum Pseudomonadota; class Gammaproteobacteria; order Burkholderiales; family Burkholderiaceae_F; genus GJ-E10. Next base: position 5,223 of record DASPPB010000039.1, read on the forward strand.
GAGACCGGCGTCGCGCTATTTGACAGCGACACCCGCGCGCTCGTGCACGCGCTGCACTCCCAAGCCGACTTGCATCGCGCCTATGGCGGCGTCGTTCCGGAACTTGCCTCCCGCGATCACGTGCGCCGGCTGCTGCCGCTGATCCGCGAGGTTCTGGAGCATGCCCGATGCGAGCGCGAACAAATCGATGCCATCGCCGTTACCGCAGGACCGGGTCTGGCGGGCGCCCTCCTCGTGGGCTGCGGAGTGGCCGCCGCGATGGGCTACGCGCTGCGCAAACCGGTGATTGCCGTGCATCACCTCGAGGGCCATTTGCTATCGCCCCTGTTGGCCCCCGACCCGCCCTCCTTTCCGTTCGTCTGCCTCTTGGTGTCGGGGGGCCACACACAGTTGCTGCACGTGCGCGCACCGGGACGATATGCATTGCTGGGCGAGACGCTCGATGACGCGGCCGGCGAGGCGTTTGACAAGACCGCGCAGATGCTCGGACTCGGATATCCGGGCGGGCCGGAAGTGTCGCGGCTGGCGCAATTCGGGGTGGCCGGTGCGCTGCAGTTGCCGCGCCCCATGATCGAAAGCGGCACGCTCGACCTGAGTTTCAGCGGACTGAAGACCGCGGTTCTTAACGCGGTGCGGCGCGCGGGCAATCTGTGCGAGCAGGTACGCGCGGACATTGCGCGCGAATTCGTCGATGCGGTCGTCGACGTGCTCACGACCAAGGCCCTGCTCGCACTGGAGCGTACGGGGCTCTCGCATCTCGTAGTCGCCGGCGGCGTTGGCGCCAACGTCCAGTTGCGCGCAGCCCTGGATGCGGCCGTCTCGGCGCGCGGCGGGCGCGTGTTTTACCCGCCGGCCGAGCTTTGCACGGATAACGGCGCGATGATCGCCTACGCGGGGTTCGTGCGCCTCACCGAGATGCCGCAGGCCGCACAGGCAGCGGCCGCCGCACCCCTGAAGGTCCGGGCACGCTGGGACTTGTGCGATTTGCAAGGCTCCTAGACGCGCCGAGTGCTCGGCACAAGACAATCCGCGGACGAGCCGGCTAACCCGGGGGCGGGCTTCCGGTGGCTGCGCCGGGCTGGGCCGAGCCGGTGCGTTGGCCGATCTTCGATTCCGTGCCCGAGAGCAGTTGCGCGATGTTGCGACGATGGCGCCAAACGAGCAGCGCACTCATCAGGGCAACGGCCAGCGCCGCGCCTGCCGGCGAAGGGATGCGCCACAGCGCGAGGCAGGCCGCGAGCGCACAGAAAATCGAAGCCAAGGAGGAATAGCGAAAAAGGGCTGCGACGATCAGCCACAACACGCATGTGGCAACACCCACCAGAGGCACGAGTGCAAGCAGCGTTCCGAGAAAGGTCGCCACCCCCTTGCCCCCGCGAAAGCGCAGGAACACCGGGTACAGATGCCCTGCGAACGCGGCCGCGCCCGCCCAGGCGGGCACCGCCGGTGGAAGCGATAAGAACGGACCGAGCGCGCCGCACGCAAGAACCGCGGCGGCACCCTTGCCCGCATCGCCCAGCAAGGTCAAACCTGCCGCAAGACGGTTGCCGGTGCGCAGAACATTGGTTGCGCCCGGATTGCCGGAACCAAAACCTCGCGGATCCGGCAGACCCAGCGCACGGCTGATGAGAACTGCAAAAGGGATCGAACCCAGTAAATACGATGCCAGCAACACCAGCGCCGCACCGGCAAAACCGCTCACGGCGCGGTCCCCGCCTCGGCCGCAGCCAGGCCCCTGGGCAGGGGAAAGACGACCGCCTCGTGGACACCCTCGAGCGCACGCACGTGAGCGGCTCCAAGCTCGCGCAGCCGGTCGCAGACCTGTTGCACGAGCGCTTCCGGGGCCGAAGCACCCGCGGTGAGGCCTACGCGGGCACAATCGCGAACCCACGCCGGGTCAACGTCGGCGGCGCCGTCGACCAGGTATGCGCGAATGCCCATCCGCTCGGCCACCTCGCGCAGGCGGTTGGAATTGGAACTGGAGCGGCTGCCCACGACGATCAGCACTTGCACCTGGGGCGCGAGATTCTTGACGGCGTCCTGACGGTTCTGCGTCGCATAACAGATATCCGCCCGCTTGGGCTCGATGATCGTGGGAAAGCGCTGCTTGAGAGCCGCCACGATCGAAGCCGCGTCGTCGAGCGAGAGCGTGGTCTGGGTCACATAGGCGAGCGCATCGGGATCGCGCACCGTCAGGCGCGCCACATCCTCGATCGTCTCGACGAGGTAAATGCCGCCATCGGTCTGGCCCATCGTGCCCTCGACCTCCGGATGGTTGCGGTGGCCGATCATCACGATGTCGCGCCCCTGGGCACGCATCTTGGCAACCTCCACGTGCACCTTCGTGACAAGCGGACAGGTCGCATCGAATACCCGCAATTGGCGCTCCTGCGCCTGGCGCTGTACGGCTCGCGAGACGCCGTGGGCGGAGAACACCACGGTCGCACCGCGAGGAACCTGCTCCAGGTCCTCGATGAAGATTGCGCCCTTGCTGCGCAGGTCTTCGACCACGTAGGTGTTGTGCACGATTTCGTGACGCACGTAGATCGGAGCGCCGTACAGACGCAGCGCGCGGTTGACGATCTCGATGGCCCGATCGACACCGGCGCAAAAACCACGCGGCTGCGCAAGCAACACTTCCATCAGAGCACCCCGATCACCTGCACCCGAACCCGCATCGCAACGCCAGCCAGCGGGTGGTTGAAATCCACCACAGCCCGCCGCTCGTCGCACTGCGCCAGTACGCCACGGTACGCCTCGCCACCAACGCCTCGAAACTCGACCGTTTCACCCGCCGCATACACAATGCCCGGCTCGCATTGCGCTTGCAGCTGCGCGCGGCTCATCGACCGCACGAGCTGCGCACTGCGCTCGCCGTAGGCCTGTTCGGCGGGCAGTTCAAACTCCAGCGACTGACCTTCCGCCAAACCGAGCAGGCGTGCTTCGAGCGTCGGCGACCACTGTCCTGCGCCCATCTGCAGCGTGGCCGGCCCCCGGCCGAAGGTGTTGACCACTTCTCGCTCCGCGCCATCGAGCAGCACGGCCACGCGGTAATGCAAGGTCACGTGCGAAGTCGGGGCAATGCAGCTCATGGGAACAGCCCTTGGCAACGACAGATTCGATTCTATCGAACACGATCGGGCGCCGAGGAGTCCGCCCGGGGATGCACCACCGCGAGCCCGCCTTGCCTTGCGGTCGGTCCGACGCAGCGCGCGTAACGGCATTCGAGCTAGGAGGCCCCTTGCTTCGCGATGGGAGGCCCCGGGCCCGCGTGAAAATCGTTTTGCGCGGCCCAAGCGAGGACCACACGACTCGCCCCTTTTGCAAGAAGCCTCGATGGCGCCCGACGAAGGCCGAGGCGTCGACAGGGATTTGGGTCCTGGGAAGCCGCTCGCCAAAAAAGGATTGCGGCGGAGTTCAGCGCCCGTCGCGCAGGTTCTGCCAGCGAAAGCTGAGCTGGATTCCAATGGCGTAATTGCTCGAGTATTCAGCGTACAGCGAGCCGATCCCGGGTATCGAGGCGGTGACCGGTGCGGGTCCCAGGTTGTAATAATCCAGATTCGCGGCAATCGTCTTGTCCCTGCCCCAGCGGTAGGTCGCACCCGCGCCAAAGCCCCAGATGCGGTCCAGGCGCAGGCCAAACGTGCGGTTTTGATCGCTCACGCCCGAACTCACGTACAGCGCTCCGAACTGCGCGGTCCAGCGCTCGTTGATCGGCCAGTTAAATCCCGCCGTTCCGGCCCAGATGCCCTGGTATCTGCCGTTGTTGGTCGTAAGCGAGGTGTTGTTGAGCGACAGCTCGGTCATCCCGAATTGTTCAAAATCGATCCACTGCCCGTCAAATGATGCCGAGGCGCCGTTAGCAAACTCGTGATAGACCCCGGCCCCCACCATCTGTGGGAATCGTGTTTCCATGTTCACATTGGCGTTACGGACGCCCGCGGCCTGGAGAATCGCCTCGCGTTGCGGCGTGAGGCCCGACAAGTCGGGCGTGCCGTCGAACTTGGAAGTGGTGGCGCTTCGGTACGTGAGGGCCAGGCGCGTCTGCGGTGAGAACTCGTAGAGAAACCCGATCCGATAGCCGAACCCGAAGGCGCCGCCACTGAGCTCCATGGTGCCGTCGGCCAGTCCGGGCCCGTTGAACACCGCCGTTTTGTAGTCGTAGAAGGAGTAGTTGATCTGCGGAGCAACTCCAATGGAGAACTTCTCATTGACGCGGTATCCGACCGCAGGCGCAAGGCTTGCGTACGCAAGAGACCACTTCTCCAGCAGATATCGGCCGACGGTCGCACTGCCGGGGTCCGAGCCGACGCCGGAGGGAACCGTCAACGAAGCGCCAAAACCCAGCCGATCGTTGAGCGGTCTGGCGTAATACAGACCCGGTATCGCCAGGTTGTTTGTGTTGTCGACCGATGTTGTTGCACTGACCGACCCAATCGTCCCCGACACTACGTCCGTGGACGGCGAGGTAAACGCCATGACCTCACCCATCCACTCGGGATCCTTGATGCGCGTGAGGGCGGCCGGGTTATCGGCCGCTTCGGCCGCGTCATTTGCATTGGCATACATGCCCGAAAACGCGGGGCCCCTCGCCCCCGCGACCGCGCACATGCACAGAGCGATACAGCCGATGGCTGCCCGCGCCGCGCAGCGCGCGCGCCGAGCGCGCACGCGGCGTTGGCCCTCCTCTGATTCCATGGCCCCATTCCTTCCCAGATGCGCGCACCTCGAGCGTCGCTCGCCGCACCACACTCGGGTTGCCTCTTCGCGCGCGCTCCGGGTGTCGAGCTTTTCAGCTGGCGTTTTTTATCCGACCGCCGCGATGGTCGGAGTATATTTCCGGCGGCCCGCGGGCAGCTTTTTGGCCTTCGGTACAGGTCAAGCGCGTATCGGAATACGCAACACAAGCAGGAATTTGATGAGGAAAACTTCGCGCTCGCCCCGCTGCGCTGCGCCAGAACATCGGGAAAAATCGAGCCGCATCTTCAGGGCGCGCGCGGCTCTCGCAACGAGATGCATTTGCATGCGTCCTGCGAGGGGCGGCCGCGGCCTGCGACGCGCCCGCGGTGCGGCGGGAGCGCGGCCAGGCGCAATGCGGGAACTTCTCCCGGCTTCTGCGCGGTGAAAAGACGATGCTGCAGGCCATCGAGCGCATATTCGATCAGCTGCACTTCCAGTACCTCGAGCTGTTCATTTTGGCGCTGCTACCGATCGCGCTTACCGTAATCATCCACAGCCGAGGCATGGCGGTGACCGGCGCCTACTGGAAGCACACTCGGGCCCGCCTGCCGACGAATCGCCCATCGACCACGCTCATCTTGATCGGCGCCGTTGCGATCGTGCTGGCCACGCATGCGCTGGAGATTTTCGCGTGGGCTCTCTTCTACAACTTCACCGAACTGCTGCCCAGCGCCCGCGCGGCGCTGGAATTTTCGATCTCCAGCTACTCCACCTTGGGATCGAGCAGCATCGAGCTGCCTGCGCGCTGGCAGGGGCTCGATGGCTTTGAAGCGATGAACGGGATGTTGATGTTCGCGTGGTCCACTGCAATGCTGGTTGCGATCGTGCAGCAGGCCCAGGGCCTGGAGCGGTAGGTCCGCGGCGCGCGTGCGCAACGCAATCCTTGCGCGCCAGCTCTCTTACTGGTCCTGGGACTTGTTCCAGGACGAATCCGGATCAAACAAGGTCATCTTCGATGCGATGCTTGCCGTTTCGCTTCCCAGGTTCTTCTCGTACACGATGCCGTCCTGGTTGCAAATGAAGGTCATCACGCCGGAACTGCCCCACTTGGACGGGTACGCGACCAATCCAAAGCCCCCGATCATCTTACCGTTGACGATGTAATCGTAGGCGCCGCCATGCGCTGAGCGGCCCTGCCCCGTGAGGATCTTGTAGTAGTAGCCGTGGTAAGGCGACGGCCCCGGGCTTTGCTGCCCATAGCCCTGACTGCGCGCCTTGGCCACCAGCGGCCCCAGTGGACTGGGAGCTTCGCCCTCTGCGGTTTCCCAAAATAGCCCATCGTGCTTGCCTGGCGAACTCATGAGCTTTTGCGCATACTCGAGCAGTCCGTTGCCGTTGCGGTCCCCTGTTGCGTATTCGCGCTGCGCATCGACGTAAGCCAGGCACACGTTGATCGCTGCTATCTCGTTGCGGCCGATGCGCCGGTTGAGCACTTCCTCATCGCCTTGCTTGGCATCGAAGCGCCAGCGCCCGTCTTTCATAACGAGCGGATAGGGGAACGGAAAGTCTTCCGTGCCGACAACCACCGTAACCCGGTCATCACTGCGCTCGAATTTCACGGACTGGTCGTATGCGGCCACAAATGCCTGTCGTGCCTTCTCATCTTGCACCGGGTCTCCGGAGTGGATGAGCTTGGCTGCACCGGGACCCAGCACACGCCAGATCTGCTTGCGATCCTCAGAGCGCATGGCATCGGCCAGGGCCTTCGCCGCCTCCTCGGGCGACGCAAAGGTGCTCTGAACATGCGTGGGCTGGGTGCTGGCCGCGGGAGTGGAGTCCGCCGCACGCACAAAAGTCGTGCCCAGCACCAGGGGCACGAGCAGCGCCAGCGCTGCAAGCCGGCCGACGCCGGCACGATTGCTCTTCTTCATGTCATCGTGTCCGTTTTTCATCAACGACCCCGTCCCGTTGCACGGGCGGCGCCGGCCCCGCCGCCGCGACTGACGTTGGACGTGGGCCGCTGCATCGCGGCCCGGCTTTGCGCGCCGCGCTGCGCCTCATGTTGCACCTGCGGGCGCGATTCGGGCTGGTACGCTGGCGAAGGTCGCGTTCCGGGGGCCGACGGCCGCTGGGCGGCCATCGGCTCCGAGGGCCGTTGTGCCGTGGCCGGTTGCGCCGGCCGCTGAGAGGCCGCGGGCTGCGTCGGCCGCTGCGCCGCGCTGGGCTGCGCCGGCCGCTGCGAGGCCACCGGTTGCGACGGACGCGTCACATTGCCGGCGCCGCCGCCGCCCGCGGGACGCGTCGCGGTGTCGCGTCCGCGATAATTTTCTCGCGTCCGAACGCCCGCGCCGCTACTTGGCCGATAGCGCTCGCCCGTGGCCGTGTCGCGATACGCCACGCCGCGGCGGTGGTCCACATCGTGCCTCCAGTTGCCGTTGCTGCGGTACTCGTCGCGATACTGCGGCCGATTCACCCAGACGTTGTTGTTGTTGATGTTGATGTTGACGCTGCCGGAGTGCCAGTTGGGATGGCACCAACCCCAGTTGTTCACGCTGATGGCCCAGGCTGCTCCCCAGACGAAACCCACGGCCAGCGCGCCACCGTAATACGGCGGGTAACCCCACACCGGCGGCGGGTACCAGAACCAGGGCGTATACGCCGGTGCCCACCAGGGCCCGTAGATCACGGCCGGGTTGTAGACCGGAACGTAGACGTACTGCGGTTGCGCAGGCTGGATGTAGATGTAACGGTCCTGCACGACGACTTGCTGCTGGGGTGTGCTTTGCAGGTTGCCGGCCTGCTGCGCCCTCATACGCAAGGACTGCACGGTGCGCATCACGGCCGCTTCGTCCTGGAGAAACGCGTCGCCCAGGCGCTGCGTCCACTCCAGCTTGTCATTCATCATGTCGAGCACTTGCGGAAAGGAGGTTAGCGACAAGACGCTTGGGTCCCACGACTTGTCCTTCAGAGCATTTTCGAGCGCAGGCCCCTTGAGGTTCGGATTGGCCTTGACGAAGCGGGCGGCTTCGACGACCTCCAGCGGATAGGTCGAAGCCATCAGGATCTGCGTGAGCAACTCGTCCGGATAAAGCGCAATGGGCGCGAGCAGCGAGTCGAGCAGATCCTGCGGGATGGGCGCCGCGCCCGAAGACGGTGGCGCCTCGGTGGGCGGGGGCGGAGGCGGCGGAACCTGCGCGCAAACGGGGGCTGCAGCCAGGACTGCAGCCGCGAGCAGCGCAACCCAACGGGAAGACTTCATCTGTGCTCCCTGAAGCTAGGCGGGAGCGCGGTGCCCCAGACCACCGAAACCGCCGGTCGCGCCCCCATTGGCAGGCGCATCATAATCGAGAAGCCTGGCGCGGCTTTTCGTGCCGAGAAGGCCTCCCGAAGTCGCCGCGCCACGGGCCGCGCACCGTGCTTGGCCGTTGCGCCCTTCAGCCGGCCGTTTCGCAGGTCCATGAGCCGTTTGGAACTCCTTGATGCTTGCGCTAAAATCACCTGCTTTGCTTTGCTTGCTGCGGGCCAAACGAGGCCCGGAAGGACCCGAACATGGCACGCGTGTGTCTGGTTACCAAAAAGCGACCCATCGTTGGCAATCGCGTTTCGCACGCGAACAACAAGACCAAGCGCCGCTTTCTGCCCAATCTGCAGTACCGGCGCTTCTGGCTGGAGGATCAAAAGCGCTGGGTGCGTCTGCGCATAACCAATGCGGCGCTGCGCACGATCGACAAGCTCGGAGTCGAGGCAGTGCTCGCGGATCTGCAGGCCAAGGGCGAGCGCTAGGCGCCGCGCCCCTACCCCGGAAGTAACGCGTTGGTAACACGGAGAAGCGCAAATGGCTAAGGGAGCACGCGAAAAAATCAAGCTCGAGTCGTCGGCCGGCACCGGCCACTTCTACACGACCAGCAAAAACAAGCGCACCAAACCCGAGAAGCTCGAACTCATGAAGTTCGACCCGGTGGCGCGCAAGCACGTCGCCTACAAGGAGACCAAGCTCAAGTAGGCGATTCGCGACGTTATCTCCCGCTGCACAAAAGAAAATCCCGGCCTGGCCGGGATTTTTTTCGGCTGCAACGATCGGGCGCTAGGCGCCGGCGGCCGCGTAGCCGCGAATGCGCGCGGCCATCCGCTGCAGTGTGCGCACTCCGCTGGCTTCGGCCCGCGCGATCCAGTCCTGAAGTCCCGCGAGCATCTGTTCGCGCGAAACGCTCGACTGCTGCCAGATGGCGGTGAGTTCCGAGCGCATATCCACCAGCGTGCGCAGCAGGCCGCTGCGGGCCAGCAGGTCCTGCAACGTGTCCTTTTGCGGTTCGGGAATCGCGCTGACGTCCTTGCGCAGCCAGCGCACCAGGGCGGCAAAGCGCTCGCGGTCGGCCGCCGACAGGCGCCGCTTTGCCAATTCCCCGCGAAACTCGCGTTTGGCCTCCCGTGCGAAGCGGGCCAAGAGGTCGTAGCGGTTGTTGATCAGGCTTTGCAGAGTGCGCAAATCGACCGGCGAGGCAGTGCGTCCCGCCTCGGCGTGCATGCGCGGCACGGGGGCGCGGCGCAGCACCTTGGCCAGACCCAGCGCCTCGAGCGCTCGGATGTAGCACCAGCCCAGATCGAACTCAAACCACTTCACGGAGAGCTTGGCCGATGTCGGGAAGGTATGGTGGTTGTTGTGCAGTTCCTCGCCGCCAATGAGAAGCCCGAAAGGAACGATATTGGTGCTCGCGTCCGGGCAGTCGAAGTTGCGATAGCCCCAGTAGTGCCCCACCCCGTTGATGACACCGGCGGCAAAAAACGGGATCCAGATCATCTGCACCGCCCAGATGGCAATGCCCGACATCCCAAAGAGCAAGAAATCCGCAATCAGCATCAGGGCGCAGCCTTGCCAGGTCCACCGCGCGTAGACGTTTCGCTCCATCCAGTCATCGGGCGTTCCGCGCCCATAGCGCTCGATCGTCTCCGTGCGCGCTCGCTCGGCCATGTAGAGCTCCGCGCCGCGCAGCAGCACCGTGCGCAACCCCCGCGTCTGCGGACTGTGCGGGTCCTCCGGCGTCTCGCATTTGGCGTGGTGTTTGCGGTGCACGGCAACCCAGTCACGCGTCTGCATGCCCGTCGTGAGCCACAGCCACAGCCGAAAGCAGTGGCTTGCCAGCGGATGCAGGTCCAGGGCACGGTGGGCCTGCGAGCGGTGCAGGAAGATCGTCACCGACGCAATCGTCAGATGCGTGAGAGCCAGCATCACGAGCACCCGCTGCCAAAGCGTCAGGTCGAGCAAACCGCCGTTCAGAAAGTCAAGCAATTGATCCATTGAGGCTCCACGGTCGGGCGGCTGTCGCCGGCCCAGGGGGCAAACGCGGGTGTCTAACGCCGGCGGGCCGCCGGGTCAATTCGAAATTATAGCGGGCGCGAGCCGCAGCAACCCGGCAAATCCACGCCGCAAAGCCGTCATATCAGGGCATGGTCGGGCTGCCCGTGGCCCCAGCGCCAACGCCCGGCTCGACTCGAAAATCCCCGCGCGGCACCCCAAGCTCGATGTGGTGCGCGCGCAGTCGCTCCAAAGCGGCAATGGCCACGTCGGACTGCACATTTTGCTGGCCGTTTTCGGGATCGGCGATCGTAAAGCCCACCTGCAATACCAAGTTGCCGGCGCGAATTTCCGTGAGCATCACCGAGGGCGCGGGCTCCGGCAACACGCGGGGGTGGCTGCGTGCGGCCTCGCATAGCAGCTGGCGCGCAAGCGCGACGTCTGCATCGGGACCGATCATGATCGACACCGACAGTCCCACCTGGCGGTTGGTCAGCGTGGAGTTCACGACGGGCAGCGACACCAGCATCTCATTGGGTATGACGGCCTCGGTGCCGTCGCCCTGGCGCAGCACGGTGGCACGCGTATTGATCCGCGTGACCTGGCCGGAGTACTTGTCGACGGCCACGATGTCGCCAATGCGCAAGCTGCGCTCGAGCAGCAAAATGAAGCCGCTCACGTAATTGCTGGCGATGCGCTGCAGACCCAGTCCCAGACCCACGCCCAGGGCGCCACCAAAGACGGACAGGATCGTGAGATCGATCCCCGAGACCGCCAGGGCAAAGAGCGTTGCAACGGCCAGCAGCAGCGCGCGCACCACGCGGCCCAGGACCGTGCGCAAATTGGGCTCCAGCGCGCTTTGCGCCGCCAGGCGATCGTCGACGAGCGCACCGAGCCACATCGCGAACAGCACGGCGCCCAGCGTCGTGGCGCTGCCCGCCAGAATCGACCACAGCGACACCGTCTGGGCATGGCCGAGCGGTATCTTCCAGGCGTCGAGCCAGGCGATGACATCGCTTAGCGCCCCGGTCGCATACAGGGCGACGCACACGATCGCCACCGCGCCGATTGCGCGCTCCAAACTCGCAAGCATCGCGCCCCTGCGCAAGACGCGGCGCAGCGCGGCAAAAAGCACCCGAACGACGAGCAAGGTGCCGATCAGCGATGCGGCCAGTCCGACGAGTCGCGCCGGCTGCACGCCCGTGAGCACGTGCAGTTGGCGCAGCAAGCCTTCGCCCAACCACAGAAACGAGAGTGCCAGCAAAGGAAAGAGCACGCGTCGCAGCCGCGCCACCTCCTCGTCGGTGGCCGCCGCGCCCTTTGGCGGCGGCCCACCGGCATCGGCGCCCGCGCCAGCACGCCTGCGGAGGTTGCGCACCAGCCGCGGTGCCCCTGCGCGCGAGAGCAGCGTCGCCAGGAGCAGCGCCAGCCCGATGACAGCCGCCTCCCAGGCATGACGCGGCTGCGTCAGCCCTTCGGCAACGGCCTGCAGCAGTTCGCCTAACGGGGTCTCATTCATGGCCTCTTGCGTTCCATGACGGCCGCGAAAAAGCCGTCGCTGCCGTGCAGGTGGGGCAGCATAACGAACCAGGGTTCAAACCGCTGGGCCGCCTCCAGGCGGATGTCCTGCGCAGCCAGTATCGGCTCGGCTTCGAGGACGGTGAACTGCGGACGCTCGCCCAAAAAGCGCTCCACGAGCTGCTGGTTTTCTTGCGCAAGAATCGAGCAAGTCGAGTAGATCAAGCGCCCGCCGGGCTTGAGCAACCCCGCCGCAGCGCTGAGCAGTTGCAGCTGCACGGCCTGCAACCGCGCGAGCTGCGGCTCGTCGAAGCGCCACTTCAGATCCGGGTTGCGACGCAGCGTTCCGCTGCCCGAGCACGGCGCATCGACCAGCACCCGATCGATCTTGCCCGCGAGCCGCTTGACGCGGACGTCATTCGGGCCGCTGATGGCCGCGGGGTGCACGTTGGACAGTCCGCTGCGCGCCAGACGGGGGCCAAGCCCGGCCAGTCGCCGCACATGCGTATCGAAGGCGTAAATGCGCCCTGTCGAACGCATGAGTGCGCCCAGGGCCAGGGTCTTGCCGCCGGCCCCGGCACAAAAATCAACGACCATCTGGCCACGCCGGGGGGAAACGAGCCGCGCCACAAGCTGGCTGCCCTCATCCTGGACTTCGATCAGCCCGTCTTGGTAGATCGGCCAGCGCGTCAACGCGGGCTTGTCCGTAAGGCGGATCGCGTCGGGGCCGAATCGAGCCGCTTGCGCCTGCAGCGGTGCGTGCCAGCGCGTTGCGCTGCGCAGCTCATCGAGCACCGTCGAGCGATCGGTCTTGATCGTGTTCACACGCAGATCCAAGGGCGCGGGCTGCGCCAAAGCCCCGAGCAGCGCTTGCGCATCGGGGTATTGCTCGGTCACCAGTCGCAGCAGCCACACCGGGACCTCGGCTTGGACCGCGGCGGGCGCGTGGCGCAAGGAGATTTCGAGCGCAGCCGAGACGGCACGCTCGTTGCCGCGCAGCGCCCGGGGCGCCAGAGCCGCGATGCCGTGCTGGCGGGCCAGCACGAGGAGCGCGGCCAGGCGCGGAGCGCGCCGCGGATCGGCGGTTTGCATGATCCAACGCAGGCTTGCCAGACGTCGCAGGGCATCGAACGCCGCCTCCGCGACCAGAGCCCGATCGCGCGGGCCCAGTTTCCGATCCGCGCGGAAATGGCGCGACATCACGGCATCGGCGGGCGCCTCAAAGAGAAGCAGTTTCGCCAGCAGCGCGGCCAGGCTCTCGACGACCTGGGAGGTGACGCGCGCGGCGCTTGGCGCAGGGGCGTTCATGCGGCAAAGATGAGCAGATCCGCAGCACCCAGCTCCTGTGTGTGCACGCTTTGACCCTCGAGGCGCACCTTGCCCGCAAGCAACCACGCGATGCAGCGCGGCAGCAAGACGTGCTCGAGAGCCAAAACACGCGTGCCCAAGTCCGATTCGGATTCCCCGGGCACGACGGGGAGCGCCGCTTGGGCGATGATCGGGCCCGCGTCGACCTGCCCGGTGACGAAATGCACCGTCGCGCCGTGCACGCGCACGCCAGCGTCCAGGGCGCGCCGGTGCGTGTGCAGTCCGGCAAACGCCGGCAGGAGCGACGGATGAATGTTGATCAAGCGCCCGCGGTAGCGTTCGACAAATTGCGCTGTGAGCACGCGCATGAAGCCGGCCAGCACCACGAGCGCGGGATCGTAGCGGTCGATCACCCCAACCAAGGCCGCGTCAAAGGCCTCGCGCGAAGCAAATTCATCGTGCGAGAGCACATGGCTGGGCACGCCATGGGCTGCCGCGATCGACAAGCCGGCGGCCTGCGCCTGATTGCTGATCACGGCCGCCACCCGCGCTCCGAGCGCGCGCTCCCATTGCTGCTCGCGCTGGGCGCGCAAAATCGCCTCCAGATTGCTGCCGCGACCCGAAATCAAGCACACGAGGTGTTTCATGGCGGCACCGATTGTACTGACGGATTGCACTCGGGGCCGCGAAAGCGCCAGAAAATCAAGGTGTTCCGCACGCGGACGGTATACTTCTCGATTCGCATTCGGAACGATCGACCAAAGCCCCTTGCCTGCCTTCGCATCGATCCAGGTGTTTCGCGGCTTGCCGCCTGCGGCCAAGCGGGCCCCCTGCGCCCTGGCCATCGGCAACTTTGATGGCGTGCACTGTGGGCACCGCGCGCTGCTGCTGCGCGTGGTGCGCGCCGCGCAGGAGCGCGGTCTGGTGCCGGCCGCGATGACTTTTGAGCCGCACCCGCGCGAGTTCTTCGCGCCCGACGCGGCCCCGGCGCGTGTTGCCAATCTGCGCGACAAGATCGAGGGGTTGCGGGCCTGCGGCATCGAGCGCGCGTTCGTGCTGCACTTTAACCGGCGGCTGTGCGATCTCGCAGCCGAGGCCTTCATAGACCAGATTCTCGTGACGGGCTGCGCCATGCGCTGGCTCATCGTCGGAGATGATTTTCGTTTCGGCGCGCGCCGCCGCGGCGACATCGCGATGCTGCGCGAGCACGCGCAAGCGGGCGGCTACGAGGTCGAGCAACTGGCCGCGGTGCAGCAAGACGAGGTGCGCGTGTCCAGTTCCGCGGTGCGCGCTGCGCTGGCCGCGGGGGACATGGCACGCGCCGCGCGCTTGCTCGGGCACGCCTACCATATCAGCGGACGCGTACTGCACGGCGCCAAGCTCGGCCGGCAGATCGGCTATCCGACACTGAACCTGCGCGTGGCGCACCGCCGGCCTGCCGCCCATGGGATTTTCGCGGTGCGGGTGCACGGGATCGGCGCCGTGCGGCCCGGCGTGGCCAGCGTGGGGCTGCGTCCGACGGTCGATCGGAGCGGTCGCTGGCTGCTGGAGGTGCACCTGTTCGATTTTGCCGACGAGGTCTACGGGCGGCTCGTACGCGTGGAATTTCTGCAAAAGCTCCGCGACGAGGAAAAGTTCGATTCGATCGAGGAACTCGCCGCCGCCATACGCAGTGACTCGCAGCGGGCGCGCGAGGTCCTGGCGCTGCCGCAGCCGGCCCGACCCGAGCAACGCAAGCGCTAGGCGCGATCCCCGGAAACCATGGCCAACGCCGACGACTCCAAGCGCGCCTCGCGCTATCCGTTGAACCTTCCCGATACGGCCTTCCCCATGCGGGCAGATCTGCCCAAACGCGAGCCGCAGTGGGTGCAGGCCTGGGAGCGGGCGGGAGTCTACGAAGCAATTCGCGCGGCCCGGCGTGGCGCACCGCGCTTCATCCTCCACGACGGACCGCCCTACGCCAACAGCGAAATCCACCTGGGCACGGCGGCCAACAAGATCCTCAAGGACATCGTCATCAAGTCCAAGAGCCTCGCGGGCTTTGACGCCGTCTACGTGCCCGGCTGGGACTGCCACGGAATGCCAATCGAGATCCACATCGAGCGCAAGTTCGGCAAGGATCTGGCGCGAATCGAAGTGCAGCAGAAGGCGCGCGAGCATGCCAACGAGCAAATCGCGCTGCAGATGCAGGGCTTCAAGCGCCTGGGTGTGCTGGGCGACTGGGCCGATGCGTATCGGACCATGACGTTCAAGGCCGAGGCCGACGAGATTCGCACGCTCGGACGCATGATCGAGCGCGGCTTCGTGTACCGCGGGCTCAAACCCGTGAACTGGTGCTTTGACTGCGGCTCGGCGCTGGCCGAGGCCGAGGTCGAGTACCTGGATCGGCACTCGCCCGTCGTCGACGTGGCCTTCCCCTTGGCGGCAAGCTCGCAGGAGCGCGTGGCAGCGATCTTCGGGCGGCCGCGCATCGACAAGCCCTGCGCCACCGTCATCTGGACGACGACACCGTGGACTTTGCCGGCCAACCAGGCGCTGAATTTTCATCCGGATCTCGACTATGCCCTGGTGGAGTGCTCGGACCGCTACTTGATTCTGGTCGTGCCGCTCGTACAGGACTGCCTGCGACGCTACGGTCTGACGGGCCACGTCGTAGGCACCGCGCGCGGCGCCGCGCTCGAGCGCGTCGACTTCGTCCACCCGCTGGCAGCGCTGCATCCCGGTTATGCCCGCTTGGCGCCCGTGTATTTGGCCACGTACGTGAGCGCGCTCGACGGCACAGGCATTGTGCACGCGGCGCCAGCCTACGGGGTCGAGGACTTTCAGTCATGCAAGCAATACGGCATGGCCAACGACCAGATCCTCAACCCCGTGCAGGCCGACGGTTTCTACGCCGCGGACCTGCCACTGTTCGGGGGCATGCGCATCTGGGAGGCCAACGCAAAGATCGTCGACGCGCTGCGCGCCGCCGGCAACTTACTGCATGCTTCGCAGCAAAGCCACAGCTACATGCACTGCTGGCGCCACAAGAGCCCGCTCATCTACCGGGCAGCGCCCCAGTGGTTTGTGCGCATGGACGGTCCCACATCCGATACGCGCGGCGTGCTGCAGACCGAAACCGTGGGCGAGACCCTGCGTCAGAGTGCGCTGCGCGCGATCGAGGCCACCGAGTTTTACCCGTCCTGGGGCAAGGCGCGGCTGCACGCGATGATTGCCAACCGCCCCGACTGGTGCATCTCGCGCCAGCGCAACTGGGGAGTTCCCCTTCCGTTTTTCTTGCACCGCGTGACGGGCGAGCTGCATCCGCGCACGCTCGAGCTGCTCGAACTCGCGGCCCGGCGGGTGGAGAACGGGGGAATCGAAGCGTGGTCGCGCACGAGCGTCGAGGAGGTGCTGCCCCCCGACGAAGCGGCGCACTACGAAAAGATCGACGACATTTTGGATGTCTGGTTCGACTCGGGCTCCACGCACCGCACGGTGATGCGCGGCTCCCACGCGAGCAAGCTTGCGTACCCTGCCGACATGTACCTGGAGGGCTCCGACCAGCATCGCGGCTGGTTTCACTCCTCGCTTCTCATCGGCTCGGCCATTGACGGACGCGCACCCTACCGCGCGCTGCTCACCCACGGCTTCACCGTCGACGCCCAGGGGCGCAAGATGAGCAAGAGCCTGGGCAACGGGATCGATCCGCGCGAACTCGCCTCCAAGATGGGAGCGGAAATCATCCGCCTGTGGGTGGCGGCCACCGATTACTCGGGCGAGATGTCCATCGGCGATGAAATCCTCAAGCGCGTGGTCGAGTCGTACCGACGCATTCGCAACACCCTGCGCTTTTTGCTTGCCAATACCGGGGATTTCGACGTTCGCACCCAGGAGGTTGCCGTCGAGCGCCTGCTGGAGATCGACCGCTACGCCCTGGCCCTCGTGGGACAGTTCCAGGCGGAAGCCCGGGCGCATTACGAGCGCTACGAATTTCACCCGGTGGTGGCCAAGCTGCAGACGTTTTGTTCCGAGGACCTGGGCTCGTTTTATCTGGACGTCCTCAAGGACCGGCTCTACACCCATGGCGCGGAGTCGCAGACGCGGCGCTCGGCGCAAACGGCCCTGTGGCACATCACGGCCACCTTGCTGCGGATCATGGCTCCGTTTTTGTCGTTCACCGCCGATGAGGCGTTCCGGGTGTTCGTACGCAATGACGCGGCCACGATATTCACGCAGGTCTACCACGAACCGCCCCCCGTGCCGGGGCACGAGGCGCTGCTTGCCAAATGGTCGCAGATTCGCGCATTCCGCGCCCAGGTGCTCAAGCGCATCGAGGAGGTGCGCGAACGCGGCGAAGTCGGCTCCTCGCTGCAGGCGGAAATCGACGTCTACGCGCACGATCGGCGTTACGGATTGCTCGAATCGCTGGGCACGGAGCTCAAGTTCCTCACCGTCACCAGCCGCGCGACGCTGCACCGTGCGCCAAGCGAAGCCGACGAGCGTATCGACGTGCACGCCAGCGCGGCCACGAAGTGCGAGCGCTGCTGGCACTATTGCGACGACGTGGGCGCTGAGCCCGCCCATCCGGGCATCTGCGGGCGCTGCGCCGACAATCTCTTTGGCGCCGGCGAGGCGCGGCTTTTTGTCTGATGCGGCTGCCGCACGGCGCGACGCTGACCTCGGCAGCGCCCTATTTGGCGCTGGCCGGGCTCGTCGTCGCCGCCGACCAACTGACCAAAGCGCTCATTTTGCAGGTGCTCGAGCCGGGTCGCCGCCTCGTGGTCACCGGCTTTCTGGACCTGGTGCTCGCCTACAACCGAGGCGCCGCCTTCTCGTTGCTCAGCGACGCCACGGGTTGGCAAGGACCGCTGTTCACCTTCATCGGTCTTTTTGCAAGCGTGTTTCTCGTGTGGCTGCTCACGCGCCACGCGCACCAGCGTTTGTTCGCGCTAGCGCTGGCGCTGGTTTTGGGCGGCGCACTGGGCAATGTGCTTGACCGACTGCGCTTTGGGCACGTGATCGACTTTCTGGATTTTCACTGGGGCTGGCTCGAGCCGCTGTTTGCCGGCGGTCATTTTCCGGCCTTTAATGTTGCCGACAGCGCGATTTGCTGCGGAGCGGCGCTGTGGGTCCTCGATGAATGGCTGCGGATGCGCCACAAGGCATGAAGGCGAATGTCGTTATGGAACTGGCCGACCGAAAAATCATATTGGGTGTCACAGGTGGAATCGCCGCCTACAAGTCGTGCGAACTGGTGCGACGGCTGCGCGAGCAAGGCGCGCGCGTGCAGGCGGTCATGACCCCCTCGGCGCATCGCTTCCTTGGCCCCGCGAGCCTCCAGGCGCTTACGGGCCAGCCGGTGCTCGAGGAACTTTGGGACGATCGCACGCCCGACGGCATGGCCCACATCGGTGCCTCGCGCGAGGCCGACGCCATCGTCGTTGCGCCGGCGACAGCCAATTTTCTGGCCAAGCTCGCCGCGGGCCTGTGCGACGAGTTGCTCTCGGCCATGGTCCTCGCCCGGCGCCGCACACAGTGCAAACTGCTGCTGGCTCCGGCCATGAACGTCGAGATGTGGGATCAGCCTGCGACCCAGCGCAATGTCGAGCAGTTGCGCGCCGACGGGGCACTGCTTCTCGGACCCGCTCTGGGGGATCAGGCCTGCGGGGAGTTCGGAGCCGGGCGCATGCTCGAACCCGACGAGATCGTGGCCGAGGTGGTGGCCGCATTCCAGCCTAAGTGCCTTGCGGGACGGCGCGTATTGCTGACCGCGGGACCCACCTTCGAAGCCATCGATCCCGTGCGCGGAATCACCAATCGCTCCTCGGGCAAAATGGGCTACGCCCTGGCGCGCGCCGCCTGCGAGGCGGGCGCCGAGGTGACACTGGTCAGTGGGCCCACGGCACTGCCCACCCCCCATGGCGTGCACCGCATCGACGTGGAGAGTGCGATGCAGATGCTCGATCAGGTCCTGGCGCTGGTCGAATCCTGCGATGTGTTCATCGGCGTGGCGGCGGTGGCCGACTGGCGCGCTGCAACGGTGAGCGCGGCCAAGCTCAAGAAACGCGCCTCGGCGGCCCCGCCGGTGTTGCAGCTGGCCAACAACCCCGACATCTTGGCCAGCGTCGCGGCTCTGCCCTCCCCGCCGCTGTGCGTGGGCTTTGCGGCGGAGAGCGAGCGGCTCGTGGAGCAGGCCCGCGCCAAACTCAAGGCCAAGGGCGTGGCGATGATCGTCGGCAATTCGGTGCCGCAGGCCGTCGGCAGCGATTCCGTCGAGCTCGTTGTGGTCGACGCCGCCGACGCTCGCACGTTGCCCCGCGCGTCGAAACTCGAACAGGCGCGGCGCATCGTGCAGGCAATTGCCGAACGTCTCACCACGCGCCAGGCACTATGAGCCCCGATTGCGAAGTGCAGGTCCGCATCCTCGACGAGCGGCTGCGCGCGACCCCGCCGTCGTATGCGACCTCCGGCTCCGCAGGCATTGACCTGCGGGCCTGCGTGCCCGCGCCCCTGGAGCTTGCGCCTGGTGCCAGCGTGCTGGTGCCCGCGGGTATCGCCATTCACCTCGAAGACCCCGGTCTGGCCGCGCTGGTCTTGCCGCGCTCGGGCCTGGGACACCGCAATGGCATCGTTTTAGGAAATCTCGTTGGCCTGATCGATTCGGACTACCAGGGCCAGATCATGGTGTCCTTATGGAACCGCAGCAGCGAACCCTACCGGGTTGAGCCGCTGGAGCGCATTGCGCAGCTCGTGATCATCCCCGTGCGTCAGGCGCAGCTGCGGCAGGTGGAGATCTTTGTCGAAAGCAGCCGCGGCGCGGGAGGTTTCGGCAGCACCGGCTCGCGCTAGCGAATCGGATCTACTCGCGCCGATCCCAGGTCTGCGTTCGACCGAAGAGAGAAAAGCCCAGAAAGCCCCGCACCTGCAGGCGCTTGCCGCCGTCGATGACGGTGAGGATGCACGAATAGAGCTTGCCGCTGTCCGGATCCAGGATCCTGCCGCCCGTGAACCGCTCGCCCTCGCGGCGCGCCCCTGTGAGGATGGTCAGACCCACGATCGGCTGATTGTGCCGTTCCCCCGGGCACAGATCGCACAGCGCGTCGCGCTTCTCCGGATTGATCACCTGCTCGATCACCCCGGTGAGTTCGCCCTGCACTTCGCGGATGCGAATGAGCGCTTTGGGTTTGCCGTCGACATCGCTGATGGTCTGCCACAGGCCCACGGGCGTGAACTCCTGTGCACCCAAAGGCAGCGCGAGCAGCAGCGCTGCCAGCAAAGCGCCGGCGCGCACGGCCGCGCCGCGTCCGATTCCTCTTGTCACGGACATCGCTAGCGCAGGGTCGCGCTCCGGCGCTATTCCGAGAGCACCGGTTCGCCGCGCTCGGGCTGCGGGGCATCGCCGTTATCGGCGGGCGGAAAGTCGAGCTTGACCTTTTCTTCCTCGTCGATATCGACTTCGACCTTGCCCCCGTTGACCAGGCGACCGAAGAGCAACTCGTCGGCCAGGGCCTTGCGCACCGTGTCTTGGATGAGGCGCGCCATGGGCCGTGCCCCCATGACCGGATCAAAGCCCTTGCGCGCCAGGAAGGCACGCAGCGCGTCGCTAAACACGA
Source organism: Burkholderiaceae bacterium (assembly GCA_035625725.1). GTDB lineage: Bacteria > Pseudomonadota > Gammaproteobacteria > Burkholderiales > Burkholderiaceae_F > GJ-E10. The sequence goes on from DASPPB010000039.1 coordinate 25,617, forward strand.
TGTCGACCTTCTTCTCGTGGAGCTGCTCTTCGAGCTGCATGAGGAACTTGTCGACGACCCGCAAGATGATGTTCTCATCCAACGCGGCAAAGCTGATCGTCGCATCGAGCCGGTTGCGAAACTCCGGCGAGAACATGCGCCGGATCTCGGCCAGCTCGTCACCGGCCTCGCGCGTGTTGCCAAAGCCGATCGTGCGCTTTTGCAGCGTCTCGGCCCCCGCATTGGTCGTCATGATCAAGATGATGTTGCGGAAGTCGGCCTTGCGACCGTTGTTGTCGGTGAGCGTCCCGTGATCCATCACCTGCAGCAAGATGTTGAAGATGTCCGGATGGGCTTTCTCGATCTCGTCGAGCAGCAATACGGCGTGGGGCTTCTTTGCAATGGCCTCGGTGAGCAGCCCGCCCTGATCGAAGCCCACGTAGCCCGGTGGCGCGCCAATGAGGCGGCTCACCGCATGGCGCTCCATGTATTCGGACATGTCAAAGCGGATGAGCTCGATGCCCATCGTGAACGCAAGCTGCCTGGCCACCTCGGTCTTGCCGACCCCCGTTGGGCCGGAGAAAAGAAATGCGCCAATGGGCTTTTCGGGCTTGCCCAGACCGGAGCGGGCCATCTTGATGGCGGCCGAAAGCGCCTCGATGGCTGGGTCCTGTCCGAAGACCACGTTTTTGAGGTTGCGCTCCAGGTTCTTCAACTGCGCGCGATCATCGCTGGAGACCGTCTGCGGCGGAATGCGCGCGATCTTAGAAATGATGTCCTCGACTTCGTTCTTGCCGATCGTCTTCTTGCGCTTGGACACGGGCAAGATGCGCTGCGCAGCGCCCGCCTCGTCGATGACGTCAATGGCCTTGTCGGGCAGGTGCCGGTCGTTGATGAACTTGGCGGAGAGCTCGGCCGCGGCGGTGATCGCGCCCGAGGAATACTTCACGCCGTGGTGCTCCTCGAAGCGCGATTTGAGCCCCTTGAGGATTTCGATGGTCTGCTGCACCGTCGGTTCGCTCACGTCGATCTTCTGGAACCTGCGCGACAGCGCGTGGTCCTTCTCGAAGATGCCCCGGTACTCGGTATAGGTTGTTGCCCCGATGCACTTCAACTGCCCGGTCGAGAGCGCCGGCTTGAGCAGGTTGGAGGCATCGAGCGTCCCGCCGGAGGCCGAACCGGCCCCGATCAGCGTGTGGATCTCGTCGATGAACAAAACCGCTTGCTGATTGGACTTGAGCTGCTTGAGCACCGCCTTGAGGCGCTGCTCGAAGTCGCCCCGGTATTTCGTGCCCGCCAGCAAGGCCCCCATGTCGAGCGAGTACACGTTGGCCTTCTCGAGGATCTCCGGCACCTCGTTTTTCACGATGCGCCAGGCCAGGCCCTCGGCGATGGCCGTCTTGCCCACGCCCGCCTCGCCCACGAGCAGGGGATTGTTTTTGCGGCGGCGGCACAAAACCTGGATCACGCGCTCGACTTCGAGCTCGCGGCCGATGAGCGGGTCGATCTTGCCGTCTCGTGCCAGGGCATTGAGGTTTTGCGTGTATTGCTCCAGCGGCGAGACCTGTTCGCGCGCGTCGCCGGACTCCTGTTCGGGTTCACCCTGCGGTTTGACCTTGTCCTCGGACGCCGGTGTCTTGGTGATGCCATGCGAGATGTAGTTGACCACGTCCAGACGCGTGGCGCCCTGCTGGTGCAGGTAGTACACCGCGTGGGAGTCCTTCTCGCCGAATATCGCCACGAGCACGTTGGCGCCGGTGACCTCCTTCTTGCCGTTGGAGGTCGACTGCACGTGCATGATCGCGCGCTGGATCACGCGCTGAAACCCCAGCGTGGGCTGCGTATCGGCTTCGGAGTTTTGCGGCAGTACCGGGGTGTTGTCCGCGATGAAGTTTTGCAGGCTCTTGCGCAGGTCCTCGATGTTGCACGCACAGGCGCGTAACACTTCCGTGGCCGATGGGTTGTCCAGCAACGCCAGCAGCAGGTGTTCGACCGTTATGAACTCGTGCCGGGCCTGTCGGGCCTCGACAAAAGCCATGTGCAGACTAACTTCCAGTTCCTGCGCGATCATACTTCCTCCATCACGCACTGCAGCGGGTGCTGGTGCTCGCGGGAAAAACTGCAGACCTGCTCGACTTTGCTTGCCGCCACATCGCGCGGGTACACGCCGCAGATTCCACGGCCCTCATGATGCACCTTTAGCATAATTTGGGTCGCTTGTTCCCGCCCCTTGCCAAAAAATTTTTGCAATACCCCAACAACGAACTCCATGGGAGTGAAGTCGTCGTTCAGAAGCACGACCTGAAACATGGGCGGCGGTTTGGTTTCCGCTGCCTGCTTTTCTACGACAGTGCTCTCTTCGAACCGTTCGCTCATCGCAGACAAAAGAAGCACCTCGCGTCGCACTCCGGAGCCCCTTGGAATGCGAGCTGCTACGAGGCAGATGATAAGTGAAATGAGGCCCGCTTCGGAGTCGCCCGGATTGCCGACAAGTCGCAGCGCAATGGCCCATCTTGGCCCTGCCGCGAGGTGCCCAATCGGCCTTTGGCCGCGGTCGAAGCGCCCGGTTTTTCGCGGATACCCCCACTTAAGCCCCCCTCGGGCACCCCTCCGGGCCCGTCACGTCGTCCCGACCCGCTCCCGGGGTGGGTCTTGACGGCTCATGAGATTTGCCCAAACAATGCAGTTCCTGAAGAAGTCTTAGAAAACTCGCAGGAAACCGGCGGGCTGCGGGATGTGTGCGGCCTGCCGAAGGGATGGGGGTCCGGGGAGGAGCCGGCGATTGCCGGAGACACTGCGACGCCTTAAATGAGCAGGGCTAACGCGGAAATGAGGACGGATGCATGGCCACAGGTACCGTGAAATGGTTTAACGATGCAAAGGGATATGGCTTCATAACACCGGACGACGGTGGGGAAGATCTGTTCGCACATTTTTCTGCGATTCAGATCGGGGGCTTCAAGACGCTCAAAGAAGGTCAGAAGGTCGCCTTCGAAGTCGTGCAGGGCCCCAAGGGCAAGCAGGCGTCGAACATCACGCCGAACGCCTGAACTGCGGAGCGCACCCCGACAGCGCGCAAAGAAAAAGCCCCGCGCATCGGGGCTTTTTTCCTCGTGTGGGCGGCTCTACCGGGCGGCTGCGGCGCGCCGGGGCAGTCGCGCGCGCTCACATCTGGGCGATCATCGCCTCGCCGAAACCCGAGCACGACAGTTGCTTGGCGCCGGGCATCAGCCGCGCGAAGTCGTACGTCACCGTCTTGTTGCGAATCGCCTTTTCCATCGACGAAACGATGCGATCGGCCGCCTCCGTCCAGCCCATGTGACGCAACATCATCTCGGCCGATAGGATCTCGGAGCCCGGATTGACATAGTCCTTGCCCGCGTACTTGGGCGCGGTGCCGTGCGTGGCCTCGAACATCGCCACGGTGTCGGAGAGATTGGCACCCGGGGCGATCCCGATTCCTCCGACCTGGGCGGCGAGCGCGTCGGATATGTAGTCCCCGTTCAAGTTGAGCGTCGCAATGACGTCGTACTCCGCCGGGCGCAGCAGAATCTGTTGCAAAAAAGCATCAGCTATGACGTCCTTGATCACGATTTCGGCGCCGGCCGCTTTGATGACCTGCCAGGGTCCGCCATCGAGGAGCTGGGCGCCGAATTCGCGCTGGGCCAGTGCGTAGCCCCAGCGTGCAAAGGCGCCTTCCGTGTATTTCATGATGTTGCCCTTGTGTACGAAGGTCACCGATTTGCGCCGATTGTCGAGCGCGTACTGGATCGCCTTGCGCACGAGCCGCTCCGTGCCCTCGCGCGATACGGGCTTGATGCCGATGCCCGAGGTCGCGGGGAAGCGGATTTTGGTGACACCCATCTCGCGCTGAAGAAAATCGATGAGTTTGCGCGCCTTTTCCGACTCGGCCTCGTATTCGATGCCCGCGTAGATGTCCTCCGAGTTTTCGCGGAAGATCACCATGTCGGTTTTTTCCGGTTCGCGCACGGGACTCGGTACTCCCTGGAAGTAACGAACCGGCCGCAGACACACGTACAAGTCGAGTTCCTGGCGCAAAGCGACGTTGATGGAACGGATGCCGCCGCCCACGGGGGTGGTGAGCGGGCCCTTGATCGAGACCACATAGTCGCGCAAAACCGCGAGTGTCTCCTCGGGCAGCCATACATCGGGTCCGTACACCCGGGTCGATTTTTCGCCCGCGAAAATCTCCATCCAGATGATCTTGCGCTTGCCTCCATAGGCCTTGGCAACCGCCGCGTCGACCACCTTGATCATCACGGGCGTGATGTCAACGCCCGTGCCATCACCCTCGATGTACGGGATGATCGGTTGCTCGGGAACGTGCAATGTGCCGTCGGCGCGCACCGTGATCTTTTGTCCTTGTGCGGGGACCTTGATGTGTTGGCTCATGGATCTTCCAATGCTCCTGGCGCTCTGAGGGTGCGCGCAGTGTAGCGCCCCGCGCTGCCGGCATGCGTGCTGCGCGCGGTCGCACGAAAAGGCCCGCAACGGTGGGCGCCTTCTTTGCGCGGGCTGCGGTGTCGAAGACTGCGACCGCGCGCGGCGGCGGCGCAATTTGGGGCCGCGGGCACCCATGCACTACAGTCGCGGCTGCGGCCGGCCATGTTCGGCAATGACGTATCGATCCCAAGCCCATGAGTCTTCGATCGCGCCTCATGCGCATCGCCCCATCGACCTTTCGTGGCAAAGCCCTGCGGGGGCTTGGCGCCCTGGGTGCGGTGCTGGCGTGCTGGGGCACGCCGGCGCAGCAGCCCGCGGCACAGCCTCCAACCGTGCAGCTCAGCGCGGGCATCCATCTCATTCAAGCCGAACTTGCCGACGACGATTACGCGCGCATGCGCGGCCTCATGTTTCGCAGCTCCCTGGCCCCCAACCACGGCATGCTTTTTGTCTTTGACCGGGCCGATACCCACTGCATGTGGATGCGCAACACCCCCATCGCGCTATCGGTGGCCTTTCTCGAGGACGACGGCACAATCGTGAACATCGAGGAGATGCAGCCGCAGACCGACCAGAGCCACTGCGCACGCCGTCCGGTGCGCTACGCACTGGAGATGAGCGGCCGGTGGTTTTCCCAGCACGGCGTGCTCGCCGGCAGCCGCCTGCAGGGGCTCGGCGCGCAGCGCTAGCCGAAGTTGCGGGCGGCGAACTGCCAGTTGACCAGATTGTTCAGATACGTCTCGACAAACTTGGCGCGCGCGTTGCGGTAGTCGATGTAGTAGGCGTGCTCCCACACATCGATCGTAAGCAGCGGTTTGTCGGTCGTCGTGAGCGGCGTGCCCGCGTTCGACGTATTGACGATCTCGAGCGCGCCATCGGTTTTCTTGACGAGCCAGGTCCAGCCCGAGCCGAAATTGCCCACCGCGCTTTTCGAAAACGCCTCGCGAAAGGCGGCGAACGTTCCCCACTTGGCGTTGATCGCGCGGGCCAGTGCGCCATCGGGCTCGCCCCCACCGCCGGGCTTGAGGCAGTTCCAGAAGAACGTGTGGTTCCAGACCTGGGCCGCGTTGTTGAAGATGCCCCCGCTCGACTTGCGCACGATCTCCTCGAGGCTTTGCTGCGCGAACTCGGTGCCTTTGATGAGGTTATTGAGGTTGGTCACATAGGTCTGGTGGTGCTTACCGTGGTGATACTCGATCGTCTCCTTGGACATGTACGGCGCCAGGGCGTCGGCGGCATAGGGCAGCGCGGGCAAGGTGTGTTCCATTGTCGTGTTCCTTGGTGTTGTTGCGTTCGAAAGCCCTGGCGGTTGACAACCGGAATAGCGGGCGGCCTGAGCGGTGGGAGAGAGATTGTATTGCCTGGAGGCCCGATTGCGTCATCGGTCCTCGTGGGGTCTTATCGCCTCCACGAGCAGATCCGCGCTGCCGCGCGCCAAAGTGGCGTGCACGCGCGCGCCGAGGGCAACTTGCGCGGCGTCGGTGAGCGGCCGCCCGAGCCGATCGCGCAAGATGGCAAATCCCCGATCGAGTACGCCTTGCACATTGAGGTGCTCGAGGGCCCGCGCGTGGTGCGCGAGCGCATTGCTGCGCAAGAGCATCAGGTGCTCTTGCGCTGCGCGCAGCCGACGGCGCCCTTCGGCGAGCCGATTGCCTGCGAGCGGCAGGTCCGGGCGTGCGCGGGCCAGTGCCCGGCAGTGGGCAGCGGCCTGGGCGCGCGAGCGCCTGGCCAGCTCCCGGGCGGCAAACGCGCAGCGGCTGCGCAGCTGGGCAATGCGCGTCTCCAGGCCACTCAGGGGCGCGCGTGGCGCCGAGAGCACGCGCGTTGCGTAATCCAAGCGCTGGGCGCGCTCCGCGGCTGCGCGCGCGCTGGCCCGCGCCAGCAGGCGCGCGCGCGCGTGCAACTCGCGCAGCAAGCCCTCGCGCTCGGGCGCCACAAGCTCGGCGGCCGCCGTCGGGGTGGGAGCGCGCACGTCGGCAGCAAAATCGGCAATCGTGAAGTCCGATTCGTGCCCAACCCCCACGATCACGGGTAGCGCGCTTGCGCGAATTGCGCGCGCTACGGCTTCCTCGTTAAAGGCCCACAAATCCTCGATCGATCCGCCGCCGCGCACGAGCAGCAGGACCTGCACTTCGCGACGGCGCGAGGCCGTGGCAAGCATGGCGGCGATGCGTGCGCCCGCCTCCGGGCCTTGCACGGGGACGGGATAGACGACGATGCCCAGGTACGGCGCACGGCGCCGCAGCGTCGTGAGGACATCGCGCAGCGCCGCGGCCTGCAGCGAGGTGACAACACCGACTTGCTGCGGCAGCCTGGGCAGTGCACGCTTGGCCGCGGCGTCAAACAGCCCCTCGGCGGCCAGGCGTTGACGCAGCCGCATGAACTGCTCCCAGAGCCGGCCCGCGCCGAAGCGCTGCATCGATTCGACCGTGAGCTGAAATTCGCCGCGTGCCTCGTACAGACCCACCGCGGCCAGCACTTCGACCTCATCGCCGTCGCGCGGGGCAAAGTCGAGCCGCGCATTGCGGCCCCGGAACATGACGCAACGCACCTGCGCGCTGACGTCCTTGAGCGAAAAGTACCAGTGACCGCTGGCCGCGCGGGTGAGTGAAGCGATCTCCCCGCGAACCCTTTGCACGCCAAAGTCGCGCTGTAGCGACCCAGATACGGCGCGGTTTAGCTGGGAAACCGTCAGGCAAACCCGCGCCGTTTCGCCATCGCTGCGCTCAAAGTCAGGATCCATGCGGGTTCCGAGCGAGAAGCTTTCCACAATTGCTGCCACGAGGGACTTGCGTCCGCAAGCGCGCGTATCGCATGAAAAGGGTCATGATAACTGCTTGAAATTTAAAGATTTCTTCTTCCGGGTCTGGTTCCTGCTCCGACTGCGGGCGCCAGCGCGAGCCTTGCGCACGGGGAGCTTACGACACTTCTCCACAAACTTTTCCACAGGCTGCGCTTGGCGCCCCGTCCAAAGTCGCAATGTGCCCATCGGCTCTACACTTGCGCTTTTTTTCGGGCCCGCATCGCCGTGCGCGGCGCGCGCCCGAGTGCCCCTCTTCACCAGGATCTGCCTTGTTTGCCATTGTTCAAACTCTGGGCTGGCCGATTTGGCCGCTGATCATCGCCTCCGTTGTGGCACTGGCGCTGGTCATCGAACGCAGTTTTGCGCTGCGCCGCGGCCGCGTGCTGCCACAAAACCTTCTGGGCGACGTGCTCACCTTGTATTCGCGCCGCCAGATCAGCCTCGATGTGATCGATAAGCTCGAAGCGAGCTCTGCGCTGGGATTCTTGTTTGCCGCTGGCTTGCGCAGCGCCGCGGCCCAGCGTGAGGTCACTGCCAAGGCCGTCGAGATTGCCGGCGGGCACGTCGCGCACGAACTCTCGCGCTATCTCACCTTGCTCGGTTCGATCGGTTCGGTTGCGCCCCTGCTGGGACTCCTGGGAACCGTTGTGGGCATGATTGATATTTTCTCTTCGCAACAGGCGGGCTCCAACCCGCAGCAGCTGGCCCAGGGCATTTCGCTTGCGCTGTACTCCACGGCCTTCGGCATCATCGTGGCGGTGCCCTCGGTGCTCGCCTATCGCATCTTTCGCGCACGGGTGGACGATTTTCTCGTGGAGCTCGAGCAGCAAGCCCAGCGTCTCATCGAAGCGCTCTACGGGGAGGCGCGCGCCGCCGCGCGACCGGGATCATGAAATTTCGTCGCGGCTACGCCGAGGATCCGGAGGTCAACCTCATTCCGCTCATCGACGTGTTGCTCGTCGTGCTGATTTTTCTTGCCGTGAGCACCACGTATTCGCGATTTGCGCAGCTGCGCATCGAGCTGCCCTCGGCCGAACCCAACAAGTCGGCAACGCACCCCCAGGAGATTCAGGTCGGCGTGAGTGCCGATGGGCGCTTTGCCATCGGTCGCACCGTTGTGCGCGTCACCGATGTGGCGGCCCTCACCGACTTGCTGCGCGAGGCCTCGGCCAAGCTCGATGACCCGGTCGTAGTAATCAATGCCGATGCCCAGGCGCCGCACCAATCGGTGATCACGGTCATGGAAGCGGCGCGCGACGCCGGTTTGTCGCGGTTGAGCTTTGCCACCCAGCGCCACGCCAATAACTCCAGCCGATGATCCTTGGGCTCCGGATGGCGTTGCGCAGCTGGGCCCACCGTTGCGTGCGGCGCGCCTGGGCGCGCCGCGGGCCGCTCGCCTGCGTGCTGTTTCCCTTGCATCTGGCTCATCGCCTCTGGCGTGGCATGCGCGCCGTGGGCTACCGCCTGGGCGCTGCACGGCCCGTGAAGCTGCCCGTGCCGGTCGTGGTGATCGGCAATCTGCGCGTGGGCGGCACGGGCAAGACCCCGCTCGTCGTCGAGCTCGTGCGGGCGCTGCGCGCGCGCGGCTGGTCCCCGGGCGTCGTCTCGCGCGGCTACGGCGGTCGCTCGGATCAGCCCGTCTTGGTCGATTCGGGCAGCGATCCGGAACAGTGCGGCGACGAGCCCCTGCTCATTCGCCTGCTGACCGGCTGCCCGGTTGCCGTCGGGCGCGATCGGGTGGCTGCGGCGCGGCTTCTGCTCTCGACGCACAAGAGCTGCAACCTGCTCATAGCCGACGACGGACTGCAGCACCGGCGCCTGGCGCGTGACCTAGAAATCGCCCTCCTCGATTCCGCGGGCGTGGGCAATGGATGGCTCCTGCCCGCCGGCCCCCTGCGCGATCCGCCCGAGCGTCTGCGTGCCGTCGACGCCGTCGTGCTGCACGGCCGGGTGCCGCCCGTGCGCATTTACTCGCCTTTTTTTCGCATGCAAACGAGCATCGGGGAGGCAACGAGCATCGCCTCACCCACGCGCCAGATATCGCTCGCCGACATGGCGCGAGAACAAGCCGCAGGCAAGCAGCGCGTGCTTGCGGCTTGCGCCATCGGCAACCCGGAGCGCTTTTTTGCCCAACTGCGCGAGGAGGGGCTGCAGTTTGAAGCGCTCGCGCTGCCTGACCACGACCGGATCCGCGCCGAGATGATCCGGCCGGGCCGCTACCAGAGAGTTCTGATGACGGAGAAGGACGCCGTAAAATGTCACCGCGATGCGCGCATCGCGCACGATGAGAGAGTCTGGGTGGTGCCGCTGCGCACCCGCCTCGACGAATCGCTCTTCGACTTCATCGCATCGCGCCTAGGGAGCAACGCCGATGGACCCCAAGCTGCTTGACATTCTCGTGTGCCCCGTCACCAAGGGACCGCTGCGCTATGACCGACAGCGCCAGGAGCTCATATCGCAGTCCGCCGGCCTGGCCTACCCGATCCGTGATTCGATTCCGATTTTGCTCGAGAGCGAAGCGCGTCGTCTCGAGGAGTCCGAGCGCGGAGGCCAGGGTTGAGGCGCGGCAAGTTCACGCGCGCACGCACTTCGCGCTGCCCGAGCGCGCCGCTAGCGTGACGCAGCATCGACAAACCCAATCCCCCGGCGCTGCGCCCACGCCCTTTTGGGCCCTTATCCCCGCGCGCCTTGCCTCGAGCCGCCTTCCCGAAAAACCCCTGGCCGACTTACGGGGTGTGCCCATGGTGGTGCGTGTCGCGCAGCGCGCCGCGCAAAGCGGCGCCCAACGCGTGGTGGTCTGCGCCGACAGCCCGCGCGTGCTCGAGGCCTGTGCGCGCCATGGCGTAGAGGCCTTGCTCACCAGCGAGCAACACCCCACCGGCACCGACCGGATTGCCGAAGCCTGTGCGCTGCTGGGTTTGACGGCGCAGAGCATCGTCGTCAACGTCCAGGGCGACGAGCCGCTCATACCGCCGGGCGTCATCGCACAGGTCGCGGCCGCCCTGGCTGCCGATTCGCAATGCGACGTGGCCACCGCGGCGCACGAATTGACGGACGCCTCCGAGTTTTTCGATCCCAATGTGGTCAAGGTGGTGACCGACACGCGGGGCCGCGCGCTTTTGTTTTCGCGCGCTCCGATCCCCTGGTCGCGGGATGGTTTCGCCCGCAGCCGCATGGAGCTACCCCAGGGTATGCCGGCGTTGCGGCACGTCGGGCTCTACGCGTACCGGGTGTCGTATTTGCAGCGATTTCCAAGCCTTGGCCGCCCCGCAATCGAAGAGCACGAGCAATTGGAGCAGTTGCGCGCGCTCTACCACGGCAGCGCGATTGCCGTGCTCCGGCTGCGGCTGCCATTGCCGCCAGGCGTGGACACCGAGGCGGACCTGGCGCGCGCCCGGCGGGCGCTTGCAGGCGCCGAGGGTACGCTCGAAGAAGGCCCGGCCGGCTAGCGGCCGGCCGAGGGCGCGACGGCGCCGCACGCAAGGCGCCGGGACACCGTACGCCGCGCTACGAGATCCGGGTAAGATGCGCCTCGCCCTCGCGGTCTGGGGGCCTCGGCCGCGGCACAAAACACACAATGCAAACTCATCGAGGGCGCGCGCGTGCGCGCGGGGGGCGATGCGTCTGATTTTGCTTGGACCACCTGGCGCCGGCAAAGGCACGCAGGCAAGCTTTCTTGCTTCGCACCTGGGGATCCCGCAGATCTCCACGGGCGACATGTTGCGCGCGGCCGTTGCGGCCGGGACCGACCTTGGCCGACAGGCCAAGGCAGTCATGGACGCCGGTCACCTGGTCTCCGACGAGATCATCCTGGAGCTGGTCCGCGAGCGCTTGCTGCAGGCCGATTGCCTCGAGGGATACCTCTTTGACGGCTTTCCCCGCACCATCGGTCAGGCCGCCGCCCTCAAGGACGCCGGCGTGGGCATCGACCTGGTGCTGGAGATCACGGTTCCCGACCAGGACATCATCGAGCGCATGGGCGGGCGGCGCGTGCACCTGGCCAGCGGTCGGAGCTATCACGTGCGCCACAACCCTCCGAGAGTGCCCGATCGCGACGACGTAACGGGCGAGCCGCTGGTGCAACGCGACGACGATAACGAGGCGACGGTGCGCAAGCGCCTTGCCGTGTACCACGCGCAGACGCGCCCGCTGGTGGAGTATTACTCGGCCTGGGCCGCGAGCGGCGCTGCGGACGCTCCGCGCTATTGCGCGATCAGTGGCGTGGGCACCGTAGAGCAGGTTCAAAACCGCGTCCTGGACGCCCTCAAATCGTAGCGGAGCGCATCGCCCGCCTCTCACCCAAGGAGCAATGCATGTCTGGCGTTTCCTTCGCCCTTTTATGCGGACTTGCCGCAATCGTCTTCGGCGCGTTTTCCACCGCGTGGATTCTCCGGCAGGACCCCGGAAATTCGCGCATGCAGGAGATTGCCCACGCCGTGCAGCAAGGCGCCCAGGCGTACCTCAACCGCCAGTACCGCACCATCGCCATCGTGGGCGTGGTGCTGGCGATCATCATTGCCGCGATTCCGCAGCTGGGCATCTGGACCGCCGCGGGCTTCGTGCTCGGTGCCGTACTCTCCGGTGCGGCCGGCTTCATCGGGATGAACGTCTCGGTGCGTGCCAACGTGCGCACGGCGCAGGCGGCAACGCGCGGCCTGAATGCGGCGCTTGACGTTGCGTTTCGCGGTGGTGCCATCACCGGCTTGCTTGTCGTTGGCCTGGGGCTGCTGGGAGTGGCCGGCTTCTTCCGCATTCTCCCCGGAGCGCATTCCGGCGGCCTTGACGTGTACACGGCGCTGCATCCCATGATCGGGCTGGCCTTTGGTTCGTCGTTGATTTCGATTTTTGCGCGTCTTGGCGGCGGCATCTTCACCAAGGGGGCGGACGTCGGAGCCGACCTCGTGGGCAAGGTCGAAGCCGGCATACCGGAGGACGATCCGCGCAACCCGGCGGTGATCGCCGATAACGTAGGCGACAACGTGGGCGATTGCGCCGGGATGGCGGCCGACTTGTTCGAAACCTTCGCCGTCACCGTCGTGGCAACGATGCTCGTGGGCGCATTTGCCTTTCGCGGAAGCGACGCCGGCCTTGTCTATCCGCTGGCCCTCTCCGGGGTTTCGATTCTGGCCTCGATCGTCGGCGCGTCTTTCGTCAAAGCTCGCGAAGGCGGCAAGATCATGAACGCGCTGTACCGCGGTCTTCTCGTGGCCGGGGTGATCTCGCTGGTGCTGTTCTGGTTTGTCACGAAATGGATTTTGGGCCCCGTAGCGGCCACGGCCGACCTTGCGCTGGGCAACATCTACGGCTGCGCGGTCGTGGGACTGGTCCTCACCGCCGCGCTCGTATACATCACGGAGTACTACACCGGCACGGAGTACTCTCCGGTGCGCCACGTCGCCCATGCCTCGACCACAGGCCACGCCACCAACATCATTGCCGGCATTGCCGTTTCGATGCGCGCCTGCGCCTGGCCGGTGATCGCGATCTGCGCAGCCATCATGGCCTCGTACCACCTCGCTGGCCTCTACGGCATCGCCGTGGCGGCCACCGCGATGCTGTCGATGACCGGGATCATCGTCGCGCTCGATGCCTACGGCCCGATCACGGATAACGCGGGCGGCATTGCCGAAATGGCCGGCCTGCCCAAGGAGGTGCGCAACATCACCGATCCTCTCGACGCTGTGGGCAACACGACCAAGGCCGTCACCAAGGGCTACGCCATCGGATCGGCGGGGCTCGCCGCGCTCGTGCTCTTCACCGATTACACGCGCGCGCTGGAGCAGGAGGGACTGCAAACCTCCTTCGACCTGTCCAATCACCTGGTAATCATCGGGCTTTTCATCGGCGGCCTGATCCCGTTTTTGTTCGGGGCCATGGCCATGGAGGCCGTCGGCCGCTCGGCGGGCTCGGTGGTCGAGGAGGTGCGCCGACAGTTCCGCGAGATCAAGGGCATCATGGAGGGCACGGCCAAACCCGACTACTCCCGGGCGGTGGACATGCTCACGTCGGCGGCCATCAAAGAAATGATGATCCCCTCGTTGCTGCCCGTGTTGGTGCCCATCGTGGTGGGGGCATTTCTTGGTCCGGCCGCGCTGGGCGGCGTTCTGATGGGCACGATCGTCACGGGCCTGTTTGTTGCGATCTCCATGACCACGGGAGGCGGCGCCTGGGACAACGCCAAGAAGTACATCGAGGAAGGCAACTACGGCGGCAAGGGTTCGGATGCGCACAAGGCCGCCGTCACGGGCGATACCGTCGGCGATCCGTACAAGGACACGGCCGGCCCCGCCGTCAACCCACTGATCAAGATCATCAACATCGTCGCCCTCCTGATGGTCCCGATCATCGCGATGCTGCACGGCACAACGGCGCCCACGCAAACCACGGCACCGCAGGCGCAGTACGCGCTGCATCAGGGCTCGAGCGCGGAGACTCCCGCACACTAGGGCCTTAGCGGCACGCTTCTTGCCCCGCTGCAGTCCCCGAGGGAAATTCGCATATCGGGGGGAAACGGCCGCCCGTCCTGGCGGCCGTTTTCTTTTGCCAGACACTCCCATAAAATTGGGGTCACAGGGGCTACCCAGCTGCGCCCTGTGTTGGAGCTACCGATGCCAGGAGCAGTTGTCGCCGGGTCCAGGCCGCGGCTACAAGCCGGGCTCGGGCGCTTTTTGCATTCGGCGGCTGGGCCCCTGGCCTTCGCTTTCTGTACGGCGGCGGGCTTGCCCGAGGCTGCGCAGGCCAGCCCGATTGCGCCGGTGCCCAGCTGGCTGCAGTTGGACACCGGCCTTCGGTTCGACCGCGAGACCATCGACAGCCGATGGGTCTCGGTTGTGCGCCCGGCGCCCCTGGCCCCCTCGCAGTACTCGTTCGCGGCCGGCGCCTCGCCTCAGGGCTGGGACAGCGGCAATTTCGGGAGCCATATCGAAATCGCGCCCGAGCACCTTTCGGCCTCGGAGCCGCAGATCGTCTTCCGGCCGCAGCTTGTGCTGGGCGGAGGCTCATCGGAATCGCTGGCTTCCTGGCTGCGGATCGCGGGCATCAATGTGGCGCACTGCGCGGGTCCGGTCATGAAAATGCACTCGGGCTTTGCCGACAGCAGCACGCACGCCAACGTCTCGGTATCGGCCCGCTGCAGCGTGCACTAAACCTGGCACTGCGCGCGCGCCCTTGGCCGGGCGCTTGAGAGCGGTCAGTGACGCTCGTTTTCGTTGGACTCGGCCTCGAGCAGCACCGCGGTGGCCTGCAGCAGTTCCTGCGTCGTAGCCGAATTGGTCTCGGGCGGCACGGGCCAACCCTCGACGGCGAGAACGGTCTGCGCATCGGGATTGGTGTCGAAATTGATGAGTTCCAGCGCGGTCGGGCCCGGCGGCGTCGGTCGGCTGTGCTCTGCGGAGTCGGCCTGGGGAAATTGTGGCGGCTCGGGCACTGCGCTTGCCGCCGCCTCCTGGGCGGGATCAACGAGCGCTGGCTCCGGGGGCGGCGCATCGAGTGTCGGCTGCGCGGCGCTCTGCCCGTCCTCCGCGGCCACTGGCGGGACCGCGACGCTCGTATCCTCCTCGGCGCGTTCGACGGGCGCGATCTCGCGCTCGGCCGCCACTGTCTGCTGCGCGGATGCAGCCGCGGCCGAAGCGAGCGCTGCGTTTTGGTCCTCCGGGATCTGGGCCGGCGCCTTCGGAGCTGTCCGGTGCATCGAAGGCACGAGGATCGCCTGGCGGGCGGAGGCCTGGAAGAGGTCGGATTGCGCGCTTCGGCTGCTCGGCACTACCAGGGAAGGCGGTGCCGGGGTTGCGGCGGGCGCAGGCGCCTCGGCGGCGGCGAGCACCGGCGCGGTCGTTTCATGGATCTTGCCAAAGGTGCGCGTGATGTGCTCGGCATCCACGGGTTTTCCGAACAAGTAGCCCTGGCCGCGCTCGCAGCCCAGGGTTTTGAGCAGTTTGAGCTGATCGACGCGCTCGATGCCCTCGGCCACGACCTCCTTTTGCAGGGCATGGGCCATGTTGATGATGGCCGCCACGATCTTGCCCGCGTCGTTTTCGAGCCTGGCGTCGACCAGAAAGCTCATGTCGAGCTTCAAAACCCGCGCCGGCATCGTTTTGAGATAGCTAAAGGACGAGTAGCCGGTGCCAAAGTCGTCGATCGCGATGATCACCCCGTCGGCGCTTAATTGGTTGAGCGCCTCCATCGCGGGCTTTCCACCCTCGATCAACATCGACTCGGTTACTTCGATTTCGAGCGCACCCGGGGGGACTTTGATCGAATTGAGAAGCTGGCGCACCGTGGGCACGAAATTGCTCCGCGGCAGCTGACCGTTGGAGACGTTGACCGAGACGCGCGGCACCCGCACGCCTTGCTCGCGCCAGCGCTGGTACTGCAGGCACGCTTCCATCATCACCCAGGCGCCAATTTGCGGAATCAGCCCAATCTCCTCGGCGTACTCGACGAAGTCCTTGGGAAAGAGCAAACCGCGCGTGGGGTGCTGCCAGCGCACCAGGGCCTCGACGCCGCACAGCGCGCCGGTCTTCAAGTCGATCTGCGGCTGATAGTGCAGCATCAGTTCGTGGCGCTCGAGCGCGTTGCGCAGCTCGCCATCGAGCAGCGATCGGCGCTTGCTCTCGGCGTTCATCGGCTCCTCGTAGAAGGCGAAGCGGCTGCGCCCTGCGCTCTTGGCGCGGTACATGGCCGTGTCGGCCATCTTGAGCAATTCGGCGCCCCCTGTGCCGTCGTCCGGGTACATCGCGATGCCGACGCTGGCTCCCGTATAGATGGTCTGCCCCTCGATTTCGAAGCGCCGCGACAGCGACTGGATGAGTTTGCGCGCCACCGAGGCGGCTTCCCGCGTGGTCTTGACCTCCGACAGAATCACGGTGAACTCATCTCCACCGATGCGTGCGACGATGTCGTCCTCGCGCACGTGATTGCGAATGCGGTTGGCCGCCTGGATGAGCAGCCGGTCGCCAAAGGCGTGTCCGTGGGTGTCGTTGGCCTGCTTGAAGCGGTCCAGGTCGATGAACAGGATCGCGGCCATGGACTTGGTGCGCTCCGAATTGGTGAGTTCCTTTGCGAGCAGCGACTGCATCGCGACCCGGTTGGGCAGCCCGGTGAGCGGGTCGACGTAGGCCAGCGAATGCAGCTTTTGGTCGCGCTCCGCACCGCTGAAACCGGCAATGAGGCGGTTGGAGACGCCGATGAGCATCTTCATCTGGCTGTTGGAGAGTTCGGCCGCCGCGTGGTGGCAGGTCACCATGACGCCCCAGGCGCGGGCACCTCGCGATACGGGCATGGACAAAAAGTGTCCGACCCCGTTGTCATTGCGCAGGCGCTGCTCGAATTCTTCCGGAAACGGCGATTGCGGCTCGGTCTTGCTCGTGGGCGTCATCGGTATGCGCCGCCGCAGTTCCGAACTCATTTCGATCTTATGGCTGTCGATGCGGTTGCGCTCGCCCTTGCCCATCACGAAAAGCCGCATGGTGTCGGCGGTGTCGGACTCGAACAGGCCCAGGACGACCAGGTCGGATTCGGCCACGTAGCGCATGCAGCGCAACGCGTTGCGAATGAGCGCCGCGACATCGAGCTTGGTGAGGATCGCGTCGTCCATCTGCGACAAGATTCCTTGAATGGACAGGCTCGTGCCCAGGGTGCGCGCCATTTCGTTGAACGACCGCGTCAGCTGCCCGAGTTCGTCGCCGCCCGCGGGCGGCAGCGAGATTGCAAAATCCTGCTTGGCGATGCTGCGGGCCGAGTCCATGAGGCGGCGCAGCCGCCGCGCGATGAGTTCCCCGTGCAAGGCGCCCAGCACGAGGGCGGCAACGGCCGCACCCAGGCCCACCTGCTCGAACGTATCGATGAGCGAGGCGCTGAGCATCGATCCTTGATCGAGCCAAGCGGCCAGCGCCACGAGGGGAAGCAGGGCCAATGCGAGGTATTGGCCCATCATGCGCAAGCCAATCGCGCTGCCAAACGGCTTGAACCGCGATTTTTTCATTTTCGGCAATTGAGACATCCGATTTTTTGCGCCCGGACCATTCGCGGCGACCGACACACCCTGCCCGCCTGGATCTGTGGCGGCCCTGGCCGACGCGGCAAAACGCAAAGCCGCGATGACGCCGCCCCTGCTTATTCGGACAGATTGCAACGACTTAAAACCGGCCGATCGCGCGAATTGGGTCGCAAAAACGGCCTCTTCGAGGGCACCGCGACCTGCGCGCACGGCGGTCGCGGCCCCGAGGACGCCGAGAAGCGGCGGGCCGTTTTTTGGGCTAGCGCGCGGCGCCGCCCACGCACCGGCGCGCAAAGCGCGGCGCCGCGCACATTTCCCCTTGGCAGAGAGCGGCTTTAGGAGCGCGCGCTGCCTGCACGCGTACACTTGGGACCGGGCTGGGTCCGATCAAGGGGAAACAAGATGGCGATCAAAGTGGGCGAGAAGCTGCCGGAAGGCAAGCTGCAGGAGTACATCGAGGTGGAGTCGGCGGGCTGCTCCATTGGTCCGAACAGCTTTGCCGTACAGGATCTCGCGCGGGGCAAGAAAATCGTGATTTTTGGCGTACCCGGTGCCTTCACGCCGACTTGTTCAGCGCAGCACGTGCCGGGCTACGTGGCCAATGCCGAGGCGCTGCATCGCAAGGGCGTCGACGAAATCTGGTGCATGGCGGTAAACGACGCCTTCGTCATGGGCGCCTGGGGACGTGACCAGAAGACGGCGGGCAAGGTTCGCATGTTGGCCGACGGCTCGGCCGTCTTCACGAAAAAACTGGGCCTTGAGTTGGATTTGAACGAAGCCGGCCTGGGCACGCGCTGCCTGCGCTTCTCCATGCTGGTGGATAACGGCGTGGTCAAGGCGCTCAACATCGAGAAGCCCGGCAAGTTCGAGGTAAGCGACGCGCAGACCATGCTGCGCCAGCTGGGCTAGGCGGCCGTTTGCATAGGCGCGCGGCGCGCCGCTACCGGCGCGCACGCCCGCGCACGCTCTAGCCGGCCGGCTCGCGCAGGTGCAAGACAAAGTCCCGCGGCCGAAAGCCCAGCACCCACAGAAGGAGCGCATACACGGCGATGGCCGCGCCCACGGTGGCCAGCAGCCAGCTTGCGCGCGTCAATGCTCCCGCGGGGCCGATCGTGGCAAAGGCCCAGTGCGCGTCGATCCACAGCAGCACCAGCGTCAAGCCGGCTAAGGCCAGAGACAAGCGCCCGAGAAATCCGCGCCATTCGCGCCCGGGCGAATAGATCTGGCGCCGGTGCAATCCGCGCAGCAACAAGGCGCAGTTGGTCAGGGCGCCCACGCTAATCGACCAGGCCAGACCCGCGTGCGCAAGCCAGGGGACCAGAAGGAGGTTGACAAGCTGCGTGGTCGCGAGCACGAGCAGCCCGATGCGCACGGGGGTGCGGATGTCTTGCCGCGCATAAAAGCCGGGCGCCAGGATCTTCACGCCGATCAGACCGAGCAACCCCGCGGCGTAGCCGCGCAGCGCCGCGGCCGACTGCGCCACGTCCACGGCGCTAAAGCGTCCGCCCTGAAACAGCGCGCCCATCAGACCGTCGGCCAAAACGGCCAGTCCCAGCGCCGCGGGCAGTGCGAGCAGGCAGGTCAGACGCAAACCCCAGTCGAGCAGCTTTCGGTAGTGCTGGGCATCGCCCGTGGCATGTGCGCTGGACAAGGTGGGAAGCAGCACCGTCCCGATGGCCACACCCAGCAGCGCCGTGGGCAGTTCCATGAGCCGGTCGGCGTAGTACAGCCACGAATTGCTCCCCGTTCCCAGACGCGACGCAATATTCGTGTTGATGATGAGGCTCAGCTGGGCCACCGACACGGCAAATACCGCCGGAAGCATGAGGCGCAGGATGCGCCGGACGTCGGAATCGGCAAACGCGCGCCGTACGCCCGAGAGGCGCGGCAGCATCCCCAAGCGCGCAAGCGCAGGCACCTGGATGGCCAGCTGCAATGCGCCGCCAAGCATCACCGCGAGGGCCAGCACCAGAATGGGCGGATCCATCGCGCGGCCCGCGAGCAGTGTGAGGCCGATCATCGAGACGTTGAGCAGCACGGGGGTGAAAGCGGGAACCGAAAAGCGCCCAAAGGCGTTGAGCACGCCGCCCGAGCAGGCGATCAGCGACATGAACAAAATGTAGGGAAACATCCAGCGCGTGAGCAGTGTGGCCAGGTCAAAGGCCGGGGAATGCCGAAAGCCGGTGGCGATGAGCGCGACGAGAAGGGGTGCGCCCACGACGCCCGCAATCGAGACGGCAAGCAGGACCCAAAAGAGCGCCGAGGCGACGTGGGAGAGCAGCGCGCGCGTGTGCTCGGGTCCGTGCACGACCTTGACCTCGGCAAAGATCGGCACGAAGGCCTGGGCGAAGGCGCCTTCGGCAAACAGACGTCGAAGCAGGTTCGGGATGCGAAAGGCCACCGTGAATGCATCCATCTCGAGGCCGGCGCCGAAATACCGGGCGATCAGCAGATCGCGCACCAGGCCGCTCACGCGCGAGAGCATCGTGAGCCCGCTGATGCCCGCGGCCGCGCGCAGCAAATTCACGAAGAGCGACGGCCGCGCGGCGCGGGGGCGTGCGGCAGTGGTCTTGATGGGCTCATTGTGTTAGAGTGTAAAGCTTTGGCTCAGCCGCCAGGCATGTGCGCCCGCGAGGCGGCCGCAGCCAGCATACGGGGCGGGGTGGGCCGCGCACGAAGGACAAGGTATGGCGAACACAAAACAGGCAAAAAAACGCGCGCTGCAGGCGCGCGCGCGCAATGCGCAGACTTCCGCGCAGCGCTCGCGGCTGCGCACGGCCATCAAGACCGTGCGCAAAGCCGTGGCCGCGGGGGATAAGGCGGCAGCGGCAGACGCACTGCGCCGGTGCACGAGCGTGATCGATTCGATGGCCGACAAGAAGGTCGTGCACAAGAATGCCGTGGCGCGCAACAAGAGCCGGCTGGCCGCGGCAGTAAAGGCGATGGCCTGATGCGCTGAGGGCGCGCGAGCACCGCGCGGCCTGGCCCGAGCGCATGCCCAAGCCGTCTTGCCGGGTCCTCGTCATCAGCGACGACCCGTTCGTCTGCAAGGAGCTGCTCCGGGGCCTCAACGCCGCGGCACGCGCCCACGACAATCCGTTTGGCATCTGCTTTGCGCAGGCGCGCACGCCGGCCGAGGCCTTGCGCCGGCTGCGCGCCGACGGCGACGCGCAGCTCGTCATCGTCGATGAGAAGATGGCCGGCGCAGCCGAGGGGGCCGCAGCGCGGCGCCGCGCGCCGCGGACCCCGCGCTCGCGCAGCCTCGTGCAGCGCATCGCGCAATTGCGCCCCGAGATCGAAATCTACCTGCTGCTCGAAAAAACCGAGCTCGATCCGCTCGAGGAGACGGTCTTCGCCGACGCGGTGCACGGCTATTTTTACCGCGAAGAGCGCGATTACCGCGGCATATTCCGGATCCTCAATGCGCAGATCGCCGAACGCGCCCGCACGCCGTTTTTCGATGCGCTGCGCTCCTACGTGGCCTCGGCCAAGGACGCCTGGCACACCCCCGGCCATTTCAGCGGCGATGCCCTGCGCGGCAGCCCCTGGGTCGATGATTTTTACCAATTCATGGGGGAGAACGTATTCACCACCGATTTGTCGGTGTCGGTCCAGACGCTCGACTCGCTCATGGAGCCCACGGGCGTGATCGCCGAGGCCCAGCAGATGGCGGCGCGGGCATTTGGCGCACGGCGCACGCTTTTTGCCACCAACGGCACCTCGACGGCCAACCGGGTAATTTTGCAAACGCTGCTCAAACCCGGCCAGAAGCTGCTGCTCGACCGCAACGCCCACAAGTCGATCCACCACGGCGTCGTGCTCTCGGGGGCCCGGCCGATCTATCTGGATGCGAGCGTGAACCGCCGCTACGGGCTTTTCGGGCCGGTGCCGCGGGCCAAGATCCTGCGGGCGATCGCGCAGCATCCCGACGCCCGCGTGCTGGCCCTGACCTCGTGCACCTACGACGGCTTGCGCTACGACCTGGCGCCCGTCATTGCGGCGGCGCACGCGCGCAACATCAAGGTGCTCATCGACGAAGCCTGGTATAGCCACGCGCGCTTTCACCCCGATCTGCGGCCCACTGCGCTGGAGTCCGGCGCCGATTACGCCACGCAGTCGGCCCACAAGACACTGTCGGCCTTCTCGCAGGGTGCGCTCATCCACGTCAACGATCCGGAGCTCGACGAGCACAGCTTTCGCGAGAATTTCAACATGCACGCCTCGACGAGCCCGATGTACAGCATGATCGCTAGCCTGGACGTGGGCCGCCGCCAGGCGGTGATGGAGGGCTACAAGCTGCTCGAGCGCACCCTGGCGCTCGCCGGCGAGCTGCGTGCGCAGATCAACTCGACGGGCGCCTTTCACGTCCTGAGCCTGCCCGAGCTGCTGCCCGCCGAAGTCAAGCGCGACGGCATCCGCCTGGATCCGACCAAAGTCACCGTGGACATTTCGGCCTGCGGCCTGACGGTCGATGAACTGCGCGACGAGCTGTTTTACCGCTTCAACATCACGGTGGAGAAATCCACTTTCAACACCATCACGCTGCTGCTCACGATCGGCACGACGCGCTCGAAGTGCTCGCGTCTGTATGATGCGCTGCGCCGCATCGCCCAGGAGCGGCGCGCGCCCCGCCGCCTGTACCGCGCGCCCGTTTTGCCGCCGTTTACCGAATTGCGCTGCCTGCCGCGCGATGCGTACTACAGCAGCGGCGAACTGCTGGGGCTGCTCGACGAAGCCGAGCGCGCCAGCGAGCGGCTCGTCGGGCGTGTCTGCGCCGATCAGATCGTGCCGTATCCGCCCGGCATCCCCGTGCTCGTGCCCGGGCAGCTCATCAGCAAAAAAGCCGTCGAATTTCTCGTGCGCACGCTGCGCGTGCACAGCAAGGTGGAGTTGCACGGGATCGTTTTCCAAGGGTATCTTCCGGCCATACGCGTACTGCGCGCCGATGAACAGCGCCGGCTCGGTGCGGCCTTTGCGCACCAGTGCGCGGCCCGACCACGCGCCCGCCATTAGACCGGCAATGCCCAAGTCCACGCCCGTGCTTCGTCACTTCCTGCAGTTCTCCGATTTCTCGCGCGAGGAAATCGAGCACGTGATCGAGCGCGCGCGCCTCATCAAGCACCGGTTCAAGCGCTACCAGACGTACCAGCCGCTCGTCGATCGCACGCTCGCGATGGTCTTTGAGAAGGCTTCGACGCGCACGCGCGTTTCCTTCGAGGCGGGCATGTACCAGATGGGCGGCTCGGTGATTCACCTCACGACGGGCGATTCGCAGCTGGGCCGCGCCGAACCCATCGAAGATACGGCGCGCGTGATCTCGCGCATGGTCGACCTGGTGATGATCCGCACCTACGAGCAGACCAAGATCGAGCGCTTCGCGCAGTACTCCCGGGTGCCGGTGATCAACGGGCTCACCAACGAATACCACCCGTGCCAGATCCTGGCCGACATCTTCACCTTCACCGAGCACCGGGGCACGATCCTCGGGCGCACCGTCGCCTGGATCGGCGACGCCAACAACATGGCGTACACGTGGCTCCAGGCCGCGCAGTTGCTCGGCTTTTCGGTGCGCGTGTCCACCCCGCCCGGCTACCGCCTCGATGCGCGCCTGGCCCCGCCCGGAGCGCACTACGAGGTCTTCGACGACCCCTCGCAGGCGGCACGCGGTGCCGACCTGGTGACCACCGACGTGTGGACGAGCATGGGGTTTGAAGCGGAAAACGAACAGCGCCGGCGTGCGTTTGCGCCCTGGCGCGTGGATGCGCGATTGATGGCGCACGCCAACGCGGAGGCGTTGTTCATGCACTGCCTGCCGGCGCACCGCGACGAGGAAGTCGCTGCCGAGGTCATCGACGGGCCGCAGTCGGTGGTATGGGACGAAGCCGAGAACCGGCTGCACGTGCAAAAAGCGCTGATGGAATACCTGCTACTCGGACGCGACGTCGAGTAGCGCGGCCACGCAACCGGCAAGAAAACGGGGAGATACTTTGGCAACAGTGGCGCGACGCAGGGGCGGTGCCCAGGCAAACCGGGTAAAAAAGGTGGTGCTGGCCTACTCCGGAGGACTCGACACCTCCGTCATCCTGAAGTGGCTGCAGGACTCCTATCATTGCGAGGTCATCACCTTCACGGCCAACATCGGGCAAGGAGAGGAGCTCGAGCCCGCGCGCCGCAAAGCCCTGCAGCTGGGCATTCCCAGAGCCAACATATTCATCGAGGACCTGCGCGAGGCCTTCGTGCGCGATTTCGTGTTCCCGATGTTCCGGGCCAACGCGCTCTACGAAGGCGAGTACCTGCTGGGCACCTCGATCGCCCGGCCCCTCATCGCGCAGCGCATGGTGGAGCTTGCGCGCAAGACCGGCGCCGATGCGATTGCCCACGGGGCCACGGGCAAGGGCAACGACCAGGTGCGCTTTGAGCTCGGAGCCTATGCGCTGATGCCCGAGGTACGCATCATCGCTCCGTGGCGCGAGTGGGACCTGCTCTCGCGCGAGCGGCTGCTGCAGTACGCCGACGCGCACGGCATTCCGGTGGATTTCAAGAAACGTCGCGGCCAGGCGCCCTACTCGATGGACGCGAACCTGCTGCACATCTCCTACGAGGGCGGAGTGCTCGAGGACCCGAACTTCGAGCCCGAGGAGAGCATGTGGCGCATGACCGTCTCCCCCAGCAAGGCCCCCGCGCGGGCGCAGACGCTCGAGCTCACCTACGAGCGCGGCGACATCGTCGGCCTTGACGGCAAGCGTCTGTCGCCCGCACAGGTTTTGACCCAACTCAACCGCATCGGCGGCAAACACGGCGTCGGACGGCTGGATCTGGTGGAAAACCGCTACGTCGGCATGAAGTCGCGCGGCTGCTACGAGACGCCCGGGGGCACGATCATGCTCAAGGCGCACCGCGCGATGGAGTCGATAACGCTCGATCGCGAAGTGCTGGCGCTCAAGGACGACCTGATGCCGCGCTACGCGCGCCTCATCTACAACGGTTACTGGTTTAGCCCCGAGCGGCGCCTGCTGCAAATCCTCGTCGACGAATCGCAG
The DNA here is from genome assembly GCA_035625725.1 of Burkholderiaceae bacterium. Taxonomy (GTDB): domain Bacteria; phylum Pseudomonadota; class Gammaproteobacteria; order Burkholderiales; family Burkholderiaceae_F; genus GJ-E10. The sequence goes on from DASPPB010000039.1 coordinate 49,900, forward strand.
CGCCATGTCAACGGCACGGTGCGATTGAAACTGTACAAGGGCACGGTCCTGGTCACGGGGCGCAGCTCGCCGCGCGATTCGCTTTTTGACCCGGCCATCTCCACGTTCGACGACGACAAGGGCGCCTACAACCAGGCCGACGCCGAAGGCTTTATTCGCTTAAACGCCTTGCGCATGCGCATCGCGGCGCGCGCGCGCCGCCGCCGCTAGCGCCCGGGGGCCGCCCAGGGGCGGGCCTACTCGCCTACGATCCGCACCTCGGGCTCCAGGCAGATGCCGAACTTCTCCTGGACGCGCTGCTGCACCTCACGGGCCAAAGCCAGCACCTCGGCGCCGCTGGCCGCGTCGAGATTGACCAGCACGAGCGCCTGGTGCTCGTAGGTGCCCACACGCCCGCGCCGCAGCCCCCGCAGCCCGCAAGCCTCGATCAGCCAGCCGGCGGCGATTTTGTAGCGTCCTCCTGCCAGCGGATAGCTCACGACCGAGGGAAAGCGCTCGAGCAGCTGCGCGTGGCGCGCGCGCTCGATGACCGGGTTTTTGAAAAAACTGCCCGCGTTACCCACCACCGCCGGGTCGGGCAGCTTGCGCCGGCGCAGCGCGCACACCGCGGCAAAGATATCGGTCGCCTCCGGACGCGCGCAGCCGCGAGCGCCGAGCTCGCGCGCGAGCTCGGCGTAACCGGTGATCGGCTCCCAGCGCAGGGGCAGGCGCAGCGTGAGCGACACAATGATCCAATCGCCACCGCCTTCGCGCTTAAAGACGCTGTCGCGATAGCCCAGCGCGCATTGCTCCACGCTCATGTCGACGCACGCCCCCCGGCGCCAGTCCCAGACACGCACCGATTGCAACCGCTCCGAGAGCTCCAGGCCATAGGCGCCGATGTTCTGGATCGGCGCGGCTCCGGCCCATCCCGGAATGAGCGCGAGGTTCTCCAGGCCGGGACACCCCGATTGCACCAGGCGCTCGACGAGTGCGCTCCAGTTCTCGCCGGCGCCCACCTCCAGGAGCCGGGACTCCTCCGTCAGCCCGCAAGGGTTGATTCCGGCAATGGCGGGCTGGATCACGAGACCATCGAAGTCGCGCGTAAAGAGCACGTTGGATCCGCCCCCCAAAATGAGGCGGGGCAGCTCGCGCACCCTCGCGTCGTCGTGCACCTGCTGCAGATCCGCTACGCTTTGCACCCGTGCGAACCAGGCCGCGCGTGCGTCGACTCCAAACGTATTCAATGATTTGAGGGAAACGCCTCGCTGCAGAGTCAACGCCATCGCGCGATTATGCAGTAGCGCGCGCCAAGCTCACGCGCGTCTAACAAGGGGATGGTCGTGCCCAGTTTTGACATCGTCTGCAAGCCCAATCTCGTCGAAGTGCATAACGCCGTCGACCAGGCCAATCGCGAAATTGCCAACCGCTTCGACTTCAAGGGGTCGGACGCGCGCATCGAAGAGCGCGAGGAGGGCAAGCTCTGCGAACTGACCTTGTTCGCCGACGACGACTTCAAGCTCGGACAGGTGCGCGACGTGCTGCTCGCAAAAATGGCCAAACGTTCGGTGGATTTGCGCTTCTTGGATCGTGAGGCCGAGCCCGAAAAAGTGGGCATGGACAAGCGCAAGCAGGTGATCAAGATTCGCGCCGGCATCGAACCGGCCCTGGCCAAGCGCATCGTGCAGCTCATCAAGGACTCGCGCGCGAAGCTCACAAGCAGCATTCAGGGAGATGCCGTGCGCGTGAGCGGGGCGAAAAAAGACGCTTTGCAGCAGTGCATTGCGCTCGTGCGCGCGCAGATCACAGAAGCCCCGCTTTCCTTCGACAATTTCCGCGATTGAAAAGCCGCCGATCGGCAGTTTTCGGCCGATCGTCGATTTGCGCCCAAAATCAGTCAGTTATCCGTCCTCCCGCATACGCGTGGTGGGAGGGATTACACCTACAATCGTTTCATGGCTAGCCCGTTTCGAAATGCGCACAAAACCGCACTGCCGCCGCTTGTCGCGGCGGAGCCCTCGACTCGCGGTCTGCCGCCGCTCATGCCCGACATCGTCACTGCGCGCCAGGAAGCGGTTGCCTCAGGCGACGGCACGCCGCCCAGGCCCGCGCAGCTCGATCCGCTGGAGGATTTTTCGATCATCGAGGTGCGCCATCCCGAGATGGCGCGCGCCATCACGCTGCTGTGGGGCTACCCGGAGATGAACGAGTACTTCGACCGGATCTGGGTCGACGACGGCTTTCAGGCGCCGATCGACCCCGATGCCATGTCCGAACTCATGCTTCTGGCGCGCCTGCACATGTCGATCCTGCCCCAGCGCCCCGGCCGCAATCTGGCCACGATTCTGGGCAACAATCGCTGGCAGCAATCGTCCCGCTCCGAGACGCGCGACCCGTGGGGTGATGTGCCCCGGCGACGCTAGGAAAACCCGGGCGCCGAGCTGCCACCGGGACGGACCCGGTGGCCTCGCCGAAATCGCGAAACTAGGCCCCCAGCAGTTCCAATGCGGCGGCGGTCACCCGCTCGGTGGTGATGCCAAAGTATTTGAACAGCTCCGGGCCTGGAGCCGACTCGCCAAAGCGGTCGATTCCGATCACGCGGCCTCGGGTGCCCACATACTGGTACCACAGACGCGTCACGCCCGCCTCGACGGCCACCATCGGTAGCCCCTCGCCCAGCACGGAGCGGCGATACTCGGGCTCCTGACGGTCGAAGCGCTCGCAGCACGGCATGGAGACCACGCGGGCATGGATACCCCGGCCTTCGAGCTCGCGGGCCGCTTCGACGGCAAGCTGCACTTCCGATCCCGTACCGAGCAAGACGATCTGCACCTTGCCCTTGGGCTCGCGCAGCACGTAGCCCCCGCGCTCGATGGCGGCAATCATGCTGTTGGCGTTGACCAGCGCCGGAACCGCCTGGCGCGTGAACAGCAAGGCGCTCGGGCCGTTGCGCCGCTCGATGGCGCAACGCCAGGCCACGGCCGATTCCGTCACGTCGCACGGTCGCCAGACGTCGAGTCCGGGGATCAAGCGCAGACTCGAGACGTGTTCGACGGCCTGATGGGTCGGGCCGTCTTCGCCCAGACCGATGGAGTCGTGCGTAAACACATGCACCACGCGCAGCTGCATGAGCGCGGCCATGCGCAGCGCGCTGCGCGAGTAGTCGGCGAATGTGAGGAACGTCGCGTCGAAGGGAACCAGACCCCCGTGCAGCGCCACCCCGTTCATGATGGCCGACATGCCGAATTCGCGCACGCCAAAGCTCACGTAGTTGCCCGTGTGCCCGGGCGTGTACGTTACGGCCGCCTTCCAGTGCGTGAGGTTGGAGTGCGTCAGATCGGCCGAGCCGCCCAGCAGCTCGGGCAGTTCCTTGGCGAGGACCTCGATTGCGCGCTGCGACGCCTGGCGCGTCGCCAGTTTCTCGGCCTTGGCAATCGTCTGCTCGATGTAGGACTGCAAGTTCGCGTGAAAGGACTTCGGCAGCTCCCCGGCCACGACCCGATCGAACTCGGCCGCGTCCTGCGGATAGGCGGCACGATACTTCGCCAGGCGCGCCTTCCAATCGTCTTGCGCGCTCTTGCCCCGCGGGCGCGCATCCATGAGGGAATAGACCTCCGCCGGAACCTCGAAGGGCGGATAGGGCCAATTGAGCTCAGCGCGCGCCTTGGCGACGCTCTCGGCTCCCAGCGCGGCGCCGTGGATTCCTTCCGTGCCTTGTTTGTCGGGGCTGCCCTTGCCGATGATGGTCTTGCACGCGATCATCGTCGGGCGGTCGGAGCGCCGCGCCCGGTCGATGGCGGCGGCCACCGCCTCGACGTCGTGGCCGTCGACGCGCTCGGCATGAAAGCCGTAGGCGCGAAAGCGCGCGAGCGTGTCGTCCATGAACCAGCCCTCGACGTGGCCGTCGATGGAGATGCCGTTATCGTCGTAGAGGCATATGAGCTTGTTCAGACGCAGCGTCCCGGCCAGACTGCAAACCTCGTGGGAGATTCCTTCCATCAGGCAGCCGTCGCCCAGAAACACGTAGGTGTAATGGTCGACGATCTTCGCCTCGGGCCTGTTAAAGCGTTGCGCGAGCACGCGCTCGGCAAGCGCCATGCCCACGGCGTTGGCCAGGCCCTGCCCGAGCGGTCCGGTCGTCGTCTCCACGCCGGGCGTGACGCCCACTTCCGGGTGCCCGGGCGTCTTGGAGTGCAGCTGGCGAAAGCGCTGTAATTCCTCCATCGGCAGCGCGTAGCCGCTCAAGTGCAGCAGCGCGTACTGCAGCATCGAGCCATGACCGTTGGACAGCAAGAAGCGGTCCCGGTCAAACCACGTCGGGTCGGAAGGATTGTGCTTGAGATGGCGCTGCCAAAGGGCAATGGCGATTTCGGCCATGCCCATGGGCATGCCCGGATGGCCCGAATTGGCCTTTTGCACGGCGTCGACCGCCAGCATGCGGATCGCGTTGGCAGCCAGGGCTTCGCCCGTGGGTTTTGCTTGCGTCATTTTTGCTGCTCTCCTTTAGTGGCGGCCCAGCGCCTTTTTGCGCCGCTCCATCATCCTCCAGATGAAGGGCGTGAATATCAGTTGCATCGCCAGTTCCATCTTGCCCCCGGGCGCCACGATGGTATTGGGCCGAGACATGAACGAATCGTGGAGCATGTTGAGCAGATAGGGAAAGTCGATCCCCTTGGGATTGGCAAAGCGGATCACGATGAAGCTCTCGTCGGCCGTGGGAATCTCGCGCGCGATAAAGGGGTTGGAGGTATCGACCGTGGGCACGCGCTGGAAGTTGACGTGGGTGCGCGTGAACTGCGGGCAGATGTAGTTCACGTAATCGGGCATGCGCCGCAAGATCGTGTCGGTAACCGCCTCGGTGGAATAGCCGCGCTGCGCCTTGTCGCGCTGAATTTTCTGGACCCACTCCAGATTGATCACCGGCACGACGCCGATGAGCAGGTCCGGGTAGCGCGAGACATCGACCTTGTCGTCCTTCACGGCTCCGTGCAGACCCTCGTAGAAGAGCAGGTCGGTATCGTTTTCAAAGCGCTCCCAGGCCGTGAAGGTGCCGGGCTCCTGCCCGTAGGGCGCGGCCTCGTCGGCGTCGTGGAGGTATTTGCGATGCCGGCCATTGCCCGTTTCGCTGTACTCGCGAAACACGTTTTCGAGTTCTTCGAAGAGATTGGCCTCGGGACCGAAATGGCTGAAATGCCGTCGGTTGGCCTTCTCCGCATCGGCCATGACCTTGCGCATCTCCTTGCGGTCGTAGCGGTGGAAGCTGTCGCCCTCGATGACCGCCGAGTTGATTTTTTCCCGGCGGAAGATCTTCTGGAACGTGCGCGTGACCGAAGTCGTGCCGGCGCCGGAGGAACCGGTGATTGCGATGATCGGGTGCTTCTCAGACATGATGGTTCCTCGTCAAAGCGGTTTGAGGTTCGGGTAGGAGCGGCCGGTCGCCCTGCCGCCCGATCGGAATCCGGTCAGGAATTGCCACGAAACAGGCCGCGCAGGCTAAACAGGGGCGTGTCGAGTTCCGCCTGCGGACCCTCCGCATGGTAACGCTCGATGCGCTCGACCTCTTCGCGCGAACCGAACACGAAACCGATGCGCTGGTGCGGCGATTCGGGCTGCACTTTGAGCATGGGAACCGCCCCCGTGCTGGCGCGACCGCCGGCTTGCTCGATGAGCATGCCGATCGGATTGGTCTCGTAGAGCAGCCGCAGCCGACCGGGTTTGCTCGGATCCTTGGTGTCGCGCGGGTACATGAACACCCCGCCGCGCGTCAGTATGCGGTGCGCCTCGGCAACGAGCGAGGCAATCCAGCGCATGTTGAAGTCCTTGCCGCGCGGCCCGTTGCTGCCGGCCAGGCACTCCTCGACGTATCGGCGGATCGGCTGCTCCCAGAAACGGCTGTTGGAGGCGTTGATCGCAAACTCCTTGGTCTGCGCCGGGATGGTCATTTGCGGATGCGTGAGCAAGAACTCGCCAATTTCCGGATCGAGCGTAAAGCCGTGGACCCCGCGCCCGACGGTGAGCACCAGCATCGTGGCCGGGCCGTAGACCGCGTAGCCGGCGGCCACCTGCTGCGTGCCGGGCTGCAGGAAGTCTTTGGCCTCGGCGCGCTTGCGCTCCGCAGGAGCGCGCAGCAAGGAAAAAATGCTGCCCACCGAGAGATTTACGTCGATGTTCGAGGAACCATCGAGCGGGTCGAAGGCAAGCAAATAATCGCCCTGTCCGGCCACTTCGTTGATCCAGGGCTGTTCCATCTCCTCGGAGAGCATGCCACGCGCATCGCCCCCCCACTGCAGGCAATGCAAAAACGTCTCGTTGGCCAGCACGTCGAGCTTTTGCTGGGCTTCGCCTTGCACGTTGGTATCGCCCGCGGCCCCGTACATGCCGGCCAAGGCGCCGTGGGCGACTCGGCGCGAAACCGACTTGCAGGCCAGCGCGACGGCCAGTACCAGGCTATTGAAGGCTCCCGAGGCCTCCGGAAACCGGCGCCGCTCCTCGATCAAGAACTGCGTCAGCGTACGTGTCTTTGTCAGCATGTGCCCCTCCCCCTTGTCCGCAGGCGCAAGCATGCGCCCGAGCGACCCTCCGCGCGCGGAAGTTTGGCATGCGCGCTACACCCAACTATTGCGCCATCTCAGTCCCGGGCACGATTTCGCCGGCGGCGAGCAGACGCTGCAGATCCGAAAGCGCAACCCAGCGCTGCGCAAACCCCGGTTGGGGCTGCTCCCAGGGCATGGTCGGGTCGCCCAGGCTGGGCACGAGACGGTGGGCGCGGGAGAAGTCCTCTCCCATCGTGTACACGCTGGGCGTGGCCAGCACCGCGACGCCCGCATCGCGCGCGGCGGCCACACCGGCGGGCGAATCCTCCAGCGCCACGGCCTGTGCGGGCGCAATGCGCAAATTCGCCAGGCAACACTGGTAGACGTCCGGGGCCGGCTTTTTCTTCGCGACCTGATCGCCGGCAACCACGCAGGCAAACTCCTGCTTCCATCGGGCTCCCAGCGCCTCGCGCAGCAGCGCATCGACGTTGACCAGCGAGGTCGTCGTGGCAATGCCCAGCAGCACGCCGCAGTCGCGCGCCTCGGTCATCAGCCGCAGCACCCCGGGGCGCAGGCCGCATGAGCCGCTTCGCAGGTTCTGGGCGTAGAGCTCGTTTTTGGAGCGATGCAATGCCTGCAGATCGCGCTCGCTCACGGCCAGTCCGCGGGCCAGGAAGTAGGCGCGCAGCCGCTCCTTGCCGCCTGTGACCTTGAGCAACTCCCGATATTCGGGCACCGACCAGTGCACGTTCATCTGCGCCTGCGCAAAGGCCGAATTGAATGCGCGCCGATGAAACTCCTCGGTCTCGGCAAGTGTGCCGTCAACGTCAAAGAAAATTGCCTTCAGCATGCGCGCCTTTGGGGGCGGGCGCCGCTCGGGCGCGCAGCCCCCGCTCCTTAGCTCCGGTGGATGGGGAATGTTGCAACCCCAAGATTGTCTTGCGACAATTAGATAAGATCTATTAAATTATATTGACCATCAGCATAACTTTCGCTTATGCCACGCCGCCAAATCACAGTACGACAGCTCGAAGTGCTCGACGCGGTCGGCCGCTCGGGCAGCGTCACGGCCGCGGCCGGGGCGCTGCATCTCACGCAGCCCGCGGTCTCGATGCAGCTGCGACAGCTCGAAGAGCAACTGCAGCTCTCGCTTTTCGAACCGGTGGGGCGCGGAGTTCAGATTACCGAGCCCGGGCGCGATCTGGCCGCCTTAGCCGCCGATTTGCTGCTGCGGCTCGATGATTTTGCGCTCGCTGCGCGCGAGCTGCGCGGGGTGCGCCGCGGGCGCGTGCGCCTGGGGATCGTGAGCACGGCCAAGTACTTCGTCCCAAGGCTGCTCGCGCAGTTTCTCAAGTCGCATCCGGGCCTGGATCTGAAGCTCTACGTCTATAACCGCGAGCACATCATCGAGCAGCTGCAGTCCTACAACATCGACTTGGGCATCATGGGGCGCCCGCCCGAGGGAACGAGTCTGATCGGCACGCCCTTCGCGCCCAACCCGCTGGCCATCGTCGCCGCGCCCTCGCACCGCTTCTCGCTGCGCACCCAAATTGCGCCCGAGGAGCTCGAAAACGAGCCCTTCATCGTGCGCGAGCCCGGGTCGGGCACCCGCATCGCAATGGACCGCTACTTCTCCGATGCCGGCGTGAGCATCCATCCCGTGATGGAAGCCGACAGCAACGAGACCATCAAACAGGCCGTCATGGCCGGCATTGGCATCGGTCTGCTGTCGCTGCACACGGTTCGCCTCGAGCAGGCCGCCGGGCGTCTGGTCACGCTGCCCGTGGCCGGGTTGCCGCTTCGGCGCCAATGGTTCGCGGTGCATTCGCGCCAGCGCCGCCTCACACCCGCTGCCGAGGAATTTCATGAGTACTTGCTGCGCGAGGCCGATGACCTGATGCGCGCGGGCCTGTAGGGCCAAGCGGCGCCTGAAAAAGCGTTGGTGCAAAATCCGCCCCACGCTCGCACCGGCCCCAGAGCGGCCCCGCGAGTGAGGATCCGCAGCGCGCGCCCGGCCAACGGGGCGATCGGCGCTGCGCAACCAAGGAGCGAGGCACTGCCATGCACAGCCTTTCGTACGTGCCGACAAAACCCGACGGCCCCTGGGCGACCTATCTGGCGCAGGTCGACCAGGTCGTTCCCTATCTCGGGCCCCTGGCGCGCTGGCACGAGACGCTGCGTCGGCCCAAGCGCGCCCTTTGCGTCGATATTCCGATCGAGATGGACGATGGGCGCGTTGCGCATTTCGAGGGTTTTCGCGTGCAGCACAGCCTCACGCGGGGGCCGGGCAAAGGCGGTGTGCGCTATCACCCCGACGTCACCCTCGAGGAAATCATGGCCCTTGCCGCCTGGATGACGGTCAAAAATGCCGCGGTGAATCTGCCCTTCGGCGGGGCCAAGGGCGGCGTGCGCGTGGACCCATCGCAACTGTCGGAACGCGAGCTCGAGAAGATCACCCGCCGATACACGAGCGAGATCGGCATCATCATCGGCCCGCACCAGGACATTCCCGCGCCCGACGTCAACACCAACGCCAAGATCATGGCGTGGATGATGGACACCTACTCGATGAACGTGGGCGCGACTGCAACCGGAGTCGTGACCGGCAAGCCCATTCCCTTGGGCGGCTCGCTGGGACGCGTCAAGGCAACCGGTCGCGGGGTGTTCGTGGTCGGTCGCGAGACCGCGCGTCGCATGGGCGTGCCCATCAATGACGCGCGCGTGGCCATCCAGGGCTTTGGCAACGTGGGCTCGGCCGCAGCGGAGCTCTTCGCGGGCAACGGGGCGAGCATCGTCGCCGTGCAGGACCACACGGGCACGGTCTTTAACGCCCGGGGCCTGGACATCGCGGGACTCATGCACGAGCTGCGCGCCAAAGGCGGCATCGGCGCATTCGCGGGCGGCGAACGCATACCCGATGAGCAATTCTGGGACGTGGAGTCGGACTTCCTCATCCCGGCCGCCTTGGAGGGACAGATCACGGCGCCGCGCGCCCGGCGCATCCAGACGCGCATCGTGCTCGAGGGCGCCAACGGCCCGACGCTTACCGAAGCCGACGCCATCTTGGGGCAGCGCGGCATCGCGGTCGTTCCCGACGTCATGACCAATGCGGGCGGCGTGGTCGTGTCGTACTTCGAATGGGTCCAGGACTTCAACAGCTTTTTCTGGAGTGAGGACGAGATCAACATGCGTCTGGAGAAAATTCTCGTAAGCGCGTATCGCAAGATCTGGGAGACGGCCGAGTTGCACCACATCGCGCTGCGCACGGCCGCCTTTGCCGTGGCCTGCGAGCGCGTGTTGCTCGCGCGCGAAGAGCGCGGACTGTATCCGTAACGCCCCCCAACCGCTACGAGCCCGCCCCCGAGA
>DASPPB010000040.1:0-20330 GCA_035625725.1 Burkholderiaceae bacterium
TCTACCCGCGCGACCGGCGCGAGCCCGACAAGCCCGGGAAGCTGCGCCTGATGTACGAGGCGAACCCCATGTCGCTGCTCATCGAGCAGGCGGGCGGCGCGGCAACCGACGGGCGCCGGCGCATTCTGGACATCCAGCCCACGTCCTTGCACGAGCGCGTCGCGGTTTTTCTGGGAAGTCGCGAAGAAGTCGAGTACGCAACGAAGCTCCACACCGGCTAAGGCGCGGGGCCCGTCTCGCCCACCCCCGGGGCTAGCGGGTAGCCGCACCGGGCCGCGCGAGTACCTCGACCAACGCCAGATCGGTGTTCGAGCCGATCGTCTGCACGGTCCAGGCGCCCGGTTGCGCCTGGGCAAAGCGTCGAACCTCCTCCACGCGGTCGGGGGCAAGCGCGAGAAACCACTCGCCGGCACTTGCTCCGGCCGGTAGCACCGCACCCAGATCTTCGACGGTGCGCACCGAGCCTCGCGCGTAGAAGCGAAGCGACGCGGGCGCCCTGCGGCCCACGTACACGATTTCACCGGTTGCGCCCAGCGGCTGCGAGCGCTCGCGCCACTCTTCAACCAACTGCGCGCTCGAATGCCGGGCAACGTGCCGCGGCACCCATGCAACCACGGCGATGCTCACGCTAAGAGCGGCGGCGCACAGCGTTGCGAAGACGACAGCGCGCCAGCGCCGCGCGGCTTCGAGCTTCGGAGCAAGAACGTCGGCCACGAATACGCACAGGGGACCGAGGGCGGGCAGCACGTAGGTCCAAATGATGTTGCCGGCAAAGGTGAAGAAAACAACCGGAACAAACGACGCGAGAAGCAAAAAACGCTGCTCGGCTCCGATGCTCCCGGGCGCGCGGTGCGCGCCGCCGCGCAAGAAAATGACCAGAGCGGCGGCGAGCAGCACTGTGCCAAGCCCCAGGGCGCCCGCGAGGTACAGCCAGATCATCCCGAGGGGCTCCGCATGCGCGGTCCCGTACAGATCCCCGCCCCAGCCGGGCTTGAGAAAGCGCATGACATGCTCGCCCAACAAGAAGTACTGCAAGAATCCCGGCGTGCGTTCTTCGGCCGCCGCGTACCACGGCACGCAAATCGCCGCGGAAAGCACCGTGCCCCACACCCAGGGCAGCGCGCGCCACAAGTGCGCGAAGCGCCGCTCCCAGATCGTCCACAGGCCGATGGGCGCGCCCGCATAAAGCAAGATGACCGGGCCCTTGGCGAGCATCCCGAAGCCCGCTGCCACGAAAAATCCCCAGCGCCAGAGCGCCTCGCGCGAGCTGCGGATGACGCAGTGGTGAAACGCCGCGAGCATCCACGTTACGCAAAGAGCCAGCGTCGGATCGGTCATCACCGCTCCGGCGGCAACAAAGAACAGCACCGAGGTCGAAAGCACTCCGAGTGTGAGCAAAACCGCCATGCGGCGCGCACCCGCATCGCGCGCGCGCGCAACCGAATCGGACCATCCGGCACAAAGCGCGAGGACCCCCAGCGCGCACAAAAAGGAAGGCAGCCGCAAGGCGAACTCATGAACGCCCAACAGGCGCATCGAGCCCGCGGCAAGCCACGCGTACAGCGGCGGTTTGGCCCAAAACGGCGTGCCGGGGACCTCCTGGGGCGTGATCCAGTTGCCGGTGGTGAGCATCACGCGGGCGATTTCGCCGTAGCGCGCTTCGCTCGTATCCATCAGGGGGTAGCTGCCCAGCGTGGCCAGGCGCACCAGGAGCATGGCACCGATCAAAACAACGAGGCCCAGCGCCGCGCGCTGCTCGCCCCCGCCTCGCGCGCTTGCGCGCGCGCCATCGGCGCCGGGCGCTTGCGCGCCCTCGGGGAACTGGCTGCTGCTGGTCAAGGAATCAAGACGCACGAGCCCGTGGTCTTGCGCGCGGCCAGATCGGCGTGCGCCTGCGCGACTTGCGCGAGCCGGTAGGTGTGCTCCACGTCGACGCGAATCGCACCCCGGTCGATCAGACCAAATAGCTCCTGGGCCGACTCCTGCATGCGGGTGCGCGGCACGATGTGCGTTGCCAGCGTCGGGCGCGTGACGTAGAGCGAGCCTTTTTGCGCCAGGATCCCCAGATTCACGCCCGTGACCGGTCCCGAGGCGTTGCCAAAGCTCACCATGAGACCGCGCGGCTGCAGGCAGTCGAGCGACCCTTCCCACGTGTCCTTGCCAACGCCGTCGTAGACCACGGGCACGCGCGCGCCGCCCGTGAGCTCGCGCACCCGCTCGACGAAGTCCTCCGCCCGGTAGTCGATGACCTGCCAGGCTCCGTGCGCGCGCGCGATGCGCCCCTTCTCGGGCGAGCCCACGGTGCCGATCAGTCGCACGCCCAGCGCGCGCGCCCATTGGCACGCAATGAGCCCCACTCCGCCGGCGGCCGCGTGAAACAAGATGATCTCATCGCCCTGCAGCCGGTAGGTCTGGCGAAACAGGTACTGCACGGTGAGCCCCTTGAGCATCACGGCAGCGGCCTGCTCGAAACTGATCGACCGGGGCAGCACCACGAGGTGCTCGGCCGCAATGCAGCGCACCGCCGCGTACGCTCCCAGAGGACCCATCGCGTAGGCGACGCGGTCGCCCTCCTTGAAGTCGCGCACGCCCGGGCCCACGGCCTCGACTTCGCCCGCACCCTCAAAACCCAGCGCGTGCGGCAAGGCCTCCTTGTACAGACCCGTGCGGTAGTACAGGTCGATGAAATTTACGCCGATCGCCCGGTTGTGAAGGCGAACCTCTCCTGCAGCCGGGGCGGCCACTTCGCGCTCGATCACTTCGAGCACCTCCGGCCCCCCGTGCCGGGACACCTGCACCGCACTCGTTTTCATGACGACGCTTCCCCTTTTAGCGCTTCCGCGATAATAGCCCTCTACCATCGACCGCGCCTCGGCGCGCGCGAAGAACCCAGGAGCACCATGGCGCGCATCTCCGCATACATCATCGCGTACAACGAAGCGGAAAAAATCGAGGCCGCGCTGCGCAGCATCGCCTGGGCCGACGAGATCGTCGTTGCCGACTCCTTCAGCACCGATCAGACCGTGCAGATCTGCGAGCGCCTGGGTGCGCGCGTGATCCAGGTGCCCTTCGAGGGCTTTGGCAAGCTGCGCAACACGGCGCTCGACGCATTGACCGGCGATTGGGTCTTTAGCCTGGACGCCGATGAGCGCTGCACGGAGGCGGCCGCAGCCGAAATCCGCGCGACGGTGGCGCGCGCCGATGCGGTCGACGCCTACTGGGTACCGCGCCGCAATTTTGTCTTCGGGCGCTGGATGCGCCATTCGGGCTACGCGCCCGACTATCGGCAGCCGCAACTGTTTCGTCGCGGCCGCATGCGCTACACCGAAGACGCCGTGCACGAGAGCTTCGTGCTCGACGGCACGGCGGGCTACCTGCGCGAACCCATTGCGCAGATCCCGTTTCGCGACCTCGCCCAGATGCTCCACAAGATGCAGCGCTACTCCACCCTGGGCACCGAGAGGCTGCGTGCGCGCGGCGCGCACCCCTCCATGGGAGCGGCGCTGGCGCACGGCGCGGGCGCGTTTTTGCGCCATTACGTCTTTCAGCTGGGTTTTTTGGACGGCTGGGCAGGCTTTATCATTGCGTTTGCCAATTTCGAGGGAACTTTTTACCGCTACGCCAAGCACTTGGAGGAGGCGCACGGGCTCGTGCAGGAACCGAATCTGCCCCGCAGTTTCCGAAACTGAAGGCGTCTGAGACTCTAATAAACATGGAGACGCTAGGCAGTTTTCGGGATACCGCTAGGCCAAGTGCATGGGGTAGCTTCCCAATGGGAGCGACTCCGGGCACGCGGCTTGCCTTGGCACGTGCGTACGGGCGCCCGGCGGGCGTCCAACCGGACGCAGCCCCGCAAACCGTTTAACCGCAGAATTGATTTGCCAGTCGTAACACGCTTATCCATGACACCAGCGCTTGCCGTCGATGCTCTTGACCCCAATGAGGAGGCGCCGCCGACCCTGCCCCAGCGCATCGGCCGCTTCATCGTCCGCGAAGAGATCGGCCGCGGGTCCAACGGCATCGTGTATTCGGCCACCGACCCGGTGCTGGGGCGCGACGTCGCAATCAAGGCCATCCCGATCGATGGCGGGCAGCCTGGACAGGAGGAACTGGAAGCAGGGTTTTTGCAAGAGGCAAAGATCGCGGCCGCACTGAACCATCCGTCGATCGTCACCGTGTTTGACGCGGGCAGAAACGATTCGATTGCCTACATCGCGATGGAGCGGCTCAAGGGCTCGGATCTGCACCACTGGCTTGCAAGCAACCGACCGATGGCGCCCGAAGCCGCCGCCGCCTTGATTGCGCGGGTCGCCGATGCCGTGCATTTTGCCCATCGCCGCGGGCTGATCCACCGCGACATCAAGCCGAGCAATATCTTTCTCGGGCGCGACATGAAGCCCAAAGTGCTCGACTTTGGCATCGCCCTGGCCCAGGGCAAGCAGGGCACGACCGATGCGTCGCGCAAATTGATCGGCACGCCCAACTACATGTCTCCGGAACAGGCGCTGGGCCGGCCCCTGGATGCGCGCAGCGATGTTTTTTCCATCGGCGCAATCCTCTATGAGCTGGTCACGGGCAGCCGCGCCTTCGACGGCGAGGACACCGACGAAATTCTGAAGATGGTCGTCACGACCGATCCCCCGCCCCTGTCGAGCATGCGCCCCGGCATTCCGCCGGCGCTGGGCGAGATCATCTTCCGGGCTCTGGCCAAGGATCCCGCGCACCGTTTTCAGACGGCAGGGCAGTTGCGCAACGCCCTGGCCGCGTTTGCCGGCCGTCCGGTGCCACCTTCGACGACGCCGGTGTCGTTTGCGGCCGACTCTCCGCCAAAGGCCGCGCGAAGCCTGCGCTGGCACCTGCCCGGCCCGGGGGCCCTGGTCGCCACGGGCATCGCCGTGCTGGGCTTGAGCGTGACCTTCGGCATCTGGTACTGGAGCCATCGGGTCGACGCCGATTCGGCGGAAGCGGCGGCAAGCGCCGCCGTGGCGCAAAGCGCTCCGGCACCTGCGCCCAAGCCAGTGCTTCCGCCTGCGCCGCCCGCGCCCGTGGCCGCACCGCCCGAACCCGCGCAACCCGTCGTCAAAATCCGGCCCGCCCCGCGTGCGCGCATCGCACCCGCGCCCGTGGCCCCGCCGCCCCCGGAGCCCGGAGCGCTTTCGATCGCGGTAGCACCCTGGGGTGAAGTCTTCCTCGACGGCGGCAGCATTGGGGTCTCGCCGCCCTTGACCCACGTCAGCTTGAGCGCTGGCAAGCACTCGATCGAGGTGCGCAACGGCAGCTTCCCGCCGTATGCGCTGCAAATCGACGTCGAGGCGGGCAAGACGCTCGTCGTGCAGCATCGATTTTGAGCACCGCGATGCAAACAACATCGAGTTCGCCCAAAATGGCCGCTGCGCGGTCCCAGCAGCATCAGAACATGAGCGAAGCCCTTCCGCCCAAGACCCGCGTCATCGGCCGCTACTCGATACTGCGCGAGTTGCGCCGCGAGCGCCACAGCGTCTCGTACGCGGCTGTCGATCCGGTGATGAATCGCCAGCTGGTCATCAAGGCCGTCGAGTTGCTGCCCGCGGGGCCCAAGCTCTCCTCGGAGGAGCGGCGGCGCGTGGAGCACGCCTTCGTGCGCCAGGCGCAGGCGGCCGGGCGCCTTCAGCACCCGCATATCGTCACGGTATTCGATGCGGGCTTGAGCCACGCATTCGGATTTCTGGTCATCGAACGAATCAACGGACGACCTTTGCATGAACTCATTGCCGGCGGACTTCGTCCGGCCTTCGTGCAGTGCGCGAGCATCGCCGCCCGCATTGCCGACGCCCTGGAGTGCGCGCACAGCAACGGGGTAGCGCACGGACACCTCGGTCCGCAACACGTATACCTTCTTGCCGACGGAAGCCCCAAGGTTTCGGGCTTTGGCGGGTGGATTGATGACGGGGCCAGCGGGGACGAAGCGCTTGCCGGGACGGCGCGCCTGCTGCCCTTTTTTCAAAACGAAATCACCGAAGAGACCCGCCAGCGCGACATCCGCGCAATTGGCGAACTCCTGTTCATGATGCTCGTGGGCCGAGCCGCACCGGACACGCGCGGCGCCAACGGCGCGGGCGCCTCGCGCAACGGGGCTTCGCCCACGCTGGCCGCCAGACCCGACACTCCACCCGTGCTGGCACGGATGGTTGATCAGGCGCTTCTTGCAGGTCCCGGGATCGGGCCCAAGACCGCGGGCGCAATGCGCGATGCGCTCACGTCGTTCATCTGGAACGAACGCACGGAAAACGTCGCACCCAGCACGCTGGGAATTCCGCTTGCTGCGCCGCCACAGCGACCCGCCGTGCATGTGGCCACGCTCGAGCCGGCGCAGGAGTCGACGCCATCGCGCGAGACCGCGCCCACGATCAACCTCACGGTGGTGAGCGGCGATCTTCCCGCCGAGGCGCCCAAGTCCAAGGCGGGAGGCGACGCGCCTACGCTCGACAAAGCGCGCGCGGATGCTCCCACGCTCAACAAAGCGCGCGCGGAGGCAGTCATGACCAAATCACGCAGCGAATCGAAAGGGGCAAAACCGACGCACTCGAACTCGCTAGCGGCCAAGCCCGTGCCAAAGACCGTCACGACGAGCACGGCAGCGCTCGTGGCCGACCCGATGGGACCGGACTGGCGAGCGCTGCTCGAGCGTCTGCGGCCCTGGGCCCTGCGCCACCGGGTGCCAATTTTTTCCGCGGGCGCCCTGCTGTCCGCCGGCATCTTCCTGGGCGTGATTCTGGGCAACGT
The DNA here is from genome assembly GCA_035625725.1 of Burkholderiaceae bacterium. Classification (GTDB taxonomy): domain Bacteria; phylum Pseudomonadota; class Gammaproteobacteria; order Burkholderiales; family Burkholderiaceae_F; genus GJ-E10. Next base: position 6,763 of record DASPPB010000040.1, read on the forward strand.
GCGCCATGCCGAGACCTCGCCCAACCCCGCCGCAACCGCGACAGCGGCGCCCTCGGGTGCCCCGAGAGCCGACACGAGCACGGGGGGAGTCGCGCCGGTGTCGCTCGATATCCGTCCGTGGGGCGAAGTGTTCGTCGACGGCAAGGCCGCGGGGGTCTCGCCGCCGCTGAACCGCATCGAGTTGCCAGCCGGGCACCATCACATCGAGGTACGCCACGCAGCCGCCCCCGCGTGGCGGACGGAAATCGACGTCCAGGGGGGCGCGGCCAACAAGATCGAACATCAATTCGAATGAACTCTCACCAACGCAAAGTCTCTTTGATGCACCTCGTGCGGCGCCTGCTGCCTGCGGCAGTGGCAACGTGCCTGGGCGCCTGCGCAACGCCCGAGCCCACGACCGTGAGCGTGGCCGAACTGCTGCAGCACAAGGCCGAGCATTCGCTGGTCGTCGGTTTGCGCGACTACGATGATGGCGCCTTTGAAGCGGCCGAGCGCGCGCTGCACGCGGCGATCTCCGAGGGTCTGCGCGATCCGCGCGATACGGCCGTGGCCTACAAGTATCTGGCCTTCATCGCCTGCGCGTTTAATCGGCTGGGCGAGTGCGAGAGCGATTTTCGGTCGGCCTTCACCGCCGACCCCAATTTCCGGCTCTCGGCCGCCGAGGTCGGCCACCCGATCTGGGGACCCGTCTATCAGAAGGTCGCGGCATCGGCCAATGCCCAGCAAAAGCCCAACTAGCGTGCCGGGCATCGGCGGGCCGCATGCCCGAGGGCGCTGCGGCAGTTGCCGCGCGAGTCGATGCTAGTATTGCCGCCCGCTGAGACAATCTCGCAGCCCGGGCGCACCGGGCAAGGACGGCAGCAATGGCCGGGCATTCGAAATGGGCCAACATCCAGTATCGCAAAGGCCGCCAGGACGCCAAGCGCGGCCAGATCTGGACCAAGGTCATTCGCGAGATCACGGTGGCTGCGCGCGCCGGGGCCGATCCGGCGTTTAACCCGAGATTGCGCCTGGCCCTGGAGAAGGCCTCGGCGTCCAACGTCCCCAAAGACACGGTCAACAAAGCCGTCGCCCGCGGCAGCGGCAAGCTCGAAGGGGCCCACTACGAGGAGGTCCGCTACGAAGGCTACGGAGTTGGCGGCGCGGCGGTCATCGTGGATTCCATGACCGACAACCGCACGCGCACGGTTGCCGAAGTGCGCCACGCCTTCAGCAAGCACGGGGGAAACCTGGGCACCGACGGTTCCGTGGCCTTTCAGTTTCGACACTGCGGTCACTTTATTTTTGCGCCCGGTGCGAGCGAAGAAAAAATCATGGAAGCCGCGCTCGAAGCAGGCGCCCAGGACGTGACGAGCGATGAGGACGGTTCCATCGAGGTGATCTGCGAGCCGCAGGACTTCGAGGCCGTGCGCAAGGGCCTCGAGCGCGCCGGCCTCAAGCCGGAGGTGGCCGACGTCACGATGAAGGCGCTCAACGAGGTTGTCTTGGAAGGCGCCGAAGCCGAGAAGATGCGCCACCTCCTCGATGCGCTCGAGGATCTGGACGACACGCAGCACGTCTACACCTCGGCCGTGCTCGAGACATGAACGTCGGCACCGACGCATCGCGCGCGGGTGCGCGCGCCAGCCGCGGGCAGCCGTGAAAGTCCTGGTCATCGGCTCCGGCGGCCGCGAACACGCACTGGCCTGGAAGCTCGCACAGTCCGCACGCGTGCAGCGGGTGTATCTGGCTCCCGGCAACGGCGGCACCGCCGCCAACGATGCGTACCGCAACGTCGCGCTCAAGGAGCAGCAGGAGCTCATCGACTTTGCGCGCACGGAGCACATCGAGCTCACGGTCGTCGGACCGGAGGCGCCCTTGGCCGCGGGCATCGTCGATGCCTTTCGGGCGGCGGGTCTGCGGATTTTCGGACCGACCCGCGCCGCGGCCCAGCTCGAATGGTCCAAGGACTACGCCAAGGCCTTCATGCTGCGGCACGCGATCCCGACGGCGGGCTACCGCAGTTTTGGCGACGCGGCAGCCGCGCACGACTACGTGCGCGAACGCGGCGCCCCGATCGTCGTCAAGGCTGACGGACTGGCCGCCGGCAAGGGCGTGGTGGTCGCGCAAAGCATCGAGCAGGCCCACGGCGCCATCGACGCGATGTTGGGCCAAGGGCGCCTCGGGGCCGCGGGCGCGCGCGTGATCATCGAGGATTTTTTGGAAGGCGAGGAGGCCTCCTTCATCGTCATGTGCGACGGCCGGCACACGCTGCCGCTGGCAACCTCGCAGGACCACAAGCGACTGCTCGATGCGGACCAGGGTCCGAACACGGGCGGCATGGGCGCGTACTCGCCCGCACCGGTCGTCACGCCGGAAGTGCACGCGCGCGTGATGCGCGAGATCATCGACCCGACGATCGCCGGTCTGGCGGCCGAGGGTATCGAGTACACGGGCTTTTTGTATGCCGGACTCATGATCGGCCGCGACGGCCAGCCGCGCACGCTCGAATTTAACTGCCGCCTCGGCGACCCCGAAACCGAGCCCATTTTGCTTCGCATGAAATCCGACCTCGCCCTGCTGATCGAGGAGGCCGTCGAGGGCCGGCTGGACCGCGCCCAGGTGGACTGGGATCGACGCCCTGCGCTGGGCGTGGTGCTCGCCGCCCAGGGCTATCCCCAGCAACCGCGCTCGGACGACGAGATTTCGGGTCTGCCGCGCGACGCGGAAGACACCGTGGTCTTTCATGCGGGCACACGCCAGGTCGACGGTCGGCTGCTCACGAGCGGAGGGCGCGTTTTGTGCGTCACCTGCCTCGGAGCGAATCTGCAGGCGGCACGGCGCCGCGCATACGAGGCGGTGGCGCAGATCCGATTCGATGGCATGCAGTTTCGCACGGACATCGGCAACCGCGCCCTGCCCTCGGCCCGCTAGAGCTTTGCGCGCACCGGACCCACGCTGCCGCCTCGAGATTCCAACGGTCCACAACTGGTTGAACGCGCCATGCAAGAGGCCATCGACACCGCACCGATCCAGACGTACCTGCTCGAATTGCAAAGCCGCATCGTGCGCGATCTGGAGGGTCTCGATGGGGCGCGCTTTCACGCGAGCCCCTGGGAGCGGCCCGCGGGCGGCGCGCTGCGCGGCAGCGGAACGACCTTCATCCTGGAAGAGGGCCGGCTATTTGAGCGCGCCGGCGTGGCGTTTTCGCAGGTTGCCGGCGATCGCCTGCCGCCATCGGCCAGCGCAGCCCATCCGGAAGTCGCGGGCTGCGGGTTTGATGCGCTGGGTGTCTCTTTGGTGCTGCACCCGCGCAATCCGTATGTGCCGACGGTGCACATGAATGTGCGCTTTTTTCACGCCCGCACGAGCGCCGAACCGTCGCCCGCGCGTGCGAACTGGTGGTTCGGCGGGGGCATGGACCTCACGCCCTACTACGGCTTCGAGCCCGACGCGCGCCATTTTCACACCTGCTGCCGCGATGCGCTGGCGCCCTTTGGCCCGGAGTACTACCCGCGCTTCAAGCGCTGGTGCGACGAGTATTTTTATCTCAAGCACCGGGGCGAGGCGCGCGGCATCGGGGGAATCTTTTTTGACGATTTCAACGAACTCGGTGCCGAACGCTCCTTTGGGCTGCTGCGCTCGGTGGGCGATCATTTCTTGCCCGCGTACACGCCCATCGTCGAGCGCCGGCGCGCGCTGGCCTACGGCGAGCGCGAACGCGAATTCCAGGCGCTGCGGCGCGGCCGGTACGTCGAATTCAATCTCGTCTACGACCGTGGAACGCTCTTTGGCCTGCAGTCGGGCGGCCGGGCCGAATCGATCCTGATGTCGCTGCCGCCCGTGGTGCGCTGGCGCAACGAATGGACGCCGGCGCCAGGATCCGAGGAGGCACGCCTGTTCACCGATTTCTTGCCCCCGCGCGACTGGATCTCGGCCGCATGAGCGAGGCCCCGGGCGCTGCGTTGGGCTTGCTGGGTGGCTCCTTCGATCCGGTGCACGCGGGGCATCTGCAGTTGGCGGCCGACGCGCAGGCGCAGCTGCCGCTTGCCGAACTTCGCTTCGTGCCCGCAGGCCAGCCCTGGCAGAAAGGCGCGATCACGCCCGCGGCCCAACGCGTGCAGATGCTGCGCCTTGCGCTGGGCGCGCAGGCGCACTGGCAGGTGGACATGCGTGAAATCGAGCGCACGGGGCCCAGCTACACCGTCGATACGCTGCGCGCGCTTCGCGACGAAGTCGGGGCGCAGCGCCCGCTGGTGTGGATCATGGGCTTCGATCAGCTGCGCCAGCTCACGACCTGGCACCGATGGGAAGAGTTGATCGATCTGGCCCATGTGGCCTATGCGCGGCGTGCCGGCTCCGCGACCCAGCTCGATGCCCTCATGAACCGCTACGTGGAGCGTCATCGCGGAACGAGCGCCGATTTGCGCTCCCGGGCCTGCGGCACGTTGATCGAATTTGCCATGCAGCCCGTGGAGTGCTCCGCCACCCAGATCCGCCGGTGGCTTGCCGCGGGCGAGCAGGAGCGCGCGGCGCGATTTTTGCCTCCCGCGGTGCTCGCGTACATTGCCGAGCACCACCTGTATCTGCCGCCACATGGAAAATAGAAAGCTCCAGCGTCTGGTCATCGACGCCCTCGAGGACGTCAAAGCGCAGGACATCCAGGTCTTTAACACGAGCCGGCTCTCGGATCTTTTCGACCGCGTGGTCATCGCCAGCGGAACCTCGAACCGGCACACGCGGGCGCTTGCGGCCAACGTCGCCGAAAAGGTCAAGCACGCGGGCGGCACCGTCGTGAGCGTCGAAGGCGAGGAAAGCGGCGAGTGGGTGCTCGTGGATCTGGGCGACGTCGTGGTGCACATCATGCAGCCGGCCACGCGCGCCTACTACGCCCTCGAGGAAATCTGGGGCGGACGGCCCGTAAACGTCAAGCTGCGCACGCCCGCGGCGCCCGCCACCCGGCGCGCCGCCCGCGCGCGCAGCCGCTAGTTGCACCGGCATGAAAATCTGCATCGCCGCCGTCGGGCAGCGCATGCCCTCGTGGGCCGAGGAGGCGATCGGCGAGTTCCTCGCCCGGCTTCCCAGGGACTTCCAGATCGAACTGCGCGCGGTCAAAGCCGAGACGCGCAAAGGTCAGCCCGTGGCGCGCACGCGCGCCACGGAAGCTTCGCGTCTTGCGGCCGTGCTGCCCGCGGACTCTTTTGTCATTGCCTTGGACGAAAAGGGCCGGGATTGGACCAGCGCCCAATTTGCCGCGTCGCTGTCGGCCTGGCGCGACGCCGGCCGGCCGCCGGCCTTCGTTTTGGGGGGTGCCGACGGCCTGGATCCGCAGTTCATGGAGCGCGCCGCGCTGCGTTTGCGCCTCTCGAGCATGACGCTGCCCCACGCCCTGGCGCGGGTAGTATTGGTCGAACAGCTCTACCGCGCCTGGTCGATCCTCTCGGCGCACCCGTACCACCGCAGCTAAAGTGCGCGAGCGCCGTTAGAATCGCCCCGGATCCGATCATGGCCGACTTTTATCTTGCCTCCCACAGCGCCCGGCGCCGCGAACTGCTGCGCCAGATCGGCGCGCGCTTCGAGACGCTGCTGCTGCGCGTGGTGCCCCCGCGCGGCCCGGAGGTGCGCGAGCAGCGCCATGAGGGCGAGGCGACCGTGGACTTTGCCGTGCGCGTGGCGCGCGAAAAGGCCGAGCAAGGCATGCAGGCCCTGGTTTCGCGCTCGCTCATCTCACGGCCCGTGCTCAGCGCCGACACCATCGTCACGGTCGACGGCGACATTCTGGGCAAGCCCCAGGACGCCGAGCAGGCGGCCGAATTTCTCCAGCGTCTTTCGGGGCGCACCCACGAGGTGCTGACCGCGGTCGCGCTGGCGGTTCCCACCGGTCGCACGAGCAATATGTGGACGAGCCTCTCCACAACGCGCGTGACGATGCGAACCCTGGATTCGGGCGAGATTGCACGCTATTGCGCAAGCGGCGAGCCCTTCGACAAGGCCGGGGGCTATGCGATCCAGGGGCGCGCGGCCATCTTCATCGAACGCATCGAGGGAAGCTACTCCGGGGTGGTGGGCCTTCCTCTAGCCGAAACGGCGGCACTGCTCCTGCGCGCCGGCGTACGCCTGCTCTAGGGCCCCGCGCACACCGGGGCGAAGCCTCGCCCCGCACCCCGCCCATGTCCGCCGAAGACATACTGATCAACATCACGCCGCAGGAGACGCGCGTAGCCTTGCTTCTGGCCGGCGTGGTCCAGGAACTGCATGTCGAACGCACGGCGACCCGCGGCCTGGTGGGCAACGTGTATGTGGGGCGCGTCGCACGCGTCTTGCCGGGCATGCAATCGGCGTTCGTCGACGTGGGTCTCGAGCGCGCGGCGTTTTTGCACATCGCCGACATCTGGGAGACCCGCCAGTACACGAGCGAGAAGCCGCCCATCGAGCACCTTGTCCACGAGGGCGATGCGCTCGTCGTCCAGGTCATCAAGGATCCGATCGGCACCAAGGGAGCGCGGCTCTCCACCCAGATCAGCCTGGCGGGACGAAACCTCGTATTTTTGCCGCAGGAGTCGCACATCGGGGTCTCGCAGCGCATCGAGGACGAGGCCGAGCGCGCGCAGTTGCGCGAGCTGCTTACGCGGCTCGTGTCCCCCGAGGAGCCCGGCGGCTTCATCGTCCGCACGAGCGCGGAGGACGCCACCGCCGAGGATCTCCGAAACGACATCGAATACCTGCGCAAGCGCTGGACCCAGATCCGCGGTGCGAGCGCGCAGTGGGCGCCGCCCGCGCTGCTCTACCAGGAGCTGTCCCTGGCGCAGCGTGTGCTGCGCGACCTCGTGACCGAGCAGACCGAGTCGGTCCAGATCGATTCGCGCGAGAACTTCGCGGCGCTGCAAACCTTTGCGGCGCAGTTCGTCCCGGGGGTCGAGTCCAAGCTGGTGCACTACACCGGGGAGCGCCCCTTGTTTGACCTGCACATGATCGACGACGAGATTGAAAAAGCGCTCGCGCGACGCGTCGATCTCAAGAGCGGCGGCTACCTCGTCATCGACCAGACCGAGGCCATGACAACAGTCGACGTCAACACGGGGGCGTTCGTCGGCAAGCGCAACTTCGACGACACGATCTTCAAGACGAACCTCGAGGCCGCGCATTCCATCGCGCGCCAGCTGCGCCTGCGCAACCTGGGCGGCATCATCGTCGTCGATTTCATCGACATGGAGAACTCGGAGCACCGCGACGCGGTCCTGGCCGAGTTTCGTCGCGCGCTCGCGCGTGATCGGACCCGCATGACGGTGAGCGAGTTCACCCAGCTGGGTCTGGTCGAGATGACCCGCAAGCGCACGCGCGAATCGCTGGCGCACGTGCTGTGCGAACCCTGCCCCGTGTGCGCGGGCCGCGGCGAGCTCAAAACCGCGCGCACCGTGTGCTACGAAATTCTGCGCGAGATTCTGCGCGAAGCCCGCCAGTTCGGGGACGCGCGCGAGTTTCGCATCCTGGGCTCGCAGAAAGTGATCGATCTGTTCCTCGAAGAGGAATCGCAGTCCCTCGCGATGCTCTCAGACTTCATCGGCAAGCCCATCTCGATGCAAGTCGAGACGCTCTATCACCAGGAGCAATACGACGTCGTGCTTATGTAGCGACGCGCGCGGGCGCGGCCCTCTCGGAGGACGCCAAACCCGGAGTTCGCTTTTCCAACGAAACCGTTGATTTCATTTGTCCGCTTCCGGGCGCGTCTCACCGCGACGCTTTCGACCCCAGGCCGAGAGACGCGCCACTCGAAAGCGGCCCGTTGTTGTCAACTCCCGCGGCACCTGATGGTGCCCATAAAACGCGAACCGACGTCAGAGGCAAGCGTGGGCGACAGGCGCGATAAGCCCCTCGCGCTACTCAGTACCCAACCCGCTACGGCAGTGGCATGGGTAAAGCTTTTGGTTGTCGAAGCGACGTATAAAGATACTTCAGATACCAAAGCACGGGGAAGTAGTTGGAGCGGTCCCTCCGCGCAAGAAATCTGACCAGGTCGAAGTAATTGACGTTGTCGGTCACCGGCCTGGTATCGAACACCGTGTTCCCGCAAATTTGAGAAATTATCGACTTTGCGGCGTGAGCATATGCCCAAGGGGTCGAGGTGCTGGTTTCCAGAACGGCAGGCGCGAGAAAGAAGAGGTTGGGCGCGTCCAGGGACCGAAATAGCGACCCGCAGCGGGGCGGAAGTTCCTGCAGTCGCCTCAGACGCGACAAACCTGCAACTCCGAAGTAACTCAGATCGAGCTCGTATCCGGTACCCCACAAAATATGATCGGCGTCGACACTTTGGCCGTCTGACAGGTATGCCGTTCCCTTTTCGATCCGCGAAATTTCGGCCCGATGCCGCTTAATTCGAGAGAAGTTCTTGATCATCCCACGGCGCCCGGGGATGAACTGGTGGCGACGAAAATCAAAATCGTAGTCTGGCATGATCTCCCGGATGCCGGCCCTCTCGTATCGAGCGCGCAAGTCCACATTCACAAGTCGGTTCATTTTTTCCACAGGAAGGCCGAGCATTTGTTGCCTGCCGTATAGCCGCATGTCGGCGGCAAAATACTTCACCTGTTGCGTTGGACGCATCCACTTCAGGTTGCGATAGACCCAGACAACTTGCCGCGCACGATGCTCGAAGCACAGATCGAGTAGGTCATAGGCCGACGCGCCTCCCCCAACTACGATCACATCTCGACCCGAGAGTTCTCCGGGGTCTCGCAGTTGCGAAGAGTGAAACTCCCGAACCGTGGACGAACTCCGCTCGGGCTGCGGAATTACCGGCCGGTTGTGCCCACCGGTTGCCGCGACAAGGAACCGGGCGCGGTATATCTCATCGCCGGCAGTGATCTCCCAACCATCTGCGGTGCACCGGGCCAGTGTGACGTTGGAGTTGAGTCGAATCGCGGACCTTAGGTTGAATCGGTCGACCCAAGCCTCGATATTGGCGACGATGCTCGCCTGATCTTCTCCTGAGATTGGCACGTCTCCCAAAGTCCAGTCTTCCCTCCGGAACTGAATATCTTGCCAAGGCGGAAGATTGCGCCAGATACCCCCTATGCCACTGCTGCGCTCCAGAAGCAGTGCATTGACACCAGCGGACTTGGCATATTTGAGAGAAACGACGCCGCCAATACCACCGCCGACGATGATGACATCGTACGTCTGCGTATTGCTCATTGTGTCCTCCGCTGCGCGTTAATGGACGGAGCTAGAATATCTTTAGGGGTCACCGAGTTGTTAGTCTTAATGTCCGGTTGTTTTGACCAATCGGCCGGATCAAGATCACCCAGCCAATCCAAGAATTAGGCAAAACGTATGGATGCCTTGTCTGCTGGACTGCGCGGCTTCCGGATTTCCGGGGCGGTTTTTATAGATGCCCACCTTACGGCGCCTTGGGCGGTAGTGACGCCCGCGTCCGCAGACATTGCAGACATAATTGCGACCGAAGCGGCCCACGTGATTCCCTATCATCTGGTCACGGATGGCGAATGCTTTGTCCGCATTCGGGGAAGTGGCTCCGTGCATTTGGCCAGTGGCGACATCGCGATGTTCCCTCACGGGGACACACTGGTGCTGGAAAGTAGCCCCGACACTCGCCCCATCGCCCTGTCGCGAGGCTTCGTCGAGGATGTATTAAAGCGCAGCACCGTCTTGCCGATTCGTCATGGCGGCGGCGGTCGGACAACAAGGATGCTCTGCGGCTACTTCGCCATGGACCGCTGGTGCGGGGAACACCTGGTGAGGGGATTGCCCCCGGTTCTTTGCGCGCACGTAGGAAGCGAAGGCGGGCAGCAGTTGTTGGCGGTGCTTGCTCGCCGCTCCATCGAAGAAACCGTCTCGAGCGGGCCCGGCAGCAATGCCGTTATCTGCAGGCTTTCCGAAGTGCTTTTTGTCGACGCGTTGCGGCTCGTCATTGCCAGGGATGACGCCCCGTTGACCGGATGGTTGGCCGGACTGCGAGATCCTGCCATACGTCAGGCTCTGTCCGGTATCCATGCACGCCCCGAACACGCCTGGGATATTCAGTCCTTGAGCAAGTCCTGCGGCATGTCGCGTACGAAATTCATAGAAAGATTTTCATCGCTTGTTGGATCTCCACCGATGAAATACCTCGCACAATGGCGTATGGTGCTTGCAGCGCGGGATCTCCGGGAACACGACGCCACGATCATGCAGATAGCGGATCGATGCGGATATGGATCGGAGGCATCTTTTACCAAGGCGTTCCGCAAAGCCTTCGATGTTCCGCCAGCGACCTTCCGTCGCCTTGCACGTGGAGGGGCGGGCGAAGCGAGGCTCGGGCCGGGCTCGCGATCGGCTTCGTAGTCACGGCACCCCCCGTCGCCAGCGCCCGCGGGATTGTCGGCTGTCGGGCAGTTTTCGGACGGGCCGTTGTTGGCCGTCCACGGCGATTCGTAGATGTCAGGTTTCTGCCTTCCCGACTGGCCGGTGTTCAGCGCACAGTGAACGCGGGCGGCTCGCTCGTTCCAACCGATCGACCGCGCGATGGCGGAGCGGATAATCGCTTGCCCTTGCGCCCGAACGCGATCGGTGTCGCTTCACTGGCCATCGGTCGCGGTAACGCGAGACGAGCGGCCGAGATTGTCGAACAGAATGTAGCTGCTCATCAGGAGCACCCACACGGGGAAAACCGAAAATGACCAAGCGGTCAGCTCGCGGCCGAAAAGGAGGAACGCAGCAAGAACATATCCGAGGTAGGCAATCCAGCGCGCCGCGATCCCTGTCTTGATTGCGATTGTCGATGTGGTGATCATGAATACCCCGACGACCTTGGTGGCGTAGATCGCCATGATGCTGTACGCAAGGGCGCGGGCCAAGGTGAAGGTGACCGACTGGGTCAGGGCCTCGTGTTCCGCCTCGTAGACGAGGACGACCGCACCGGAGAGCGCAGCGGCTACGAACAGCAGGGCCAGGAATAGCAATCCGCTGCCAAGAAACACAGTGGCGAAAAAGCGGTCCTCCAGATCACCCAGCCGGGACCGCAGCACGCCAATGAACCACAGGAAGGCGATGCCGGCAATGGGCACCAGATTCAACGCGAGATGGACTCGCACCGATTCGGTCCCAAGCCAATCCCCCCTCTCCAGCGGATTATCCGGAACCGCGAGCCGCAGCAGCACCAGTGCGGCCATCAGCAGGATCGAAAAAGCGATACCGGCGATGGCGGCGGCCCGGGGCGTACGCAGGCCAGCCCCAGTCACGGTCATGCGCCGAGGCATCGGCCGCCCCTCTTCCCCGCCGCCCAACGGGCGATTTGGATCGTCAATCGGCGCCATTTGAGGCTCACGATGAAAACTCCGCTTCGACCAGCCGCAATCGGATCGCTGTCCGCGCGAAGTATAGGAACACGTCAGTCGAGCGTCAGCAGTCTGGCATTATCTCCCGCAGCCCGCAGCGCGGCGTCATCCGATCGCGCTCAGCCTGCGCAAGCTCAAAGCCGGCTAATTGAAGCCGTCCGCGCAACTCGACGGACCCATCTGCAATGTCGCCTTTGATGCAAGATTCAGTTCGGTCGGGCATTGTCCGTTCTTGGCCGAAGCCGGCACGTCTTGTTGCATTTCCTCCAGCCCGGTTAATGCACGTGCCGCCGGTAATTCTTCGATGATTTGATAGGCATACCCTTGGAAACCCCATACCGGAGTGGGGCTTGACATCCTTGGGGGACGAAAAGGTGGGCCGGCCACCGAAAAGCCAACACGCACGAGGACAAAGAGCGGTCATAGCGAACGGACGCATCGTTCACCCCTATGGGATCGGATTGCACATAGCTCCGAGCTGATGTGCCAGGATGCTAATTGCGGGTGATCCCCAGAGGCGTGCAGGTCGGTGCAAGCAAAGTGTCTTACTTCTGACCGCGATCAGCCTATCCTCACGCAGCTCACTTCGGTATCGGGTCGGCACGCCCAACATGCCTTTTGTCACTAGCCGAGCGGTCGGGCAGCGCGCACTATTGCGTCAACGGAATCGGAATACCGATCCCGACCGAAAAGCAGTAAGTCCGGCGCTGGCCGCCGGCCGGTCGATGGTTACGTTGCAAACGCGCATCGAAACGTTGTGCTCGAGCACCGAGAACGTCGACCGCACAGATTCGAACGACGCCCACGGCACCGTTGACCGTCTTCCAACCGCTCTCCCAAGTGACGCCGAACGAGTGATTGACGCCCTCAGACATGCGCGAGGTCTCGCGGGCTACTTTGGCGCCACTCGAGGCGTGTTCCTGCAGTCACAGCCCGCTCTGCAGTTTGGGTCAGCCAAAAGAAAACCGCCAGAAGGTCGGTTTTAACTTCCCGGTTTTGAATTCCTCAGTTCCGGTTTGCTGGTGGGTTAAGTCTGCCGCCGCTGGCACGCCGGTGATCACGCTGCCCCGTTCACACGTCTGACAAGAATTGCCCTCGGCATGTGGTGCGAAACTTTAACCTTTCCAACGAAGCGCAAGCCGGGCACGAGGCGCTACAGGTCCCAGGAACTGAAGCCAATTCTTGCCGAGTTAAACCAAAAAATTGAACTGATCAAAAGACCGGTTGCACCCCGGGTGCACTGACCGGCCCGATCAGCGGATGTCGGCCTTTGGAAATGCTACAGGCCGGCTATCGACCCTGTATAGGTAGTCAGTCGGCGCACCACTGCAATCTTCGTTGAAATCGGCGGAGCAGACATTCGTCGCTAAACGACCAAAGGAGCGAAGGTCATAGAAGCGAAGGTAATTGGCTCATCCGTAGTGCACCACGTCTGCATGTAGTGCAGGCGCCGTCTTGACAACATACCAACCGGTTGGTATGTTTGACACATGAACACGCCAATCACCACGCCGGCCCTTAAATCAGGAACTCGACAAAAGCTGCTCGATGCGGCGCTTTTGCTGATCCGGACCAAAGGCTATGCAGCGACCACGGTCGATGACCTGTGTGCGGAGGCGGGCGTTACGAAGGGAGCGTTCTTTCACCATTTCAAGAGTAAGGACACGCTAGCTGTGGCGGCCGCCGACTATTGGTCGGACATGACCGGGGCTTTCTTTGCAGCCGCGCCCTACCACAAGCATGCAGACCCGCTCGATCGCGTGCTCGGATACATCGATTTCCGAAAATCGATCTTGACTGGCAAGGTGCCCGAATTCACCTGTCTCGTCGGCACGATGGTCCAGGAGGTCTACGAGACCTGTCCGTCGATTCGAAAAGCCTGCGAGACGAGCATCAACGCTCACGCCAGCAAAGTTGAAGGGGACATCGCTGAAGCCATGAGACGGTACCGGATTCGCGCCAAGTGGACCGCGCGAAGCCTCGCCCTACACACCCAGGCCGTGCTGCAAGGCGCGTTCGTTCTCGCGAAGGCGCAAGGCGGCGCCGCGATCGCGAAGGACAGCATCGACCATCTGCGCCGCTACATTGAGCTTTTGTTTCGAGCTCCTAACGTCGGGGAGAAGTGAGCATGCGATTTATGGTTTTTGTGAAGGGTACCAGGTCTTCGGAGACCGGCGCGATGCCGAGCCAAGAGCTGATCGCCGCGATGGGCAAGTATAACCAGGAGCTTGTCGCCGCGGGCATCATGAAGGACGG
>DASPPB010000041.1:0-6019 GCA_035625725.1 Burkholderiaceae bacterium
CAGATGGAAGCGCTCCTGCGGCTAAACGTCATGGCTCCCATGGCGCTCACCAAGTACGTCGTGCGTTCCATGATGGTGGAACAAAAAGGCGGCCGCATCATCAATATCTCTTCGGTCGTGAGCCTCACCGGCTATAGCGGATTGTCGGTCTACAGTGCAACGAAATCCGCGCTCGTGGGATTTACGCGCTCTCTCGCCCGCGAAGTGGGTCAGCTCGGAATCACGGTCAATGCGATCGCACCGGGCTTTGCCGAAACGGAAATGACGGGCGGCATGAGCGAGGAGGACCGTGGGCGAATCGCGCAACGCAGTGCGCTGCGGCGGCTCATCGATCCAGCCGATGTGGCGCACGCGGTGGAATTTCTGCTCGGCGACGGCGCCAAGAACATCACGGGAACGCTGCTCACCGTAGACGCAGGCAGTACGGCGTAGCAGCTTCTTGCCAGCAAATCGTGCGCTAGAGGCGCACGGTGGCCGCCTGGAGCCTTGCATACAAGGCTGCGTCCAGGGCCACATAGGCCCGGTGGTTGCGATCGTCAAAATACATCGCATCGGGCACAACGGCAGGGTCGTAGGCCTGGGCGGCGAGCTCGTGCGTCCTGGGCTTGAAAGTGCCGGTCGCTTCGATAGCCGCGAGGATCCGCAAAAAAAGCGGTCGCGCATACTCGGGCAGGCGCGCGCCAGCCTCGGCGCGAAATTTCGCCAGATCAAACTGCGCATTGACGACCAGCGCGGCCATGCCCGCGCGCCCGTCGGCTCCCGGGACGGTGACACCGTAGACCACGGCCTCCTGCACACCGGTGCAGGAGGCTAAGGCACCGGCAACCTCCGCGCTCGAGACGTTTTCTCCCTTCCAGCGGAAGGTGTCGCCGATCCGGTCGACGAAGTAAAAGAAGCCCTGCGCATCCTTGCGCATCAGGTCGCCTGTGCGATACCACGCATCGCCCGCCTCGAAGACGTCACGCAAGACCTTTTTGGCCGAAGCCTCCGCATCCGCGTAGCCCTCGAAGCGGCTTGCCGAGCGGCCACCGGCTTCAAGAATCTGACCGATCGCTTCGCCTGCTTCGTGCGGTCCGCAGCGCACACAGCGGCCCGCGCTATCGCGCACCGGTGCGCCCGTCTCCACGTCAAAGCGCACGAGCGCCACCGGAAGGCGGTGCGAGAGAAAGGTCGGAATCCGCCCGATTGCACCTTCGCGGCCCTCGCAGTTGTAGAGCGAAAAATTTCCCTCGGTCGAGGCGTAGTACTCGAGAATCTTGGGAATGCGAAACCGCGTCTTGAATTCCTTCCAGACGTCGGGCCGCAGTCCATTGCCGCAACAAAGTCGCAGATGGTGCTGGGTCTCCTGCGCATGAAACGGTGTGTTCACGAGATACCGGCACAGCTCACCGATGTATTGGAAGAGCGTGCAGTTGTGCCCCACGACGTCGCTCCAGAATTCGCTTGCCGAAAAGCGCCGTCGCACAACCACCGATGCCCCGCCAATAAGTGGCGCGCATGCGGCCACCACGCCACCCACGCTGTGGTAGAGCGGCAGACAGTTGTACATGCGGTCGGCGGAACGCACATCCATCAGGCCGGCAAACCAGTGGCTCCATTGCATCAACCGAAAGTGACTCACATTGGCCGCCTTCGGCAATCCGGTCGTCCCCGAGGTGTAGATGTAGAGCGCGCGATCCTCGAGGAGCGGCGCGGCACACTCGCGCTCGGAGAGGGGCTCGGAGGGCAGGTGCAGGAGTTCTTGCTCCAGACGCGCAAACGAATGATCGCCTGCGCCAAACGCTCGCACCTGCGGCATGTGGGCGAGTTGCGCTCGCACCGCCTCGAGGGCTGCCGCGAGGTCCGCGCCGACAATGACCCAGCGGGACGCAACGACCTGAATTGAATGCGCAAGGAGCGCGCCACTGAGATTGGTGTTGAGGAGAGAAACGACAGCGCCTGCGCGCGTTAACCCAAACCAGAGGCCCAGGTACTGCGGGCAGTTCGCCATGAGCAAGCACACGACGTCGCCCTTCTTGATGCCTTGCGCAAGCGCCCAGCGCGCGATGCGGTTGGCCATTTGCGACAGTTCGCGGTAGGAAAGATCGCCGTCACTGGAGACAAGCGCGCTTGCCGCGCCGTAGCGATCGGCAAGTTCGTCCACGACAATGGGCAATGTGCGTCGAGGATCGCGCCCGATGGGAGCGGTTCGTTCCAGGGCGCGGGTCCACGCCTTGAGGGCCGAGCCATTGTCTGTAGGCATGTTGCAAAACGCCGCGCCGGTGGCGGTACACAGTCGGTTCAAGGTTACACTAAACCGAACGCTCAAAAGGATCTTGCGATGAGAAGTGAGACGATTGCGCTGCATGCGGGCTACGACGCAGACCCCACCACGAAGGCCGTTGCAGTCCCGATTTATCAGACCGTGGCCTACGCATTTGACAGCGCGGCGCACGGCGCCGCGCTCTTTGATCTGGAAGTCGAAGGCTACCGCTACACCCGCATTGCCAATCCGACCAACACGGTGCTCGAGCGGCGCGTGGCCGAATTGGAGGGCGGCGTCGATGCCATCACGGTGGGCTCGGGACAAACGGCGCTTTACTACGCCGCATTAAACGTCGCCGAGGCGGGTCAGAACATCGTCTCGGTTCCGCAGCTCTACGGGACTTCGCACACGCTTTTCGCGCACATATTGCCAAAGCTTGGCACGCAAGTGCGCTTTGCCAAGTCGGACCGGCCGCAGGACATGCGCTCGCTCATCGACGAGAACACCCGCGCACTGTTTTGCGAGACGGTGGGAAACCCTGCCGGCAATATCTGCGACGTCGAAGCGATTGCCGAGGTCGCGCATCGGGCCGGAGTTCCGCTCATTGTCGATAACACGGTGCCCACGCCCATCCTCATTCGTCCGATCGACTACGGCGCTGACATCGTCTTGCATTCGCTCACCAAATTCATGGGCGGGCACGGAACGACCCTGGGCGGCATCATCGTCGACAGCGGCAAGTTTCCGTGGGATAAGCACGCCGAGCGCTACCCCATGTTCACCAAGCCCGATCCCTCGTATCACGGGCTCGTGTACACCGAGCACTACGGGGCGGCCGCCTTTATCGGGCGCTGCCGCAGCGTCTACCAGCGAACGATGGGCGCGGTGTTGGCGCCCTTTAGCGCCTTCTTGCTGCTCCAAGGAATCGAGACCGTGTCCCTGCGCGTGGAGCGCCACGTGGAAAACGGCCGGCGCGTAGCCGAATTTCTGCGAGACGATCGCCGCGTCGATTGGGTCAATTACGCGGGCTTTCCCGACAATCCGTACTACGCGCTCGCGCAAAAGTACCTGGGCGGGCGCGCCTGTTCGCTCATGACCTTCGCCATACGCGGCGGCTACGACTCGGGCGCGCGCTTCTACGATGCGCTCAAGCTCTTCAAGCGACTGGTCAATCTGGGCGACGCCAAGTCGCTTGCCTGCCACCCGGCGTCGACCACACATCGCCAGATGACGGTCGAAGAGCAGCGCCAGGCGGGCGTCGGGCCCGAGACCATACGGTTGAGCGTGGGCATCGAGCACATCGACGACATCCTCGCGGACCTGGATCAGGCGCTCGACGCGGCAACCAAGCACTGAGGCGGCGCGCGCGATGAGCTCGGACGATCTGCCCGCGCCCTGCGCGGCCCTGTTTCCGGACGTTGCGACGCGCCGGCGCGTCGAGGACCTGCTCACGGGGGAGCTTCTGCGAGCCACGGAACGCGTGGTCTGCGGTCCGGTGATGCCGACGCTCGATCGCGCCGCACTGCGCGCGGAGCTCGCGCGCTTTGATTTTCAGACACCGAGGCCCATCGAAGAGCTCCTCGCGTGGGCAATCGCGAAGATGGAAGTCGGCGTGGTGCACATGAACAACCCGCGCTACTTCGGGTTATTCAATCCCTCGCCCACCTTCCCGGCACAGTGCGCCGATCGCATCGCGGGGGCCTTCAATCCGCAGCTTGCGAGTTCGGGATCCTCGCCTGCGCCCATCGAGATCGAGGCCCACGTCATTCGAACGATGGCGCAACGCGCGGGGCTGCCCACGGAGGCCGGCGGGCACTTTACGGTGAGCGGTGCGGAGGCGAACTTCACCTCGCTCGTGTGCGCCATGACACGTGCCGAGCCGCGCTTCGGGCTCGATGGCGTGCGCGCTTTTTCGGGTCCGGTCGCGTTTTACGCTTCGCAGGCCTCGCACCAGACCTGGTACAAGATCGCGCATCAGGCGGGTGCGGGCCGCAGCGCCTTGCGCCTGGTTGCCACCGACGGCAAGGGCCGGATGGACCCGCGCGCTCTCGAGCAGGCGCTGCGCTCGGACCGGGCGCAGGGCCTCGTCCCCGTGCTGGTTGCGGCGACCGCAGGTACCACGACCGCGGGCATGATCGATCCGCTCGTCAAGTGTGGCGAGATTGCGCGGGCCAACGGACTTTGGTACCACGTCGACGCGGCCTGGGGCGGCGCGGCGTTGGCCTCGGAGCGGCTGCGCGAGCTGCTGGGCGGCATTGAACTGGCTGATTCGATCACGATCGACGCGCACAAGTGGTTTGCGACCACGATGGGCTGCGGGATGTTTCTCACCCGCCATCCGAAGCTGCTCTCGGAGACGTTTCGCACCACGACCAGCTTCATGCCTTCGGAACTCACGGGCCTGGATCCGTATCTCAACTCGGTGCAGTGGTCGCGCCGCTTTATGGGCTTGCGGCTTTTTCTGGCGCTGGGCGCCGCGGGCTGGAGCGGCTACGCCGCGCACGTCGAGCGTGCAACTGCGGTGACCGGCTACATCCGGCGCAGGCTCCTCGAGCGTGGATGGACTGTCGCCAACGACTCGCCCCTGGCAGTGCTGTGCGTGCTGCCGCCTCCCGGTTCGGTGGCCGTTCGCGAGATCGTGCAACGGGTTTTGGCCACCGGCCAAGCCTGGGTGGCGCCCGCTGCTTTTGAAGGACGCGATGTGGTGCGGATCTGCGCAACGCACGGAGAGACGAGCCGCCAAGACACGGACGTTCTGGTGAACGCCCTGCAGCAGGCCGCCCGATAAGGGCAGCGCCTTGCGCGGCGAGCCCTAGGCTGCGTCGGACGCGGGAATCGAGGGCGCCGTCAGGCGCCCGACCAGCACTTCAATGGAGGCGATCGACCGGAAGTTCTCCGGAGTGATCTGGGTTTGCGGAATGGTGATGTCGAACTCGGCTTCGACCGCGAGCATGAGATTGACCATGTTGATCGAACTCATGCCGATATCGGCCAGGCGCTCATTGACCGGAATGGGTTGGGGCGTTCGCGCCGGACCCAGAATATCCATGACCAGGCCCATCAGGCGATCGCGCGCCGTGCGCTTGCCGCTATCCATCATGTTGGACTCCCCCACGTTGGGGTCAATGATACCGGGTTATGTGCGGGCCGCCGCAGATTTCGATGCGAGGCTATATACGAGAGCCAGTTCTTATACAGCTGAATGGCGGCTGGCCGCCAGCAATTAATGAGAAGGGCACTCAAGCTCTCGCTCGGGAAGCTGGCGAGCAGTTTCTCGCTGCGGCACGACAGCGCCCGGTCGCGAAAAGCCGCAAGCGTGGCAAGCGCAGCCGGTGGACAGTAGGCGCAAGGCATTGTCGGATAGTGCTCCTGCTGCCCGGCCAGGTACCGGCCGATGTCGCGGCGGTACTCCTTGAGCAGCGTGCAGTCCTCGTATTCCAGGTGTCCTTGCAAAAACACCATCAAGGTGCCGTCGTTCTTTACAAAAATGTCCGCGCCATTTTTCTCAGAAAAACTTAGGAGTTCGTAGCCTGCGCGCGCCAGTTCCGCGCTGGGCAGGTCGTTCCAGCGCGAATGCGGCGTGCGAATGCTCGTGCCGATGCCCGCCGTGAGCGCGTGCTCCGCCACCACCTGGTATTCGAAGATCCCGCAGCACTTCTGCTCCAGACGTCGGCGCCGGATGCCGTCAAAATGCAGCACCGCGGCATGCGCCGCAAGGCACGACCAGATGCTCGATACCGTATTGCTTCGTGCCCAATCGAGAAGCCCCGTCAG
>DASPPB010000042.1:0-9636 GCA_035625725.1 Burkholderiaceae bacterium
CGACTTGCATCGCAATGGAGGCGATCGGCCCCACGCGCGCACCCGTCGGCTTTTGCGCCGGAGCAAGCTGCGCCGCGGCCAGGCCCACGAGCCAGGCCGGACCGATCAGCGCGACATAGAGCTGCCGGTCGTTGGCGACATCAAGACGCGGCAGCACGGAGTTTGTCGGCAAAAGCCAGAGGAAAAACCACAGAGTCCCAAAGCCCAATGCCGGTCGTCGACGCAGCTGATGGATACCTGCGGCAATTGCCGAAAGAATCACGAAGGCGCGCACCCAGGATGCGGCGTCGGAGACGCTTGTGGCGGGCAGCGCAGGGTCCGGATTGACGGGCGTAATGCAAGCCAGCTGCCCGAAGAACCAGAAAATCGCGTCGGCCTGCGTGAGCAGGTTCGTTCCAATGCCGCGCGCGTGAACACTGGCTTCGAGCAGCCGCTGGTAGGGCTGCCACGCCAGCGCTACGGCGAGCGCAACCCCGGACAGAGCCAGATGGGCGGCGGCCGGCGCGAGGGGGGCGCGCCCAGGGGCGGAGGATGCGGACGAAGACGCCGAGAGCGGTTGCGCGACGCGGTACCAGAGCGCCATGGCAAGCGGCAGGACGACCACCGTCTCCTTAACCGCGAGCGCCAGGGCAAAGAGGAGGAGCGACGCAATCCAGCGCCATAGCGGGCGAGACGCGCCAGCACTTCGTGCCCAAAGAAGAAGCGAGGCGAGCGCAAAACAAGCCGAGAGCGAGCTCGAGCGTCCCGAAACATAGGTGACCGCCTCGGTCTGCACGGGGTGCAGGGCGAAGATCAGCGCTGAAGCCACCGCCGCGCTGCGCGCAACCCGCGGGTCGCGACCCTGGCTTGCTGCGAGCGTGTGGAGCAGCGCGTAGACGAGCAGCGTGTTGGTCGCGTGCACGGCGATGTTGACGGCGCGAAATTGCGCAGGTTGCCCGCCCAGCTCGTTATTGAGCGCGTACGTGAGCTTCAGCAGCGGTCGAATCCCCGGCATCGAAGCGGCCCAGGAGGCAGCCGAGGCCACACGCCCGTCGCCCACGATCACGCTCCAGTCGTCAAACTGAAAACTCGCCGACAGGGACGGCAGATACGTGGCAATTGCAGCAAGAACGCAAGCCAGGGGCCAGAGTCGATCGGCCGCCTTGGCGCGCAAGGCGCCGCCTGTCATGGCGGGTCGGGCGCGGATTGCGCCGCGAGATCGAAGGCCTCAAAAAGAATGCCCGCGGCCACGCCCCAGCGATTGGGCGAATCGAGCAAAACCAGCCACACCTCGTGGGGCCCGCGCCGGGCCAGGGCGATCAGGCAGCGACCTGCCTCGCTCGTAAACCCGCTTTTGACTCCGATGACGCCATCCATCTGGCCCAGCAACACGTTGCCGTTGTCAAAGTGCAGATGTTCTCCCGCCATGGTGTCAATGGATGCATTGCGCCGGCCCACGGCGGCCGCAATTGCGGGGTACTCGTAGGCGGCCTGTGCAAGACGCAAGAGGTCGCGCGCGGTCGTGTGCTGCCCCGCTGCGTCCAGACCGCAGGGGTTGACGAAATGCGATGCGCTCATCCCGAGCTCATGCGCGCGCTCGTTCATCTCATGCGCGAATCTCGCAAAGGAGCCGGCGGCGTGCTCGACCAACGCCGCGCAGGCGTCGTTGGCCGAACGCATCAGCATGGCTGTCATGGCGTCATCGGCGCGCAGCGAGTCGCCCGCGCGCAACCCCAGGTGCACCGCGGGCATTGCCGCCGCGCTTTCGCTCACGCGAATTGCGGACTTCGGGTCCCAATTCTTGTCCAGAAGGACGATCGCGGTCAGGAGTTTCGCGAGCGATGCGGGCGCGCGCGGGGTATCGATGGCGCGGCCCCAGGCCACGCGGCCGTCGATTTGGACGGCGTAGGCTGCGGCGGCAGAGGGGTAGCGATCCACCGGTGAGGCCACAGCGCTTGCGCCGGCGGCCCAAGCCAGGGTCGCGGCGGCAAAGCCTGCGGCCGCGAACGCCGCGCGCAGCGCGCCTGAGCTATGGGCCCTAGTACTTCGCGGTCTTTGCGCCTTTCGGCCGAGCCGACGCGAGGCAAATCGCGGACCCGAAAGAAGCTGCATCAATGACCAAACAGACCCTTTATCAGGCTCGTGCCTTTGTTGATCGCGTTGGTCGCAGCGTCCTTGGCCTGATCGACGGTGGGACTACCGCCTTGCTGCTGCGATGTGTTGCCGGCAGCACCCTGCGCTGGCGGCGTTGCTGGGGCGGTTGAGCCCGTCGCACCTGCTGTCGCGCCCGCTCCCGCAGATCCTGCGACAGTTCCCGACGGGCTCGTGCGGGTTTGCTGGGCCGCGTAGCGGCTGCAGAACTCGCCATAGGGCGAACCCAGAAGCGCCGACGATTCCCGTCCGCTGCACTCGCGCTGAGCGAGCGCGCCCGCTTGCGCGGGGCACTGTCCCACGACAAACGCCGCTTGGGTCCGGCCATCGGCACCGGCGCAGAGCTTGTTACGCAGCTGCGACATGTCGATTGAGCACAGCTGGCCGGAGGCAGTCAAGGGGTGCGCCATTGCAGTGCGCATGTTGGGGGGGAGGTTCGCGACCGCGGCGTCGCCTTGCTCGCGCGAGGCGAGCGCCGAGTATCCGTCGACGGTGCGCACGTGATCGCAATACGCTCGCACGCTATCGGCGTCCTTGCACTGGGCCATGGGCCCGACGAAGACCATGGTTTCCAGTTTCTTTGCGCTGTCGGCACAGGCCGCCTGCATGTTGGCCGCGTTTTGTCCCTTCAACTGCTCTGCCATCGCTCGCGCCTGCTGCCCCTGCGCACTCGGATCGCATGTGCCCGTGAGCTTTTGGCCCTCCATATTCATGGTCATCTGGCCTTTCTCCGATGTCATGAGCATCTGGCCTTTGTAGTGGTCGGGTCCGTCGTACACCATCTCAACCGTGGCGTCCGCGGGATGCGCGCCGCTGCAATGCATCTTCAGCGTCTGCTTGTTGCCGACGCGTTTGTTTTCGGTGATCTGGCAATTGCTGTCGGTCTTAACGGGTGCCGCGTCGGTGCGATGCGCCGCACAGACCTCGGAGGTGTTGGAGGGCATGGTCATTGCGCCCATCGTCATGGAAGAGGTGATTCGCCAGCGATCGCCCGTCTCGTCACTGCGGGAGGGCGATGCGAAGGTCACGCCGATGGCGGCGGCGAGTAACAGCACATAGGGGGTGCGACGCTTCATGATTAGGACTCCTCCTCGTCGGGGTGTGCGAGTTCTCGGTCGCAGTTCGGGGCCCGGACGCAAATATGATGCAGAAGATTGCGCTTCCGCGAAACTTTATTTGTATTCGTCGCGCCGCTTGCTCGTCCTGCCGCCCTGCGTCGTGACCGAAAAGTCCGCGCAAAAACAGAGGCTTGGCGCAAATAGCGGTCGCGTCGCGGCCGATTCTTGATTGCGCCCGGAATTCTCGCGGGGCGTTCGCGGACATGGGGTCCCGATAGCGGCTTTCAGCCGCGTTGACGTCGCCGGGGCGAACTTTGCAAGGGCCGCGGCTTCGCGGACATTTGCGCAACCCAATGCGCGCAGGCGCTGGCCCACATCGAACAGTTTTTTTACTCCCTGTTGAAAGTCGCAGTAAAGCGCTTCTTTGAGGAGCGGCGCCGCGGGCTCTTCACACCCCAAGACTGCTTGGCTCCGGGCGGGGTGGTTCTAGCCCCCAGCGTGGCTGGCATCTGCGCTGCTTTGCCTTTCGCGGACCAGCGCCTCAGGCCAGGTACCTCGCATAGCCGTGGTGCCGATAGGCTGCGTCGCTGTCGAGCATCTGCACGCGAAACGAGGGCGGGACCGTGTGACCTTTGCGCACCAGCATCTGGATGGGATTCGTGTCGCGCGCCCGAAATCCCCCTCGGGTCAGGGCGTCGGAGAGCAAGGCGTCGTTGGCGACAGCGGCGAGCTCGGCAACGCCCGGATCTTGCCGCGCCGCGTTGACCGCGCATTGCACCAGCGCGCGCCAGTCGCTGGGCTCCCTCGAGTCGACCCAGCAGTCGACCAGGCGCGCCTGTCCCGGCACGAATGCGAGCAGAAAGTAGCCTCGGGCGCTGCCCGCTTTGTCCACGCGGTGCATCGCCATGGTGGCGATCGGACACTTGAGCAAGTAGGCAAAAAGGGCGCCGCTGCGCTCCAGTACGGCGCCATCGGCGCCCGCGCGCGGCAACACGGCGTCCAGGCTCGGGAGCTGGTTTGGCGAAAGCCGTTGCCACTTCCATTGGTCACCGAGGTGCGTGGACGCAGACAAGGCCCAAAGGGTGCTTCGGGCAAGCTTGGGCAGCGTCTTCCAGCCCCAGTGCGGCGAGTTGGTGAGATAGCGCAGGGGGTGGAGCACTCGCACGTACTCGGTCTCCGTGCTGCACTGACGAAACCCGATTGCCGGCAGCGATCGCAAGGTGTCTTCGTTTCCTCCCACACCGATCAGCGCATCGGCGAGCCAGCCGATTTGCTTTAAAAGCGTGACTCCCGCCCCTACGCGCCCCGGTGCCGCCGCCCAGTCGATCAGGTGCAGCATGCGGGCGCGCTGGCCGTTCCAGATGCAGGTGCTGGGCACGACGCCCGCGTGGGCAAAAATCTCCGCCCCGCGCGCCAGGACGTAGGAGCGCGCCCCGGGCCAATCCGGCCGCTCCTGCCAGTACTTCCAGTGCATGTCGCGCTCGCCCGATCGCGCGTGTAGGCCCGCGCTATCGAGGAGCGCGACAATCGCGGGCCGATCGCTCGCGGTGGTGGGACGAAAGGAGAAACTCACAAAGCGAGGGCGTAAGTCCGTGAGGACTCGCAGTCAGGCGGGAGGATTTCGCTCCTGGTCCGCGGCCTAGTGCGGCACGAAAAACTCGGTGTAGCTGCCGATGCGCCCGTCGCGCACTTCGACCAGGTCCACGAGATCCGTCGGAATGACCGTGCCGGTGATCTTGGAGTGGATCGTGCAACGCCAGTGCACCGCAGCCTTGGCGCCTTCGATGACGATGGACACGGTACTCTGATCGGTCATCCGGAATGTCTTGATCATCATGTTGAGCCAGGTGCGGATCTGGATGGTGCCAACGGCCGATATGGAGATCGGCTTACCGTCACTGGCTCCGGCGATGCGAAACTTTGCATCGTCGGCAAAAGTGCGGCACAGCGTATCGAGATCGCCGCCAACCCGCGCAGCGTACAGCGTTTGAAGCAGTCGCTCGATCTGAACGCGATCCGTCATCTTCCAAACTCCATGAATCCAAAACGGTAGGCCGCCTTGCCCCGTCTCCCGGCGCGAGAACCATCGCACCGGGCGCGCCCAATTCTTAGCAAGCGGGGCAATCTCCGCGACGACAACCGCATTATGTCAGCAAGAAGCGGATGTCCGCGCCGATTCGCGCGCGCGCAGTGCGCGCATACGGAATTACGGCAGCCATTCCATAGAACAGATGGATCATGCCCGGGTGGCAAAAATACTTCGTGCGCACGCCGGCTTGTGCGAGCCGATCGGCGTAGGCCTTGCCTTCGTCGCACAGCGGATCGAATTCCGCCGTGTGTATGCACGCGGGGGGTACCTTGCCGATGTCGGGCGCGCGAAGCGGGGAGACACGGGGATCGGCGGGATCGACTCCCTCGGGAAGATAGTGCATCAGATCGTGCTCGAGGGTCGCCATATCGACCAGATAGCCTTCCCCATAGGCACGTCGTGAGTCGGTCTGTGCGCAAAAATCCATGATCGGGCACAAAAGGAACTGCGCGGCCAGTTCCAACTGCGGTTGGCCAGCCGCCATCTGGCAGACCACCGCCGCGAGCGTCGCACCGGCGGAGTCGCCGCCCACGATGATGCGCTTGGGGTCGATGTCGAATTGCGCGGCGTTGCCGGCGATCCATTGCGTCGCGGACCAGCAATCGGAAATGGCCGCCGGGAAGCGATGCTCTGGCGCCAGGCGGTAATCGAGCGCAATGACCCGGCAGCCGCTTGCGTTGGCGAGCGAGCGGCACAGGCCATCGTGCGATTCGAGGCTGCCCGCGACCAGACCCCCGCCATGAAAGAAAACCAGCGCGGGCAGCGGCCCGGCCGGGGCACCGATGGGCGTGTAGATCCGGACCGCGCGTTGATCTTCCGCGCCCGGTACCGTTGCGTTGTCGATGCGCGCAACCTCCTCGACGGGGCCAAAAAACCCCATCAAGTTCAGGAGCGCGCGACGACGCTCGGCTACCGTGAGGCTGCGAGCGCTGGGCGGGTTGGTTGCGGCCAGCGCGCCCAGAAACCTCCGGGCGCTGGGATCAAGCGGCATGGGCTAAGCGGTGTGGGACGCGGCTTAGAGCTCCAGAGCCCGCTGCACCGAACTCGGCCACTTGTTGAGATCAAGGCCGTGAATGCAAAACAGCGCGACCGTCAGCCGATCCATCCCGAAGGCCACGCAACCCGTGTGTGCGGGTTCGCCCTCGGCAGTGGAGATTCCCCAGGTCTGTCCGAAATGATCGCGATGGTAGTTAAAGCTCATGCACGCCGTGGGCGTCGCGGTTGCGTGGTAGGGAATGAGCAGCTCGAATTTCAGCGCCTGTTCAACTTGCGCCACGGCCATCATCTGGCCGACACGGCCAAAGAACGGGTCGCTCGCCACGTCGAGCTTGTGCGGCAGCCCGAGTTCGCCTGCCAGGCGTTGCGCCCGCTCCATCCACTGCTCGCGATAGTCGGTGATCTCCTGCGGGGCGCCGATGCGCACGTACTCGCGCATGCGAAACGTCTGCAGACGATCGAGCGACTTCGAGGGCTCCCGACGAAAGCAATCGGCCGAAATGTCGAAAAACAGCCCGCCGCGCGGTAGCGGTCCGCGCGCAGCTACGAGCGGATACACCGGATAGCACGCGGCGGGGGAGAGCACCAGATCGGAGGCGGCCAGGCTCGATGTCCAGTCGCCTCCCGTTTCATAGCGGCCGGCCGCGGCGCGAATCGAGGCCTCGCTGCCATGGAGCGCGCACACGCAGCCCAGCAGGTTCGGGAAGCTTTTGAGGTAACCCGATTTTTCCAGCTGATGGCGACTCATCACCGGCGGAAAACTCAGCACCTCGGCGCGCGGGTCGCGTTCGCGCGAAATAAACGCCGAGAGGCGCCCTAAGACGCGTTCGTAGAGTGCCGTTCTGGCATACACCCCATCGACGCCCAGGGGCCGGAACAACCCCGGCCCGATGTGCTCCAGCGGATCTTTTGCCACCACCGCCTCCGGCACTGTCATGCTCGTCATCGCGCGCTCCGTAGGGTTAGCCTTGCAAGGACTGGGGAATCGCAGTCATCAAGGCCGGCGTGGCCAGATTGGCAAGAATCCGATCGTTGTTGATCATGATCGGCGAGGAGAGCACGTCGCGCAGATGCCGGCCGATACTAAATTCGGTGTCGTTGCGATAGCCCGACAAGCCGCAGGCACGCATCGCGTCCATGACGGTCTTGAGCGCGAGCTCCGAGGCCTCGACCTTGGTGAGCGTGATCATCGACTGGAATTCGAGCGACGACATCGCTTTTTCGTCGTTCATCACGCGCTCGTAGTTGGCTAGCCCCGAGGCGAGCAGGCCGCGCAGGGTGCGCAGCGTGGTCATCGCCTTGGTGAAGTGCGCCGCGGCGGGCGGCAGCTGCCCGTTGCCATGGCGCGCGGCGTGGCGGATGAAGGACTGCGCGCGCGCCGTTGCGCTTGCCGCGATCCCGGCCCACACGCTGCCCCAGCACAGGTGCGCGGTGGGGACCATCGTCTCCACGTGGATCTTCTCGTAGGGTACGGACAGGATGTGGTCGCGCGTTCCGGAGGCCTTGAGGAGGTAGCCGTCGCTGCAGGTGCCGCGCATGCCCAGCGTGTCCCAGCCTTGCAGATGGTCGAGCGTGTAGTTGCTCTTCAAGACGGCGACCAGAACCTGGTCGGATGCAGCCGCATCGGGCGAGCGCCGCGCGGTGGTGACGATTCCGTCGGCCTGCGCGCCGTAGGAAATGCACGTTGCGCGCCGCTCCAGGGTAAACGTGTCGCCCGAAACGATCACGGGCGCTTCGCTGGCGCGCACATTGCCGCCGGCTTGGCCTTCCGTCGTGGAAGAAGCCAGAAGGAGTTGCTCGGCGGCCAGGTGCCGCAATATGCCTTCGACCGCGCGGCTGCCCTGGTAGTGGCGCACCAAACAAGCGACCTTGACCTGGTGCATCGCATAGATCATTCCGGTCGATGAGCAGGCCTGCGCAAGCTGATAACAGACATCGGTCACATCGGCCAGGCTCGCACCCTCGCCGCCCAGCGCTGTCGGCACCAAGATGCCCAGCAGCCGCTCGGAGCGGATTGCGTCGAAGGCTTCCTTGGGAAACCGAGCAGTGGAGTCGACCGAGTCCGTGTACTTGGCAGCAATCGCAGCGACCGCTTGCGCGCGCGACTTCAGATCTTTGGGATTTACGTCGGCGAGCCGGGTCACGGTGGCCGTATTGGTTTGCCTGTTCATCTCTTGAGCCCTTTAAACCGGTTGGATCAGATCAGATGGAAGGAGAGGGAAGACGATAACCATGCTCACGCTATTGTTTTATGCGTGGCACCCTCCTGCGCCCCTCATACCCCTCCTGGATAACACCACTTTGGGAAACGCGACAGAAAATTTTCTGAAGGACACTACCAAATTGATGCTACACTGAATTACAGAAGAATACCAAGTTGGCGTTACGCAACAGACGAATTTCTGCAATTGCGCGCCGGGGGAGCGCCGATGCCGTTGGAAATCGACGGGCCGCCGCACAAGGCGCCGTGGGCTACGGGAAGAAGCTTTCGCGCCTGTGGCGGAGCGGGCGCAATCGTGGTCGGGCTCATCAACAACATGCCCGACGCGGCATTGGATGCAACCGAGTCTCAGTTCGCAAGCCTGCTTGGGGCGGGCGCGGACTCCGAACCCGTGCACCTGCGACTTTCGACTCTGCCCGAGGTGCCACGCTCGAGCGTGGCGCTCGCGCGAATCCAGAGCACGTACTGGCCCATCGATGAGTTGCTCCAAGAAGGACTCGATGCGCTGATCGTAACGGGCACAGAGCCCAAGGCTGCGCAGCTCATCCAGGAACCGTACTGGCTGCGCCTGACGGGGCTTCTCGATTGGGCACGAAGCAATACGGTATCGAGCATCTGGTCGTGCCTTGCGGCGCATGCCGCGGTGCTGCATTTCGACGGCATCCGGCGCCGACGTCTGGAGCAGAAGTGCTGCGGCATCTTCGAATACCAGGTGGTGCCGGAGCACGCGCTCACGGCCGGCATCGGCACGAGCATTCGCACGCCGCATTCGCGCTGGAACGACCTGCCCAGCGCGGAACTGGCGCGCGCAGGCTACGAACTCCTTAGTTTTTCTGAGAAAAATGGCGCGGACATTTTTGTAAAGAACGACCGCACCTTGATGGTGTTTTTGCAAGGACACCTGGAATACGAGGACTGCACGCTGCTCAAGGAGTACCGCCGCGACATCGGCCGGTACCTGGCTGGGCAGCAGGAGCACTATCCGACAATGCCGTGCGCCTACTGTCCACCGGCTGCGCTTGCCACGCTTGCGGCTTTTCGGGACCGGGCGCTGTCGTGCCGCAACGAGAAACTGCTCGCCAGCTTCCCGAGCGAGAGCTTGAGTGCCCTTCTCATTAATTGCTGGCGGCCAGCCGCCATTC
>DASPPB010000043.1:0-99359 GCA_035625725.1 Burkholderiaceae bacterium
GAACTGCGCAGTTTGCCGTCGCACAGCCGCAGGATGCCTCCGAGTTGCTCGCCCAAGCCCGCAATGCTGCCGATGCGGATGAATCGACGCGCTTGCCGGGCGCATTATTTCGCGTTTCGTTCCCACACGCCGCAAGCGTCGAAAACGCCCGGGGCAGTTAGGCGCATTGCGCGACGCGCGGCACTCGCCGCCCGGGCGCCGAGACGGGTATCGCCGGAGGCGCTTGCCCTGCAAGGTCCCTGTAAGTTTGGCTGCGCATGCTGCGCCCACGCGTGGTGGCGCCCGATAGCGCCACGACGGCTAGCAAACACATATAGGCGCTCGCAGGAAGCGCTTTGCGGCCATGCACGATCTTTTG
This sequence comes from Burkholderiaceae bacterium, assembly GCA_035625725.1. Lineage (GTDB taxonomy): Bacteria > Pseudomonadota > Gammaproteobacteria > Burkholderiales > Burkholderiaceae_F > GJ-E10. The sequence continues at coordinate 359 of DASPPB010000043.1, forward strand.
TACGGCCGTACCCACAAGGAGACCGCACATGAGTACCGTAGCCGGGCAACTGCCCGCAGCCTCGCGCAAACCCGATATCGGCCGAGGGATGACCAAGGAAGAGCGCCGAGTTATTTTTGCCTCGTCGCTGGGAACTGTTTTTGAGTGGTACGACTTCTACTTGTACGGAACGCTGGCGGCCATCATCGCCAAACAGTTTTTCGTGCCCCTGTCGCCTACAGCCCAATTCATTATGACTCTGCTGGCGTTTGCTGCAGGATTCGCGGTACGACCCTTTGGCGCGATCGTGTTCGGCCGCCTCGGAGATATCGTCGGGCGCAAATACACCTTTCTCATCACGATCACCATCATGGGTCTTTCGACCTTCTTGGTCGGTGTCTTGCCCGGCTACAACACGTGGGGCGTATTCGCGCCAGTGATCCTGATCACGCTTCGTCTCTTGCAAGGCCTGGCGTTGGGGGGCGAGTACGGTGGAGCGGCGACCTACGTTGCCGAGCATGCTCCGCGCGATAAGCGCGGTTGGTACACCTCGTGGATCCAGACGACCGCGACCGTTGGCTTGCTGCTCTCGCTCGTCGTCATCGTGGTAGCACGCGAGACCCTGAGTACGGACACCTTCAACGACTGGGGCTGGCGCATTCCCTTCTGGCTATCCTTCTTCCTGCTGCTCATCTCGGTGTGGATTCGGCTTTCCTTGGCTGAATCGCCCGCCTTTCAGCGCATGAAGGAGCAGGGCAAGACCTCCAAGGCGCCTCTGACCGAATCGTTTGCACGCTGGGGAAACCTGAAAGTCGTTGTGCTCGCACTGCTGGGCGGCACCGCGGGCCAGGCCGTGGTCTGGTACACGGGACAGTTCTACGCGCTGTTTTTCCTCTTGCAGTCGCTAAAGATCGACGGCTTGACCGCCAACATGCTGATAGGTTCTTCGCTGGTCCTAGGCACGCCGTTTTTCCTGCTGTTTGGCGCATTGTCGGACCGGATCGGCCGCAAACCCATTATTTTGGGCGGCTGCCTGCTTGCGGCGCTTACGTACTTTCCGCTCTTTGGGATGCTGACGCACTATGGCAATCCTGCCCTCGAGGCGGCACAGGCCAAGTCTCCTGCGGTCATCGTGGCTGACCAAAACACCTGTGCGGTGCAGTTCAACCCGGTGGGAACCGCAAAGTTCACTGCGCCATGCGACATTGCCAAGAGCACCCTGGCAACGTCTTCAGTGAGCTACAGCAACGAGACCGCCGCGCCGGGAGCACCGGTGATCGTGAAATTTGGTGACGTCGTGGTGTCCTACGCCGACATTCTGGCCGCTAGCGAAAACGACGCTGCAAAGGCCGGGCCCGTCTTTAAGAAAGCGCTTGGCGACGCGATCAAGACGGCGGGCTATCCGCCCAAGGCCGATCCAGAGCAGATCAACAAACCGATGATGGTCATCGTCCTGACGATCCTTGTGATCTACGTGACGATGGTCTACGGTCCGATTGCGGCCATGCTGGTGGAACTGTTCCCAACCCGCATTCGCTACACGTCGCTGTCCTTGCCGTATCACATTGGCAACGGCTGGTTTGGAGGCTTTCTCCCGGCCACCGCGTTTGCGATCGTCGCGGGCACCGGCAACATTTATTCGGGATTGTGGTACCCGATCATCGTAGCCGCGATGACATTCGTGATCGGTGCGCTTTTCTTGCCCGAAACCAAGGATCGGGACATTTACGCGCACGATTAAACCGAAGTCCGGCGCTGGCTGCTTTCCGCAGCCAGCGCCATCGGAGAGAACCTCGCTTCGGCGAGCTACTTGGAAAGCCTGCCAACAGTCCCACGACAGGCTTGCATCTTTGAGCCGGCGCCCGCCGGCTTTTTGTTGCGCAATTGCGCTCGCGTATACTGCGCAGCCTCGGCGGATTAGCTCAGCTGGTTAGAGCAGAGGAATCATAATCCTTGTGTCCGGGGTTCGAGTCCCTGATCCGCCACTCGTTCACGCTGTCCGGACCGGAAGCATAGGTTACGGAACGTACCTAAGACATAGGTGACGACCTCGGGCCGAACGGGTTATCCAGGGGTTGCAATGTCTTTTGTTCCAGGTCGATGAAGCCCAGATCGTAGTGCATGAAGCTGACGATCCAGATGCCTTCCTCGATTTCTTTGATACCTAGTTTCTGACCGGCGAGGACGTGGGAGATGCTCATGCGCTTGCGGTGCAGCAATCGGCGAGCGCACGCATCAAGGCGCGGACCCGGGGGGCCGTAGTCCCTTGCCCCCGGATCTTTTATCTGGGAGGTTGATCAAGCCCCTACGAGTGTCCGCCCACCGCGTTGAGGGCCGCGCGCGCCAAGGATATGGGGCTGGTGGCGCGAAATCGGGGAAGCGGCGGACCGTTAGGATCTATTGCGGCCCTGCGTGCGGCACCGTGGCAGGCTTCTCGCGTGCCGGTCGGGCGCAAAAAGCAGCGCTCCGAGGCGGTGGCAGCGGTACTGCGTGCGCAGCACGCTAAAATGACCCCGTTTTCGCCCCCGGATCAAAACCGTGCCCGCGAACAAGCTCTATGTGCGCACCTTCGGGTGCCAGATGAACGAGTATGACTCGCAAAAGATCGCCGATGTGCTGTGCGCCCAGCACGGTTGGCAACGGGTCGACAGCGCGCAAAGCGCGGATCTGATTATTTTCAATACCTGCTCGATTCGTGACAAAGCGCAGCACAAGATGCGATCGGATCTCGGTCGGCTGCGCGAACTCAAAGAAACAAATCCGGACCTGTTGATTGGCATCGGTGGATGCGTCGCAAGCCAGGAAGGGGAAGCGCTCCTTGACGCTGCCCCTTTCGTTGATGTCGTTTTTGGCCCACAGACGCTGCACCGCTTGCCGGCCCTGCTCGCCGCGCGGAGCACCAGCGGCAAGTCGCAGGTCGACGTTTCTTTTCCGGAGATGGAGAAATTTGACCATTTGCCGCCGCCACGCACAACCGGGCCGTGCGCCTTTGTCTCCGTCATGGAAGGGTGCAGCAAGTACTGTAGCTTCTGTGTCGTACCCTATACGCGCGGGGAGGAGTCTTCGCGGCGGGTCGACGATGTCCTGACCGAAATTGCGGATCTGGCCGATCAGGGTGTGCGTGAAGTCACGCTGCTCGGGCAAAACGTCAATGCCTACCGGGGCCGGCTGGGCACGGCGTCGGACGCGGGCGAGTGCGCCGACTTTGCATTGCTGCTCGATCTGGTCTCCGAAATCCCCGGAATCGACCGCATCCGCTACACAACTTCGCACCCACGGGAGTTCACTGCGCGGCTCGTCGAGGCGCACGCCCGCTTGCCCAAGCTTGCGTGCCACGTGCACCTTCCCGTCCAGTCGGGTTCGGACCGCGTACTGCTCGCAATGAAGCGCGGTTACACCGTGCTTGAGTACAAATCGATCGTGCGGCGTCTGCGTTCGGCGCGTCCCGGCCTTTCGGTGGCCTCGGACTTCATCGTCGGGTTCCCAGGCGAAACGGAGGACGATTTTGGGCAAACCTTGCGCCTGGTCGACGAGTTGCAGTTCGATGCAAGCTTTTCCTTCGTCTACAGCCGCCGCCCGGGTACCCCGGCCGCGGAGCTCACCGATACGACGCCGCATCCGATAAAGCTCGAGCGGCTGCAACGCCTGCAGGAACGACTCAATGCAATCGAGGCCCGTATCGGCCGGGAGATGGTCGGAGAAGTGCATCGCGTCTTGGTGGAAGGTCGATCGCGACGCAACGCTGGCGAATTGACCGGCCGCTGCTCCAACCACCGCACAGTGAATTTCGTCGGCGATCCGGACCTCGTAGGCAAGATGGTCAGCGTGCGCATCGAGGAGACGCTTGCGCACACTTTGCGTGGCGAACTCGTGGTCCATGACGCGGAGCGTATGGCAGCGTGACGCAGACAGCGCGCGGCAGTCGAGGACGACGCGAGCGTGGCGCATCCGCCGCGAACTCCGCGACCGTGCTGCAGTTTTGTGCCGACCCGGACAACGAGCGCCTGGCGCATCTGGCCGGCGCGCTCGACGCCAATTTGCGGCAGATCGAAAACGAGTATTCCGTGCGCATCCGCCGCCGCGGCAATATCTTTCGCATCGAAGGCACGCCGGAAGCGGCACGCAATGCGCAATCGCTGCTCAAAGGCCTGCATGCGCAGGCGCAGCACCCCATTTCCCTCGAGGACGTGCAACTACAGGTGTTCGAGCAAAAGCGCTTCGCGGCCGCAAGCCGCAACGTGCCGCCTCCCGAGCAGGTGTCTGCGGCACCGCAATCCGACGTAACGGATCCGACGGGGCACCAACCCGTTTTGCTCACTCGCAGACCCGAACTGCACGCGCGCACGCCGGTGCAGCGCAACTATCTGCAGTCAATCCTGGCGCACGACATCAGCTTTGGTATCGGCCCGGCGGGTACGGGCAAAACCTACCTCGCGGTGGCCTGCGCGGTCGACGCCCTCGAGCGCGACACGGTCGAGCGCATCGTGCTCACCCGCCCTGCCGTAGAAGCTGGCGAACGTCTGGGCTTTCTGCCAGGGGACCTGGCGCAGAAGGTCGATCCCTATCTGCGACCGCTATACGATGCGCTGTTCGATTTGCTGGGTTTTGACAAGACCCAGAGGCTGCTCGAGCGGCAAACAATCGAAATCGCTCCCCTGGCATATATGAGAGGGCGCACGCTGAATCATTCATTTGTCATCCTCGATGAGGCGCAGAACACCACGCCCGAACAAATGAAGATGTTTCTCACACGCATCGGTTTCGGCTCCAAGGCGGTGGTCACGGGCGACGTAACCCAGACGGATCTTCCGCGCGGTAGCGCGAGCGGGCTCATCGAGACCCAGCATGTCCTGCAGGGCGTGCGCGGCATCGGTTTTACCTACTTCACCGCTGCCGACGTGGTGCGCCATCCCCTGGTCGCGCGCATCGTCGAAGCTTATGAGCGAGCCGCCGCGGTCGCCGCTTCACCGGGCGAGCAAGCGGCCCGCCCGGTGCGCGCCTCGCGTGCCCAGTAGCCGGCGGGCGGGGTCTGCGCGGAGCCCGGGCAAGGGGCGGCTGCGCCTGAACCTGCGTGGCGCCACAGACCCGGAATTGCCGTCGCGCTCGACGCTGCGTCGTTGGGTCGCCCAGGCCCTGTCCTGCGCCGGCGAGATCACGCTGGTTTTTGTTGACAGCCGTGCCGGGCGGCGACTGAATCGTCAGTTTCGCGGACGCGACTATGCCACCAACGTGCTCACGTTTCCCTACCAGATCGAGCCCTTTGTGGTCGCCGACGTGGTCATCTGCCTGTCGGTCGTACGACGCGAAGCGCTCGAGCAAGGCAAGACTCTGCGCCGGCACTTGGCCCACCTGATCGTGCATGGCGTGCTCCATGCCCAAGGCCTTGATCATGCGCGCGCAGGCGATGCCCGGAGGATGGAGGCCCTTGAACGCCGCCTCCTAGCGCAATTGCGGATCCCGGATCCATATCGTGGCCTATGAAAATAAATGAATTCTGTGTAAGTATGCGCACACTTACAAAAATTCCAGTCGAACGGAAGCGCCGAACCGAGCGAGCGCGATGACGGGCCTTCGGCGCTCCGGTATTCTGAGCACATCTCCACTGCCGGGCGCCGCCGCGCGTCCCGCCACGATGTCCGACTCCAACGCCGGGCGCGCCGCTCATGCCCACCGCCACCGTAGCTTGCTCGAACGCTTGACCGCGTTCATTTTCCGCGAGCCGGAAAACCGAGAACAGCTACTGGAACTTCTGTCCGAAGCCCACGGACGCAATCTGCTCGACGCCGATGCCCTTTCCATGATCGAGGGCGTACTCCAGGTTTCGGAGCTGCGTGCCCGCGACCTGATGATTCCGCGGGCGCAGATGGACGTAATCGATATAGACGAACCCATAGACTCCTGGATGCCCAAAATCATCGACACTGGCCATTCGCGCTTTCCCGTCATCGAGGGCAGCCGCGACCACGTGATCGGCATCTTGCTCGCGAAAGACCTGCTGCGGTACTACACGCGTCAAGAACTCGATGTACGGGCCATGCTGCGCCCGGCCGTTTTCATACCCGAATCCAAGCCCCTGAACGTGCTGTTGCGCGATTTTCGGTCCAAGCGCAATCACATTGCGATTGTCGTCGATGAGTACGGGGGCGTCGCGGGAATGATCACGATCGAGGACGTGCTCGAGCAGATCGTGGGAGACATCGAGGACGAATACGACTTCGAGCAGCAAGACGAAAACATCATCGCCGAGGCCGACGGGAGCTTCCGCGTCAAAGCGCTCACCGAGATCGACCAGTTCAACGCGAGCTTCGGAACGAACTACCCGGAGTCGGATTTCAACACTATTGGGGGACTGGTCACGGTGGCCTTTGGCCGGGTGCCACGTCGCGGCGACGCGATCGAAATCGATGGGTTGCGCTTCGAGGTATTGCGCGCCGATGCCCGTCAGGTGCAGTTGTTTCACGTTGCGCGTGTTCCGCGCACGGTGGCTCGCGAGTTCGCCGATCGGGAAGCCGGTCAGCATGCCTGAGGCCAACGGCCCGCCCAGCGCTGCACCCGCAAACAACGCCCGCTCTTCCCCGCAACGGCAACACGAAGCGCACGCGATGTGGGTCGCGCCGGCGCGCCGCGCCGGGATGGCGCTGCCGGCCGCAATTGCCGCTGGTGCAGGCATTGTGCACGCCGTGTCCTTTGCGCCGGCCGATTTGCCGTGGCTGGAGCTGCTTGCGCTGGCCGCGTGCTTTGCGCTGGCTCTCCTTGCGCGCAACGTTCGTGAGGCCTTTGCCGCGGGATTTGCCTTTGGCATAGGCTGGTTCGGTGTCGGTGTGTCCTGGGTCTACATCAGCTTGCATCATTACGGCGAGCTGTGGGCTCCGCTGGCGGCCGGTGCTACGGCAGCTCTGGTGGCCTTCCTGGCGCTGTATCCGGGACTGGCGTTAGCCGCTGCCGCGTGGATTGGCGTGCGTGCCAGCGCGCAGCGCGCGCTAGCCATCGTTGCCGCGTGGACCCTCTCCGAATGGCTGCGTGGTGTCCTTCTGGGCGGATTTCCCTGGCTCTCCACCGGCTACGCCCACACGGACGGTTCCCTGGCGGGATTCGCGCCCGTGATCGGGGTCTATGGCGTGGGAGCGGTGGCAGCGCTGGTCGTGGCTATACCGCTGTGGGCCTGGTTTCGTTCGCCGCGTCGGCCGTTGCCTGTTCTGATTGCCGGCGTGGCTTGCATCGTGTTACTGGCCACGGGTGCGGTCCTGCGCGAACAGTTGTGGTCCCAGCCCCACGGCGCAAACCTGCGCGTTCGACTCGTCCAGGGCAACATCGCGCAGGAAGTGAAATTTGCCGAAGGCGGTTTGGACGAGTCGCTGACGCGCTACCTGCCTGCCCTGCGCACCGGTTCCATGCAAGGCAACTCCGTCGCGCTCGGGCCCGATCTGATCGTCCTGCCAGAGTCGGCCTTTCCAGTGCCGGTAAACGAACTGCCCGACGACGTTCTGCAGGTCCTGGCCGACGCGCGCCTGCGCGGAGGCGCCGCGCTGATTTTCGGTGCCTTTGTAGCCGAGCCCGGGCAGCGGTACTTCAATAGTGCCATCGGTCTCGCTGGCGATGAGGTCGAACCCCAGCGCTACAGTAAGCGGCACTTGGTGCCGTTTGGCGAATTCATTCCTTTTGGATTTCGCTGGTTCGTCGACTTGATGCGCATTCCGATTGGCGATCAGCAGCGCGGCGCACGCTACCAGCCTCCTCTGGCGCTGGCCGGCCAGCAGATCGCTGTCACGATCTGTTTCGAAGACTTGTTTGGCGCTGAACTCCTCGACGCTTGGCACGACCCGAGCCGCACGCCGACCGTGCTACTGAATTTGTCCAACCTCGCGTGGTTCGACGATTCCATCGCCTTGCCACAGCATCTGCAGATTTCCCGAATGCGTACGCTCGAAACGGCCCGACCGATGCTGCTCGCGACCAACACCGGAATAACCGCCATCGTCGACGCGCGCGGCCGAGTCGCGTCGCAACTTCCGGTGCAAACCCAAGGCAGCCTGGACGGCACCGTGCAGCCGACTCAAGGCCTAACCCCGTTTGTTCGGATGGGGAACTGGCCGATCCTCATTGCATCGGCGCTTGCATTGCTTGTCACCATTTTTTCACGACCCAACCCCTCCGAACCGCGCCCACCTTCGCGCGGTCGAACTTGAGCGAAAGAAGCACCCGCTTTGCGCCCGCAAATCGGCGCATAACGACGTTGCGCAGTCGCTACGCTTGCCGGGAGTTGCCGGGGGACAAAAACCTCACCGATCGGGCGAAGCGGAGACATGGGCGAAATGGGCGGCATCGAGCAGTTTTTCCTCGGCGGCAATACCTTGCCCGCGATGCCCGAGGTGGCGCGTCAGCTCATTGCCAGTTTCGACGACGAAAACGTCGACATTCATACGATCGTCGAACTTACGCAGCACGAACAGTTACTTGCGCGCAAGGTCCTGCGCCTTGCCAATGCAGCCCGATATCCCAATGCGCGCGCCGTGACATGCCTCGACGACGCCGCGGGAGTGCTCGGGATGGAGCGCCTGCGCAACCTCGTGCTCGCGGCGTCGATCGCGAGCGCTTTTCCGCAGATTGCAGGCATCGATCGCATCGGTTTCTGGAAGCACGCGATTGCAACCGGTGGTTATGCGCGCTGGCTGGGTTTCATCTTGGGCGTCGATGCCGACAGCGGCTACTTGGCTGGCTTCATGCTGCGCAGCGGCCAGTTGCTGATGGCGCGCGTCATTCCCGATGCAATTGCGCAGGTCGAGGACGGCTGTCGCGCGCCAGGTCTGCGTCTGACTCTCGAAAAGCGCATCATCGGGGTAACGCACGCTCACGTCACGGCTGAACTCGCCCGGCGCTGGCTGTTGCCCCTGCGCTTGGTCGATGGCTTCGCGCACGCGGCCGCGCCGCTCGAGGCGCACCCTTTTTCGCTGCTGGCCGCGGTGCTGAACATGGCCGCCGTAATGGCCGACGCGGGCGCGATGAAGATCGCGCTGGGCCCGGCGCTCGAGCAAGCTAACCGGCCCCTGCTCGATCACCTGCGTCTGGATGTTCCCTGGTTGCAGGCAAAGGCGCCAACGTTCGAAGAGCTGACGGCACCCATCGACGATTTGCTCGCCTGATTGCGTCAGGCCACCACGCGCAGGGCCCGCCGGTCGTCGCACGGAACCGCGGCGACAATTCCGGGCACATCCTTTTATCTTTTCGTCAGTAGAATTCGCCCCGGGCCGCCATTACCACTGGCCGGCATCGGGCGATGATCACCTTTCAAGAAATCATCCTGCGCCTGCAGGCGTACTGGAACGAACAAGGTTGTGCGCTGCTGCAGCCGATTGATATCGAGGTCGGCGCTGGGACGTCGCACACGGCAACTTTTTTGCGCGCGATCGGACCCGAACCCTGGCGAGCCGCCTACGTGCAGCCGTCGCGCCGGCCCAAGGACGCGCGGTACGGAGAAAACCCCAACCGCCTGCACCAGCATCACCAGTTTCAGGTCGTGCTCAAACCTTCGCCAACCGACATTCTCGAGCGCTACCTCGGATCGCTCGCGGCGCTGGGTGTAGACACGGGGCGCAACGACATCCGATTCGTCGAGGACGACTGGGAAAATCCGACGCTGGGCGCCTGGGGTTTGGGCTGGGAAGTTTGGATGAACGGCATGGAAATCACGCAGTTCACGTACTTCCAACAGGTCGGTGGTCTCGAATGCAAACCTATAACCGGCGAGATCACCTACGGGCTCGAGCGCCTCGCGATGTATCTGCAAAATATCGACAACGTCTTTGACCTGATGTACACGCGCTGGGGCAACGGCGGGCAGGAACGTATCTTGCGCTACGGCGATGTGTTTCACCAAAACGAGGTCGAACAATCCAAGTTCAACTTCGAATATTCGGACCCCGAAATTCTCCTCGAGCAGTTCGTCGTATTTGAGTCCGAGTCCGCCCGCCTCATGGCCGCGGACCTGGCACTACCGGCCTATGAAGCCCTGCTCAAGGCGGCTCACACATTCAACTTGCTCGACGCGCGCGGCGCCATCAGCGTGACGGAGCGCGCGGCATACATTGCCCGCATCCGCAAGCTTGCGCGCGCCGTCGCCCAAAGCTATCTGGCGGCACGCGAGCGCCTCGGGTTCCCCATGGTGCAGTCGGCCGGGGGTACGCCATGAACGGCACCAAGGCCGCCAGTGAGGCGCTACTCGTCGAACTGCTCACCGAGGAACTGCCTCCCAAGGCGCTGCCTGGCTTAGGGCGCGCCTTTGCTGAGGCGATCCATCATGCTCTGGTGGAGCGCGAATTGGCTCCGTCCGATCCTCAGGCGCTGCGCGTCTTTGCCACCCCGCGCCGGCTGGGTGCGCTTGTCGCCGACGTGCGAGCCGTGGCGCCCGGACGTAGCTTCGAACAGCGGCTGGTGCCGGCGAGCGTCGGCCTGGACGCGCACTCCGAGCCGACCGCGGCGCTGCGCAAAAAACTCGATGCACTCGGCCTCGTCTATGACCCACGGTGCATCGTGCGCGAATCCGACGGTCGCCAACAGATGCTCGTCTATCGCGGCCTGCGCCAGGGTGCGACGCTCGCCGAAGGGCTGCAAGCAGCTCTGCAGGAGGCCATTGAGCGGCTGCCGATCCCGAAAGTGATGAACTACCAACTCGCCGACGGTCGCACGACCGTGCAGTTCGCGCGTCCGGTGCACGGCTTGCTCGCACTTCACGGCTCGCAGATCGTGCCCGTGCACGCGCTCGGACTGCAAGCCGGGGGGCAAACGACGGGACACCGCTTCCACGCGCCGGGTGTGCTGCGGATCGATCGCGCGCTTTCGTATGAGCATCAGCTTTTCCGGGAGGGCAAGGTCATCGCGTCATTTTCGGCGCGGCGCGCCCGGATCGTCGAGCAGTTGCAGGCCGCTGCCGCCCGGCTGTCCGCGTGCGCGGTAACGCCGGAGGCTCTCGTCGACGAGGTCACCGCATTGGTCGAGTGGCCGGTGGTGTACGAGTCGGAGTTCGACGCGGTGTTCCTCGAGGTTCCGCAAAACTGCCTGATCCTGACGATGCAGCAAAACCAAAGGTACTTCGCGCTGCAAGACGAAGGTGGCACGCTTCGCAATCGCTTCTTGCTCGTGAGCAATATTGAGACCCCCGATCCCTCTGCAATCATTGCGGGCAACGCCCGCGTGGTGCGTGCGCGTCTGGCGGATGCGCGCTTTTTCTTTGAGCAGGACCGTCAGCACAGACTGGAGACGCGCCTGGGTGCCGCGGCAAATGTCGTATACCACCATGCGCTCGGCTCGCAATTGCAGCGCGTCGAGCGCCTGGTTGTTATCGCCAGAAGCATTGCGGCGGAACTACCTGCATCGCACCGCGTGGACCAAAATGTCGTGGCACGTGCGGCGCTGCTCGCCAAAGCCGACCTGAGCACCGCAATGGTTGGGGAGTTTCCGGAACTTCAAGGGGAAATGGGCGCGATCTACGCGCGCATCGAGGGCGAGGACGAAGAAGTTGCCACTGCAATCGGCGAGCACTATCGGCCGCGTTTTTCCGGGGATGCGCTGCCCTCGTCACTTGTCGGCGCCTGCCTAGCGCTGGCCGACAAAATCGAGTCCATCGCCGGACTCTTCGGAGTAGGCGAGCGCCCGAGCGGGGACCGCGACCCTTACGCCTTGCGGCGCAACGCGCTGGGGATTCTGCGGATATTGCAAGAACGGGCTATACCCTTGCCGCTGCAGCGGCTCATCGCACTGGCTCTCGATGCGTTCCCTCCAGCCGATTTTCCCCGGGGCTTCAAACCCAGCCCCGAGGAAATCGAACAGTTTCTCTTCGAACGTCTACGCGGGACCCTGCTCGAGCAAGGCTACGGTGCGCACGAAGTCGACGCCGTGCTTTCGTTGCGCCCCGGACGCTTGGATCGCATTGGCGCTCGCATGGCCGCCGTGCGCGCGTTTATGCAGTTGCCCCAGGCCGAAAATCTGGCAGCCGCTAACAAGCGCATCGGCAATATCTTGAAAAAGGCGCCGGTGGCAGACGCGAGCGCGAGGCTCGATGTCCATTTATTGATCGAGCCAGCGGAACGCGAACTGGCCGCGGCGTTTGACGCCGTTGCGCCGCAGGTTGACGCCGCGCTGACAGCCGGCGACGATGCAGGCGTGTTGCGCGCGCTTGTGCCTCTGAAGCCGCCCGTTGACCGTTTCTTTGACGAAGTCATGGTGATGGTCGACGAGCCGAAGTTGCAGGACAATCGCCTCACCCTGCTCCGTCAACTGCGCGCACTCATGAACCAAATAGCCGATATCTCGCTGCTGGCCGCCGGATGAGTCGACGCCTCGAGACGCTGGGCATCGCAGTGCGCTCTGCGCTCTACTTCGTTTTGCTCATCGTTACCGTGGCGCCGTACTCCATCGGCACGCTTCTTTGGGCCTGGCTGCCGCCCAAGCAGCGTTACTGGATGGCGACGGGCTGGACCCGCTTCGCCGTTTTTTGTGCCAAGGCAATCTGCGGAATCCGCTATGAGGTCCAGGGGCTGGAGAACCTGCCCGATGCCCCCGCGATCGTTCAGCCAAAGCATCAGTCGGCGTGGGAGACGCTTTGGCTGACCACGGCGATGCCGCGCCCCCTCACATTCGTCTACAAACGTGAACTGCACTACGTTCCCTTTCTTGGTTGGGGTATGGCCACACTGGGAATGATTAACATCGACCGCTCCCATGGCAGCAACGCCTTTGAGCACGTTGTCGACGGTGGTACGCAACACCTCGCGCGCGGTTGGTGGATCGTGATCTTCCCGGAGGGCACCCGTACCGCGCCGGGCGCTCCCCCACGCTACAAATCGGGCGGCGCGCGGCTCGCCGTTCGCACTGGCGCCAAAGTGATTCCGATCGCGCTGAATTCTGGCGAGGTCTGGCCGCGGCGCGCGTTTCTCAAGACTCCGGGTACCATTACCGTCTCGATTGGTCCACCGATTGATCCGGCGGGACGGACCGCCGACGAAGTGGCAAGGCTGGTCGAGAATTGGATCGAGTCTGAAATGCGCCGGATCGCACCGCACCGCTACACCAAGGCCTCCGAGCCGGCTGAATTTAGCGAACGTCGTGTCTCATCGCGTGCCTAAGAAGACAAAGACTTCGCGTCGTGGCGCGGGCCTGGCGGCGATCGCTGGTGGGGTGGCCGGCGGCGTGCAGCTGAGCCTGGACTTTGACGCTGTACCAACCGCGTCCGCTCCCACCCCGAAGGCACGCGGCAATCCCGATCGGCGCATCGTGCTCTCCGGTCGTCCGTGCGAATACCGTTTGCGGCGGGCGCGCCGGCGCACGATCGGTTTTCAGATCGACGACCGCGGGCTGACCATCAGTGCCCCGCGCTGGGTCTCACTGCGCGACATCGAGGCGGCGATCCTGGAAAAGGAGCGCTGGATTCGCTCACGCCTGGAGCAGTGGCATAAGTGGCGCGCGGAGCGACGCCTGCCGCAAGTGCGCTTTGCCGACGGCGGCCGCCTTCCGTTTCTCGGCTCCGAAATTACGCTGCGACTGCGCGCCGATCTGCGCTGCTCGGCGCTTGCCCCAGGGCTGTTAGGCGACGAACTGTGTCTCGCGCTGCCGCTTCAGGCCACCGAGACGCAAGTGCGCGACGCGGTCCAGACGTGGCTCAAAGAACAAGCGCGACGGCTGCTCGAGGAGCGGCTGCGCGAACTCAGCGCGCGCAGCGCCGTGCGCTACTCGTCCTGGGCACTATCGTCGGCTCGCTCCCAGTGGGGTTCTTGCACGGCCGATGGTCGCATTCGCCTGAACTGGCGCCTCATCCACTTCGCCCTGCCCGTAATCGATTACGTGGTGGCACATGAGCTGGCGCACATCAAGGAGCTCAATCACGGCCCGGAATTCTGGCGTCAGGTCGCGCGACTGTTGCCAGGCTTTGAAGCAGCGCGCGACCATATCCGCAACGAGGATCTCTCGACGCTTCCCCTCTAAGCCGTGCGTTCGGTCCGACTCGTGGCACTCATCGGCGGAGCCCTGCGGCCTTATCACCTTCGCGACCCGTTGGCGCCGCCTCGTGATCGGGACGCGCCACGGGCCGCCGGCAAAGCCCGGGCGCGGTCTCGATCACGCCTCGAGATGCCGCGACAAGATCGCCGCGGACGTGGGCCGCCCTTCGGCGCACTGCGCAAGGCGTACGAAGGCAGCGACGTCGAGCGTCTCCGCGCGGGCACCGGGGTCGACGTGCGCCTGTTCGATCTGCGACTCGACTAACAGCCCCGCGAGCGCGTTGCGCAAAATCTTGCGCCGCTGCGAAAAAGCCGCGGTCACCACCGCGGAGAACGCCGGTAACGCAACCTGCGGCAACAACTCCGGGACGACCGGCGTCATGCGAACCACGGTCGACTGAACCTTGGGTGCCGGTCGAAAGCAACCCGCAGCCACATGAAACAGGCGTTCGATCCGATACCGAAATTGCAACATCACCGACAGCCGACCGTATTCCTTGCCTCCCGGCGGAGCCGCCATGCGCTCGGCCACCTCTCGCTGCAGCATGAAGTGCTGGTCCTGCACCTGATCGGCAATGGCCAGCAGGCAAAAAAGTAGTGGCGTCGATACGTGATAGGGCAGATTACCGACCACACGCAGCGCGCCCCCGAGCTGGCGCGCAAGCTCCCGCCAGTCCAGTTGCAAGGCATCGGCAGCGATGAGCGCGAGCACCTCGGGTGCAAAGCGCGCGCGCAATCGTGCGACAAGGTCACGGTCGATTTCTACGGCACTGATGTGTCCGACGCGGGCGACGAGCTGTTCGGTCAATGCGCCCATTCCTGGTCCAATTTCGACCAGGTGCTGGCCGGGACGGGGGTCGATCGCGGCAACAATGCGCTCGATGATGCCGGCATCGTGAAGAAAATTTTGGCTAAAGCGCTTGCGCGCCCTATGACCCTCCATCGGGCCTTCCCCGCGCCTGTTGGGCCGCGGCCCAGCGCTGGGCCATCTGCGCGGCGAGCGCAAGAGCCTCCTTCATGCTGCCCGCGTCGGCCTGCCCAGCGCCCGCAAGGTCAAGCGCGGTTCCATGATCGGCCGAGGTGCGTACCAGAGGCAGTCCGAGCGTGACGTTCACGCCCTTGCCAAAACTCGCGTACTTCAGTGTTGCAAGTCCCTGGTCGTGATACATGGCCAGGATCGCGTCGGCACGCATCGCGTTGCGCGCCACGAAGATCGTATCGGCTGGCCACGGGCCGGAGGCTTCGATCCCGCGCTGGCGCGCCGCGATCACCGCCGGAGCAATGATCTCAATCTCCTCCCTCCCAAGGTGGCCGCCCTCACCCGCATGGGGGTTAAGACCGACGACGGCGATGCGCGGCGCCGCGATCGCGAAGCGTTGCACCAGGTCGTGCTGCAGCACATCGATGCAAGCATCGAGGCGCTCACGGGTAATTGCCCGCGGCACGGCTGCCAACGGCAAGTGCGTCGTGACCAGGGCAACACGCAGTCCGCCACCGACGAGCAGCATTACCACATGCCTTGCCCCCGTCGCGTGCGCGAGATACTCGGTGTGACCGCGAAATTCGATGCCCGCGTCGTTGATCACGGCCTTGTGCACGGGTGCCGTGCACAAGGCCGCATACTCGCCCTCGCGCCAACCTTCCAGGGCGCGATCCAGCAGGCGCAATACGTAGCGCGCGTTACGCGTGTCCAGCCTGCCGGGTTGCGCTGGCGCAACCAACGGCTCATGCATGATGCGCAGGTGCGATGGAAGCGGCCAGGCGATTCCCAGGCCACGGGCGGTCGCCTGCAGGAGCTCTTGGTCACCCAGCAGGTCACAGGCCACGCTCGCATCGACGGCCGCACGCAACGCAACCTCCGGGCCGATGCCCGCGGGCTCCCCGGTAGTGATCGCTATGCGCATGAGGCTTAGGGGTGCCCGACCGTCGTCAGCGATTGTCCTCGACGCGGTATTCGACGTAGGTCCGATCGCGCAACTGTCGCAGCCACTCCTGCAAAGCCTCCTCCGCCTTGCGGTCTTTGAGTGCCTGCCGCGCCTCCAGGCGCTTGCGCTCCACCGATGACTCCTCAGTACGGCGCTCGAGCACCTGGATCAGATGCCAGCCAAACGGCGACTGCACGGGCTCACTGATCTCGTTGATTTTCAGGGCATTCATTGCATTTTCGAAGGCTGGAACTGTGTCGCCAGGGTACAGCCATCCGAGATCGCCGCCGCGCGTGCTGCTCGGATCCACCGAATACAGGCGTGCGAGCTGGCCAAAATCCTGCCCCCCCTTCGCGACGCGCTCGCGCAGGTCAAGCAGGCGATGCTTTACCTCGGGTTCAGGCAGCGCGTCAGAAACACGCAAGAGAATGTGCCGCGCATGCGTCTGAGCCACCGGCTGGTTGGAGAGGTGGACGTTGGCAGCATCACGCTGACCGACGAGCTTGAGAATGTGAAAACCGACCGGGCTGCGTACCAAGGCTATCTCACCGGGCTTGAGCTTGCGGACCGCATCGGCAAAAAGGCCTGGCAGACGGTCGATGCTGCGCCAGCCCAAATCTCCCCCCTGCAGAGCCTCCGGTGCGGCCGAGTACCCCGCGGCCAGGCGCCCGAAATCTGCTCCCGACCGCAACTGGGCCAAAAGGTCCTCCGCGCGGCGGCGGGCGCGTTCGACGAATTCGGGGCTGGCGATTTCCGGTACACCGATGAGAATCTGCGCCACGTCGTACTGAACCGAGTTCGCAGCAACCGAGCTTTGCTCCTGCAGAAAGTTGTCAATTTCGCCTTCCGAAATCTGAATCTTGGCGTCGACCTCGCGATCCCGCACCCGCATCATCGTGATTTCGTCACGCATGTCCTCCCGAAACTGGTTAAACGGCACGCCATCGGCCTCCACCTTCACGCGCATTGCCGCAATATTCATGCCGTTTTGTTCGGCCATCCGACCGACCGCGGAGTTGACCGTGCCGTCATCGACGCGCACACCCGTCTCCTTGGCAAGTTGCAACTGCGCCTTATCAAGGATGAGTCGTTCCAAAATCTGCTTGCGTAAAACGTCAGCCGGAGGCATCGGAATGCGCTGGCGTGTGAGTTGTACTTCGGCAAGACGTATCCGGTAGTCGAGCTCTCCAAGGGTGATCACGTCGTCGTTGACGACCGCAATAATGCGATCGAGCACGCGTGCGGATTCGGCCGTCGAGGCGGTTGCGGCACCGGCTGCATGGGATTTGGCCGCCTCCTCGCCTACTGGCGATGTACCGGAGGTCTGCGCGGCTGTCGGGGTCAAAGTCGGAGGCGAGACAGCGCTTTCCCCGCCCGCAGGTGGGGGCACCGATGCACCCGATGGCGCCGCCTCCGGCGACGCGCCCGCCTCAGGCAGCGTTCCGGAAGGCGACGAGGGCAGGTTTGCGGAGGTGGCAGGCGTCTCGGTGGCTGGGGTCCCCGAGGCAGCTTCCACCCCGGTCCCCGTAACTGACGCTGCAGGCGTGGCGGCCGAGCTAGCGCCAGCCGAACTATCCGACGCCGGCGCGGCGCGAACCGGTGCCGCCGCAGCGCCCGGAGCGAGGGATGGCACCGTTGCGCCGGCCGCCTGCGGCGTTGCGACCGCGGGCGCAGGCGTTGTGGCCGCGGGGGCCGGGATCACCGAGGTGTCGGTGCTCGGAGCTTTGGGCGTGGGCGCAAACCAAGCATCCGGGGACCGCGAAGGCACCTTCGCGCCGGCGGCCGGCGGCGTTGCGACAGCCGGCGCGGGCGCTGTGGCCGCGGGCGCGGGCGCTGTGGCCGCGGGGGCCGGGATCACCGAGGTGTCGGTGCTCGGAGCTTTGGGCGTGGGCGCAAACCAAGCATCCGGGGACCGCGAAGGCGCCTTCGTGCCGGCGGCCGGCGGCGTCGCGACCGCGGGCGCAGGGGTTGCGGCAGCCGGAGCCGGGGTCGCCGAACCGTCAGCCGCTGGCGCGACGCCAGCAGGTGCCGACGGGGTGTCGGGCGAGCGCGGGGACGCAGCCGCTGCGCCTTGCTCGGACGAGGGCGAGGTCTGCGCCAAAGCCGCATGGGACAGAGGCAAGAATACGACGGCCGCCAGCAACAGAGCGCCTGCGCCCGACCATGAGACGGCAGAATTTCGGATTGAAAAGCGACGCAACATCGGACTACTCGTAATGTTCAAATGGACCCGTGGGAATGGGAAGCGGATTGATGCGCTGATAGCCTGTGATATTACGCTGCAGCTGATCGAGCGGATTTGTACCGACACTGGTCAGGCCATTGAGTTCGATTTGCAAAAATGCTGTCGTTGTATAGTTGCTGCTATAGGCGACCGTATTGGGCAGGGCAACGGCATAGCGAGACAGCACGAAGCGGCCAACCCAACAGTCGGCCTTGTACTCGAGGCCGAGCACGGTCTCGACCCAGTCGGCTTGGGCCACTGAGAAATCCAATGCCCCGACCGCGTACCAACGGGAACTGAGCGGCCATTGCCCCGAGACGCGGAAATCGTCGATGAGCACGCCTTCCAGTGTGGGCGTCATGTATCGGTAGCTGAAGTTGAAGACCGACGAGGGACGCGGCTGCCAGTGGAACCCGAAGGTGGCCAGTTCCAGCTGGCTCATGAACGTCGAATAGTCGAGCCCGACGTCAACACTCCACTTCTTGCCCAACGAGGCGTTGGCCACGAGCAGTGTATCGGAGGCGGTGTTCGTGCGCGGCGTACCGCCGGGCAAGGTGACGAGGTTTGGACCAAAGTAAAAAACCTGCCCCATCGCCACGCGAAGTCGCTCAGCGCCACTTTCATCGTTGATTGTGCGCGTGACGAGCGCCACGGTGAGCTGGTCGTCCTGAGAAATTCGATCGCTGCCCGTAAAGCTGTTCTCGGTGAACAACTGTGCGAAATTGAAGTCCGAATACGCGCTATCGAAGTTCGGCAGCTGATTTTGATTGCGATAGGGAACGAAGGCGTAATACAGCCGCGGCTCGAGCGTCTGCGTGGACGCTTGACCGAGCCAGTTTACGGGCCGCTCGAAGACCAGGCCCGAGTCCATCGAAAGCAGTGGCAGGCTGCGAGACGCGCTCGTGCTGCCCGAGTTGAAAGTCGGGTCGAGCTCGTAGTACGTGTAGTGCCACTGCGCTTTGGGCACTAGGAACCATCCCGGCGCCAAAATCGGATAACTGGCGCTGGGATTGGCGACAAAGCGCGACCCGTCTTGCGTGTACCACCCTGGCGAGTAGGTCGTCACCGAGGGCACAAACAAGGGGTTGATAGCCGGGTGCTGCCATCGGGTGGCGTCAAATGCGCTGCTCAGGTCAAAACCGTGCCAGTCCGAACGCCCGAAGTTCAAGGCCAGGTCGGGCACTCGCTCGTAGGGACCCGGGTCCGTGGTTGCGAGCAGCGAGACCAGCGTCTGGCTCTTGTCCCAGCGCACCGCCGCGTTCCAGTACGGCTGCAGGTACGTGACGTTGACTTCCTGCGGCAGAACATAGGGGGTGGAATTGACGATATTGTGGGTGAAATCGATAAGGTAGTTGTCGTCGGAGACGCGGTTGTAATTTACGTCCACCCGCAGACCCGTGAAATTCGCGTACTGCCCCTGCGCCAAGATGTGGTCGCGCATGGTGCCCGTCGAGCGGTCATAGGGCAGGATGTCGTAGTCGATCTGCCCTCGGACTTGCGGCTCCAGAAACCGGAATTCGTTGTCCAGCGCCACACCTCGGCGCGGCATGACATCGGGGGTGATCGTGTAATCGCGATTGGGTGCGATGTTCCAGTAGATTGGAACGATGAACTCTTGTCCCAGGCGGCTGTCTTGGTAAAAACCCGGCGTGAGCACACCACTGCGACGCTGATCGCCCAGCGGTAGATCGAAATACGGGGAAGCAAATAGCGGCACGCCCTCGAAGTACAAGGTCGCGCCATGAGCAACGGCTTCTTCGTCGACACGATTGATGTCCAGCGTGTCGGCGCGGATCCACCAGGCGACCTTGTTCGGTTGGCAGGTCGTGAAGGTCGCGTCATGCAAGCGAATATCATCGTCGCTCAAAAACTCAATCAGACGCGACTCTCCGCGACCTCCATTGGCGGCGTACGAGTAGTTGGCTTGGGGCATTTCTCCTGTGTGCGCTTCGAGCTTGAAGTCGAGCGATGGACCGTCAAAGGCCGCCCCACGATCGAAAAGGTGGACCTTTCCACGCGCCTTGAGCTCGTCGTCCTCAAACTGATAGGTGACGCGCTCCGCGCGCAGCACCAGCCCGTCGTGGCGCAGCTCGACCGCCCCTTCGAAGGTCGCGTTCTCGCTGACTTCGCCCTCGGCGCGGTCGGCCCGCGCAAAGACCGGCCCGGAGGCCGCGACGACCCCGCGTCCGCCACCGAGCGCGCGCTCAACGCGTAGCGATACGGAAACCGGTGCCCGGGCAACGGCAGCCGCCGAGGCCGGGGTGCCAGGGGCGGGCGGCGCGGAGGCCGGGGCGCCTGGGGAGACGCCCGCGGGCTGCGGGGCCGTAGTCTCCTGGGCGCGCACGTGCGGCAGGCCGGCCAGAAGCGGAAGCAGGACGCAAACCGGCGCCAGCGCCGATCGCGGGAATTGGCGACGCGAGGGTCTGGGCGAGCACCCGCTACCTCCTGCGCCGGCAATCGGCTTTCTTGGCAAGAAAATCGCTCCCACGAAATAGCCTTTACCTCGTGCACGCGCCCCACCCGGCCACCAGAGCGCGGCGGCGCGCCATTATGATGGATTGTTGGATACATTCCGTTGCGCCACCGATCATTGGCGTCGTCAAAAGGCCCGGGCATGGGCCCGCCGATCCACGACTGCCCCACTTGCCAAGGAGAATCGTGACCCGCGAACGACCCGTTGATGAGCGCCTGGAGCGGCTGCGATCGTGGCTGCAGCCGCTGGTGCGCACCTATCGACTGCGCCTCGAAACACTGCGGCCGGCATCGAGCGATGCCAGTTTTCGGCGTTATTTTCGAGTCGACGCGGCCGCAGGCGGGCCCGCGCCAGACGAGGCCACGTCGTTCGTGGCGATGGATGCGCCGCCTACGCACGAAGACTGCCGGCCATATGTGCACGTCGCCGGATTGCTGGCGCGGCAGCAAGTCAGCGCTCCGGCAATCATCGCGAGCGATTTCGAGCAGGGATTTTTGCTACTCTCGGATTTCGGCAGCACGACCTACGCCGATGCCCTTGCGCAGCCTGGGGCCGACGTCGCGGCGCTCTACGCGGATGCCATCGGCGCCCTCGTGCGGCTGCAAAAAGCCCCGCTTGACGCAGCGCTTCCTGCCTACGACGAGCAGCGTCTGCGCTCCGAGATGCAGCTGTTCCCTGACTGGTACCTCGCACGCCACCTCGGCAAGGAACTCGTGGCTCGTGAGCGCGAGCTCCTTGAAGCAACGTTCGCGCTCTTAATCGAATCGGCGCGTGCGCAGTCCCAGGTGCTCGTGCACCGTGACTACCATTGCCGCAATCTCATGGTGCTTGTTCCGCGACAACGAAACCCGGGCGTACTCGATTTTCAGGATGCGGTGGTAGGGCCGATCACATACGACCTCGTTTCCTTGCTGCGCGATGCCTATGTGGAGTGGCCCGAGTCCCAGCAACTGGACTGGGCGGCGCGCTACTGGGAGCTTGCGCGTGCCGCCGCTTTGCCCGTGCCCACGCGTTTTGATTCGTTTTGGCGCGATCTCGAGTGGATGGGGCTGCAACGTACCCTCAAGGTCCTGGGAATTTTCTCACGCTTGTGCTATCGGGATGGCAAGTCTCGCTACCTGGCCGATATTCCTCTCGTCTTGCGTCACACCCAGCGCGTGGTGGAACGCTACGGGGCTTTCGACAGTCTGGCTCGGCTGCTTGACCGCGTGCACGATCGTGCGCGACAGACGGGATTGACTTTCTGATGCACGCCTTGATCCTGGCCGCGGGCCGGGGCGAGCGCATGCGGCCACTGAGCGACACGGTGGCCAAGCCTCTGCTTCCGGTCGCCGGACGCCGTCTCATCGAATGGCAGATCGACGGTCTTGTGCGTGCCAACGTCATCGATATCGTCATCAACACCGCGCATTTGGCCACGCAAATCGAATCGACGCTCGGAGATGGCAGCCACTATGGTGCGCGCATCTGCTACTCCCACGAGGGCGAAAGTTCCCAAGACGCGCTCGAGACACTTGGCGGTATTGTCAAGGCGCTGCCCCTGCTAGGGCCCCGTCCCTTCCTGGTTGTCAGCAGCGACGTTGTGACGGACTTCGAGTATGGCGCGCTCGGCCCTGCCACGGCAGCCATCGAGCGCGGAGAATTCGACGCCCACTTGGTACTCGTCGAAAACCCTAGCTACCACCCGCAGGGCGACATGGGACTGGGCCAGGGCCCGGCCGGAAGCATCGCCACCCGCGTCCCTCCCTTGCTCACCTACGGGAAC
Organism: Burkholderiaceae bacterium; assembly: GCA_035625725.1. Taxonomy (GTDB): domain Bacteria; phylum Pseudomonadota; class Gammaproteobacteria; order Burkholderiales; family Burkholderiaceae_F; genus GJ-E10. The sequence continues at coordinate 22,713 of DASPPB010000043.1, forward strand.
ATCGGCGTGCTAGCGCCGCGGCTTTTCGCGGGCCTGACGGCGCAGCGGGCGCCCCTTTTTCCGTGGCTGTTTGACGCCGTGGAGCGCGGGCGGGTGAGTGCGCAACTCTGGCGCGGTCGCTGGTGGAACGTAGGCACGCCGCAAGATCTCGCGGCGGTCGATAAAATCTGCCGATGACGGCCATCCGCGCACCCGAAGCACCACCTCTCCAGGCCCCGCGCCGCGTGCCTGCACTCGAGGCTGCGGATGCGCCCGGGGCGCGGGCGTGCGGCCACAGCGCACCCGTCATTATTCTCGGCGGCGGTCCGATCGGACTTGTTTGCGCTTTGCTGCTTGCGCGGCAAGGCTTCCAAAGCCGACTCGTGGATGCGCGTCCCTTGGAGGTCTTGCAGCGGGATCGGCGCTTGCTTGCGCTTTCGCGCGGCAGCTTGCAGGTGCTTGATTCCTTGCTCGGGCCGGACTTTGCTCCCACGGCGCTCATCGAATGCGTTCACGTGAGCTCTAGCGGCGAACCGGGAGCGACGCATTTGAGTGCGCAGGACTTCGGCGGCGTTGCCCTGGGTGCAACGATTTGGTACGCAGATCTGGTCGGCGCACTCGCGCATGCCGCCGCGGGCAATGCCTGCATCGTCATCGAGCGGCCGCGGCGAGCGCTGCGCGTCGACCAGAGCATCGATCGCGTTCGCGTAGCCCTCGATGATGGCCAGCTGCTGGAAGGCTGCTTGGCCATCGATGCCGAAGGCAGTCCGCCGCGTCCGCGCGAACCCGCCCAATTCGCGCTGCTGGCCGACGTGGGCTTTGCGCAAGGCGCTCCGGAGTGCGCAATGGAACGCTTCACGCGGGAGGGGCCGTTGGCCCTGCTTCCTGTGCCCTCCGCGAGCGCGGCGCTTCGCGCGGACGCACGCGAAGAGGGCACCACCCGCATGTCGATGATCTGGTGCCTGCCAGCGTCCCTCGCCCGGGCACGAATGGATATGGCCGCTGGCGAGTTGCTCGCTTGCATCGGCCGTGCGTTGGGACCGCGCGTGGGCGCTCCCGTGCAGCTCGGCGATCGCAGCATCTTTCCGCTGACCGTGCACTGGCTACGGCGCACCTGTGAGCACCGACTCGTCCATCTGGGCAATGCCGCCCAGACGCTGCACCCTGTTGCAGGGCAGGGGTTTAACCTAGGAATCCGTGACTGCGTAGCCTTGGTCGAGTCCCTGATCGATGCGCACACCGACGACTCAATTGATGCGCTGGCCGCGCTCACCAAGTACCGCGCGCGCCGGCGCCTGGATCGGGCGATCGTTCCCTCCCTGACAAGCGCCCTGCCGCGGATATTTACTTCATTGGCTCCTCCGGTTGCGCTCGCACGCTCGGCGGCCATGGTCGCGCTTGACCTCGTGCCTATAGTGCGCCGAGAGTTCGCGCGCCTGCTGATGTTCGGCGCACCGCGATGACAGTGAAAATCGGCGCCTACATATTGCCCAATCGGATCTTTGCGGCCCCCATGGCCGGGATCGCTGACCGACCTTTTCGGCGCTTGTGCCGGGCGCTCGGGGCAGGCTACACCGTCGGCGAAATGGCCACTGCCGATCCGCGCCTGCGCGCGAGCCGCAAAACCTCGCGGCGGCTTTGTAGCGAAGGCGAGGGCGAACCCGTCGCGATCCAGCTCGCCGGTGCCGATCCGCAAATGCTGGCGGATGCGGCCTGTTATGCAGCGGATCGCGGCGCACAGATCATCGACATCAACATGGGATGTCCGGTAAAGAAAGTCTGCAACGCGGCAGCTGGCTCCGCGCTGCTGCGCGACGAAGCTCTGGTGGGTCGCATCCTAGACGCTGTCGTGCGTGCGGTCGGCGTACCGGTAACCCTGAAACTGCGCACGGGGTGGTCCCCACAGGATCGAAACGCAGCTCGCGTCGGCCGGATGGCCGAGACCGCCGGCATTCAGCTTCTGGTTTTGCACGGCCGAACCCGCGCCTGCGGATTCGGCGGAAGCGCCGAATACGACACGATCGGCGAGGTCAAAAGCCGCGTGCGGATCCCCGTGGTTGCCAACGGGGACATTGATTCGCCAGAAAAGGCCCGACACGTGCTGAACTATACCGGGGCCGACGCGGTGATGATCGGCCGCGCCGCGCAGGCGCGTCCGTGGATCTTTCGCGAAATTGATCATTTCTTGCGAAACGGTACCAAACTGCCGGCAATACGTATTGCCGAGCTGCGGCCGCTGCTGCTGCAATTTTTGGATGAGCATTATTCGCACCACGGCGAACTCCTTGGTGCGCGCATCGCGCGCAAGCGCATCCACTTTCTCGCTCGTTCGCTGCGCGGGGGCCGGGAGTTGTGCGAGCGCATCAACGCGATGGACGATTGCATGCAGCAACGTCGAGCGTTGGATGAATTTTTGCTGGAATCGGCTGCACGGCATCCATTTTTTGAGTACATTGATGCTGCCGAGGACCTCTTGCTGGAAGAGGAGCAGCGAGCGAGGATGCGCGAGCGTGCATCATTGACACAACAGACAACGGTTTTACCGGTGGGCCCGCAATGACGAGGGCGCTGGTGACAGAGCAATCCCGGGGGGAGGAGTTGGGCGTGAACCGCTTGGCCACACGCAAGGCAGCCGCATCGACGGGAAAATCGACCCAGGCGGCCGGCGACTCCGTTTGCGGACGCAATAGCGCTCCGCCGGCCACAGCCGTCGCGGGTGCGCGCGCGACGGCGCAGCAGGCTGCGCGCAGAGAAACCGAATCGTTGGAACAATGCGTATTTCGCAGCCTCGACCAATACTTCGCCGATTTAGCCGGCGCAAAGCCCCATGCGCTGCATCAGATGGTGCTGGGCGCCATTGAAAGGCCGCTGCTGTTATTCGCCCTGCACCGCTGCGACGGCAACCAATCGGCGGCCGCGGAGTTGCTGGGCATCAACCGCAATACCCTGCGGCGCAAGCTGCAAGACTACGGACTGCAGTAAGGCGCGCCACCGTGACCCGACCTGTGCGCACCGCGTTGCTCAGTCTTTCGGACAAGTCCGGCGCCGTGGAGTTTGCGCGCGCCCTGGCGCAGTTTGGTTTCAACCTGGTCTCGACCGGCGGCACCGCAAAAGTTCTGATCGAAGCCGGTCTCGCAGTCACCGAAGTGTCCCAGCTTACCGGCTTTCCGGAAATGCTCGACGGACGCGTCAAGACGCTGCATCCGAAAATCCATGGCGGCCTGCTTGCACGCCGGGACGACCCGGCGCACATGGCCACATTGAGTGCGCACGGGATTGTGCCGATTGACATCGTAGCGATCAACCTCTACCCGTTCGCGGCAACAGTCGCGCGCCCCGATTGCACTGCCGAGGCGGCAATTGAGAATATCGACATCGGTGGCCCCGCCCTGCTGCGCTCGGCGGCGAAGAACCACGCCGCCGTGACCGTGCTGGTCGATCCGCGGGACTATGCGGTGGTTCTCGAGCAGCTTCGCGTAGGCGGCAGCGTCTCCGAAGCCACGCGCTTTGAGCTCGCCACCAAGGCCTTTGCCCACACAGCCGCTTACGATGGTGCAATCAGTGGGTATCTCTCGAGCCTGCGCCCCGACGGGACGCGCAGCCGCTTTCCTCGCATTCTCACGCGCCAGTGGTACCAGTTGCAGGACATGCGCTACGGCGAAAACCCCCATCAGCACGCCGCTTTTTACCGCGACACGGTCGTCGGCGCGGGTCTGCTGGCCGCATACCACCAGGTTCAGGGCAAGGAACTCTCGTTCAACAACGTTGTGGACGCCGACGCCGCGTGGGAGTGTGTGCGCGTCTTTTCGGTGCCCACCTGCGTAATCGTCAAGCACGCCAACCCCTGCGGCGTGGCCACCGCGCGCACGGCCGAACAAGCCTACCGACGCGCGTTTGCCACGGATCCGACCTCGGCGTTCGGCGGCATCATCGCGTTTAACCGCCCGCTTGACGGAGTGACGGCACGTGCGATCAACGAGCAATTTGCCGAGTTGGTGATTGCTCCCGGTCTTTCCGACGAAGCGCGCAATGCGTTTGCCGGTAAACCGAACTTGCGGGTACTGGACCTCGCGGCGGGCGATGCGCAAAACGATCTGGACCTAAAGCGCGTGGGCGGCGGGCTGCTGGCGCAAACGCCCGACGTAGCGTCCTTGCCGCGCTCCGAGCTCAAGATCGTCACGCGCAACGCTCCGTCGGAAGAGCAGATGGAGGACTTGCTCTTCGCGTGGAAGGTCGTGCGTTTTGTCAAATCCAATGCCATCGTCTTTGCGGCGCAAGGCAAAACGCTTGGCATAGGAGCAGGCCAGATGAGCCGTCTCGATTCGGCGCGCATCGCGGCGATTAAAGCCGCAGCAGCAGGCATTTCGCTCGCCGGATCCTGCGCCGCATCCGATGCGTTCTTCCCCTTTCGCGATGGACTGGACGCGATCATCGACGCGGGCGCACGCTGCGTGATCCAACCCGGCGGAAGTATGCGCGACTCCGAAGTCATCGCAGCCGCCAACGAGCGCGGCATTGCGATGGTCTTCACCGGCATGCGTCACTTCCGACACTAAATCTAGCCTTGACCAGATCGCGCCGTATTCTGGGGATCGACCCGGGTCTGAATCGAACCGGATACGGCATTGTCGAGATCAAAGCCGGCTCGTTGCGTTGCGTCGAATCGGGCGTGATCCATGTACCGGCGGGGAATCTGCCGGAGCGGCTGCATGCCATCTTGCGGGAACTGGCGGTCATCATCGGTCGCGGCATTCCAGACGAAGCCTCGGTGGAAAAGGTATTCGTCAACGTCAATCCGCAATCCACGCTGCTGCTGGGCCAGGCGCGTGGCGCCGCGATTTGCGCCGCGGTAAGCGCCGGCCTGGCGGTATACGAGTACACCGCGCTACAAGTGAAGCAAACCACCGTGGGGTACGGAAGAGCCGACAAGGTGCAAATACAAAAGATGGTGCAGCGCCTCCTCGGCTTGGAGCGCGCGCCGCCCAGCGACGCGGCCGACGCATTGGCCTGCGCCATCTGCCACGCGCACGCATCGGGGCGAGAGCACGGTCTCACCGCACAGCTCGCAGCCGTCACCGGGGCGGACCACTCGGCTCGGGCGCGTGCGCACAGCATTCGCAGCAGCCGTCGCAGCCGCAACGCCTGGCGCGCGTTTGCCGGCGCAAAATAGCGGGTCGATCGGACATGCGAGCGGTCGAAGAGTCGGAACGATGATCGGGCGCCTCGTCGGAACCATCATCGAAAAGCGCCCACCGTCGCTGCTGCTCGATGTGGGTGGCGTGGGCTATGAAATCGACGCTCCGATGAGCACGTTTTACAGCTTGCCGGCGATCGGCGAGCGCACGACGTTACTCACCCACCTCCTGGTGCGCGAAGACGCGCAGCAGCTCTTCGGTTTTGCCACCGCAGCCGAACGCAGCGCATTTCGTGCTCTGATCCGGATTTCGGGGGTGGGGGCCCGCACGGCCTTATCCGTACTCTCGGGACTGAGCGTGGAAGAACTCGCCCAGGCCGTTACGCTACAGCAAACGCCTCTGCTCACGCGCATCCCGGGAATTGGCACAAAAACTGCCCAGCGGCTGCTGCTCGAGCTCAAGGGCAAACTTGGCGCCGCGCTTGAGGCGCCGAGCGGCGCCTCGCCCGCCGCGGACGAAACGCTCACCGATATATTGCGAGCGCTTACCGCACTGGGCTATTCCGAGCGGGAGGCCGCAGCCGCCGCCAAACTGGTGCCTGCCGGCGTCGGCGTATCGGACGGCATCCGGCAGGCCTTAAAATCCTTGGCCAAAGGCTGAAGCCAGCGCGTCGGTCGGCGCGCCGTCTGCGGCCGCGCTTCCCCTGACCGATGCCGTTTTCTGAGGCCACCGCGTGCAAGACGCCCGATTGATGACCGCGAACCCCGCAAACTCCCACGAGGAGGCGCTCGAGCGCGCCTTGCGACCGCAGCGCCTGACTGACTACGTCGGGCAGGCCAAGGTGCGAGAGCAACTCGAGATCTTCATCACGGCGGCACGCAACCGCGGCGAGGCGCTCGATCATCTGTTGCTCTTTGGTCCGCCGGGTCTGGGTAAGACGACGCTCGCGCACATCGTCGCTCACGAAATGGGGGTCAATCTCCGACAGACCAGCGGACCCGTCCTGGAGCGTCCCGGCGATTTGGCGGCACTGCTGACGAACCTGGAGCGCAACGACGTTTTGTTTATCGACGAGATCCATCGCCTGAGCCCGGTGGTCGAAGAGATCCTGTACCCGGCACTCGAAGATTTTCAGATCGACATCATGATTGGCGAGGGCCCCTCGGCCCGGTCGATCAAGATCGAATTGCCGCCTTTCACGCTGGTCGGCGCCACGACACGCGCCGGCATGCTGACCAACCCGCTGCGTGACCGCTTCGGAATCGTCGCCCGCCTCGAGTTCTACACCGAAGAGGAACTCGCCGCGATCGTTGCCCGCTCGGGTCGCCTGTTGCAGGCACAGCTCGAGGACGCCGGGGCCCGGGAAATTGCGCGCCGGGCGCGGGGTACTCCTCGCATTGCCAATCGTCTTTTGCGGCGGGTGCGTGACTTTGCCGAGGTGCGCGAGCAGGGTTATATCTCGCAAACGGTAGCCGACCGTGCGCTGGGCATGCTCGAGGTCGATGCGATGGGCCTGGACATCATGGACCGCAAGCTGTTGCGCGCCGTAATCGAACGCTTCGCTGGTGGGCCGGTCGGAATCGAGAACTTGGCCGCCGCCATCGGAGAGGAGCGTGACACGTTGGAAGACGTGGTGGAACCTTTTTTGATCCAGCAGGGCCTGCTGCAGCGCACGCCGCGCGGACGTGTCGCATCACCTGAGGCCTATCGACACTTTGGCATCGTGGGGCCGGCCGCGGGTGGCGCATTGTTCTAGCCCTTCGGTGGGCTGCCCTGCGCGCTTGCGGTCCGGCAACTCCAACCAGCAGCACTGCCCGTCCAGGGTCAAGCGAGCTGCCCGCAAGGGGCGAGGTCCGGCTGCGCGAAGCGGCAGACGGAGCCGCCCTGCAGTGCGGCCCTAGAAGCGATACTGCGCCCGAAACCCCATGACGCGGCCGCGCGCGTCGTATAGCGTCTGGTCGAACGGCTCGTAGCCGGAAGCAGCAAACGCGAACCAGTCCCACGGCGGCGTCGCGTTGGTCAGGTTCACGACCGACGCCGAGAATTTCCAGCCCTTCAGACCGTCGTATTCGGCATACAGGTCGATTGTGCTGAAAGAGGGAACGTGCGCCGCCTCGGGCCCGCAAAATCCGTCCTCGTAGCAGACGTTCGTGTAGCTCGCGGTGTAGTGAAGTGTGGCCTGCGCAACCCAGTTCGGGTTCTCCCAGGCACCGCTGATTGCACCCTTCCAGCGCGGCACTGGACCGCCACCACTGATGGGCGAGTTCCACACCCAGCCGTTGGTCCCCGCATAGTCGGTCCAGACGCCACCGCTGCCGACCATCATGTTGGCAACATACGTGGCGCCGAGCGCAAAGCGCAGCTGGGATCCATTGGCCAGAGGAATGGCCGCATCGCTCTGCACGTCCACGCCGCTCGTCATGATCTGATAGAGGTTCTCGTAGGGCACCACCACATAGCTGAGCAGTCCGCCGGCCGTGCGCACGATCTGGCCCGGGTACGCTCCCGGGTTCTCAATGATGTTTTGCGGCGTGTTTTGTGGAGCAATCACGTGATCGACCGAAATCTTGTAGTAGTCGATGGCGACGTTTACGTTTCGCAGGGGCGAATAGACCAGCCCCAGGTCGAGGTTCTTCGAGGTCTCCGGTCGCAAGTTCGGATTGGCCTGCGTGACCACGCCGATAGGTTCCGAGGGACGCCCCAAAGGGTCGATGGGGTCGGTCACCGATTGAAAGGATATGGATGATGCGTGGCTGATCTCGGGTAGCGAGGGCGCGCGGAACCCCTTCGATGCAACCGCGCGGGCCGTAATCTGGCGCAACGGCTGCCAACGCAAACCCGCCTGGGGAGAGAAGTTACCGCCCACGTCGCTGTAGTGTTCCTCGCGCGCGGCCAAGTCGGCATCCAGACCCCGCAGCAGCGCGGCGGACAATTCGCCGTATGCGGCATAGACGGAACGTCCGCCGTTGACGGCGGCGAGACCTTCGCCCAGGACATTGCCGGAGTTCAAGATCGGCGGCGGGTTGTCGACGATCGATTCGTGCCGGAACTCCGCGCCCAAGGCCACCTCCAGTGGGCCGGCAGGAAGAGCGTACAGCGCCCTCGTGCCCTTTGCTCCTACCGTGTCGAGCTTACTCACCGAATCAATCTCGAAATTTACGCCGATCGCGTTGTTGGCCGAAGGCGTGAGGGACGGATTGAGAAAGTCAAACGATCCGATCTGGATCGCGTTTTCCAGTGCGCTTACGTTGATCGCGTTCTCGTTTGTCCACGCAACCCGGTTTTCGGAGTGCCCGTAGGCCGCCTCCCAGTCCCAGCTTGCCCAGTTCCCCTTCACGCCCGCGCTCACGCGAAAAGTGTCGGAATTGATCTCCTCGTTGCGGCCGCCCACGCTCTGGAAGACGTAGTTGATCTGGGTCGGAACGCCGTACGGATTGCTGGGGTTGCCTGCCGGCAGAACGTTTGAAACGTTCGAAACACCCCCGGTGGCGGGGTTGTAGGCGATCGACGTCGAACCCAGCGGCGCCGGGCTGTAGAGCGAGTTGGTCTGCACGTTGGAGTACAAAACGTCGGTGAAAGCCGTCCAGGCAGGTGAGAGCTTGAAGTTGCCCACGACCGTCAGGTTGGTGCGCTCGGTCTCCGGTATGAGCGAGTACTGGCTGGCCGGGTTGTATGCGCAGGTGGTACCCGTGACGGTCGTCGGAAACTGGCTCATATTCACGACTTGGCCCGGCAGTCCGTTGGCGCCGCAAGTCGGAAACGCCGCATTCACGGTGTTGGCGTTGTTCGTGTAATTGGCCGACTGAAGCCAGGTGAGGTAGCCATCGGGTTTGTTGCGAAAATCCTGGGCGGCCGTGTACGAGCGCTGCGCGGCCGAAAGATCGTCACGCTTGAAAATGGAGCCGGTCACGAAGATGTTGTAGTTGTCGACCGCAATGTCGCCAAACCCCAAGGCGAGCGCGGCGTCGCGGGTAGCACCACCGCCATCGGAAGTTACGCTTACACCCGCGTCGACGATGCGCTCCGTGCGATTTTTCTTCAGTATGACGTTCACGACACCGGCGGTCGCGTCCGAACCGTAGATGGCCGCCGCCCCGCTCTTGAGAATCTCTATGCGTTCCACGGCGATGGCTGGAATGACATTCAAGTCGACGAAAGTGTCCTCAAGGTTTTGCGCAAACCCGTAGTTGGCGATGCGCCGTCCATTGAGCAGTACCAGAGTGTTTTTCTGGCTCAAGCCGCGTAAGGCCATGCCGGCCGCGCCCGGCGCGAAGCTGTTGATAAACGTCTCGTTGTAAGAAGCGAAGTTGGCCGAGACCGTGCGCAAGAAATCAGCAGCCGTAGGTTGTCCACTGCGTCTGATCTCTTCGGCCGTAATCACTGTGATGTTCTCGGCCGTCTCCGACTCTGCGCGGCGGATGTTCGAACCGGTGATCTCGATCTTCTCCAGCGTCTCTTCGGGCGACACCGCCTGCGCAAGTACCGGCATTTGGTCCGGTTGCTGCGCGAAGGCAAACTGCCCGCCCCAGACCGCTGCGAGGCCCAGCGCCGCAACGCGAAACGTCCTGACGCGTTTGATCATTGTTCCCCCGAAAGCAAATCCCGCCGCGGTCGCGATTTGCTTTGGACCCGCCTTATTCGCTGGCCATCGACCGATTTTTTTTGACCGACTCCGCCGCTTGCACCCGGGCAGGTTGCGCGCACGGAAATCCACCCGATCCCGCACGCAACGTTCGTCGCTCGGGTACGACTCTCGCCGAAGGTTAACAACGGCGAAATCTGGTCAAATCGCCAAATTAGGCGACCGCGAAGCCATTATTCGGAGCACCCTTGCGATTTCATCGCCCGAGCGCGGTGTCGTCGGCGCGACAGCAAAGAAGGCCAACCCTGATCGTTTTGACCCTGGGCAGGCATGCGTTGGGAATCCGATGCAACGCCACGCGTGGCGAGCTGCTGGGTGCAACGACTGCCCCGGCACCTTGTTTCGGGTGATTTTGTGGCTAGTCCGAATGGGGGGCCGAGCCGCCAGCGCGCTCGACACTCCTGGATGCAGCCCTGCTTGCACGGCAAGCGCAGCACGTGTGCCCCGTAAACTGTCAATCGCACCGGGGGGAGCCCGACGGGCCAACCCTGCGCGCAGCAGCTTCGCAAGACAGCCGTTACACTCGACGCCGTGCAAAAAACCGTGCCGACAGAATTTGGGCCGAGCGGTCGCGGGGAGCGCGCCGCACCGTGCGCGCCCGGGGCCGCCACGCGCACCCGCGCCACCCATCCTGGCGGACCCTTGGAGGCGGCGCAGACATCGGAAGGCCATGCGCGCGCCAGTTTCGTCTGGCCGGTACGGGTGTATTACGAAGACACGGATGGGGGCGGAGTCGTGTACTACGCAAATTACCTTCGATTCTTCGAACGCTGTCGCACAGAATGGATCCGCGCGCTGGGCTTTGGTCAGCACGAACTGGCGCAGCGCGACCGGGTGCAGTTCGTCGTTGCGGGCGCCGAGCTGCAGTTTTTGCGTTCGGCCGTGCTCGACGACGAACTGACGATCGACGCGCGCGTCGCCGAGCGCGGTGCGAGCTATATCGTGTTCGAACAGCAAGCCCTGCGTGGATCCGAACTGCTGTGCCGCGCGCGGGTCAAAGTCGCATGCATCGGCGCGCACACGCGAAGGCCCATACGCCTGCCCGCTGCCCTTGCGACGGCCCTTGCGGGTAGCCCGCAAGCCGCGGTCGCGGATTCCGCTCCATGAAATCAACGAACAGATGAACATCAGCGCCGACTTATCCATCCTCTCCCTCGTTACCCATGCGACGCTGGTAGTGCAGCTCGTCATGGCGCTACTGCTGCTCATATCGCTTTCCTCCTGGACTTCCATTTTCAGTAAAGGGCTTGCGATCCGCCGCGCCCGGCGCGAAACCGAATCATTTGAGCGCAAATTCTGGTCTGGCAGCGATTTGGTGAATCTGTACCAGACCGCGACGAACCCGCATCACAAGACTGTCGCGCTCGAACGTATATTCGAGGCGGGCATGGGGGAATTTCTCAAGCTAAGAGGCAGCCGCGGCGCCGAGGTCGACCGCCAGGCGCTGCTCGACGGCGCGCAGCGCGCCATGCGCGCCGGCTATCAGCGGGAGATGGATAGCCTGGAAGCGCGTTTGGCGTTCCTCGCATCGGCCGGTTCGGTGAGCCCGTACATCGGATTGTTTGGCACCGTCTGGGGAATCATGCATGCCTTTACCAATCTCTCGAGCTTGCAGCAGGCCACGCTGGCGAGCGTGGCGCCGGGCATTGCGGAGGCGCTGATTGCAACTGCGATCGGTCTGTTCGCCGCCATTCCGGCCGTCGTAGCGTACAACCGTTTTGCCCACGACATCGACCGCCTAGCAAACCGTTTCGAGACCTTTATGGAAGAATTCTCGAACATCTTGCAACGCCAGCGCTAGGGCGGCCAACGTTAGCTCGGCGCGCACTCATCCATTGCCATGGCCATCCTAGCCCGACGCACGACGAGCCGCCGCCGCATGCTGTCGGACATCAACGTCGTGCCCTACATCGACGTGATGCTGGTGCTGGTCGTCATCCTCATGGTCTCGGCACCCTTCGTCAATCCAAGCCTGGTCGAGCTTCCCAGTATGGGCAAATCGACCCGAGTGCCCGATGCCCCGCTGGAGGTCGTTGTCAAAGCCGACGGCCGGCTGTTGCTCCGCGACCGTGCTCCGGGCGCCAGCTCGACGGCCGCGCGCGAAGTCCGCCTCGAGGATCTCGAGGCATCGCTGCAGGAGCGGCTACAACAGCATCCGGACACCCCTGTCGTCATCTCAGGGGACAAGAACGTGCGCTACGAGTCCGTGACGAAGGTCATGGACGCACTCTACCGCATGCACGTGCGCCGCGTAGGCTTGGCCGTCAAGCCCGCGTCATGACTGCGATCGCCGCTCGAACGCCGTGGCGACAGCGCGATCACGACGCACTACCATCCTTCGTGGCGGCGCTGGCGATGCACGCGGCTCTCGTAGGGTGGATGTGGTTCGCGGTGCAGTGGCGCACCAACGCCTCAGCGCCTGCCGTGGCCGAACTCTGGGAACTGCCCGCCCCGGCAGCGGAACAAACGCCTGCGCCGCAGCCGCCCGCGGTCGCGGTTGCGCCGCCTCCGAGCGAAGCCGTGACGCCACCCAACCCCGATATCGTGCAAAAGTCCGAAGCGCCGCGCCGCCCGACTGCTGCGCCACCGAAAGAGGCGCCCAAGAAGGACAAGAAGGCCAAGGCAACGCACAACGAACCGACACCCGAGGATCTGCGTCGCCAACAGGCGCTTGCGGAGCGCCAGCGCCAGGAAGAGATGACGCGATTGACGAGCCAGGCGCTCGCGACGGCGCGCACGCCCAGCGTCAGCAGCATGGGGCCGATCAGCAACGAATACAGCGCGAAGATTCAGTCGGCGGTGCGCGCCCACCTCTCCTATGCAGTGCCCGAAGGCGTTTCTCCCTCGGTGTACGCCGAGTTCGGCGTCGAACTCCTGCCGACGGGTGAACAGGCGTCCGAACCGCATTTGGTCACACCCAGCGGACTACCCGGTTTCGACGAGGCGGCTCGGCGCGCGATTATGCGCACCGATCCGTTTCCGCGAAGAGAGGATGGAACGGTGCCTCGTTCATTGAGACTACGGCTTTATCCCCAGGACACGCGATGAAGCATACCAATATCCGCAGGGGTCCTGCCTATAATCCGCGACCCATGCTCTCCGCCGACTTGCGGCCGTCGCTCCGTATACCGATCCGCATCCGGGCCGTGAAATTCCCTCCCCTGAAGGCATTGCTGCGCGAGCTGCGCGTCCGAGCGCTGGCCTTCATCGGCGCGCTGCTGCTCGGTGCTCCCGCGCACGCGCAAATGACGGTCGAGATCACGGGGGTAGGTTCCCAGCAATTCCCCATTGCGGTGGCCAATTTCTTGGCTGATGCGCCCGTATCGGAGGACATCGCGAGCGTGGTCCGGGCCGACCTGATACGTTCGGGATTGTTTCGCATCGTCGACTCGGGCTCGGCGCCAATCGACGAGCGTGCGCGCGTGGATTTCGTCCAGTGGAAGAGCCGCGGCGCCGACAGTCTGGCCGTTGGATCGGTAACGCGTCTTGCCGACGGACGAACTGAGGTTCGCTACCGCCTCTACGACAGCGTTAAAGGTGCGCAACTCGATGGTCTCGCCTTTGTGGGCACAGGTGCGGAGTTGCGGCGCATCGCGCACAAGATTGCCGACCGCATCTACGAGGCTCTGACCGGCGTCAAGGGGGTGTTTTCGACCCGCATCGCCTACGTCGTACAGTACTCGCCCAACCACTACGAACTTCAGGTCGCCGATGCCGATGGCGCCAATCCGCAGGTTGCCCTTAAGTCGCGCGAGTTCATCATCTCGCCGGCGTGGTCTCCCGATGGCACTGCACTTGCCTACGTCTCGTTTGAAACCCACAAGGCGCTGGTCTATTACCAGAATCTGGTCACCGGTCAGCGCAGGGTGCTGGCAAATTTCGCCGGCAGCAATAGCGGACCCGCCTTTGCACCTGACGGAAAAACGATGGCGGTCGTGCTCACGCGCGACGGCAATTCCGAGATCTACACAATGAGTGTCGACGGTTCCGGCCTGCGGCGCCTGACCTTTGATCCAGCAATCGACACCGAACCCGTGTACTCGCCCGACGGCGCCTGGATTTACTTCACTTCGGACCGAAGCGGTGGTCCGCAGATCTACCGGATGCCAGCCGCAGGCGGCGAGCCGCAGCGCATCACATTCAACGGCGATTACAACATCACTCCACGCGTGAGCCCGGACGGCAAAACGCTTGCCTACGTATCGCGGCGCTCAGACCTCTTTCAGGTCGAGGTGCTCGATCTTGCCAGCGCGCAGGAACTTACAATCACCGATACGGTCAAGGATGAATCGCCCACCTTTGCGCCAAACGGTCGGCTCATCTTGTACGCGACCGAGGTGGGTGGCCGCGGCATTCTGGCCCTGGCTTCGACGGATGGTCGCGCCCGCGCACGACTCTCCGGCCCCAATGGCGATGTGCGGGAACCCACCTGGGGACCGTTTGCCAAGTAGACCTAGGAAGGAGTCACTTACATGAAACACCTGCGCGTCGCCTTGTTGGCGGTGGCCATCGCATATGCTGCGTCGGGATGCAGCAGTACCAGCCTCGAACAAAAGCCGGCGCCGATTACCACACCCGAGACGAGACCGACGCCGGCGCCAGGTTCGACGCCGACGACCCAGCCGGGCCCCACACCGGTCGAGCAGGCGCCCGCGCCGGCAGCCGGGGCAATCGACGAACTCAACAACCCGAAGAGCTTGCTGGCTCGCCGCAGCGTGTACTTTGAATTTGACAGTTCATCGATCAAGGACTCCGATGTGCCGGTCATCGAAGCTCACGGCCGTTACCTAGTCGATCACCCGAAGCGCACCGTTCGCATCGAGGGCAGCTGCGACGAGCGCGGTGGACGCGAATACAATCTGGCGCTGGGGCAGCGTCGCGCCGAGGCGGTTCGTGAACGACTCAAGGTGCTCGGAGTCCCGAGTAATCGGATCGAAACCATCAGTCTGGGCAAGGAAAAGCCGCGCAATCCGGGGCATGACGAGGCCGCTTGGGCGGAGAACCGCCGCGCCGACATCATTTATCAATAGCCTTGCGCGGGGACCAGCGAAGTTTCCGGCCCGCATCTTTGTCCCCCGATTGTCCGCAAGCGCAAAAGGAGGCTGGCGCCGATGCGAATCGCTCAGCATGTAACGCTAACAGTATTGATCGGTGTCCTAGCCGCACCCCTTGCGCCAGCGCGTGCGGCAATATTTGGCGACGATGAGGCGCGCAAGGCAATTCTCGAGTTGCGTGACAACCTGGCCGAGTCCGACCGTCAACAGCGCGAGCGCCTTGACGCACTTGCCAAACGCATTGAGGCGCTTGAGACCCGCATCGCCGCGATCCAACATGGCCAGTCGGAAACCGCGGACCAACACGATGCAACGATGCAAGAAATTGCCAAGTTGCGAGGTGTGACGGAACAGCTTGCCAACGAAATTACCACTACGCAAAAGCATGAACACGATTTGTACGCCGATATCGATCAGCGTCTGCGCAAACTCGAACCGGCTTCGATCACGGTCGACGGCCGCAGCGGCCAGGTCGATCGCGACGAGCAGGCCGCGTACGATGGGGCCATGTCGCAGTTCCGGGCGCGCGATTTCCGCAACTCCGTCAATTCTCTGAGCGCATTTGTTGGGCGCTTCCCTCAGTCGGTCTATGCGCCGGCGGCCCAGTTTTGGCTCGGTAGCTCCTACTACGCGATCAAGGATTACCCGGCTGCGATCGCCGCCCAGCGAAGTCTGGTCGAACGCTTTCCGGAGTCGCCGCGCATCCCGGAAGCACTGCTGAACATCGCGGCGAGTCAGGTCGAGCTCAACGATCGAAAAAGCGCGCGTGCCACCCTGACTCGAATTGTCAATGACTACCCCAGCTCGGATGCCGCCAAACTCGCACGCGAACGATTGGCAAGTTTTCCGCCCCCGCAGAGCAAGGAGAAAAAGTGAGCCTGTTGGGCGCCTGGCGTGGGCGATGGCTCGGAGAGGGGATCTCGCTGCATATCCGCACTGTCGTTTGACGCTCTGCAAGCCTGCCGCGATAATCGCAGGCTTTTCTGAAGCTGGCGCCAATACCGCCAGCATTGGTCTTGGGGTCGTTAGCTCAGTCGGTAGAGCAGCGGACTTTTAATCCGTTGGTCGCAGGTTCAAGTCCTGCACGGCCCACCAATCAACGCCGGTATATACCGAACACATCATTTTCAGTTTATACCGAGCACATCGCCAACACTTTTACCGCGAACGGCTTGTCCCCGGTTCACGCGTCCGCGACCGCTCCTCGAAGCCGCAGATGGTTTGGAGAAGGCCAGGAAGGCCGCCTAATTTGTGTCTCCAATCATGGTTTCAGGATGCGCCCGCCTGACTATGATGTGCTGTGTGGACTGCGCTGCCGGCATGTGTTGCGGCGCTAATACCCGCTGACGCCTTTTCGGCTCGCCCAAGCAGCGTCCGCGCCCGAAAGGCGGACAACGCGTTCAAAGGTCTCTGAGGACAGGACGGCCGGGAATCCTCACCCAACCGGAAGGCGACTAGGACACAAAACCGAGGAAGATCCATGCGACATGGTCAAAGCGCCAAATGGCAAGCGGGTCGCCGCATGATGGGGTTGCGCGTCGCGAATCTCGCTGCCGCATTACTCATTGCGCTGTGCTCCGGGGTCGCGTTGGGGCAGAACGTAGCCTTAACCGGCGTGATGGGCGAACGTGCGTTGTTAGTTATCGACGACGATGCACCCGGGGTTCTAGCTCCAGGGCAGACACGCCGGGGTGTCACCTTGATATCTGTCGGCGAGCAGTCTGCGGTAATTGAAATTCAGGGACAACGCCAGACGCTGCGCGTGGGCGAAATCCCGGTGAACGTGGGCGCTAAGGGCGGTGGCGCCTCCGGGTCACGGGTTGTACTGAGCGCCGGAAGCAGTGGACATTACTTCGGCACGGCGCGGATCAATGGTGTGAGCGTACCGTTTGTGGTCGACACCGGCGCTTCGAATGTCGTGATGGGCGTAGCACAGGCCGAACAGATCGGGATCAACTATCGATCGGGTCAGCGAATCAGCGTAAGCACGGCAAATGGCGCGACGCTGGGCTACCAGCTCGCGCTCGACTCGGTGCGCGTAGGCGAGGTCGAGGTGTTCCATGTCGATGCGACGGTCGTTCCCGCCACGATTCCCCTCATATTGCTGGGAAACAGTTTTTTGGGGCGGTTTCAGATGAAGCAAGAAAACGATTTGCTCGTCTTGGAGCGACGTTATTAGGATCGATTTTGGCCGCTACCCGAAGCGCGGCCTCACGGCAGATGGGCCGGTTCGAAGCAAAAACCTTCTATGGTGTTGGTCTGCGCCAAGCGAGCGACTCCGCTCCCCGAGGCCTGGTCTATATCCGTATCCGGCGCAAAATACGGTGGAGCCGATGGGGTCGAGGACAAGTGCGTGCACCCACCCACTGACAGCCCCATGGCCATCAGCGCGAATCCGACCATGAAACGAACTTCCATGGGTGGCTGCCCTCCCGCACGGATCGGTCGGGACGGGTAAAACGAGCACTGTACGCGCGAAGGTCTCGCAGGCAATCCCCCGTTTTGACTGCGGCTTTCACCGGAGGGCGACGTCGACCTTAGCGCGAGCCCGCCACTGCGATCGCTGACCACAAGCAAAGTGTGGTCAGGCAAACGCTCTCGCGCCGCACTGTGGGCATAAAGGTTCACAATTGCGCATACTTCTCACTACGCTGCGAGGAGTCGACGAATGAAACAGTGGTCTGCAGAGCTTTCGCGCGCCGCAATAGTTCTTATCGCCTTAACGCTTGCGGGCGTCGCCGATGAGGCTTCGGCTGCCCTCGCCGTAGGTTCCCCCGCACCAGATTTCACGGCGCAGGCGGCACTTGGAGGCAAGACCTTCACCTTCTCACTTTCGGAGGCACTTAAAAAGGGGCCGGTTGTTCTGTACTTTTATCCCAAGGCGTTTACCAAGGGATGCACGATCGAAGCACACAATTTCGCGGAAGCGAGCGAGAAGTTCCAGGCCTTGGGAGCAACGCTCATCGGCATGTCCAATGACGACATTGAGACACTCAAGGAATTTTCCGTGAAAGAGTGCCGCAACAAGTTTGCCGTAGCGGCCGACGCCGGTGCGCGGGTCATGAAGCAGTACGACGCGGCGATGTTTCTGATCCCCGACCGAGCGGATCGAATCTCGTATGTGATTAGCCCCGAAGGAAAGGTCATTTACTGCTACGCGAGCATGAGTCCGGACAATCACGTCGAGAACACTCTACGGGCCGTCGAGCAGTGGCGCGCCAGCGCTAAGCCCTAAGAACGCTTTTTGCCGGTTTTCTGCGATGGCGCAAAGTCCCAGCGTCGTCCACGCGACAAAATTGCGGCCAAGAAAAGAAGGAGGGATTTGTGTGCCGGAATCAAACAGCGGCGCACGAGGGGTCCAACTGCAGTTTACCCGTGCCGAAGCAGAAATAAGTGAGCGCATGCTTACATCAAGTTTATTTATGACATCTCAAATTTAAACTGACTTTATTTATATAAACGAGGCACGCACAATGCCTCCCGTGCCGATAAACAACTACGACAGAAGGAGTGGACATAAATGACTACGAAGCAAAGCGCCAAGAAGACCTACAGCGCGGGGGTCAAGGAGTACCGCAGCACCTATTGGGAGCCCCAATACTCGGTTAAGGACACCGACATCCTGGCCTGCTTCAAAATCGTCCCGCAGCCTGGCGTCGACCGGGAGGAAGCCGCGGCTGCCGTCGCAGCCGAATCCTCGACCGGCACCTGGACGACGGTCTGGACGGACCTTCTGACCAATCTGGATTACTACAAGGGTCGCGCCTACCGAATCGAGGACGTCCCGGGGGACGATACGGCGTTTTATGCCTTCATCGCCTACCCAATCGACCTCTTCGAGGAAGGATCGGTCGTCAACGTCTTCACCTCCCTTGTGGGCAACGTCTTTGGCTTCAAAGCCATCCGCGGTCTGCGCCTGGAAGACGTGCGTTTTCCGATTGCCTATGTGATGACCTGTGGCGGACCGCCCAACGGCATCCAGGTCGAGCGCGACATCATGAACAAGTATGGCCGACCCTTACTCGGTTGCACGATCAAGCCCAAGCTGGGGCTGTCAGCAAAGAACTACGGACGTGCGGTATACGAATGCCTGCGCGGCGGACTCGACTTCACGAAGGACGACGAGAACGTCAACAGCCAGCCGTTCATGCGCTGGCGCGATCGTTTCGCTTTCGTCGCCGAGGCCATTCACAAGGCCGAGGCAGAAACCGGCGAGCGCAAGGGACACTATTTGAACGTAACTGCGCCGACGCCGGAGGCGATGTACGAGCGGGCAGAGTTTGCCAAGGAACTGGGCATGCCCATCATCATGCACGACTTCCTAACGGGTGGCTTTTGCGCCAACACGGGTCTGGCCAATTGGTGCCGGAAGAATCGGATGCTGCTGCACATACACCGTGCCATGCACGCGGTGATCGACCGCAACCCGACCCACGGCATTCACTTTCGCGTGCTGACCAAGGCGCTGCGACTGTCGGGCGGCGATCAGATGCACACCGGCACGGTAGTGGGCAAGCTCGAAGGCGACCGCGCATCGACACTGGGCTGGATCGACCTGCTGCGCGAGCGCTATATCAAGGAAGACCGCTCACGCGGGATCTTCTTTGATCAGGACTGGGGATCGATGCCCGGAGCGTTTGCGGTCGCCTCGGGCGGAATTCACGTCTGGCACATGCCGGCCCTGGTCGCGATTTTTGGCGACGACTCCGTCTTGCAATTTGGCGGAGGCACGCTCGGACACCCCTGGGGCAATGCCGCCGGCGCTTCGGCGAACCGAGTCGCGCTTGAGGCCTGTGTGCATGCACGCAACCAGGGCCGCAATGTGGAGAAGGAAGGCAAGGAGATCTTGACCGCCGCCGCCCGCTCGAGCCCCGAATTGCGTGTCGCCATGGAGACGTGGAAGGAGATCAAATTCGAGTTCGACACCGTCGACAAGCTTGACGTGGCGCACCGCTAAAGAACACGCGCACCCGCCTTTCCACAACGAATTTAAACAAAACCGCCCGGGACGCTGCAACCTGCGTCCCGGGTTGTACAAACACGAGAAAACCGGAGCACCCCATGAGTGAGATTCAGGACTACGCATCCAAACTTTCCGACCCCGCGAGCCGGAAGTTTGAAACCTTTTCCTACCTGCCGCCCATGAAAAAGGAGGAAATTCGCGAGCAAGTCGAATACATCGTGCGTCGCGGCTGGAACCCGGCGGTGGAACACACCGAGCCTGAGCACATGACGGATTCGTACTGGTACATGTGGAAGCTACCCATGTTCGGAGAAACCAACGTCGACCGCATACTCGCGGAAGTCGAGGCCTGCCATAAACTGCACCCCACACATCACGTGCGCCTGATCGGCTACGACAACCTGCGGCAGTCGCAGGGCGCCGCGATGGTGGTGTACCGCGGAAAAACCGTCTAGGCACGCGCGAGCGCTTGCGCGTTGCGCCGCACCCTCCTCGGCGCATGACCGGCCGAGGGGCGCGTGCGAGCGCGTCGGCTTGCGCGAACCCATAGGAAGGCTAGTGAATCTGTATGAGCGCCGCTGATCTCGCCGCCCAGTACCGGGTATCCAAGGAGCCGTACTACCGTCGCGTGGCCGATGAGGTCGGCCTCTACGAGGCGGCGTATTCGGTGCGCATGCCGATGATGCTCAAAGGGCCCACGGGATGCGGCAAGACGCGCTTCGTCGAATACATGGCGTGGAAGCTGGGCAAGCCACTGGTGACGGTTGCCTGCAATGAAGATATGACAGCCTCGGACCTGGTGGGCCGATTCTTGCTCGATGCGGCCGGCACGCGATGGCAGGACGGGCCGCTGGCGGTGGCCGCGCGCATCGGCGCGATCTGTTACCTCGACGAAGTCGTAGAGGCGCGCCAGGACACGACCGTGGTGATTCATCCGCTAACCGACACGCGCCGCGTACTGCCCCTGGAGAAAAAGGGCGAGCTGGTGCATGCCCACCCGGACTTTCAATTGGTCGTGTCCTACAACCCGGGCTACCAGGCGCTCATGAAAGATTTGAAGCAGTCGACCAAGCAGCGCTTCGGTGCGCTGGATTTCCAGTATCCGGCCCATTCCGTCGAGCAGGAGATCGTGGCCCATGAATCGGGCACTACTGCCGAAGTGGCCGGCAAGCTGGTCTCCATTGCCGAGCGTGCGCGCAATCTCAAGGGTCACGGCCTTGACGAAGGGATTTCGACTCGGATGCTTGTCTATGCCGGCTCGCTCATCGCCCGCGGGGTCTCCCCGATCGACGCCTGCCGTATGACGCTGGTGCGGCCGATCACCGACGACCCCGACATGCGCGATGCGCTCGACGCGGCGGTGACGACGTTCTTCTAGAATGCAGCGCAGAGCCGATCGGGCGCCGCCACACCATGTCCGTTGCGCTGGAAGACTATGGCGACCTGGCCGAACAGCTCGGTGCGCACGCCCAGGAAGTCTTGCAGTCCTGTTGGAACGAGGCGACCCGCGTATTTAGCGCTGCGGCCCTCGAAAACGTCTATCTGAAGGGTGCGCGAGCCCTGCACTCGCTAGGTCGTGGCAGCGATCTCGTGGTGACGTTCCTACAAGAAGCACCCGCGGTCGCGCGCGAAACCGGCGAGGAGGCGGTAACGGATCTCGTCGAGATGGCGCTGCGTTGCGTCTCCAAGACTAGTGCCACCGTCATAGCGGCAATTATCGGCAGCAGCCCTGTGGCGGCGCGGCGTCTCGCGGAGCGCCGTCTTTTCGACGGGTATTTGCACCTGATCGAAAACTTGCTTGCGCAGGCGCCACGCGGAGTGCGGCCGATGCTCGGTCAGCTCGACGCACTGCTGGGACAGCTCACCTTGGGCGGTCTGCGGCGCTGGGCAAATTGGGGGGCGCAGGCGCACCGCACCGATTTCGATGCGCAAGTGCGCTACTTCGGCCTGGAGTCGCCCGAGTCCGTGGCGGTCCTGCAGCAGGAGCGCAAGGGCACGCTTTTTGTCGATGTGCAGCGACGCCTCGCAATGTACCTGCGCGCGCTCTGGGGGCGGGACTTTTTTCTGCGTCCGACCTCCGGCGACTACGAGACACGCGAAGGCTACCGTCCCTATATCGAGAACCACCTCATCCATGTGCCCGACGCCTTCGACGACCTCGAGGGCGTGTCGGGGCTTGAGCTCTACCGAGCCGCCGTGGCCCACGCGGCCGCCCACCTCGTCTACACGCGCAGCGCCCTGTCGGCGCAATCGCTAAACCCCTTGCAGATGGCGATGGTAGCCCTGATCGAAGATGCCCGAGTCGAGGCGCTGGCGCTGCGCGAGTTTCCGGGATTGCTGCCGATCTGGTCGCGACTGCACAAAACGGGCGCGCATGCCAACAGCACCTGCGGCGACCACATGAGCCGCCTGGCGCGCGCGCTGCTCGACCCGGCGTACGTCGACGACGGGCCGCTCGTCGTGGAGGGACGACGACTGTTTGCGCAAGCTTGCGACGAGTGGACGGAAAATCGCATTTCGTGGGAAATCGGCGCGCAGCTAGCAAGCATGCTTGCACGCATTGCTCCCCCGTTTCAGACCCGAACCGACCTCGTGGAGGCGCCCTATCGCGACGACAACCGCTATGTGTGGGAGTTTGACGAACTCATGGACGGGGAAGGCGCGGAGACGTTGCCCTGGCTCGAGCGCCAGGTGCGTCGCAACGTGAACCTGATGGAATTCATCAACGAAACGGACGTTGAAACAGCCGGCGACGACGCCCAAGAGATCTGGGTGCTGTCCACAGAGCTCTTCCCTTACGAAGACCGCGGCATCTCTTACAACCAAATGGAGGGAAAGGAGCCCACACCCGATCCGCACCATTATCCGGAGTGGGACTATCAAATTCAGGTTGAGCGGCCGCGCTGGGTTACCGTGCTCGAACAAAGGGCAGCGGCAGGTGACGTCGCCGCGATCGATTCGGTCGTCGCGCGCTACAAACCGATCGTCGGCCGCCTCAAGCGCCTGATCGAATCCCTCCGACCCCAAGGCGTACTGCGACTGCGTCGCCTGGAGGAAGGCGACGAGATCGATCTAAACGCTGCCATCCATGCGCTCATTCAGATCCGCAAGAACGACCAGCCGGACACACGCGTCATGATGCGCAGCGTTCGCCGCCAACGCGACCTCGCCGTGCTATTGCTGATTGATCTGTCGCAGTCGACGAGCGACAAGGTGCGAGGCTCCGAGCAAACCGTGCTCGAACTCGCCCGTGATGCGGTCGCCCTTTTGGCCGATGCGATGCATAAGATCGGCGACCCGTTTGCCATACACGGTTTTTCCTCCGACGGCAGACATGAGGTCCGTTACACGCGCTTTAAGGACTTCGATGCGCCCTACGACGAGCACGCCAAAGCACGCCTGGCGGCGATGTCGAGCGGCATGTCAACGCGCATGGGCGCCGCCATGCGCCACGCGGGCGCAATCTTGCAGCGCTGCTCCCAGAGCCGGAAACTGCTGCTCGTGCTCACCGACGGCGAACCCGCGGACGTGGACGTACGCGATCCACAGTACCTGCGCCACGATGCGCGCAAGGCCGCAGAACTGCTCGGCCGCTGCGGAATTAAGAGCTACTGCCTATCGCTTGATCCGCACGCCGACCAATACGTTGCGCGCATTTTCGGCGCGCGCAATTACCGGGTGCTCGATCGCGTCGAACGGCTGCCCGAACAGCTGCCGGCCCTTTATATGGGTCTGACGGGCCGGTGAGAACGCACCGGGGCGCCTAGCTCTTGAGCGCTCGATATAGGAAGGGCAGACTGACGTTCATGCGGTAGTCGATCCCCGAGTGCGTATCGTTGAACTCCTCGTAACGATGCGCAATGCGGTACTGTGCCAAGCGCTTGGACAAGATGCGCGCGCCGTAGTGCAAATGGTACTGATCGCGCCACCCGCAGTCGATATAGATCGCTCGGAGCGATCGCAGCGATCCGGCGTGCTGCGCGACGAGCGCTATGGGGTCGTGCCGCAACCAGCGCCGCCAGCGCGCAGCGAGCAACTCGCCGGTCTCCAGGTTGAAAGGGAGCCGAAACCCGTTTGCGACTTTCGGATCCGGGTCATAGCTCGCCGCCATACACAGATTCATCAGGCAATGGACTTCTGCGTTGGATGGCTTGTCCTTGGCGTAAAAGGCCTCGAGAAAGCGCCGCACCCGGCCGTCGTCGATGCCGGCCTCGGCACCACGTTCGCTACGGCGCACGTCCACCAGACCAGGACTGCGCGCACGCTTTCGATAACGGGCCAGTTCATCGAGCGTGTTGGGCCAGTCGGGGCGATAGACGAAATCGAAGTAACAGTCGCCCGAATGATCCGCGACGGCACCCCAGTAGCGCGCGTACTTCATGCCATGAATGATCGCCCCGTAGCCACCAGAAGATTTGCCGAAGCAACCGCGGTGCTCACGCGAGGCCAAGGTACGAAATTCCCGATCGATAAACGCTATGAGTTCGCGCGTGAGGTAATCGGCGTAGTTGCCAATCGCCGAGGAATTGATGTACTGGTTGCCACCCAAGCGAGTGAAACAGTCCGGAAAGACAATGATCACGGGCCCCATACGTCTTTCGTACACGAGGCGCGCCGCCTTCTCAGCAACGTTTTCTTCAAAGGCGCGCCAGTTGACGTGCGCCGGGCCGGTGCCCGTGAAACCCACCAGATCAAAGAGCACGGGAAAGCGTCGCCCGCGCTGAGATCCCGAGTCGTATTGCGCTGGCAGCCACACCGGGAAGCGGCGCTCGTGCGGATCGCCCAACGGGTTGTCGGCGAGGATGCGCGAGCGGTGCTCGACCCAGACGACGCGCCCCGAGGGAACGCCGCGGAGTTTTGCGATCAATTGCGCACCGTCGCGAGCGTGCGTACGCCGGAATTTGCCATGCAAAGCGCGCCGCACCCTGTGAAAAGGCCCCGTAAACGGGGCCTTTCCGAGCCCGTGGCGAGCACAATTGTGTTTTGGCGCCTGCTCACTCGGGACTCTGGCGCATTGGAAGAAACGCCAGTATCGAACCGGTCATGCCGGTTGAATTCATTGTATGCACGGCCCGTCCGTCGCGTCAACGATCGACGCGCGCATTGCGTTGCGCAAAATCCCCGTCAATGCGAAGCGTTCGCAGCCTTGTTCGTCGCGTTGAGCGAAGACGATACCAAGATTGGGTCATGCCGAAAGTCTTCCGGGAACAGTTGTTCGAGATTGCGCACCTTGGGCAGGTCGTAGCGCACGATGTAGCCGTTGTCGGGGTGTAAGGTCGCAAAGTCCTGGTGATACGCTTCGGCAGCGTAAAACCCCCCCAGCGGATCGATGCGCGTGGCAATCTTGCGCGTATAGACCCCTGCCTGATCGAGTTGCGCGATATAGCTCTGCGCAATTTGCCGTTGCTTGTCGTTGAGCGTGAAGATCTCTGATCGGTATTGCGTGCCAATGTCCGGTCCCTGGCGGTTGAGCTGCGTGGGATCGTGTGCGACCGAAAAGAAAATTCGCAGTATCGTTCCGTAGCTGATGACGTGCGGATCAAACCGGACCTCCACCGACTCGGCATGACCGGTGCGCCCGGAACTGACGGTTTCGTAATCAGCCGTGGCCTGCGATCCTCCGGCGTAGCCGGAGACGGCGCTTTGGACTCCTTTGACGTGCTGAAAGACCTTTTGCACGCCCCAGAAGCATCCGCCCGAAAGAACCGCGATTTCCGATGAACTCTGGGGTGGTGTCGTTTCGTCAACGAGAGGAGCCGGTAGCGGCGTTGCATCCTCGAGGCACCACGAGGCTGGCGGCACCAACAAGATACCTACCGCGGTCAGAGCGAGTGTCAGTTGCTTCACGATTGCCCTCCCGTCGCAGGTTGAAAATTCAACGCCAGTCCGTTGATGCAGTAGCGCAGTCCGGTGGGCGGCGGTCCGTCATCAAAAACATGCCCAAGATGGCCCCCGCAGCGGCGGCAGTGCACCTCGGTGCGCACCATTCCCAGCGTCCGGTCTTGCCTTTCTCCGACCGCATTTTCGAGCGGCCGCCAGAAACTGGGCCAACCCGTGCCACTGTCGAACTTCGTCGCAGAGGAAAACAGTGCCAGCGTACAGCCGGCGCAGACAAACGTGCCGTGGCGCTTTTCGTGATTGAGCGGGCTCGTGAAGGGGCGTTCGGTGGCCTGTTCGCGCAGCACGGCGTATTGCGGGGAGGTGAGCATTGCACGCCACTGCTCCTCCGTATGCTCCACCTCAAAACGCTCGACGCCCGCGGTCACCTGCGCGGCGCGCGCAAATCGACCGAGACCGAACGCGGCAAGCAATACGCTAGCCCCCAGAAACCAACTTCGTCTTTGCATGTCTACCCCCTGTCAGCACCCCTGCGACCTGCGCATGCTCGATTGGTCGCGCAACCCGCGTAAACCTTACAGGCGCTTTGCAAAGCCGCACGGGGCATCAGACACCGTTTGCGACGGACGATCGCAACGGAACACCCGATGCAGGCATGGCGCGCACCCCGGGACCGTGCGAGAACGAACAAATCGATACGCATGCGCACCGCCATCGGGCCGAAGAGGCGGCCGGCTCGGTTCGCACACGCGATCGCCGCTCATGTCCATTGTGCGCGCAATTACACCCGCAATTGCCTGGGGCGTACGTCCAATTGCGCACGGTGTGCCGATTTTTGCTGCGCTTGGCGCGGGCGCAGGTCTGCCGCATTTTCGCCACAGTTCGCCCTGGAACTGCAGGGCCGCTCGGCGCACACCCGCTGGCGAACCGACATAACCATGAAAGGCGCATTTGCGCTTGCGCACTCCAAAACCCTGTCCGCTTTGCGGAATGCGGCCAATGCGCCTCGAGCGCGGGCTGTAGAACCCAAACCGCTTCCGGCAATTCACCAGAGCGATTCCCGACGGACGTTATGGCAAGGATGATGCCGGGACGCGCGACCGAACTCCGGTCAGTGCCTGGAGGCAAATTTGAAAATCTTCCCTCGGGCCGACGCACCAGGCGTCCGATCATTTACCGGATCAAAGGGAAATAACACGCCAAACGCCCTCACACACGGCGACAGGCCGTGCGAAAGACTCCTAGGAGCGCACCACGGCGGCCCGTTGGCGATCAGCTAGCAGCGGCCGCGTCGAAAGACTCCTCGAGAACGCGTATTCCTTCCTCCACGATCTCGTCGGACGCCGTCAGCGGAACGAGCACGCGGATAATATTGGCATTGGATCCGCAAGCAAGCAGGATCAGTCCGCGGCGTGCAGCCTCGCTCACTAGGCGCTTGGTGAGCTCCGCGTCCGGCGCATCGACTTTGCCGTCCTCGAAGAGCTCCATCGCTGCCATTGCACCCAGCCCGCGGACGTCGCCAACGGCTTTGTGCTTGCGCGCGATTTTCTTCATGCCGCTACGCAGGCGCTCTCCCAGCGACTGCGCGCGCGCAAACAACCGCTCTTGCTCGAAGACCTTCAGGACTTCCAAAGCGGCGACAGCGGCCAGCGGGTGACCCGAATACGTACCGCCCAAGCCACCGGGATTGGGCGCATCCATGATGTCAGCGCGGCCGGTCACCGCCGATATCGGAAAGCCTCCCCCCAACGACTTCGCCATGGTGACGATGTCTGGCACGACGCCGGAGTGCTCGATCGCAAGCCAGGTCCCGGTGCGCCCCGCGCCGCATTGAATCTCATCGGCGATAAGGACGATACCGTGGCGGTCGCAAAGCGCACGCAGCGCCTGCAAAAAATCAAACGGTGCGACATAAAACCCGCCCTCTCCCTGCACCGGCTCGACGACAATCGCCGCAACGCGCTCGGGTTCGATATCGTTTTTGAATATGTGGTCGATCGATGCCATGGCATCGGCAACGCTCACACCGAAGAGGGTGACCGGGAATCGCGCGTGAAAGATTTCCGCCGGGAAAGGTCCGAAGCCCGCCTTGTAGGGCGCAACCTTACCCGTGAGCGAGAGGGTCAACATTGTTCGTCCGTGAAAGCCGCCCCCGAAGGCGATGACCCCGGCACGCTTGGTGTACGCACGCGCGAACTTGACCGCATTCTCGACGGCCTCGGCGCCGGTGGTCATGAAAAAAGTCTTTTTAGGCGCCGAGCCAGGCGCGAGGGCGTTGAGCCGCTCGGCCAATTCGACGAGCGGCTCGTAGGCCAAGACTTGAAAACACGTATGGGTGACGCGATCGAGCTGCGCCTTCACCGCTGCGACAATCTGCGGATGACGGTGGCCCGTGTTGAGAACTCCGATTCCGCCGGCAAAATCGATGTAGCGGCGTCCCTCAACGTCCCACACTTCCGCATTGAGTGCGCGCTCGACGAACACCTCGTGGACTTGGCCCGATCCGCGAGGCATCGCAGCCCGCCGGCGCGCCATAAGCGCGGCGTTGGTGTGCCGGGTGCTGGTGGACAGGGAATCGCGTTTCATGTCGCCCTACCTTTCCGACCGCCGTTCGGCGCTGGGTTCCGACCTCAGGTCCGACCGTTCAAAATCGTGCAAAACGGCATTGTAGACTCGCCAAGCGAGCATGCGGATGATGCAACTAGGCGGGATTCGCTTACATAAATTTGCAATTATCGTCACCTAGCGGGCACCTGTCGGTCCGCCTTACCCGCGGCGAGCAAGTAGTATCGACCGCGAGCATGGCACATATTCATCGATCCGGCGCCCGTAGTTGTGCGGCACGATATGTTGCTTGGACAGCCAAACTGAAAGGGAGCTTTGCGTTGGAAGTCACTGGCCCGCAAGCAAAAACTACGCCTCGACCTGACGCCCGGTGCGGGCTCGGACCTGCGCAATCCGGTGTCCGGGCCGCAGCAATTCGGTTTGCGTCGTTCCTCCTCGCGGGTTTAGCGGCGACCGGTGCGTGCCTGCCCGCGCTGGCAACGCTGGGTGGTGCAGTCAGCACTGTGGAGGCCGACCGCCAGCAGGTTCAGGCTCAGACAAAGGTCACGAGCCACGCGGCATACAGCGTGCACGAACTGCAATCAACCGGTGGAGCATTGGTGCGCGAATACGTATCGCCCGCCGGCGTTGTGTTCGGGATCACCTGGGGCGGGCCAACCATGCCTAACCTGCGCCAGCTGCTGGGTGCGCATTTCGACCGGTACGTTGGCTCGGCCAATCGCGAGCGGGGCGGACACGGTCACGTTGTCGTACGCGAAGGCAACCTGGTCGTCGAATCGGGGGGACACATGCGGTCCTTCCATGGCCGCGCCTATCTGAGCGACGCGTTGCCCGCGGGAGTGGTGATCGATGACATTCAGTGAACTCTGCAAACTCGTGCGGACTGCTGGCCTACCGCTCGCAATCCTGGCCGCCTGTTTTGCGATCGCCTCGTGCGGGGGCGGCAGCGGAGGATCGAGTCTGGGCAACTTTAGCAGTGGCGGCGCAACGATCGCCGAACAGGTGGCGGCATGCGAGGCCACGTTGCCGCAGCTGCAAACTGCCAATCTCGCGAGCAACGAGGCTTCGATCATTGTCGATGCGGGACCTTGCGCCTATGGCGTGCCCTTCGGTTCGGCCGCGGGAACCGCGCCCTCAATTTTTATTATTGGCGCGGCCAATGCCCCCTATACAAGCGTGACAATTTGTCTTCCGGGTACTACCACCTGCCAAACGATCGATCACGTCCTGGTCGATACCGGTTCGGCGGGGCTGCGCATCATGTCCTCGGTGCTCAACTCCAACATGAGCCTGCCGGCGGTGTCGGTAAGTGGGGCCGCGCTCTACGAGTGTGCGCAGTTCGCTGACGGCTATGCCTGGGGTGCCGTGCGCAGCGCGGACGTCACAATCGGCGGGCCGAACAACAACGGCGAGCTAGCTCAGAGCGTAAACATCGAGGTCATCGGCGACCCGAGTGCTCCCGCGACCGCGCCAACGGCCTGCTCGCAGACAGGGCCTGCCGTAAACGACGTGGCATCCTTCGGAGCCAACGGTGTGCTTGGCATTGGGCTTTTCGTCAACGATTGCGTGACCGGCGCCTCCTGCAACAGTGCCTTGCTCACGAGTCCCCTGTACTACAACTGTTCGCCTTCCACTGGTGCCTGCACCCCCGTCGGCTTGACACCGTCGACAAACCAAGTCAGTAACCCGGTCGCTTCCTTCGTCTCTACGGACTTCGAGGGAGTCGTCATGGAGTTGCCGACGATCACCAATGCGTCGGGGGAAGAAAACGTCTACGGAACGCTCGTGTTTGGTATCGCCTCGCAGATCAACAACGCCATTCCGGGTACCGCAAGCGTCTATGTGGCCGACGGCTGGGGCGACCTGCAAAGCCAGGTCACCAGTGTCAGCCCGAACCCGCCATATAGTCCGAACACGCAGACCTGCGTGAACAGTTTCATCGATAGTGGCTCCAATGGTCTGTTCTTGCCTTCGAGCGTGATACCCGCGCTACACACGGACGCCAACGGCTGGTTCATACCGTCGAGTACCTTGACGCTAAATGCGGTAATCACCGGCGCGACGGGCGTGATCAATCCGGCAACCAACAACCCCTATACGCCCAGCGTATCGCCGTCGATTCCCATGAATATCGCCAATGCCGACACGGTGCTGTTCCCGGCCAACAACGGCAACAACACGGCGTTCAACAATCTGGGCGGCACCGCCTCGGGGGGCGGGCTCTGTGTCGGTCCGCCAAGCGGAAGCCAGACGTCAGCCAACGCGACCGCGGGCATGGACTGGGGTCTGCCATTTTTCTACGGGAGGAGCGTGTTCGTGGCCAACGAGTACGTGAGCTTGACTTTCCCTGCTTCGGGCGCGAACGCCACGAGCTACACGACACCCTTTTGGGCGTTCTAGATGACAGTGCCGTAGGTTCTGTTCCGGGCAATTCCAACCGGGTCGGCGCACAGTGCGATTCGCGCGCGGGGTTGCGCGCCCGATTTGCGTTTTTTTCTCATTCGAGGCGGCAGCCTGGGCTGCCAATCCGCGCGCGCACGGTCCTTCGGGGGGCGCGCTAGCCCTTGCCACCGATATAGAGCGCCCAAAGGTGCGCCAAGTCGGCAGCGCCGTCTGAGCCCTGCACTGTCCGCAACATCTGTAGGGCCTGGGCGCGATCGCCCGCAAGAGAGTAGGCAAGGCCCAGGTGCAATTTCGCCTCTTCGGGGTGTTTCAGCGCACCCTTGTGCAGCCCCTGTTCCATGAGTGACAAGCCGCGCTCGTACTTGCCGTTTAGAACGTAGTTGTAGCCTGTGTTGACCAATGCATCACCGGTCGCCGCTTTTTCTGCGCCGGCGTCGCCCTGTCCCAAGGCTTTGAGATCATCGGCCGCGTCCTTGTTGACTTTGTTTTGCAGGCGCCGGTGTCTTTCCGCTTCCGGTCCCTTACCGAGAATTCCGGCTGCAAAACCCTGATCGACAACCTTCTTGGCCTCGGCCGGGTAGCCGGCCTCCAGGGCCAATTGGCCCATGGTCATGTAATCCGAATCGCGCCTGAGCTCACCCAACGCCAATTGCAGCCGCAACACGTCAAGTTCCAGGCGGTCGGCGAATCCGGCGCGATGCACGACGTGGCTGATGGCAAGTTGCCAGTATTCTTTCTTCGGGTACAGCGCCAGGAGTTTCTCGAGCACCGCAGCCGAACCCGTGCTGTTGCCAAGCTTCTGATAGCAGTCCAGGAGCAACTGCAAATGCACCTCGCTGGTGGCGCGGCCGGCCCTTTCGTCGGCGTCGACCAGTGCCTTGAGTTCGGAGGCCGCGGTAGCAAAGTCTTTGTTCAAGTAGTGTGAATCGATCAGCACATCCTGCATGCTCGGATCGGCGCCGCCCTCTTTCAAATAGCGCGCCGCCCACTCCGCGGCCTTCGTGTAGTTCTTGAGTTTGAAATAGGTGTCCGCAATCGCCTGTATCACACGCAGCTGTTCTGTCGGAGACAGACGACCGCTGGCCACCACCGATTCAAAGGAGGTGACCGCCAGCTCATCATCGCCGCTGTTAGCCGCGGCGGAACCGCGCATGCGGTCGATAACATAGTTCTCGTACGCAGTGCGGTTGGCAACGGCCTCAGCCTCGTGAATTCTTGCCAGCGCCTCCTTGAACTTCTTCTCCTTCATCAACTGTTGCGCAGCCTGTAACGGTCGGCCCACTTCCTCGCGCACGGTCTCGTTTGCTGTGGCGGGAGCGGATGTCTCCTCGGCCAACGCTATGCCAACCGCCCCCGGCGCCAAGAGCAGGGCAAGTGCAAGAGCCAGTAGCGGCCCGGCGGCGCCGCGCACCGAAACGAAACAAGCGTGCATGACAGACCTCTCGCTGAGCCGCCTCACATAAACTGTTCGTTGCCAACCAGGCCGATCTTTTTGACCCCGATTCGTTGCGCCAGTGCCATGACCTCGGCAACGTACTTGTATGTCGCCAACTTGCTGGGGCGCAGGTGCACTTCGGGTTGATCCGGCTGGTCGGCGACGGACTGCAGGTGAGCCTGGAGGCTCGCGCGATCGGCAACAATCGAGCCATTCCAGTAGATCGTGCCATCGAAATCCACGTCCACGTCGATCACGACCGGTGGCGCCACCGGCGGGGGCGGGTGACCCACAGGCATGTTCAGATTGACCGAGTGCAGCTGAATCGGGATCGTGACAATCAGCATGATGAGCAACACCAACATCACGTCAATGAGCGGAGTGGTGTTGATATCGACCATCACGTCGGGGTCTTTCGAATCGCTCAACGGATCAATTTGCATCGCCATCATTAAATCCTTTTTCCCAGACATCGATCCCCATGCTGTCCGCCCGTTGGGAGCCGCGAGCGCCCGCGGCCGGCCACCCTAACCACCGTCATTGCGCGGAGGTTCGATGATGAAACCCACCCGCAGTATGCTCGCCCGCTGGCAGTCGAACACGACCCGACCGATCGCTTCGTAGCGCGCGTTGAGGTCGCCCCGAATGTTCACTTCCGGTTGCGGATCCTTGACCGCCTCTTTCTTGAGGCGCTCGACGAGCTTTTCGTTGTCTGTAATTAATTCCTGTCCCCAAAACACATCGCCCTCGCGGTTTACGGAAATCGTGATGTTCTCGGGTCGAGTCTTGCGTGGCTGATTGCGCTCCTTGGGCAGCTGCAGCGGTACTTCATGCAAAACGACCGGAATGGTGATCAAAAAAATGATCAGCAAAACCAACATGACGTCGACGAGCGGAGTCGTGTTGATCGCGGAGACGACTTCGTCCTCGTCCGAAGACTCCTGACCGATGTTCATTGCCATAGCGAACTCGCGCGGCTGGTGCGCTCAGCGAGCCGCGTTAGCGGTTTGACCAAGCAGTGCCAGGTGCAAATCCGCGCCAAAGGCGCGCACGCTTTCCATTGCGACCTTATTGCGGCGCACGAGAAAGTTGTATCCAAGAACAGCGGGAACCGCCACAGCGAGACCAAAAGCAGTCATGATCAAGGCCTCGCCCACGGGCCCCGCGACCTTGTCGATAGAAGCTTGCCCCGCGATGCCGATTTCGGTGAGGGCGTGATAGATACCCCAGACCGTTCCAAACAGGCCGACGAACGGCGCCGTAGAGCCAACGGTCGCCAGAAAAGCCAGGCCGTCCTGCAATCGGCTCTGAACGTTTTCGACGGCGCGCTGCACCGACATGGAGATCCAGGTATTCAGATCGATACGCTCGAGGAGGGGTCCCTCATGCCGGCCGGTTGCGCCAATGCCGGTCTCGGCTATGTATCGAAACGGGCTTCCATCCTTCAGCGACTGGATACCGGCAGAGAGGGAACCCGCCGCCCAGAAAGTCTTGCGGACCGCACCTGCCTGACCCATGAGCTTGAACTGCTCGTAGAACTTCGTAAACATGATGTACCAGGAGCCCAGCGACATAAGCGCAAGAATGACCAGCGTGCCCCGGGACACGAAATCGCCGCCCTTCCACAACGCATCGAGGCCATAGGGATTTTCGACCACTTCTTTGGCGGTCTCGGCGACCGGCGGTGGTGGTAACGCTGTAGCGGCGGCATCCTTGCCCGTATCAGCCGCCTGCGCCACGGACGTATTCGGCAACGCGCTCATAAACAAGGTAGCGCCCATGATCAGCGTCGCCAGCGCGGCGATCCAACGATTGCGAAACGACATAATTCCTCCATACAACATGCGCGAACTTTTTCCCAAACCGGAATACGGGTACCAATGATCAGTCCCGTAAATTGAACGTGTAGGCCTGCGTGGCCCAGCCCGCGACCGGCTTGCCATCGACCGTCGCAACCTTGAAGCGGCAAGATGCGATCCAGCTCTTTGCCGATTCATCGAGTCGGCTGTACCCGCTGGAGCGGGAAACCTCTATCTTGCCCGGCAATCCATTTGCGTCGATCTGGATGCGCAAGACCAGTGTCCCGACCTCCTGGTTGCGCCGCGACGCCATGGGATATTGCGGCTCGGGCGTAGGACACGACGAGCGGTCCAGCGCGGGAGCGGTGACGGTGCGGGGCCCGGGGCGGGCCGGTGCCTGCGCAGGACTCGGTGGTGGCGCCTTGGTCGTGACCTGTGTAATTGTCGATTGCACGGGCGGTGCGACCGCGATCTGAATTTCCGGCGGCGGAATGAAAGGAGGCGGCGGAGGCGCCACTAGCTTCGGAGGCGGCGGAGGCGGCGCCTCCGGCGGTGGTGGCGCGCGGTGCTCCTCGACGATCTTGGTCTCGATCGGTTTCTTGACTACTTCTACGATCTTGTGCGCAAGGCCGTTGATCAGCGCGTAGATCAGTACGACGTGCAAAAGAACAACCAAGGAGAAGCTGATCAGATGCCGCGCTGGGTTACGCTGCTGTTGCGCGTAGTCCATCCCGCAAATCTCCCTAACTACGTATGCACAGCACGGCTGCCGCGTGCGACTGCCGTAGCCGCGGTTGCCGTGTTCGGCCGGCGCGAAGGGCATCGAACACCAGACTGATCGACAGACCGTTGCATAAAAACGAAATGTACACGATTGGTATTGCGAAGCAGCACGACGGCGCCGCGCTTCGAAACCTCTCTTGCCGCCCGCTCCCGTCGACCGCTCGCGCGTTTTGCCGGTTTGCCAACGCGAGGCGCAAAAGCATAGACGTCGGCTTCCCGTCCGGGCAACGCTTCTGAATCGCGAGCGACGAGACGCTTATGGAGGTGCGCTATTCTTGGAGCAGGGCCCCCTGTGCCTTAGGTTCGCAGGCCGGGATCAAATTTGGAGGTCACCATGCTGCAACGCGTTA
Source organism: Burkholderiaceae bacterium (assembly GCA_035625725.1). Lineage (GTDB taxonomy): Bacteria > Pseudomonadota > Gammaproteobacteria > Burkholderiales > Burkholderiaceae_F > GJ-E10. The sequence goes on from DASPPB010000043.1 coordinate 57,659, forward strand.
GTCCCATGGCACCGCTTGACGACGGCGATTTGCTACGGAACCAGGCGTTTATCGGCGGAGCCTGGGTGGACGGCTCTGTTGGGTGCTTCGCGGTCACGAACCCGGCGGATGGCGGCAAGATCACCGACGTTGCCAACTGCGGGACCGCGGAAACGCAGCGCGCCATCGCAGCGGCCGAGCAGGCGTACCCCTCGTGGCGCGGCAAGACCGCAAAAGAGCGTTGCCTCCTGCTGCGGCGCTGGAATGAACTCGCGCAGGCCGCGCTCTCCGACCTGGCAAAAATTCTGACGGTCGAACAAGGAAAACCCTTGGCGGAGGCGCGCGCGGAACTGAGCTACGGCTTGAGTTTCATCGAATGGTTTGCCGAGGAGGCGCGGCGCGTATACGGCGAGACGGTCCCCTCGCCCTGGACCGATCGCCGCATTTTGGTTTTGCGCGAACCGGTTGGCGTGTGCGCGGCCATCACTCCCTGGAACTTTCCGAGCGCGATGATCACGCGCAAGATTGCGCCCGCTCTGGCGGCGGGATGCACGGTTGTCGTCAAGCCCGCCGAGCAGACACCGCTTTCGGCACTCGCACTTGCAGAGCTGGCCGCGCGCGCCGGATTTCCACCGGGCGTCATCAACATTGTGCCAGCCGACGCGGATCAAAGCATTGTCGTAGGCAAGGTGCTTTGCGACTCGCCCGTCGTTCGAAAACTCTCGTTTACGGGTTCGACGGCGGTCGGTCGCATTCTGATGCAGCAGTGCGCACCGACGCTCAAGAAACTCTCGCTCGAACTCGGCGGCAATGCACCGTTTATCGTTTTTGACGATGCCGATGTCGATGCCGCGGTCGAAGGAGCAATCGCCTCGAAGTTTCGAAACGCCGGCCAAACCTGTGTCTGCACCAACCGCTTTTTTGCGCAGGAGCGAATCTACGATGCCTTTGTGGCGCGGCTTGCCGCTCGCGCCGCGGACCTGAAGGTGGGATCAGGCCTCGAACCGGGGGTCCAACAAGGGCCCCTGATCGACGCCGCGGCGCTCGAAAAAGTCGAGGCGCATATTAGCGATGCCATTGCCAAAGGCGCGAAAGTCGAAACCGGCGGTCGCCGGCATCGGCTCGGGGGGACGTTTTTCGAGCCGACCGTGCTCTCTGGTGCGCGCGATACGATGCGACTAGCGCACGAAGAAACCTTCGGCCCCGTTGCTCCGGTCTTCTGCTTTCGCACGGACGACGAAGCGATTGCTGCCGCAAACTCCGTCGAACATGGTCTTGCCTCCTACTTCTATGCCCGCGACGTGGGCCGCGTCATGCGCTATGCGGAGCGGCTCGAATTCGGCATGGTGGGCGTCAACGTGGGTCTCATGACCACGGAAGTCGCACCTTTTGGCGGGGTCAAACAGTCCGGCTTTGGGCGCGAGGGTTCGCGCCACGGCATCGACGACTACTTAAATATCAAGTACGTCTGCGTCGGCCTCTAGTTTCAGGGCGCGGGGCGCGCTCGCCGCACGCTGCCTTGTCCGGGACGGACGGCTAGCGGCGCGACTTGCGTCACGGGCGGCAAATCGCGGATGTGCGGTCTTGCCGGCCGTCGCGTCCGTCCTCCCGGTGTTCCGGCTCCGTTCGACGTGCTAGACCGGCGTTTTGAGCTGCGGGCGGCGCGCGCTGTCGAGGTATCGTTCGAACTGATCCAATGGGAGGGGGCGGCCAAAGTAATAACCCTGCAAGAAATCGCAGCGGTGCACGGTATTTAAAAAATACAGTTGCACCTCGGTTTCAACCCCTTCAGCAACCACCTGCAGTCCCAGGTTGTGCGCCAGTCCGATCGTCGCTGCGCAGATAGATGCTTCGCTGTCGTCTTGCTCCAGGTTCATGACGAAAGACCTGTCGATCTTGAGCTGATCCAGTGGTAGCCGTTTGAGATAAGAAAGCGAAGAGTAGCCCGTGCCGAAATCGTCGAGCGAAAACCCAATGCCGAGCGCATTGAGTGCCTTCATCTTTGCAATCGTTCCCTCGACGTCGTCAACGAACAAGCTCTCGGTCAGTTCAAGCTTCAGGCGCTTTGCAATGGCCCCGTAGCGCTGCACGATCTCGAGCACCTGCGCCACAAAATCGGTCTGACGGATCTGCAGTGCACTGATGTTTACGGCTACGGTGAGATCAGCGCGTTCAGGCCGCGCAGCCCAGCGCGCAAGGAGCGCGCAAACCGTCTCGAGCACCCACTTCCCCATGGGGATGATCAGGCCCGTTGCCTCGGCAACGGGAATGAAATCGCCCGGCGCAACCAGTCCACGAGTCGGGTGCTGCCATCGCAACAGGGCTTCGGCGCCAACCACACACCGGCTGCCGTCAACGACCGGCTGAAAATGCAGAATCAGATGTCCGTCTCGAAGGGCCACGCGAAGATCCGCCTCAAGGGCAGATTGCGCGGCAATTGTCGTCTGCGCCTTCGGATCGAAAAAGCGCAAAGCATTGCGTCCCGCTGCCTTGGCCTGGTACATGGCCATGTCCGCCTGCTTGAGCAATTCCTCCTCGCTGATCGGTCGGTCCCCAAAAATCGCGGCACCGATCGAAGCCGTGCAATAGTGCTCGTAGGCACCCAACATGTAGGGCAACTTCAGCGCTGCGATAATTTTCTCGCCGACCTTCCCGGCGCGGCCGGCAGCCTCGGCAGCGTCGCTCGGCAGGTCCTCGAGCAACACCAGAAATTCGTCGCCACCAAAGCGCGCGACGCTGTCGGTGGGTCGCACGCAGTCCGTCAAGCGGGCGGCGACCTGCTTGAGCAATTCATCGCCGACGTCGTGACCCCGCGTGTCATTTAGCGTCTTGAAGTTGTCCAAATCGACGAACAGCAGGGCACTGAAACTGCCGGATTGACGAGAGGCGATCAACGCGCGCTTCAGGCGCTCGAGAAGCCGTCGGCGGTTTGGCAGGCCCGTCAGCGCGTCGCAGAACACGAGGCGCTGGATTTCTTCCTGGCTGGCGTGGTGCTCCGTTATGTCCTCGACGATCGCAACCCCACCCACAATGTTTCCCCGGAGGTCGCGCGAGGGCGTCGCTACTAGGGAAATCCACCCGCGGAATTTTCCAAGGACAGCATCATGGTAGCCCTCAAAGCGCACGCTCGCACCCTCTGCGATGGCCCTTTGCAGGGTCGATGGAATCGTCGAATCCGAGAGGTGACGAAGGTCTCGTCCGATCAAACTCTCCCTTGGCGCCTGCAGGATCTCGGTAAGGCGCTCATTGCAGTACGTGATAACCGATGCCTTGTCGAAATGCAGTACTCCGACCGCAAGATGGTTGAGGAGCAGCCGATACTGTTCCGTACTCGCCTCGAGCGCTTCCCCGCGGTCCGTGGCCTCGAATCGCAAGACGATGTTCTCGCGGGTTCCGCGTGCAACCGTGCGAATCATGCCAAGGACAAACCCTAGGTACACGAAACCAAAGGCAGCCAAAATTCTGTACAAGTCGCCTTCGCGCACCAGCATATGGACGATAAACGGCACAATGATGCAAACCGCAAAGCCGGTGGCGCTGACTGCGTCAGCCGCGTTGGAAAGCACTGCCGCCGCCGCGGCGCCCGCCATGAAAAGCAGCAAAATTAGCTGGTGCTGCAGATCATCGGCCGGAAAAAGAAAGAATCCGGCAAGGCCCCAGCCTACGCCGGTAGCAATTGCGGAAATCCGAAACCACAGCAGCCAGACGTCACTCGAACCCGAAGAAGCGACGGACGAGTGCCGATAGACAACGACGACGGCAGCACGGGCCACCATGATGCCGAGAAAAAACAGCAACCAGATCAACCGATCGGCCAGCGGAACGACGTTTCGTTCCATATACATGCAGATCGCCGCACAAAGTATTGCTGCGGCAATTGCCGCTGGGGTCGCGCTGGCGAGCTGTCGAGTGACTTCGGCTGCGATTAGCCGTGAGCGAGTTGCATCGGTTCCCGCACGCGGCGTCAAGGATAGCGGTCGGTTTGCGCGCGGCCGGTTGTCCGGTCCGCTTTCGTGCTCTGGTTTGGCCGCGTGGCTTTGATCAAGGAGCGCGTCCGCGACCGCGACATCGCCGTCGGGTCCAATCGCGGGTAAGAGCTCCTGCGGGCCAGCGCGTCTCAAATCGACCTCGGCCGGTCCGGTTCAGTGCTCGCCGAGCCAGCTGATGGTCATCGTCTGGTTGTGTAGCCCGCAGACCCGGTTCGACGCGTGCGGGCTGATTTCCCCATACGAGTAAAAACCGGTCAGCGTCGAGCGTTCGCCTAATACGCGGCCAACAGCGGCAACTTCCTCGCCGACCCGTTCGCCCATCACCAATTTTCTGCCAATGCAACTGACGAGCACAGCCAGACTATCGCCCGATACGTTGCACACTTTGCGCGCCACTTCGGCTGCCCTGGTGGCGCCGCTTACCAGCCGGTCGGTGTCCGCATGCATCAGCTTCAGATAGCTCCCCACATCGACGGCGCCGGCCAAAGTCAGACTGCCCGCATCCCGGTCCACCCCGAGAATTGTTCGGATCGGTCCGGCTTCGTTGCCCGCGGCGTCAACAATCGCGAACGGAAACAACAGGCCGGAGGCAGGTAGGTCCCTCGCGTGCTCCCCCAGGAACCGCTGATACACGGCCAGGGCGGGTTCGTCGTCAATCTCGAAGACAACATTGCCCGCACATCGCGTGACCCTTCGAGCCGGACCAAACGGCTTCCAGCCTCCGAAGGAACCATGAGCAAACTCTAGTGCATCGCCGTGCAAGCCAACGGCGACGACCTCCTGCGTGCTGGCGCCTTGCGAACGTAGCGTCCAGGTGCGAGCAAACGCGCCACCGTCGCCGGCAAGTCCGCCGGTGATGGGCACGGTGCTTCCGAGTCGCCGCACCATCCCGTCGACGAGCGCACTACCGTTGATCGCTACGCCGGGCGCAAAGACAAGGATCGCCTTGAGGCCTGGCGCTGCAAGCTGCGCACCCAGGCGCGACCCCGCGTCAAAGGAGTCCTCCATCGATGCGAGAACAACGCTCGCCTGCACCGCCCGCGAACTCGCGAATTGCACTGCGGTAAGAACGCAGTCTTCCTCGGTCACACCTTCGCTGCTGATCTCGCCGGCCGTCGAGCAGCCCAACAGGCACGCATGGGGAAAAGCTTCTTGCAACGCTCGCACGAAGCCGCGATCCGAAAAAAAGGCGGGCGCACCGAAGACGGTGACCAAGTGTGGTTGCAGGTTGCCGAACAGTGCCGTTGTCGGCACTGGCACTGTCGACTTCAGACGCGCCTGCTGGACTTTCACGGAACACCTTTGCCACGAAAACTGCCAGGTACCCGTCAAGTATGCGATCCGCCACCAGCGGGCGTTCCGTCAAATTCCGGGGTAAATCGGCCTCGGCCAGTTGGCCCTCACCCGCAAAGTCGTTCGGGGACCCTTCCGCTCTCCAGGAGCCAGCGCCTTCTGCGCTGGTTGAGGCACCGAACTGTCCCCGAATCCCGTCTTTGCTCTTTGGCTGCTTGCACCTTGCCCAGCGGCGGAGGGCCCGTGGCGCCCCGGCCACCCCGTCAGTGGTTTGCACAATCGCCCCTGGCGGGCTAGGTTACGACGGCCTACCCGCAGAGACCCTCTACGGCACACTTCCCTCGCCCAGGCCTTGCTCGCGCTTTCGATGCACTGCCGCACAGTGAGGAACAACCTCGCCACAAGTGTGGCAGCAAGACAAGCCGGGCGAGCGCTATGGCCACGCTCATGCCCAGAACTCGGCGAAACCCGCATGGTGATATGCGGCGTCGCTGTCGAGCATCTGTACGCGTGGATTCACCATCGGTACCTGCAGTCCCTTACGGGTCAGAACGTGCATGGCTATTGGCGAGCGCTTGCGAAAGTGCGCCGCCTCCAGACACCGCGATACGACGGGATCGCTCTCACGCGTCACGATTTCCGCGACACCGGGCGTCTGATAGGCAACGTCAATCGCGCAATGCAGCAGTGCCAGCCAATCGTGAACTTCGGCGGTGTCCATCCACGAATCCACGATACGCGCCTGACCTAAGACACATGCCATCACAAAATAGCCACGCACCTTGCCGGCCTGCTCGATCGCGTGCAGGCTCACCGCCCCGATCGGGCACTCGAGAAAATACGTAAAGGAATCGATGTTGCGTTCGAAGATCGCCGTCTCGCCGCGAGGCGCAGGCAACACCTTTGCGATGGCACTCACATCCCCCATCGTGAGTCGGCGCGAACTCCACGGAGCCTGGCTTGCAAGGCTTGGGGTCAGGCACCAGAGGGCCGCTCCCCGCGCGAGCTTTGGCAGTGTTTTCCAGTTCCAGCGCACCTGGGCCTTAAAGTATCGAAGGGGATGAAGAGTTCGCACGTAGCGGTACGCCGTACCGCAGCGCTGAAAGCCCAGTACGGGTAGTAGCCGCAACGTGTCCTCGCTTCCGCCGGCGGCTATGAGCACGTCGGCAAGTCCGCCGATGTACTTCATCAACATCCGGCCTCCCAGCGCAGCTTCAGCAACAGCGGCCCAATCGATTACGTGGATCACGCTTGCCCGCTGACCATCCCAGCCAAGGGTGCCGGGAACGATGCCGGCATGCGCAACAACCTGGTCACCTTTGGTCAGGACCAGCGAGCGCGGGCCCGGCCAGTCCGCTCGCGGCCGCCAGTACTTCCAGTGCAGCGCCTGCTCTTCGCACAACGGATCAAGCCCGGAGCTACGCAGGACCGTGACAATCGCGGGAGCATCTTCAGGAACCGATGGACGGATACGAAAATTCATGACCACGGGACGGAGAGATCCGCAAAAAGGCCTGGGGCAGCGAGCGCTCCTGGCTCCGCGCCACACGGCCGCCCATGCGGCGCACCCAGGGAACTGGCGTATTCCGCGGGCGGGCGCATTGTAGAGGGGTCGGCCCGCTTTTCGGGGAAATCGCGCTTACGCGCTGTGTATGTGGCGGATCGCCGCGATAGCCGACTCCGGGCAATGCGCCAGAAAAACTCAGCTGGAACTCGCGCGGTGGAGCAGCCTCGGCGAGGGTGTGAACCGATCCTTGAGCTTGAGAAAAGGCAACTCGATCAGACGGTAGCTCGCAGCGGCCGCAAGATACGAAAGGGCGACACCAAGAAGCAAATACGAGACGTTGACTGTCACGCTAGTACTTCGATCAAGGCCCAGCGCTTGCAACAACCTTGCCCCCAGCAGAAGATGTAGTGGCACATGCAGCAGGTACATCGCATAGCTGTACTTGCCGATCCGGCGCAACCAGGACAGGCGCAGAAACGCCACCCACGCCTGCCTTTGGGGATCGTCGGCGCAAGCGGCAAGCAGGACCAGCAGCGAAAACACGATAGCCAGCAGCGAGTAACCAAAAGACATCGTAGGGGCGTTCGGCGTGGCATACCCGCCTGTCAGAGCTGCGCCGAAGGCCAGCAAGGCAACCGCAGCAGCGAACCAAATCCGCCGCCGCGACGCGATTTGCTCCGGGACTTGCGGCAGGCGCAGAGCCGCGGCCGCGGCGCCTCCGAGCGCCAGCGCATCCATCCGCGTAATGGAAAACTGGTAGATGGCCTCGGTCGGTGCGCCGGCATACCACATCAAGGCACGGATGCAAAGGCTCAAGAGCGCGATGCTCACGCACAGCAGCAGTAGCTCCCTGGCGTTTCGGCGCCAGACCAGCAGGGGCCAAACAAGATAGAACTGTTCCTCCACCGAAAGTGACCACAGGTGTGTCATCGATCCATGGCCCGGATGCAATGGTGCGTACCAGTTAGCAAAGAATAGCCAGTAGGAAAGCTCAGTGCCTGCGGAACGGGGCAATGACGGCGGAAGCAAAGCGGCCGCCGGCAGGATCACAAAAACGAAGATGAGTAAAGCGTAGTACAGGGGAAGAATGCGCAAGGCTCTGCGAACGAAAAACGAACGCAGGTAATCGGGCGCCCCGCGTGTATCGAGCAAGATTCCCGTGATTAAGAAACCGCTCAGTACGAAGAAGAGCTGCACACCAATCCACCCGCGATCCAAGTACGAGACAAGTACGTGCGCGAACACGCCCACGGGCTCAGTGATGAGATTCAGGTTGTGCGGAATTACGAGCAAGATCGCGAGGGCGCGGACGCCATCGAGCGCTGGGAAGCGTGGCGTCAAGTCCGCTGCCATCACCGTTACCAGCGCGTCGAGTCGAACCGTGGGGGTCTAGGTCTGTAGTTGGACCGCTGTGTTTGCAACATAAACCGCCTGCCCAAAATCTCGCGGCGGCATCTTAGCAGTAGCCCGTACGCACGGCGGCCTCAGGGCGCAGTGGCTGTAAGGGAGTGCTCGTGGCACAAGTGGCCGCTTCGACAGCGTCCAAGCGCAGTAAGAGCGAGCGGCGCACAATTCCGGTTCAGACCGATGGCACGCATTCTTCGTTCGTGGCATCGATGCCGTAAAATGCCCGCGTTGCGGGACTAAGAGCGATGAAGCCAGCGTTCCTGATCACGATCGACACAGAAGGCGATAACCTCTGGGACGCGCCGCGAACCATCACGACCCGCAATACCTCCTATCTCGGGCGCTTTCAGACCCTATGCGAGCGCCACGGCCTGAAACCGACCTATTTGACGAACTGGGAGATGGCAAATGACCCCGACTTCGTCGCGTTTGGGCGCGCCGCAATCGTACGCGGCACCTGTGAAGTCGGGATGCATCTGCACGCGTGGAATTCGCCACCGCTGGTTCCGCTGACCGCTGACGACTTCCAGCACCAGCCCTATCTGGTCGAGTACCCGCGCGATCAGATACGTGAGAAGGTACGCAGGGTTACGGATTTGCTGGAAGAGAAGTTCGGCGTCAAGATGCAAAGCCACCGGGCAGGACGGTGGGCGTTTAACGAAACGTACGCACGGATTCTCATCGAGCGCGGCTACAGCGTGGACTGTTCGGTGACCCCGGGGGTGTCCTGGTCCTCGTTTAAAGGCGACCCGTCGGGCACCGGTGGCACTGACTACCGCTCGTTTCCAACAGGCGCTTATTACATCGATCCTGGCGACATTCGGCGCAGCGGCCCATCAACCTTGCTCGAAATTCCGATGACGATCCGGCCTTCCACCGACCCGCCTCTCGGCCGGATGGCGGTACGGCTGACGAGCCGTTCGCGACTCGCCACCAAGGTCGTTCGGCGTATCTGGCCAAACCCGCTGTGGCTGCGGCCCAATGGACGAAACCGCAAGCGCTTGCTCGATCTGCTGGAGCGTGTAGTGGCCTCGGGGGATGACTACGTCGAATTTATGCTGCACTCCTCCGAGTTCATGCCGGGCGGCAGCCCGACGTTTCAGAGCGACCGCAGTATCGAAGTACTGTACGCGGATCTGGAGGCTCTTTTCGAACGGGCCGCCGCCCTTTGCGAAGGCATGACGCTGAGCGGATATCGCGAGCGGTATTCCGCCCGCGTTGCACCCCGCTTAGCAGCGCAAGCCTAGCGGCGCGTCGGCAGGCGCCTTCGCACGGCCTGCGGCCGGTCTTGATCCCCGAAACCGATCCGCGACTCCGGGGTTGGCTGATCGCGATCGACGTGTCGCCATTGCCAAGGATATCGCAGGTCGGGCGGCGCTCGTGAATTGGCGCCGCGCGATGCCCGATTCCATAGGTCGCGCGCTCTCCAAGGCAGGCGCGTCCGATCGCTGGACGGCACCCCCGACACGACTTACAGCCGAGAAGCTTGAAGTCGTGCTTTCGCTTTTGCCCAGCCGCAGCGCGTCGGTGGCGCTCACGGAAGGTGCACCCGACCTCTCCTCGGTACCGGTTTGTCGCTTCCGGTACTCACGCGGTTGGCCTCATCGTGCATCGGCGATCAACACGGCCCGCGACACGGCGTGAAACTGTGGAAGTGCCGCATGCCGCCTTGGGTGGCGGCGCAACCGAAGTCTGGCCGTCGCCTTGTGAGCGATTCTGGCGCTTTTCGTGGGACTTGCCGGACGCCGCGTTCGGTAGTGTCCGAATCGCCGGATCGCCCGAGATTCTTGCCCCGGGCCCCCTGTCCAAAATGAACCCGACACTTCCGCTTTCCGTTTGCATGATTGCGCGGGACGAAGAGGCCCGTATTGCCAATGCAATCGGATCGGTCCGCGGGGTCGCGCGCGAAATAATTGTGGTCGACACCGGCAGCCGCGACCGCACCCAGCAAATCGCGCAAGAGTTGGGCGCGCGCGTTTTGTCTTGTGTCTGGCAGGACGATTTTTCGCTCGCGCGCAATACCGCGCTTGCCGCTGCCCGCTATGACTGGATTCTCTCGCTGGATGCAGACCAGCAACTCGACGCCGCTTCGCTGCCCGCATTGACAGAAGCGCTAGGGCGCTCCGCCATGGCGCAGTTAGTACAGATCGATCTCATGGGCGAGAATTCCGGGCATTCGCCCGTAAGCTCGTTTCCGTCCTTGCGTCTGTTCCGCCGTGACACTCGGATACGCTTTCGCGGCCGAGTGCACGAGGATGTGGCCGGTTCGCTACTGGAGGCTGGCAGCTCCGAATGGCCCGATTCGGGGGTACGTCTGCGCGATTCGGGTTATGTCTTAGCGTCGGAACGGCAGAAAAAGCGGGCCCGGAATCTCCGGCTACTGGAGCAGGCGCACGAGGAAGATCCGCAGAATCTGTTCGTCTCCTTTAAGCTCGCCACCACGCTACCCGCGGAGCGGCGGCAAGAGCGACGTACGCTTTTATCGCAGGCTATGGAGGCGGCCCGCGCGCTCGACGCGGAGCAACTGAGCGCGCTGCCCTTTCGCCACCGGCTGTTTGCCGAGGCACTCGACGATCTGGTCGAGCAGGGGCGTTTGCAAGAGGCGGCAACCCAATGCCAGCGGATGTTTCCGTTACTTGGTACGGGCAGCTGCTTTGCTGCGGGTCGCACGTTCGCGAGAGCCGGTTTCACGGATCTGTCCGCTCAGCTGCTCCAAGGCTACCTCGATCTGCCACCCTCGCCGCCTTGGTCCGTAACACTTCCAGACCTCAGTGCGAGCGCAGCCGAGGCATGTCGGTGGCTTGCCTGGATTGCGGACATTGAGGGCCGCTCGGCGCAAGCTCGATCTTGGCTCGACCGGGCACTGCAAAACGCGAATGAGGAGCAAACCGTGGCAATTCAGTGCGATGCGATCCGCTTGATTCTGCCCTATGGCGACCTGGCACGCGTAGGCATGGAGCTGCAACGGTTGTACCCCAAGATTAAAAATTCGCGCAAGACCTATTGCGAACTGATGCTGCTCAGTGCCGAGGTGTCGGTTGCGACGGGAGACCGTGCCGGTGCGATTTCCCTGGCCCGGGCAGCCATGGCGCCCGATGACGACCGGCCGGCGGCGCTGCTTGCAAAGCTCGAGTTGTCCAAGGAGGAGGCAAACGACAAGCGCCTGCGGGAGCTGTTGCCAGCCGTCGTCGGCCGTCGATTCGACACGCTCGCGGTTCGCGTTCAACTCGCGGAGAGAATCGGACAGCCCTTTGTCTTTCCGGTTCCGGATGCGACGCGTCGAAGCCTTTTGTAGCCGACGTGACCGCCGGGTCAAGAGAAAAGCATTCCTCGACATGGGCTACGTCGGAAGCAGGCGCGGTTCTCCTTTCTGCCTGTGCCAAAGTGCGGCTCGGGGACTGATTTCCAATGGCTCTCGCAATCCAACATTGTTGCCCGACCTGACGCCAGGGCTAAAACAACATTTCAAAGCGGTTGCAATCACGCCGCTGCCACGACAGATGGTTCGATCCTGGCGGCGGCGGGTTCCAGCTGGCAAGCAACTTGCGGTGGACCCTGGCGGCGACCCGCAAGCATTCGCTTCGCGCGGTCTCGGAACCCCGTAAAATACGCTCAGCTGCGGGCGTCGTATAACGGCCATTACCTTGGCTTCCCAAGCCAAAGACGAGGGTTCGACTCCCTTCGCCCGCTCCAGATGTCTCTTTGTGCAACCTTGAGACATGGGTTACAGACCGTACCTACCTAAGACATAGGTGACAACCTCGGGCCGAACGGGTTGTCGAAGGCTTGCAATGTCTTTCGTTCCGGGTCGATGAGCCCGCAGCCGCCGTGCATGACAGATGCGATCGCGGCGCCTTCATGGATCTTGTTGCGCCAAACGCGCAGGCCAGCCAGGAGGAACGCAGAGAGACGTTCCCGCCCTGCGATGCACAAGGATCCGACTGTAGTGCGGCCTGATTTTTTGAACCCGGCCCCGAGATCGCAATATCGAGCCCGGGCGCCGCGTCAAAGGCAGTGGCAACCGACCAAACCTGATGCGCGTCGGATTATCTCTGCGCGGTTGCGCGGTCAGAAATTCGCGCAGCCGATCCGATCTCGATCTGCCTGCGGCCAACGGCCCTGAGCGTGCGTCCGGAGCACTGACTAATACGCTTTGTAGGAGAATTTCTGGCCGTTGATGCTTGCCTCGTACATCAGCCCGCCCTTGGCCACGGTGAAGGTCGCCATGCCCCTGCTGTAATTGCCCACGGTCGTCGCATCGCGCTTGCCACCGCTTGCGCCTGCTGATGACCCCGTCGTACTGGCTTTTGCGCCGGCGGCGGCCGTGATAGCAACAACCGACGCGTCGGCGCCGAACTCGAAATTACCACTGGTGAATTCCTTGAGTGCACGCTGATCCTCAAAAAAGATGATTTCGCTGTAGCCCTCGCCGCCCAGTTGAAAACCCACCGAGAGCTGCACCATCGACGTGTCTCCGATTGCCTTGCCCTGTTCGTATACGCGGCCAGTGCCGTAGGCGCCCCCGACCACGAAACCCGCCTTCCCGACCGTGGGAAACACGGCGTACCCATAGGCCGTATTGAAGAAGTTCCCGCTCTCCCCCGCGTTTTTGAAGATGTCGATCGTGTCGGTGTATTCATCGGCCCGGGCGGGCGCAAGCACCAGCGCGAATAACAGTCCCGCGTACACCGAAATCAGGTACTTGTACATCTTCTTTCTCCTGGCTTGCAGTTAACCGCTCGCGATTGCGCTCGCCGCATCGGGACAAAACCCACGTGCCCCGCGCCAGAGCGCTTGCGAATTCGACATTATCGTTCAAGAAGAATGGGCCCCACCTTGTTCGCACCCCGTTTCGCGTCCTTGCGGTCGGCACTTCTGCGGACTTGCACCGCCTTGTTCGCAACAGTCCCCGGGGCGCGCTGGCACCCGCGCGCCCATCCGGGAGCCGCCCGCCTGACGCATGCCATCGTTGGACGGTTTTCCTCCTGACGCGAATGTGAATCGCTATTAGTCCTGGGACCTTCGGTTTCCTGCCCCGTGAACCATCCGAATGGTGGCGAAATGCGTCCCAGACTCCCTCATCGTCGCGCCTCAAAAGTGAGCAAGATTGGTGTTCCCAAGATCTAGGGGGTGCCGGGCGCAAGCAACTGCGCCGGCGACCATCCCTGGCAAGGCTAACCGAAGCACAAACGTGCGACTCGACCGCTAGGAATGGGTGCGCCCTTTCGAGGCCCCGTAACGACACAGTCTGCCGGCGGACTAAAGCACGGCAGCGCTTCCGCATTGGCGGCAGCCGAAACCGGCGCAGGTACGCCAGTCGGGGCCTTGGGTGGCCGGACACCGCAGAATCGCAACAAAGTGCTGGAGCGGGTCGCTAGAGGCGCACCGCTTCCGGAGGTTCTCGAGCTGCTTGCGCGCGAAATACAAAGCGCGGAGACAACTTTGCTCGCCTCGGTCATGCTGCTCGACAGCGCCGGCCGCCACCTGCATGTGGCGAGCGCCCCGGACCTGGCGTCCGAATACTGTCAGGCAATTGATGGGATCTCCGTTACCACCGACGCCGGTTTTTTCGGTGCGGCAACGCACCGAGGCGAGCGGATCATCGTTGGCGACGTCGCCTCCGATCCGCTCTGCAACGAAGTGCGGGATCTGGCCATCCGCCATGGACTGCGAGCCTGCTGGTCGCAGCCGATCTACTCGAACCGGGGCAAGGTGCTTGGCGTCCTTGCCATGTACTACCGCAGTCCCCGGACCCCAAGCAATCCGGAACTGGACGTCGTCGCCGACGTTGCCAATGTCGCGAGCATTGCCATCGAGCGCGCTCGCGCGGATGAACGCATTGCCAGGCTGATGAATTTGCGACGCTCGCGCGGCGAGATCAGCCAAATCATTCTGCACACAAAGACAGAGACCCAACTGCTGTCGGAGGTCTGTCGCATCGCGGTCGAATACGGCGGCATGCGCCTGGCGTGGATCGGGAAGGCCGATAAAAGCACCAAGCGGATCGAACCCCTGGCGCAACATGGCAGCGGCCAAGGGTATCTCCAGGACGTTGCAATCTCCAGCGATGCGGACCTGGCCGAGGGCCGCGGACCGACCGGCCGCGTGTTTCGCGGCGGTGGATATGCGATCGTCAACGATTTTGCCACCGACGCGTCTGTGGCTCCCTGGTGTGAACCGGCGAAGAAGCACGGTTTTCGGTCCTCGGGCTGTTTCGCCATCAACCGCAGTGGCAAGGTCTACGCAACGCTTTCGGTGTACAGCAGCCAGTCCGATTCCTTTGACGGGGAGACGATCACCCTTTTACAAGGCGTCGCCAAAGATGTTGGTCTTGCACTCGACGCCATAGACCAGGATCAGTTGCGCAGGCGGACGCTTGAGGCCTTGCACCACAGCGAGCGACACTTTCGTGCCTACTTCGAACGCTCGATGGTCGGTATGGCGGCCATCGGCTTGGACATGCGCTGGATCGAGGTCAACGATGCATTGTGCTCAATGCTCGGGTACACGCGCGAGCAGATGTTGGCCCAGACCTGGGCGGATCTGATTCACCCCAACGATCTGGCCGGTGGCCTCGCCATCTGGCAGCGGCTGTGTGCGGCCGAAAGCGACGAATATGAGGCCAACACGCGGTACCTCCACAAGGATGGCCAGATCGTCGAGACTCACGTCGCCGGCCGCGCGGTGCGCGCGCGCACCGCGAAGGACTCCGCGTACGTCGTCTTGTTGGTCGAAAACATTACCGGACGCAAGCGCGCCGAACAGGCATTGCGGGAGAAAAACGAGTTTCTCGACTCCATACTCCAAAGTGAACCGGACTGCGTGATGGTCGTTGGACTTGGCGGCCAGTTGATGCAAATGAACCAGGCCGGGCTCGGGATGTTCGGCGTTCGCAGCCTCGAAGAAGCCGAGACATCAGGTCTGCTGAGCTTCGTGCTGCCCCAGTACCATCGCGCCTTTCTGGACTTGCACGCGGCCGTTTGCCGGGGGGGCAGTGGCGTGCTGGAGTACCAGGTGCGCGCCAACGATGGGGTAGTTCGGTGGCTGGAGATGCACGCAACGCCCCTACGCGGCGCTGGCGGGACCATCAGCGCGCTGCTCGGCATCTCGCGCGACGTATCCGAGAAAAAACGCTCAGAAGAGCTTTTCTGGCGCCAGACGAATTTCGACGCCCTGACCGGACTGCCCAATCGCTACATGTTCCAGGACCGTCTGGCGCAGGAGCTCAAGAAGGCGCGGCGCACAGGCGCCGTGCTCGCCCTACTGTTGATTGATCTGGATTATTTCAAGGAGATCAACAGCACCCTGGGCCATGAGACCGGCGATGCACTGCTTGTCGCCGTGGCTAAGCGCATCTCATCGTGTGTGCGCGAGTCCGATACGATCGCGCGCTTGGGGGGCGACGAGTTCACCGTAATCTTGCCCCAGCTCTCCAGTGTGGCAAGTGCGGAGCACGCAGCGCAAAACATCATCACCCGGTTGGGCGAGGTCTTCAGCTTGCGCAACGAGGCCATATTCTTGTCCGCGAGCATCGGCATCACCTACTTCCCGCACGACGCGCAGACCGTTGACGCGCTGCTCAAGAACGCCGATCAGGCGATGTACGTCGCCAAAAGGCAAGGTCGCAACCGGGTCGGCTACTTCACTGCCAAACTGCAAGATGAAGCCAACAATCGCCTGCGCCTGATCAATGACTTGCGCGGCGCCTCGGCGGCCGGGCAGTTCGAGGTGTACTTTCAGCCCGTAATCGATTTGGCCCGAGGACGCATTAGCGGCGCGGAAGCGCTGCTGCGATGGCACCACCCGACCCGGGGTATGGTGCCGCCGGTCGAATTCATCGCCTTGGCCGAGGAAACCGGCCTCATCATTAGCGTCGGGGATTGGGTCTTTCGCGAATCGGCACGCCGCGCCAAGCTCTGGAGCGAGCAACTCGGCAACGGCTTCTGGATCGGGGTCAACAATTCGCCCGTACAGTTTCGCGACGCCAACAGCATTCTGTCCTGGCTCGGATTTCTCAAGGAAATTGGGCTGCCCGGCGAGCATATGACAATTGAGATTACCGAAGGGTTACTGCTCGACGCCGACGCAAACGTCGCCAACGTATTGCGTCGCCTACACGAAAGTGGCGTTCGCGTCGCCATCGATGATTTCGGGACCGGATATTCATCGCTGTCCTACCTTCACAAATTTCAAATCGACTGCCTGAAGATCGATCAGTCCTTCGTGCGCAACTTGCCCTCGGAGCGCAGCGCCCGCGCCCTATCCGAATCGATCATCGTGATGGCGCACAAGCTTGGCCTCACCGTGGTTGCCGAAGGGGTGGAAACTGCGGAGCAGCTGGAGTTTTTGGTTTCCGCGGGTTGTGATTACGCACAGGGCTACTATTTTTCGCGCCCGATACCCGCGCAGGAATTCGATGCGCTGCTTAAAAACGGCCTCGCTGCGCTGCGCAATTTGTCCTCCTCCGCGCGGTCGACTCCCTAATCGCTGCATCGCGTTTTGGCCAAAGCGTGCGCCGCCGGCGCAGCACGGGGCCGAAGAAAGCGGTTTACGATTACCGCAACGCTTCTCCAGCCCGACTACGCAACGTGCGAACGCACGGCACAAATCGGAGGAAGCGCGGCGACCCGGTATTTTCGCGAGGGCAACCTTGCGGCCGGATGGCCCAACTGTTGGAGTCAAGCAATGCCGGCAGCGGTGAATCCACCGGGATCGGATCCGACGCAGAGCGTCGTGGCCGGGCAGGTCGATGCGTCCGGATTTGCGGCCGCGGCGGCGCCAGTGCAGGCGCAGACGCTCGTCGTTACCGATGGTGTCGGTCTGATCGCCGGCGAGGTCGCGATTGTTTCTGGTGAAATTGAGATTCCCGCCTACCGCGCGGCGCCGGCGCATGGACGCTTGGCACCAGCCCTCTTAATCGTGCACGAAGTGTTCGGAGTCCACGAACATATCAAAGACGTGTGCCGTCGCTTCGCGCACCTTGGCTTTTTCGCTGTCGCACCGCAGCTCTACTTTCGGCAAGGGGACCCGGCGAAGATCAGTGACGTGCCCACCCTCATCGCGCAAATTGTCTCCAAGGTTCCCGATTCCCAGGTTCTCGCGGATCTGGACGCTGCTGCAAGCTGGGCGGCCGCGCAAGGCGCCGACGCGAACCGTCTGGGCATTACGGGCTTTTGCTGGGGCGGGCGCATCTGCTGGCTTTACGCGGCGCACAGCCCTCGCCTGAGAGCCGCGATAGCCTGGTACGGACGTCTCGTAGGCGCGGCCACCGCGCTTACACCGTCGCATCCCATCGATGTCGCCGCTCGCCTCCACGTACCGGTGCTCGGCCTGTATGGCGGCGCTGATAGCGGTATTCCGGTGCAGACCATTGAGAATATGAAACGCGCGCTGGCAAGAAACCCGGGGGCCGGAGCTCGATCCGAATTCGTCGTGTACCCCGAGGCGCCGCATGCGTTCTTCGCGGATTACCGCCCGAATTACCGCGAAGCGCCGGCGCGCGATGGTTGGGCGCGCTGTCTCGCCTGGCTCAAGGCCAACGGCATCGCACCGTAATCGCTTCGACGCCGCTTTTTCTTGCGGGGCCAAATTCTTCCGGTTGCGGCTGTACCACGAATCGGAACGCAGGTCCGGCACGTCGTGGAGCGAACGCAGCGCCGTGCCGCTTTCCGCTTCTGCCTATCGAGATCAATCGGGCCCGCTCGAACTTGCCCCACAATTCCCGGCTCCGCGCGCAGCTCATCGCTTCGGACACAACCCGTGGCCGTCTCGTAGCGTTCCCGCGGTTCGCTCCCGCTTTAGGACACTAAAGGCTCGCTGCCGCAATTTGCGCAGCGCCAAATCGACCGGAGCGCTCAACCCTTAACCTTGCCTCGGCGCCAGCGGGGCCCAAGGCGTACCGGCGCGCTCGGACGAAGTTCCTCGCGCGGCGCCGTTGTGCTGCACCGCCGCAAGCGTCCAGGACATCCCCAAGAAATTCAGTGGGATACCGCGCGGCGCGGAAGTACTGTCGCAATAGCGCATTTATGTATGACGCCTGCTCAGAACTATAAACCAAGGATACGCGCGAGAGCCGCGACTCCGGGCGGAACCCGCCCGATCAAGGCGCGCCGAGTCGATTTATAAATTCGTTATTTTTCAACTAATTACGAAGCTGTTACAGGCGCTGAGCTGGCTGTCGGATTTTTACCGCATTGGGGGTATGGACCTGGGAAAAAGTTTGATTCCGGTCAAACTTAGGTATACCCTATTTACGTAAGTGAAGCCGCGCGCTTCTTAATACCAAGAACAGGGTCCTCATCCGTTTTCATGGGCCCTGTTTTTTTACCAAGTAAAACTTCTGATCGGGGCGGGATGTTCCTGCAGGTCGCAAAGCGCACGGTGGCAAGGAGCAACTGGGTTTCTTTGCAAGCCGACGGGCTACTGTTCTTGGGCGCGCTGCTGCTCGCGCTTGCTGCTTCGAGGTCCGTCGACGGACGCCTGCCACCGAACTGGGCGAGCCCGCTCGACGTCCTCCTGATCGCCTCTTTTTCGCTCTCGTTGATCGCGGTGAATTCGGCCGTTGGCCTGTACCGGCGCGACAGCGCTGCAAGCGAACACGTGTGGGTCCGCGCGCTGGGCGCGGCGGCGCTGGGCACAACGATTCTCTATATCGCGGTGCGCGCTCTAGCGCCACCGCTTTCTTGGCACATCAACACGCCGTTTCCGCTACTACCCTACGCGGTTGTTATTGCCTCGCTGCGCCCTTTGCTCTATGGGTTGCGCCACGCGGGCGTCGGACTGCGTAGGGTTTTGATTCTTGGCAGCAGCGCCGACGCGCTCGCGGTTCAGGAGCGTCTGTCCAAAAACTGGGACCAGATCGTCGAGATCATCGGTGTCCTGCCCGTTGGTGATCAGCTCTGCGAGACCGTGGCCGGTTTGCAGATTTTCGATCGCAACGCGAATCTGTGGGAGCTCGTTTCGGAGCTGAAAGTCAATGAGGTCATCGTAGCGGCGCGCGAACAGCGCGGTGGAGTTCTACCGTTGCGGGAGTTGCTCGAATGCCGGATTCGTGGCGTGCGCATTGTGGACCAGACGGCATTTTTTGAGCGTGTACACGGAGAGTTTCCGCTCGAATCCCTTAAGGCGAGCTGGATGATCTACGGCCACGGATTCGAGCAGGGACTGAGCCGCCGTTTTGCCAAACGCACCACCGATATCATCGTCTCTGGTGTCTTGCTGCTGCTGAGCTTGCCCCTCGTGATCCTCGCGGCGATCGCAATTAAGTTCGAGGGACGCGGCCCCGTGATTTACCGCCAGGAGCGCGTCGGCCAGGGCGGACGCACATTTCAGGTCCTCAAATTTCGTAGCATGCGCACCGACGCCGAGCGTGACGGAGTTGCGCAGTGGGCCGATGCGGACGATCCGCGCATCACCCGTGTTGGTCGATTCATCCGCAAGACGCGCATCGACGAACTGCCGCAACTCATCAACGTCTTGCGCGGCGAAATGAGCATCGTCGGCCCGCGCCCCGAACGACCCACTTTTGTCGACCGCCTCAAGCGCGAGGTGCGCTTCTACGACGTGCGCCATAGCATCAAGCCCGGACTTACCGGCTGGGCGCAGGTTCGATTCAATTACGCCGCTTCCTTGGAGGAATCCCAGCGCAAACTGCAGTTCGACCTGTATTACGTCAAGAACCACTCCCTTGCGCTGGACCTGCGCATCTTGTTCGAGACGGTACGTGTCGTCCTTCGCGGTGAGGGCGCACGTTAAGAGTCGATCCCGGCCGATTTTGGGACGGGGCCTTACGGCCAGCACCGCGCTTCTCCCGTAGAACCCGGCTGGCTTGGGCCATACCACCCGAGAGCGGCTGCTCTGCTAGGCTTGCGGCCGATTCTCCCGAACACAATGTTTCTGACCCTCATTCCCAAATCATGACTGTCGTTGCCGTTGTAGGACTTGGATACGTCGGCTTACCGCTTGCGGTGGCCTTTGGTACGAAATTTCGCACCATCGGCTTCGACCTGTCCCAAACGAAGGTCGATTCCTACCGGCGCCACGTTGATCCGACCGGAGAGGTGAGCGGCGAAGCGCTGCGTGGCGCGCGCCTCCTGGAGGTGACAGCCGACGAAAGGGAGTTGCGCCACGCGGATTTCATTGTCGTAGCCGTTCCCACACCTGTGGACGACGCGCACCAGCCCGATTTTTCTCCCTTGGTGGGGGCGAGTAATGCGGTGGGACGCAACCTGCGACGCGGTGCAATAGTCGTGTACGAATCAACGGTGTACCCGGGCGCCACCGAGGAGGTTTGCATCCCGTTGCTCGAGCGCGCATCGGACCTCCGGTGGAAAAGCGACTTTTATGTCGGCTACTCGCCGGAGCGTATTAACCCGGGCGATCGCGAACACACGCTGACGCGTATCACCAAGGTCGTTGCCGGCGATCTTCCGGAGACCCTCGAGCGCGTCGCCAACACCTACAGCGCAATCATCGAAGCGGGGGTCTATCGCGCGTCGAGCATCAAAGTCGCAGAAGCAGCGAAAGTGATCGAAAACACGCAGCGCGATCTCAACATCGCGCTCATGAATGAGCTGTCCTTGATCTTTCACCGCCTCGGCATCGACACACTAGAGGTTCTTCACGCGGCGGGCACGAAGTGGAACTTTCTTCCGTTTCGTCCCGGACTGGTAGGCGGACACTGCATCGGGGTGGACCCTTACTACCTGACCCACAAGGCAGACATGTTGGGCTACCACCCCCAGGTCATCCTTGCCGGTCGCCGGATAAACGACAGCATGGGTCCGTACGTCGCGGAGCAGACGGTCAAACAGATGATCCGTGCGGGTTTTCCGGTGCGCGGCAGCCACATCAACGTCCTCGGTTTGACCTTCAAGGAGAACTGCCCCGATCTGCGCAATTCCAAGGTTATCGACGTCGTGCGCGAACTGCAGTCCTATGGCGCCGTCGTGCATGTGCACGACCCGGTTGCGGCGGGCTCCGAGGCCGAGCACGAATACGGCGTCCGACTCGAGACCTGGGAACAATTGCCGCGGGCGCACGCCGTGGTTGCCGCGGTTGCGCACCGCGCGTTCGCGGACGTTGACGGCGAGAAGCTCGATGGCAAGCTCGTGCCCGGTGGCGTCTTTGCCGATGTCAAATGCCACTTCGATGCGCAGGACCTGCGGCGGCGGGGCTACAACGTATGGCGCCTGTAGCACCTTCCCCACCGGTGAGTTCCGACAGGGACATTGAGGGGCGCGTTGCCGGGCGCGAGCGCCGCTGGCTGGTCACAGGCTCTGCTGGTTTCATCGGCTCGCATCTGCTCGAGACCTTGCTGGTCCTGGGACAACGAGTTACGAGTCTGGACAACTTCGCGACGGGGCATCGCGCAAACCTAGAGCAGGTTCGTGAGCGCGTAGGGACCGCCGCCTGGGCAAAGCACACTTTTCTTGAGGCCGATATCGCCGACACCGCGGCCTGCCGCGCGGCCTGCGAGGGCATCGACATCGTGCTGCACGAGGCCGCCCTCGGGTCGGTGCCACGCTCGATGGAAGACCCGCTGGCCTCGCACCGTGCCAACGTCACCGGCTTTTTGAACATGCTAGTTGCCGCGCGCGACGCGGGTGTGCGGCGTTTTGTTTATGCGGCGTCGAGTTCGACGTACGGAGACCACCCGGGTCTTCCCAAGGTCGAAGAGGTCATCGGTCGGCCCCTATCGCCGTACGCCGCAACCAAGCTTTTTAACGAGATCTACGCCGAGGTGTTCGGCCGGTGCTACGCCACACCGGCCATCGGCCTGCGCTATTTCAATGTTTTCGGTCCGCGTCAGGACCCCAATGGACCCTATGCGGCGGTCATCCCGCGCTGGGCGGCGGCGATGATCGAAGGCAGGCCTTGCGTGATAAATGGCGACGGAGAGACGTCGCGCGATTTTTGCTTCGTTGCCAACGCGGTACAAGCCAATTTGCGCGCCGGCCTCGTCGAGGATACCGCTGCCGTTGGCCAGGTCTACAACGTCGCTGTCGGTGGCCGCACCACCCTGCGGCAGCTGCACGAATATCTGGCGGCGGCGCTCCAGGAGGTGAAGCCTCAATTGCGTGTGGGCGCGCCGCAGCATGCGCCGTTCCGTCCCGGGGACGTACGCCATTCGGAGGCCGATATTGGCAAGGCGCACCGCCTCCTTGGCTACGAACCGCGCTATGACCTGCGCGCGGGCCTAAAGGCCTCGGCGTCCTGGTATCTCGCACGTGCCGAAGCCAGTCGGTAGGACAGGAAGCGATGGCGATTCGGTTTGCGCAAATTTCTCGTGCCGACTGCGGGCCGCATCTCGGAATTTGCAACCGTGCCCGTAAAATCAAGCGGGCGCCCGTCAAAGGAGGGGGTTCATGGTTTTAGAGCGCATCGTGATGCACCGACGTATCGTCGCTTGGCTCCTGGCCGCGACCGCGTCGGCGTTTGGGCTGTCGGCTTGCAGTAGTCTGCCGCCGGCGCCGGCCAAAGCCCCGGTCGCCGCGCACCAGTACTCAATCGGCCCGGGCGACACCCTCATCGTCGACGTCTGGCGCAATCCGGAATTGTCGGTGACGACGCAGGTACGGCCCGACGGTCGGATTTCGACCCCGCTGGTCAACGATCTGCCGGCGGCCGGGAAATCGCCCTCGGAGCTTGCCAACAACATCCAGGAGGCACTGAAGAAGTACGTTCAGGAGCCCATCGTGACGGTCCGTCTCCAAGGCCCCCAAGGCTCCTATGAAGAGCAGATTCGCGTCGTCGGCGAAGCGGCAAAACCACAGGCAATCCCCTATAAGCAAGGCATGACGCTCCTCGACGTGATGATCACGGTTGGGGGCCTGACCGATTACGCCGACGGCAACGGCGCGATTCTGGTGCGTGCGGGCAAGCAATATCGTGTGCGCCTGCGCGATCTCGTCAAGCGCGGGGACATTGGCGCCAATGTCGAAGTCGCGCCCGGCGACGTGCTGATCATCCCGCAAAGCCTGTTTTGATTCTGCTGCGAGGTTCTCATGAAACTGTCTACCGAGCTTCATTTGGAGCACGTCCATGGCGTGCAGGCCCTAGTGGACATGCTGCGCGACATGTGGGGCCGACGCTGGGTCGGTGTGGTCGCCGCTTGGATCGCCGCGCTGGGGCTTGCACTCGTGCTGATTCAGATACCGGATCGCTACGAGGCGCGCTCGCGCATCTACGTCGATACGCAGAAGATCATCAAGCCGCTATTGCAGGGGATCACTCCGCAATCTGATATCGACCAGATGGTCACGATGCTCGCCCGCACCTTGATCAATCGCCAAACGATCGAGCAGCTCATGGCGTCAACGGGAATCGAGACCAGTATTGCCACGCCTGATGATCGCGAAAAAATGATCGACCAACTCACGCGCGGCATCAAAATCAACAGCACCGGGGGCAAGAACCTCTACGACATCTCGTATCGCGACACCGACGGGGACCGCGCGCTGCGCATCGTCAAGGAGCTGGTGTCGATTTTTGTCAATGCCGGGACGGGCACCAAGCGCCACGACACGGACGAGGCGCGCAAGTTTATCGATGAACAGATCGCGGCCTACGAAAAAAAGCTCTCGGAGTCGGAAGACCGCCTAAAGAAATTCAAGCTGCGCAACATGGACGAGACCGAGGGGTTGGGACCTTCGGGCAGTACCCAGGACTACTTCGCGCGCATCACGGAACTGCAGCGGACCGTGGACGCTCTGCAAATCGAACTCAACGGGGCCGAGCAGGCGCGCGATGTACTGCAACGCAAAGCGGCCCAGGAGGAGGCCGCGCGAGTCGCGGGCGCGGCTACGGCCGAGCAGGTCCATGAGCTCGACGCCCGAATCGATGCGCAGCGTAAACAACTCGACGAGTTGCGTCGACGCTACACCGACGAGCATCCCGATGTCGTACAGGCGCGGCGACTGATCGAGCAGCTCGAGGCCGAACGCCGCCAGGACGCCGCTTCGCACCCGACGCCCCCGCCCGGGGCGAACGAAGCGGCGAACATCGCCGTGCAGCAGATCCAGGCCAAGCTCGCGGACGCCGAAGCGAATGTCTCCATGCTGCGCGGCCGCTACGAAATGCAGCGTCAACGGCTGAACAAATTGCGCTCCGAGGCGCACCGCATGCCCGAGGTCGAATCGGAACTGGCCCAATTAAATCGCGACTATGACGTAATCAAGAAAAACTACGAACAGCTGGTGCAAAAGCGGGAATCCCTTGCGATTTCGAGCGACGAGGACGCGGACTCCCGGCTGGCCGAATTTCGTGTTTTCGAAGAGGCCCGGCTGTATCCGAAACCGGTGTTCCCAAGCCGCAGCGTCTTGGTTCCCCTCGCACTACTGCTGTCGCTAGGCGCTGGTGCCGCCGCCTGTCTGTGGGTTGTCCGCCTCCTGCCCACGGTTCGCAGCCCGCGCGACCTGCGCTACGTCGGGGGGCGTCCGGTCCTCGGGAGCGTCTCGATGCTGGTTGATGAGGAGACGCTGGCGCGCGAAGGTCGGCTGAACATGCTATTTGCCACAAGCGTTGGCGGTCTGGTTTTACTCTACTGCGTATGGACCGTGATTCTGTTCCTGCAGCAGCTACAGTTGTAGATACCGATTCGCGTTTTTCGACGCGGCCGCCGCGCGCCTGACCCCGGGGGTCGGCGCGGGCGGGTTTCACCCCGCCCCGGTCGGTACGCGCCCGCACCATGCTCGGTCGGCTCCTCAAACACACCTCCACCTACACGATCGGCAACCTGCTGCTGACCGCAGCGGGTCTTGTCTCCTTTCCGATTCTGACCCGAGCCTTCACCGTCGCCGACTACGGCATCCTAGGGCTCGTCGGCGCAACTCTTACCCTCCTGGTGGCGTGCGCGAAACTGGGCATTCAACAATCCGTGGTGCGTTTCTACGCCGAGGTCCGTGCCGGCAAGCGGGATGTGACGGAATCCCAGTATTTTTCGACGGTATTGCTGGGCATGGGAGCGATTGGCGCTGTTGCGGCTGCGCTTTGGGCGCCGGTCAGTCAGATCCTGCCCGCGGCGCTGTGGAACGACGCACGGGTCCGCGGTCTTTTGCTGCTGACCTCGGTGCTCGTACTCGTCCGCGTCCTGGACAGCGCGATGCTCAATATTTTGCGCGCACAGCAGCGCAGCACGATCTACACCGTCTACAGTGTGGTGCGGCGCTACGCCGTGTTGGGTGCCGCGATCGCAGCGGGGCTTTGGGTGCTGCCGGGTCTGCGCGGCTTTTATGCGGGCACGGTCGTCCTGGAAACCTGTGCGACCGTGACTTTGATGGTGCTCTTGTTCCGGCAGCTCGGCATCAATCGCGAGTCGTTTTCTCCGACGCTGTTTCGTTCGATGGTCGCATTTGGCATCCCGATGATCGCATTCGAAATAGGAGGCATCCTCCTGAACATCGGCGATCGTTACGTGATTCAGGCGCGCCTTGGTGCCGATACGCTCGGGGTGTACTCGGCAGCGTACAACCTGTGTGAATACGTCGAAGCGATTTTGATCAATTCGTTCGGTCAGGCGATCACCCCGATGATCGCGCGCGCGTGGGAGGAGTCGGGGCCCGGTGCGACCCAGGAATTCATCGAGCAGGTGCTGCACTTCTACCTCATCATCGCCGCGGCAATCGTCGCGGGTCTCGCGGCCACGGGCGCGGGGGTGCTCGAATTTCTGGCCTCGAGCCGCTACGCGGAAGGGCAGATCGTGATCCCGCTGATCATCGCCGGCAGGGTGTGCGACGGGGCTCTGCCGATCTTCGCGGCGGGACTTTTCTTGCAAAAACGTACCCGTACCCTGATGCTCAGTGTGGTCGGTTGTGCGGTGCTGAACTTGGCGCTCAATTTAGCGCTCGTTCCCGTCATCGGAATGCTGGGATCGGCCTTCGCCACGCTCGTTAGCTACTTCGTGCTCGCCTTCTCCTACCTATGGGCGAGTCGCGACTGTCTGCCGATCCGATTTCCGCTGGGACACGCGATCAAATGTGGCGCCATGGGGCTGGCGATGTACCTGGCCATTTCGCCGTTGCCCCTTTCGGCCACACTCTCGGGCCTGGCCACGAAAATGGCGATGGGCGCTCTCCTTTATGTCCTGCTGGTTGTGGCGCTCGACCGGCGCAGCCGCCAGGTACTGTTGGCGCTGTGGGCAAGGCGCCTGAAGTTGCGCGGCACGTAAAGCGGGTGTGGAAACGATGAACGCAAGGCTCGAGATTCCGACCGCTTCGTGCCCGACAAGCCGCGTGGACGCGAACCGCACACGCATCTTGCTGGTCATCGACGGTCTGTACCCGAGCACGGGCGGCGCCGAAGTTCAGGCCCGGTTGCTAAGCCGCGCTCTTGCGGCTGAGGGCCATGAAGTCGCGGTCGTCGCGCCACGGCTTGCGCAGTATCAGTCGGATAACGAGATTGTCGACGGTGTTCCGCTCGAGCGCATTCGCTACCCGAAGATCCGGCTTCTGGGAGCTGTCGTGCTGTGCGTCCGCTTCGCGTTGCTCCTGCTCGCGCGGCGAAAGCGCTATGACGCGATCCATGTCCACATGGCCCAGAACCTGGCCGCGATCGCCGGCCTGCTGCGGCCGTTACTTCGCTCTACGGTGACGGTCAAGTTCTCCGGGGCTTGGGAGTTCGAAGGGGGAATTCTCGATCCGCGCAAACGCAATAGGTTCCCCTACAGACTGCTCAATACCTGGGTGCGCCGTGCCGACCACATCCAGTGCATCAGCAGCTTCACGCGTCAGATGCTGCTTGACGCCGGCTATCGGCCGGAGTCGCTGCTGCCGGTACCCAATGCGGTTGATCTGACGCGCTTTGCGCCTAGGGCCGCGAGGCAGCTGGAGGCACATCCAATCCGGGTGGTATCGGTCGGGCGGCACGTCCCCGTTAAGGGTCTGCCCGTGCTGCTGGAGGCGTGGCGCATCAGCGGGTTGGACCAAGGCGCCCGCCTTGTGCTCGCGGGGGACGGACCCGAGCGGCCCCGCCTGATGGCCCGTGCCCGGGAGCTTGGGATTGCCGACAGCGTCGATTTTTTGGGAACCGTAGCCGACGTGCCTTCGCTGTTGGCCTCCGCCGACGTCTATGTGCAAGCGTCATTCCAGGAGGGGCTGTCCAACGCGGTTCTGGAAGCGATGGCCTGCGCGCTTCCGGTCGTGGCAACCCGCATCAGCGGCAACACGGACTTGCTCCAAGATGGCG
Organism: Burkholderiaceae bacterium; assembly: GCA_035625725.1. Taxonomy (GTDB): domain Bacteria; phylum Pseudomonadota; class Gammaproteobacteria; order Burkholderiales; family Burkholderiaceae_F; genus GJ-E10. The sequence continues at coordinate 85,016 of DASPPB010000043.1, forward strand.
AAAACGGCCTGCTGGTCGAGCCAGGCGACGCGACGGCTCTCGCTACCGCGTTGCGCACCCTGGTAGAAGATCGGGCACGCGCGCGCGCGCTTGGCGATCGAGCACGCGCCTCGGTCGAGACCCGCTTTGCACTGCCGGTTGTCCTCTCCCACCTGCTACAGGCATACCGTACGTCCTCACGATGATCAAGCAAGTCGTCAAGGCAGCGCTGGCCTCGGGCCCCGGGTGGCGCTTCGCGTCGCGGTTTCGGCGCCCAGGGCGTATCACGGTGCTCATGTATCACCGAATCACAAACGGCGCAGGGCCGTTCGAGGGCACCGATCGGGAGGCGTTCCGCAACCAGATGCGCTGGATCCGCGCCAACTGCCGGCCGATTGCTCCGGACGAACTGTCGCATCCGCCCGCGCGCACCGATGGCAGTCGTCCCGAGGTTCTTGTGACGTTCGACGACGGATATCGCGATTACCACGACTACGCATACCCGATTTTGGACGAGTTGCGGATCCCGAGCGTGATCTTTCTCGCGACCTCCTTCATCGACCGCCCCGGCTTAATCTGGACGGACGCCGTGGGCTGGGCCGTGGCCCAATCGAGCAAGACGCAAGTCGAGCTCCCCTGGGACGGTAGCCGTGTGTCGCTTGGGGATGGGCCGGCGCGCCGACACTGCGCCAGCGTCTGCAAGCAGTATCTGAAACGGGTGTCCGATACCGAACGAGTGCGCTGGCAGGACCAGCTTTTCGAGCGCTTAGAAGCGGTTCCGAACGCCGATGTCATCGAACGTCAGATGCTGAACTGGGACGAGGTCCGCGCGACGCGCGCGCTCACCAGCATCGGCGGACACACCCACACCCACCCGATACTCTCCCAGGTCTCGCGCGAACGCGCCCAGGAGGAAATTCGCCTCTGCACGGAGCGCATAACCGCCGAAACCGGTGTGGCACCTCGGTTCTTTGCCTACCCCAACGGCCGAGCGCAGGACTTCAACGGCCAGACGCGCGAACTGTTGTTGGCGCACGGCTACGAGCTCGGTTTTTCTACGATCGAGGGCCTACACGTGCGCGGATCCGATCCGTTGGCGATCCGCAGGCAACCGACCCAGAGCCGCACGCTTGGGGATTTCGCGATGCTGGTAGCGGGCCGCTGACCGCCGAGAACCATGCAAACCGTCGAGCTTGCGTTCTGGGGTGCCTCGCTTTTTGTCGCGTACACCTATGCCGGCTACCCCCTCGGGGTGTGGCTGCTGTCGCGTTTTCGACCCGAGAGCAACATCGATCCGAGCAAAATTGCTGACTGGCCTGAACTCACCGTCGTGGTTGCCGTCCACAACGAACGGGCCCGCGTCGCACGCAAGATCGAGAATCTGCGTGCGGTCGACTATCCGGCGCCGAAGATGCAGATTTTGTTCGTTTCCGACGGATCGACCGACGGCACACCCGCGGAAATCGCGCGCTTTGATGGCGTTCGATTGCACGCCTACGAGCAACGGATGGGCAAACCCTACGCATTGAACCGGGCGCTCGAACGCGTGCACACGCCGTTTGTGGTGTTCACCGACGTGCGCCAGGAGCTCGAGGCCGACGCGCTCAAGCGCCTCATCGCCAGGCTGCAGGATCCGCGCGTAGGGGCCGTGAGCGGGGAGCTCGTCCACCGGGATCCGCGCACACACGCGGCCGCGCACATCGGACTGTATTGGCGCTATGAAAAATGGATCCGCAAGGCCGAAAGTCGCCTGGCATCGACGGTCGGCGCCACAGGGGCACTCTATGCAATCCGCCGCCGCGATTGGGAGCCGCTACCGGAGGACGCGCTGCTTGATGACTTCGAAGTGCCGATGCAGATCGTGCGGCGCGGCCACCGCGTCTTGTTCGAATCCGGCGCTCACGTGTATGACGAGCTGCAACACGACACCGCGGGTGAACGCAAACGCAAGGTGCGCACCCTCACCGGTAACTTCCAGGTATTCGCGCGATTGCCTTGGCTGTTTTTGCCTTGGCGCAATCCGCTCTGGGTCCAGTTTCTCTCGCACAAAGTGTTCCGCCTCGCAGTGCCCTACGCGCTGGTCGTTGTCGCCGTTTCGTCGGCTCTGGGCGAAGGGCCCTGGTTGCTCGGGGCGGCCGTCGCACAGCTGCTGTTTTATGCGGCATCGGCCGTGGGTTTGCTGATCCCGGGCTTGCGCCGGCAGCGCTTGGTCAGTTTCGCGGTGGTTTTCGTTGAGTTGAATTGGGCCGCGGTGCTCGCATTTCGCAACTTCCTGCTGCAACGCATCGATCCGCGCTGGGAAAAAACCTAAGTTGCGCTTCGCCACCGATGTGGTCACGCGCCGGCGACGCGCCTCGCCCAACTGCCTGGTAGATCGGAACGCCGAGTCTTCCGCGAACCGATCCGCGCAACTGTCGCAGGGCATTGACTCGCTGGCCAAAGCGAGGCGAAGCAATTCGATGCGCAATGGCGCACTGTGTCCGACCGAAGAGCGGCCCGCCTTGCCTAGTCAAGGCGAGTAGCCCGGCAATTCGATGACGTAGGTGTCGATAGCCGCTGTCGGATCGGCCGTGACGGCGGCACCCGGTGCCGCCGCCCCCCAGTCGCTGGCAAAGAGTATGCGCGTGCCTCTCGGACTGGGCGTTGCATTGGGTTGAGCCCAGTAGTTCGATTGTTTCGCGTCGTCCCAATTGCCGGTGCTCCGGTGGTGCGCTACGCGGCAGATTTTGTTCGTATCCACATTCGCAAGCAGCACTTCCTGGTCCAGGTACGTTTCGGTTCGCTTGATTCGCCCCGTGGTGGACACGACCACCCAGCCGGGAACCTTGTACGCACGACCGCTGACCAGCGTTCCGCTGGGCGGGTAGGGATCACCCTTGGACTTTCCGATGATCGTGCTCACTTCTCCCGTGTCGAGGTTCCCGATTAGGAGCGAACCGTCTCCCGATGGACCGTCGTATTGTGCCGACGCAACGATGTCCTGCCCCGCCGCGTTCATCAGCATGTCACTGTGCTCAGCACCATTGAGTCTGACCGTGCGGATCACGTTATTCGTGAGCGGGTCCAGAACTTGCTCGACCGAACCGCTGGTCTGTCCGTAATACAAGGTGTGCCGGCCGGAGGGTGTGGCCTGCGGCACTACCGCCTCGGCCGTCACCGGGCTGCCAATTGCGCTCGTGGAAAAGCGATAGCTGAAACCGGCGAAGTTTGTGGCGCCGTTTCGACCCTTGCTTGTCAGCGCGCAACCCAACCCGATCAGATCGTTGTCCTGGCTCATGGAAAAGGGGTCCTCTCCGCCTCCGACGTGCCAGACACTGGAACAAGCACTCGCTAAGGCGCCGCTCCCCTTGACGTCCTTGGTGAAATCGTGAACGGTGTCCCTGGAACCCGAGGACACATGGTATCGGATCAACTCCATCGTCTGCCGATCCACGTAATACAACACATCGGGCTTCGTGGTGTCCCAGTAAAACTGCTCGATGTCAGCGGGCCGAATCGAGAGCCAGCGCTTGAAGGCATACGTCTTTCCATCGAACAACGCCCACCCGGGTGAGCTGCTCGCACCAGGTCGCGGCGACGTCGCGTAGAGCAGCAAAAGGGATTCGTCGGCATTCCAGGCCGCGATCGTCGGATATGGTGGCACCACCACGTTCAAATTCCAATCGCCTCTCACGTCGGTGATGCGTCGGATCGTCACGCCGAAGTCCGGATCGGTGACCGCCTGTCCCTTCGCCGGTTTGGCCAGCGGCGAATAAGCCACCAGTTGCTTGTCGGTCACCCGGACCCCCGCGCACGGATCCGAAGATGTCCCAACACTACCGGCAGGCGCTGCGCTCGACGCAGGCGAATTGCCGGAGGCGGCGAGCTTGCTCGACGGAGCGGCGACCCCCGGGGCCGACTCACTCGCACCGCAAGCAAGCAATATGAGAACCGACAAAATGGCCGGAGCCCGAGAGCGAATGCGCATAGCCGCCTTATCTCCCCGCTGTTCGATGTTCTGTCTGCGTCCCCACCCGCGACGGTAGCCGTTTCGCGCAATAGAAGCCAACGCTTGTGTCTTGTCCGTTGGCGCGCGCCGTGCCGCTAGCAGGTCAGCCGGGACAGTCCGTGCTGCACACTCATCAAGGAGTGTATCCCGGCAGCTCGATTACGTAGGTATCGACGACAGCGTTCGGGTTAGCAGTAACGGAGTTTCCCGGCGACGCCGCACCCCAGTCGCTGGCAAACAAAATGCGCGTGCCGCTTGGGCTCGGAGTGGCATTGGGTTGAGCCCAGTAATTCGAAATTGCCGCGTTATCCCAGTTTCCGGTGCTGCGATGGTGGGCCACGCGGCACATCTCCATGGTATCAATATTGACGAGCATCACTTCCTGGTCCAAGTAGCTCTGCACGACGTTGATGTTGCCCGTCGCCGACACGACGACCCAGCCCGGTATCTGGGTCGCACGACCGCTTATCAGCGTGCCGCTCGGCGGATACGGGTCGCCCGTATTCCCCCCGATGATCGTGCTCACGGCCCCCGTCTCAAGATTGCCGATGATCAGCGAGCCATTGTCACCGGGTCCGTCGTACTGGGCCGCGGCCACGATGTCATTGCCAGCCTTGTTGAGCAGCATGTCACTATGCTGCGTGCCGTCAACGCCAACGCTGAGCACTACCCCGTTGTTTGTCGTATTCAGAACCTGTCCGCTCGTAGGGGCCGTCAGACCGTAAAACCACGAATAGTTCCCCGACGGCGCAGCCTGTGGTACCACGGCCTCAGCCGTGATTGCCGGCAGGCTGATCGCGTTGGTGGAGATGCGGTAGGTAAAACCCGAAAAATTCGTCGCACCGTTTGGGCCCTGGGTCGTCAGTGCGCACCCCAGACCGATCAGGTCGTTGTCTTGGCTCATGAAGAACGGGTCTTCGCCGCCGCTGATGAGCCAAGCACCGGGGCAGTAGGTGGCGAGCACGCCGCCGGTGGCGATGTCGGTGGCAAAGTTATGAAGCGGGGTGCCCGTTTGATTTTTTATACTGTAGCTCGTGAGCACCATCGTGTTGTAGTCCACGTAATACAAGACATCCGGGTTGCTGTGGTCCCAGTAAAACTGTTCGATGTCAGCGGGATTGATTGGTAGCCACTGCTTGAAGGCATAAGTCTTGCCATCGAACAGTGCCCATCCCGCACTAGTCGGACAGTTCGAATAACAGGTGGCGTAGAGCACCAAATAAGATTCGTCAGCGTTCCACGCGGCGATCGTCGGATACGCGGGCACCGCTACGTTTAGTCCCCAGTTGCCCTGCGCATCCGTAATGCGCCGAATCGTCACTCCAAAATCCGGGTCCGTAACCGCAACTCCTACGGCCGGCTGAGGCAGCGCCGAGTAGTTCACCAGCGCTTTGTTGTTAGTCACCGGCACACCCGCACAAGCACTTCCCGTTGGGGCGTTCACTGTCGATGGGTTGGCCGTGAGCGAAACTTGTCCTCCGGAAGACGACCCGCCGGAAGAACCGCCAGACGATCCTCCCGAAGAAGACCCGCCGGAGCTCGATCCCCCCGAGGAAGATCCACCCGAGGACCCGCCCGAAGATCCTCCCGAAGAAGACCCGCCGGACGATCCCCCGGACGAAGATCCCCCTGAACCGGCTCCACCCGAGGACGAACTACCGGAGGAAGATCCGCCGCTGCCGGATCCACCCGAGGATCCGCCCGATGCCCCGCTCGACGAAGACGATCCAGCGGAAGAAGAAGACGATGAGCCGCCCGAGGCCGATGATCCAGACGGCGCAGACGTTCCGCCTGCCGAGGAATTGAGGCCCGAAGAAGCATCACCTGATCCGCCACCCCCGCATGCGGCGAGGATCACGGATGTGAGCACCGCCGAAACGCACAGGTAGATGCGTGCACGCATTGCGTTGTTTCCACGAGAAGACCGCTCGAGGACGCTTAGGACCCGTCGCTGCACAAGCGTGCCGCCATCGGTCCTTGCACGGCACGCCGCGCTTCGGTACGTGTTCGTTGAGAGCGTTGTGCCCAAAAACGGCGCTCGACGCACGGGCGACAAGAAGACCTCGCGAAGACCGTTCATGGGACATAACCCGGAAGTTCGATGACGTACGTGTCGACAACCGCGTAGGGACTCGCAGTCACGGAGTTGCCCGGCGTGGCTGCCCCCCAGTCGCTGGCAAACAGAATGCGCGTGCCGCTAGGGCTCGTCGTAGCGTTGGGTTGGGCCCAGTAGTTGGAGATCGTCGCGTTGTCCCAATTGCCGGTGCTCCTGTGATGTGCGACTCGGCACATCTCCTTCGTGTCCACGTTGACCAGCATCACTTCCTGGTCCAGGTAAGTCTGAACGACGTTGATGTTGCCCGTAGCAGATACCCCAAACCAGCCGGGCGCTTGGGTCGCTCGTCCGCTGATCAGCGTTCCGCTGGGCGGATAGGGGTCGCCTGTGTTGCCCCCGATGATCGTGCTCACGACCCCGGTATCGAGATTGGCAATGATGAGCGAGCCGTTGTCGCCCGGGCCGTCGTACTGGGCCGCGCCCACGACGTCCTGGCCCGCTGCGTTCATCAGCATGTCGCTGTGCTGCGTGCCATCGAGCGTCACCGAGCGCACTACGCTGTTGTCGGCCGTGCTCAGGACCTGACCTGTCGCTGGCGCTGTCAGTCCGTAGAACCAGGCGTTGTTGCCGGACGGGGTAGCTTGGGGCACCACCGCAGGGGCCAGTATCCCCGGGAGGCTGATCGTGTTCGTGGAAATCCGATACGTGAATCCCACGAAATCCGTGCTTCCGGAAGCCGGATCAACGTAGTTGGTGGCGCAACCGAGTCCGATGAGATCGTTGTTCTGGCTCATGAAGAACGGATCCTCACCCCCGCTCACCAGAGTGGGCGCCCCGGTTCCCTGGTAGTTGCATGCACTGGCCAGCACGCCGTTGCCCGTGACGTCATTGGCAAAGTTATGCAGCTGCGCGAGCGGCGCATTCGCCGACACGCTGAAGCTCGTCAGCACCATCGTCGTCGCATCGACGTAGTACATGACGTCAGCGTTGCTGTGGTCCCAGTAAAACTGTTCGATGTCGGCCGGATTAATGGCCAGCCACTTGATAAATTGGTACGTCTTGCCATTAAACAGTGCCCATCCCGGTCCAGGCGCATTGGCCGGGCAGGAAGCGGAGTTCGCAAGATTGCAGGTCGCGTACAAGACGAGATAGGACTCGTCGGCGTTCCACGCGGCAATCGTCGGATACGCCGGCACCGCAACGTTCATGCTCCAGTTGGTCTGTGCGTCCGTTATGCGCCGGATGGTCACGCCAAAATCCGGATCCGTAACCGCGACTCCAACGGCCGGCTTGGCGAGCGGCGAGTAGTTCACGAGCACTTTGCTATTTGTCACAGACACGCCCGAGCACAGGCCGCCCGTGGGTGCATTTACCGTTTGCGGGTTTGCGGTGGCCGAGGCCTGAGCGCCCGAAGCTCCTCCGCCCGAAGACGATCCGCCCGAAGACGATCCGCCCGAGGACGAACCACCTCCTCCACAGGACACCACGATGAAAATAAGCGCCAGCCCGAACAGCCGGCTGAATCCGCGCGTTGCCACGGCCCCCCCTCGTAGGATTTGCTGCGACCCTGTGCCTTCGTGCAACCCAAGCATCGGTTGCAATTCGCCTCTGCGGTCGCTTTATCGCGCCTAACGGTAGTCCTCTACCTACCAATATTGGCGACTTGATACCAATAAAATGGTACCATCCATTTTCTTGAGAATTATGACTGCGGGCCTCGCTCGACTGCGAGATTTCTGCACCGCAGCAGATCCGAGCCCGGCCAGCGCGCCCAAGCTGCTGCCGGAGACCATCGTAGGCCGCGCCCGTGAATCGCCTCGTGTTCCTGATGTACCACGCTTTGTACGGTAGCGAAGGGGAGCGCGTCGGAATCGACCCCGCGGACCGCCCTTACGCAATCTCGGTCGATACCTTCCAGTGCCACTTGGAATGGCTCGCGCAGGCGGGCATCCGCATCGTCGACCCGCGCGCGCTACTTGACCCCCCGCCGGGCGGCGGCGTGGTACTCACCTTCGATGACGGACACGTGAGCAACTGGGAGCACGCCTATCCGTGCCTGCGGCAGCGAGGTCTGACTGCAGCGTTTTTTGTGACGCGCGATTTCATCGACGGCAGACCGGGCTTTTGTCGTTGGCCCCAGTTGCGCGAGATGGCCGAGAACGGCATGCTGATCGGCTCGCACGGCTGCAGCCACGGCTTTTTCGATGACATGGATGAGCGTCAGGCACAACTCGAACTGCGTGCTTCGCGCGATGCGATCGAGCAGCATGTCGGCCAGCGTGTCGAGCAGATGTCGTTTCCGGGCGGCCGCTACCGGTCCTCGCAGATTGAACAGGGCCTTGCTATGGGCTACCGGTTTTTCCATACGTCGCGCATCGGCGCTGTATCGTTGACCGACTTGCACGTGGGCGCCACGATCCCACGCATCCCGATTCGCGCGCGTACGACGTTGGCGCAGTTTGGCGCCTTCGCCCGCGCCCGGCCCTTGATGCTCTGGCGCACGCAAGCGGCCTCCGCGTGCAAGGGGGCTGCGCGCCGCGCGCTGGGCAACCGCTTTTACCTCTCCCTGTATGAAAAGCGCGCCGGCTGAAACCCAGGCAGTTGCGGCCGCCGATGACGACCCTGCGCAGGGTTGGGCCGGGCCGCAATTGTGGTCGACGCTGCGCCTGCTTGCGGTGCCAGCGGCTATTGCGCTGCCCGTGGCGCTGTTCGGATTAGAGCTACCCGACGTCGTGCTGTACGGTGTGGCTCTGGGCTTCGGCGCCGTGCTCTTATTCCGCATGCGCCGCGAAAGCGAGACGCTGCTTGCCGTGGCCGTGTGCTACCTGCCCTTGAGCAAGAGCTACGTCGGGCCGATTGCGCCGGGCGTCAATGCGACCAACGTCCTGGAGCTAATGCTGTTGCTGGCCTTGTTTTGGGAGGCCTTGCGCAATCGACAAGGGCAGTCCAGCCCACGCACCGACGCGCGGTTGGTCGCCCTATGGGGCGGTCTTTCCGTGCTTTCGATGGTCACCGAAACGCTGCGCGTTGGTCCAAGCGAGTTTTACTCCGCGCACGCGGAAACCGCCAAGGCCTGGTTGGACCAGTTTGTCGTCTTCTATGCATTTTTGCATCTCATCCGCGACGGCAAGATGGCGCGCCGGGTGGCGCTCTACGCGATGATCTCGTCGCTTTTCGTGCTCGCGCTCGGATTCGTGGAGTGGATCGACAAGCGCGACATCGACTCCATGGAACGCTCGCGAGTGCTGGGCCCGCAGCTCCAGCCCAACGACCTGGGGGGATATCTCGCTTACTCGGCAGGACCCTTTCTGGGCCTGCTGCTGTGCAATCTGACGCGGATTCGGGGTTGGCTTCTTGCGCCGTACTTCCTCATGCTCGTGCGCGTCGTCGTGGCCACTTTTTCGCGCGGCGCCTATCTCGGTTTGGGCCTCGCCGCCGTCTGCGCCGCCTTTTTCCGGGGTCGGGTGTTTTTTGCCGTCTCGGCCTTGGCGATGACTGTGCTCATCTCGCAATTTCCCTCGCTGATTCCCGAATCGATGATGGAACGGCTTGGCCAGACGACCATCACCTCGAACCAGCAGGACTCCTTCGACAAGAGCGCCGAGACACGCCTGACACTGTGGAATGCCGCGATCGACATGACGCTCGAGAACCCGATCCTGGGAAAGGGTTTCGGCTCCTTTGCTGGCCTCAAATGGAAGTACACGGAAACGACCGTGGAGGAAGCCGATAACCACAACATGTTCCTATTCATCAGCTCGCAAATGGGCATCCCGGCGCTCGTCGCGTTCGCGTTGGTAGTCCTGCGCATGTTCCAGTTGGGCGCAACCCTGTATCGGCGCTGTTCGGACGGTTTCGGGCGCTCCGTCGGTCTGGGCGGGGTGGCCATGGCCGCGGCCGTCATTGGTGTAAACATGTTCGGCAGCCGCATGGTGGATATCTGCGTATCGGTCGAGTTTTGGGTTTACCTGGCGGTTTTGGCCGTCATGTGGCAGCAAATACGTACGAGCAGCGCCAAAGCTATCCAATGATTCCGGCCGACGATCCGCGTCCCCTGGTCGCACACTTGATTGACGAACTGCCGCCACACGGCGCCGAGCGCCTGATCGTCGATCTCATGGGGCACCCTGACCCGCAGTTTCGATACGTCGTCGGCTGTCTGATCCGCGGCGGACCACTCGAAGACGAGTTGCGCGCCCTGGGCGTGCCGGTGGTGATCTTCGGACGACGTGGCCGCTTTGATCCCACGTTGGTGCTGCGCCTGGCGATGTGGATGCGAGCGCAGGGCGTAAGCGTTGTGCACACGCACCTGTTCACGGCCGATGCGTTCGGCAGACTTGCCGCGCGTCTGGCCGGCGTGCGTGCGGTGTTTAGCACAGTGCACAGCGTCGTCAACGTCTGGAAGACCCCCGCGCACCGCTTCATCGACCGCGTGCTGGCGTGGGCCTCGTACCGCGTGATCGCCTGCACGGCGGAAGTGCATCAAGCGCTGCTCGAGCGCGACGGGCTGCCCGCGGGCCGAGTGACAACGATCGCAAACGGCATTGACCTGCAGCGTTTCTTGTCCGCGTCGGGGGGCGGCGTTCGGGAAGAATTCGGCGTTCCTGCGCAAAAGGCGCTGCTTCTTGTGGTGGGTCGCCTTGAGGCACCCAAGGGGCATGCTGACTTGTTGGGTGCGCTCGCGGAACTGCGCGCGCGCGGATGCGAGGACTTTCTTTGCCTCTTCGTGGGAGAGGGTCAGTTGCGCGCCGAACTCGAAGAGGAAGTCGCGCGCCGCGGCCTGCAAAGCCTCGTGCGCTTCACCGGTTTGCGCCGCGACGTGCCGCGGCTGCTTGCGGCCTGCGACGTGTTTCTGATGCCGTCACGCTGGGAAGGTCTGCCGATCGCGATGCTCGAGGCGATGGCCTGTGGAAAGGCAGTGCTCGCAACCGCGGTGGGCGGCGTCCCGGACGTCATCGACAGCGGCACCAATGGAATCCTCGTTGCGGCCGGCGACATGACCGCGTTCGCCTCGAGCCTGCTCGGACTCATTGAAGATCCGGGTCGTCGTGAAGCGCTCGGTACGCGCGCTCGCGTGGACGTTTTGCGTCGCTTCGATATCGCGCGGACCGCCGCCCAGTACGCCGCGCTGTACCGCGAGGCGCTGGGACTGCAATTGCCTGCCAATGCAACCGCTAGCTTGACCAATCGCACTTGAACAGACTTCGAGGGCTACTCCGCCTGGGCGCTGCATTGCCCTGGCTTCCCGGCGCACTGCTGGAGCGCAGCCTGCGGCCTGGGGTGCGCGTTCTCATGTATCACCGGGTGCGCACCACGACGGGCTTTGACCAGCTGTCGGTTCACCCGGATCGCTTCGAGCAACAGATGGCCCGATTGCGGCAATCGCAATGTGCCGTCACGCTTGACGAAGCACTAGACATGTTGCGCCATGGGCCGATCGACAAACCGGCTGTTGCTGTGACCTTCGATGACGGTTACCTGGACAATCTGCGCGACGCGTTGCCCATTCTGCAGGCGCATGCGATTCCGGCAACCATTTTTGTCACGGTTGCGTTTTGCGACCAAACGGCACGGCATGCACGCTACAGCAACGAACGCGGACGGCTGCACCTGGACTGGGACGAGGTGCGCGAACTTTCGGCGCAGCCCGGAATTACCATCGGCTCGCACACGCTCACGCATCCGCACCTCCCCCAGCTGGCAAGCGCGGAAGCGCAGCGTGAAATCGCGGAGAGCCGCGCGCGCATTGAATCGCAGATCGCGCGGCCTGTTTTTCACTTCTGCTATCCGTCCGGTGACCTGGGCGATCGCGAGGCAAGGCTGGCGCGCGAGGCCGGCTATCGCGCAGCTGTCACCGTCGCACCGGGCGTAAATCGGGTCCATGCGGACCCGTACCTTCTGCGTCGCACTGAGGTGACCGATCGCGACGACGAGTGGGCGTTCGCGCTCAAGCTGGCGGGCTCCTACGACCGCCTGCATAGTGTGCTGCACCGCCGGCGTGTCCGGCAATTTCAACGTCAGGCGCTCGCTGTCCAAGCCACGGTTGCGCCGGACGGGAGAGCGGGATGAGACTGCTTTACCTGATGACGGAGCCTTTCGGCATAGGCGGCGTGCAGTCCGACCTGCTGACCCTGTCCGAGGATTTGAGTGCGCGAGGGCATGAAATCTTCGTGGCAACCACGGCGGGGGTTTTGCTCGAGGAGCTCAAGGGCCGCGGTGCGCGTCATGTCGACATCGACTTTCATTACCGTGGCCTTGCCGGTTTTACGCGCTCAGCACAGGCACTTCGCCGCGTCGTGCGCGCCGAGCGCATTGAACTTGTCGCGCCGCAGTCCGTGCGCTCGACTATCGCGGCTCACTTTGCGCTGCGTACTGTCCCCTTTGGCTATCGTGTGCCGGCCACGGGGCGGCGGGTGCCTATCATTACGACAGTGCACAACATCCATAACCCGGTGCATTTTCGCTATGGCGGCCATCTGCTGCAGTGGTGCGCCGATTACGTGATTTTCGAATCGCACTATGAGCGCAACCGCCTGCTCCAAAGCGGACTGGGCGAGGACAAATCGAGCGTGATCCACAGCGGAATCGATACGGCTCGCTTCCGGCCGCTGCCGCGGCCGCTCGAACTGGCGCGCAAGTACGGTATCGATCCGCAACGCAATGTCGTCTTTGGCATCGTCGCACGCTTGTCGGAGGAAAAAGGTCACCGCTATCTGGTCGAGGCCTTTGCGCGCGTCTATCGCGATCTGCCCCACGCCCGTTTGCTGATCGTCGGCGACGGTCCGCTTCTGGAGGAGGTGCGCGCGCAGGTGGTCGCGGCCGGCCTGACGGAGGCCGTCGTCTTTACCGGCTTACAACGCAACGTGCCCGATTTTCTTGCACTCATCGATGTGTTTGTGCTGTCTTCAACGCGTGAATCGTTTCCGCTGGCCGCGCGCGAAGCAATGGCCGCCGCCAAGCCGGTAATTGCGCCGCGCATCGGAGGTTGCCCGGAAGTCGTCGACGACAGCGTCACCGGTTTCCTCTTCGAGGCCGCCAACGTGGAGGAGTTGGCCGCACGCATGCGTCAGATCGTCTGCGAAGATCGTCACCGCGACTTCGGGCGCGCGGCGCGCGAGCGAGTGGAGCGGCTGTTTTCGCGAACGTCCTGGGTCGACGGCGACGAACTGGTCTACCGGCAGTGGACGACCGAGGACCACCTCCCTCGTGCCGCCACAACGGGCGCGGCTCCCTGAGTAAACCCGACGCGAGACGGTAAAGACCGAGATGGCTGAGCCGATAGCGTTGTTTGGCTGGTCCCTCGTGGCCATCACGGTGATCTGCGCGCGCCCGTTGGCTTTTGACTGGCGCTGGCGCGCATGCGCCGCGCTAACCGTGGTTTACTTTTTTTGTTGCAGCCCGGCCGGCGCCAATTTTCTCGTCGGAGAACTTGAGCGGCGGGCCGCGGCCGAAGCGCGCCGCTGCGGCGATCCGCCACCGAAGAGTTTGTTCATTGTTCTCGGCGGAGGCGTCACCGGCTCCACCCACGATGCGGGCGATTACGCGCGTCTGCAGGCAGGCAGCCTGCGCCGCTTAATCGGCGCGGTGGAGCTGGCTCGTCGCGCACCCGAGAGCGTTCTCTTGCTGAGCGGCGGCGCCGAGGACGGCGGTATTTCACAAGGGGAACTGATGGCCTCGATGGCGCGGGCGCTGGGCATGCCGCCCGCGCGCTTGATGGTGGAGTCGCAGTCGGCCACGACATACGAGCAGGCACGCAACATCAATCGGCTCTTGGGTCCGAACGGCTCGCAGCCCCGGTACCTCGTTACCTCCGCGCTACACATGCCCCGGGCGCTTGCGACTTTCTTGAGCAGCGGGATGCAGGTCTGCGGACTGCCCGTGGACTTCCGTCAAATACCCGCACCCTGGTTTGAGGCCCTCGTCCCACAGCTCACGGCACTTACGAAGACGAGCGAGGCCGTGCACGAACTCGCGGGTTACTCCGTTTACGTCCTCAGGGGCAGAATCGCGCTCTGAGCGCCGAAGGCCACACGCATCCGAGGCCCGCGACACATCGATTGCCGCGCGGAGGCCTCGCACTGCGGCCCGCTTCGAGCTTCCACGGAAAGACGCTACCGCCTGTGGACCGCTTACCGTCGCGTCCCACTGCCCCAGCCCGGCGGATTGGGCGATTTGATGGTCCCGGCGCGCTTGGCTGCTGCCGTCTTGCTGGCTTCCGCGCTCGGGAGCGCGCGCACGAGCTCCAGGAGGGTCGCGATATTGCGCTCGAGGCGGTCGAGTCGGGCAGTTATGGAAGAGACCATAAACGGGCGCACCACGTC
>DASPPB010000044.1:0-78790 GCA_035625725.1 Burkholderiaceae bacterium
GACGGATCCGGGCCTCGTCGAGCTACCGGACCGGGCGACCTTGCGTCGCTACGACCAGCCCGGACCGCGCTACACGTCCTACCCGACCGCGGATCGGTTCGTCGAGGCCTTTGACGCGCGGGCCTATGGAGCGTGGCTTGCGGCACCCAATGGCGGCGGTGCGCGGCCCTTGTCCGTGTATGTCCACATCCCGTTTTGCAACACGATCTGCTATTACTGCGCTTGCAACAAGATCGTGACCAAGGACCACAGCAAGGCGGCTGAATATCTCGGTTTTCTGGAACGGGAGATCGATCTGGTCAGCGGCCGGCTCAACGGGGAGCGGCGCGTCGAGCAACTGCACCTGGGGGGCGGTACGCCCACATACCTTTCGATCGAGGAGCTGCAGCGCGTCATGGTGCTGCTGCGCGCACGCTTTGCCTTTGCGCAGCGAGGCGAATTCAGCATCGAGATCGACCCGCGTACGGCGCCTCCCGAGAAGGTCCAGGCGCTCGCCTCGCTGGGCTTTAATCGACTGTCGATCGGGGTGCAGGATTTCGACCGTGACGTGCAGCTGGCAGTCAACCGGGAGCAAAGCCTGGAGATCACGCGCGCGAGCATCGAGGAGGCGCGCGCCGCGGGTTTTCAGTCGGTCAACCTTGACCTGATCTACGGGTTGCCGCGCCAGACCGCGGCGAGCTTCTCGACCACGCTCGATCGCGTTTTGGAACTCGCACCCGACCGCATCGCGCTGTACCACTACGCGCACCTGCCCGAGCGCTTCAAGCCCCAGCGGCGCATCGACACCTCGGCCCTGCCCTCGCCGCAGGAGAAGCTCACGATCATGATCGAAGCGATCCGGCGTCTGGGCGCGGCCGGCTACGAGTACATCGGCATGGACCACTTTGCGAAGTCCGATGACGAGCTCGCGCGTGCCCAGCGTCAAGGACGGCTGCACCGCAACTTCCAGGGCTACAGCACCCGTCCGGACTACGACCTGATCGGGCTGGGCGTCTCGGCCATCAGCAAGGTGGGACCGACCTACGCGCAAAATGTGCGCGCCCTGGAGGACTACTACGAGTGTCTGCGCGCTGGCGTGATACCGACGCAGCGCGGCATCCAGCTCAATGCCGATGACCTTGTGCGGCGCGCGGTGATCATGGCGCTGATGTGCCATTTTCAGGTCGCCAAGGAATCGATCGCCACCGCCCACCTGGTCGACTTCGACGTGTACTTCGCCAGCGAGCTGGCGGAGCTCAAGTCCTATGAAGAGGCGGGACTCGTGGAATGCAGCGAGGACTGGATCAGCGTCACGCCGAAGGGCAAGCTGCTGGTGCGGGCGCTGGCCATGGTCTTTGACCGCTATCTGCGCAACGATCAGCGCGCCCGTCCGTACTCGAAGATCGTCTGAGTACGGATGCCACGCCCTGCGGCGTGCCGTCCGAAGGACCAGTATCATGTGCGGTTGAAGTGCGAACCGTGCCGCTGCCTGCCGTCTGGGCGGGAGCCGGGATTTCATGAACAGTTCCGAAATTCGCGAACGCTTCCTGCAGTTTTTCGTCGACCGTGGCCACACGCGCGTGCGCGCCGCCTCGCTCGTGCCGGCCAACGATCCGACGCTGCTTTTTACGAATTCCGGAATGGTGCAGTTCAAGGACGTATTCACGGGCCGGGAGACGCGCCCCTACACGCGGGCGACGACGGCGCAAAAATCGCTCCGTGCCGGCGGCAAGCACAACGATCTGGAGAACGTGGGGTACACGGCGCGCCACCACACCTTCTTCGAGATGCTGGGCAACTTCAGCTTTGGGGATTATTTCAAGCGCGAGGCGATTGCCTACGCGTGGGAGCTGCTCACCCGGGTGTACCGCCTGCCGCCGGAGCGCCTCTGGATCACCGTCTATGTCGAGGACGACGAGGCGTTCGACATCTGGAGGCGCGAGATCGGCATCGCGGCCGAGCGGTGTCTGCGCATCGGCGACAAGCCGGGCGCTGCGCGCTATGCGTCGGATAACTTCTGGCAGATGGCTGACACGGGGCCTTGTGGTCCGTGCTCGGAGATTTTCTACGATCACGGCCCGACGGTCGCGGGCGGCCCGCCCGGGTCGGCCGAGGCCGAAGGCGATCGGTACATCGAGATCTGGAATCTCGTATTCATGCAGTTTGACCGCGACGCTCAGGGCCGGCTCGAGCCCCTGCCGCGACCTTGCGTCGACACGGGCATGGGCCTGGAGCGCCTGGCCGCGGTACTGCAAAACGTGCACAGCAATTACGAGATCGACCTCTTCCAGAACCTGATCCGCGCCGCGGCCCAGCTCACCGGAACGACGGATCTGCAAGACAACTCCCTGAAGGTGATCGCCGATCACATCCGCGCCTGCGCCTTTTTGGTCGCCGACGGGGTGATACCCGGCAACGAGGGACGCGGTTACGTGCTTCGGCGCATCATCCGGCGTGCGCTGCGACACGGCTATCAGCTGGGCTGCCGCACGGCGTTTTTCCATCGCCTGGTTGTCGATTTGGAAAAGGAAATGGGCGCCGCCTACCCGGAACTCGGGGAGCAGCGCGCGCGCATCGAGTCGGTTTTGCTGCATGAGGAGCAGCGCTTCGGCGAGACCCTCGAGCACGGCATGAAGATCCTCAGCGAGACCTTTGCGCGCCTTGCGGGCCAGAAGGCACCTTGCATCGACGGCGAAACGGCCTTCGTGCTCTACGACACCTACGGGTTTCCGGTCGATTTGACCGCGGACATCGCGCGCGAGCGCGGCCTCGGCGTGGACCTGGACGGCTTCGAGGCGGCCATGGAACGCCAGCGCGAACTGGCGCGCGCGGCGGGCAAGTTCAAGACGGCCGGCGGCGCGCACTTCGAGGGGCCGTCAACCTGTTTTGTCGGGTATGAAACACTGCGTTGCGAGGCGCGCGTCGTGGCGATGTTCCAAGGCGAACGGTCGGTGGCGACGCTGGCCACGGGCGAGGAGGCGGCCGTCATTCTCGATGCGTCGCCCTTTTACGCGGAGTCGGGCGGGCAGGTCGGAGATCGCGGCCTGCTGCAGGGGCCGGGTGCGCGCTTCGAAGTGAGCGATACCCAGAGGCTGCAGCCGGGGGTGGTCGCGCACCACGGAATCTTGCGCGCGGGCGCGCTGCGCGTGGGCGATCGCGTCGACGCACAGGTTGATGCAGCGCTGCGCGAGCGCACGCGGCGCAACCATTCGGCCACACACCTGCTGCATGCGGCGCTGCGCGCCACCTTGGGCAAGCATGTGCAGCAAAAGGGCTCTTTGGTCGACGCGGTGCGCACGCGATTTGATTTTTCGCACGATAAGCCCGTGACGCCAACACAGTTGCGCCGCATCGAGGAGACCGTCAACGAAGCGATTCGCGCCAATGCCCAGGTGAGCGCACGCGAGATGCCCTACGAGGATGCCATTCGCAGCGGCGCGCTTGCGTTTTTTGGCGACAAGTACGGCGATGAGGTCCGCGTCATCGCGATGGGCGAAGATGCGCACAGGTACTCCGTCGAGCTGTGCGGCGGCACGCACGTTGCGCGCACAGGCGACATCGGATTTTTCAAGATCGTCTCGGAAAGCGGGGTGGCTGCCGGCGTGCGGCGCATCGAAGCGGTGACCGGTGCCGGAGCTTTGGAGTACGTGCAGCAGATCGATGCGCGCCTGGCCGAGATCGCGGCGGCGGTGCGCGCGCCGGCCGGCGAGGCGGCGCAGCGCATCGGTCAGATTCTCGAGCAGGTCAAGGCCTATGAGAAGGACATCCTTCGCCTGCAGCAAAAACTGGTGGCCGGACAGGGTGCGGAGTTGGCCGAGCGCGCCGTCGAAATCGGCGGCGTCAAGGTGCTGGCCGCGGCGCTCGACGGGGTCGACGCGCGCCAATTGCGCGATACTGTAGACCAGCTCAAAAGCCGCCTTGACAGTGCGGCCATTGTGCTGGGCACTGTGGCCGAGGGCAAGGTGCAGCTCGTCGCGGGCGTCACGGCAAACGCCACCGCGCGCATCAAAGCCGGCGATCTGGTGAACTTCGTGGCCCAGCAAGTCGGCGGCAAGGGCGGTGGGCGCGCCGACCTGGCGATGGCCGGCGGCTCGGACGTTGGCGCGCTGCCCAAGGCGCTGGCCGCGGTGGAGGCATGGGCGCGGCAGCGGCTGTGAATGCACCTGGCAAGCGTGACAGCGATCGGAAACCAGACGGCGAAGGCAATATTGCAGGAGCTAACAGATGAGCGCACCGGCACCAACCGCTGAAAAATTCGACCGCGAGGTCGACGCGCGGGGCTTGAACTGTCCGCTGCCGATTCTGCGCGCCAAAAAGGCGCTTGCGGAGTTGCACAGCGGAGAGGTGCTCAAGATCGTGTGCACGGACCCCGGTTCCGTGCGCGACTTCCAGGCCTTCGCTCGCCAGACGGGCAACATACTGCTGCGTCAGGTGACGGTCGAGAAGGAGTACCTGCACTTCTTGCAGCGGCGCTGACGCGTGCTCGGGGCGCGGTTGGGAACGCGGCCGCAGTTCTTGGGGAAACGAGAAAAACAAGATGTTCCGACGCCTGATCCTGCTTGCCCTGCTCGCACTGCTCGGGGGCGGCTCGCTGTATCTCACATTTGTCCTGAACTGGTCGTACTCAAGCGGCGAGCGCGCCGGCTGGATCCAGAAATTCAGCCGCAAGGGCTGGCTGTGCAAGACCTGGGAGGGTGAACTCATCATGGTGTCGCTGCCCGGATCCATGCCGGAGAAGTTCCCGTTTACCGTACGCGACGAGGCGGTCGCAGCGCGGGTCACGCAGGCCATCGGTCAGCGGGTGAACCTGCACTACGACGAGCACCTGGGCTTGCCCGGAACGTGCTTTGGCGACACCGACTACTGGGTCAACGCGGTGACCGTGGTGCCGGAGCCGCCGGCCACGCATCCTTCCGCAGCCTCGCCCCAATAGGGCCTTTGCGCGGGCGCGCCCGCAGCGGTGCCGGCGCGAGACGACTAGGACGTCGGCAGGCGCGCGAGTTCCTCTTGCACGCGCTCGAGACCCTGCGCAAAGCGCGCGAGCCGCTCGCGCTCCTGCTCGACGATCGCCGCCGGAGCGCGCTCGACAAACGTGGGGGTCGACAAGCGCCCCTGCGCCTTGGCGATCTCGGTTTGCAGGCGCGCAACCTCCTTGGCCAGACGCGCGCGCTCGGCCGAGACGTCCACCGGCACGCGCAATAAAAACCGATACGCACCCACGACCGCCACGGACGCATTTCCAAGCTGTTGGGCGCCGGCCAGATCGTCTTGCGCCTGCACCGATTCCAGCCGCGCCAGAGCCATCAAATAGGGTGAAAACGCCTGGACTTGCGGGCTGCCAGGCGCAATGACCATCGGCACCTTCGCGGCGGGTGCAAGGGCCATTTCCCCCCGCAGGTTGCGGGCCGCGTCGACCAACTCCTTGAGGGCACGCACCTGGGCGTCGGCGGCCGCGTCCACGCGTGCGGGCTCGGCGCGAGGATAGGCCTGGATCATGATCGATGTCTGCTGCGCGCCCGCGCGCGTGCCGGCCGGAACGGAAACCTTCTGCCAGAGCTCTTCGGTGATGAAGGGAATGATCGGGTGCGCCAAGCGCAGCAGGACCTCGAGGACTTGCACCAGCGTCTGGCAGGTAGCGTGCTGCTGCGCCGGGCTGCCGGTGGCGAGCTGCACTTTGGCGAGCTCCAGATACCAGTCGCAATATTGCTCCCACACGAAGCGGTAGATCGCCTGGGCGACGTTGTCGAGGCGGTAATCGGCAAATCCCTTTTCGACCTCGGCCACGGTGCGCTGCAATTCGCCCACGATCCACCGGTCGACGAAGGACAGCTCGCCCGCGACGGCCGGGCTGCTGCAGTCGCGGTCCTGGACGTGCATCAGCACAAAGCGCGTGGCGTTCCACAGCTTGTTGCAAAAGTTGCGATACCCCTCGCAGCGCTTGAAGTCGAAATTGATGTTGCGCCCCAGCGTCGCATACGCCGCCATGGTGAAACGCAGCGCATCGGCGCCATAGCCTGGCATCCCCTGGGGGAATTCGCGGCGCAGCCGCTGTTCGACCTTGGGGGCGTCCTCCGGCCGGCGCAAGCCGGCTGTGTTCTTGCGCACCAGCGCATCGAGGTCAATGCCGTCGAGCAAGTCAACGGGGTCGATCGTGTTGCCCTCGGACTTGCTCATCTTCTTGCCCTCAGCGTCGCGCACGATGCCGTGGATGTAGACATCGCGAAACGGGATCCGGCCGGTGAAGTGCGTGGTCATAACGACCATGCGCGCTACCCAGAAGAACAAAATTTCGTGCCCGGTCACAAGTACCGAGGAGGGCAGGTAGCGATCGTAGGCGGCGCGATCGGCGAGCTCGGAGTGCAGCGAGCCGAAGGTGGAAAACGGCACGAGCGCCGAGGAAAACCAAGTGTCGAGCACGTCGGGATCGCGCCGCAGCACTCCCCCGGAACCGGCCGCCTGCGCCTTGCCGCGGGCCTCCTCCTCGCTGCGCGCAACCCAGATGCGGCCCTGTTCATCATGCCAGGCGGGGATCTGATGCCCCCACCAGAGCTGGCGCGAAATGCACCAGTCCTGGACGTTGGTGAGCCACTGGCGGTACACCGCGCGCCACTGTTCGGGAACGATGCGGATGGCGCCGCTCTCGACGGCATCGAGCGCTGCCTGGGCGAGGGACTTGCCCGCATTGGGTGCGCCGGGGGGCGTGGGCTTGCTCATCGCCACGTACCACTGGTCGGAGAGCATGGGCTCGACCACCTCGCCGGTGCGCTCGCAGCGAGGAACGGTCATGCGATGGGGTTTCTCCGAAACAAGCAGCCCGGCAGCGCGCAGCTCGGAGAGCACGGCCTTGCGGGCTGCGTAGCGATCCAGGCCACGAAAGCGCGCCGGCGCATTGGCGTTGATCGTCGCGGTGGGCGTGAAGATGTTGCGCGGGGTCAGACCGTGGCGCTGGGCAACCGCGAAGTCGTTAAAGTCATGCGCCGGCGTGATTTTCACGCAACCCGTGCCAAAGGCTGCATCGACGAAGGTGTCGCCGATGACGGGAATCGTGCGTTCGCACAGCGGCAGCTGCACGTGCGTGCCAATCCGCGCGCCGTAGCGGGGGTCCGCCGGGTGCACCGCCAGCGCGACGTCGCCAAGCAGCGTCTCGGGGCGCGTCGTGGCCACGACGAGGCCTGGCCCAGCGTCGAGGTCGGGGTAGCGAATCTCCCAGAGCCGCCCCTCTTCTTCTTGCGACTCCACTTCGAGGTCGGAGACCGCCGTCTGCAGCTTGGGATCCCAATTGACAAGCCGCTGGCCGCGATAGATCAAGCCCTGCTCGTAGAGACGAACGAAGGTCTCGATCACCGCGCGGGAACGGACCTCGTCCATCGTGAAGTACGTGCGCTTCCAGTCGCAGGAGTCGCCCAGGCGCCGCATCTGCTGCAAAATCGTGTCGCCGGAATATTCCTTCCACTGCCAGACTCTGCGGACGAACTCTTCGCGCTGCATCTCTTGGCGGCGCAACCCCTGCACTTCGAGCTGGCGCTCCACGACGATCTGAGTGGCAATGCCCGCGTGGTCGATGCCCGGCAGCCAAAGGGTGTTGTAGCCCAGCATGCGGTGGTAACGGGTCAGCGCGTCCATGATGGTCTGGTTAAACGCGTGGCCCATGTGCAATATGCCGGTGACGTTGGGCGGCGGCAACTGAATGCCGAAGGACGGAGCGTGCGGCTGCGCGCCCGCGTCGAAGTAGCCGCGTGCCTCCCAGAGGGGATACCAACGACGCTCGATTTCGCTTGGGTCGAAGCTCTTTGGCAGCGCGCTTGCCGGTGTTGCGACTGCGGAAGCCGTCAAATCTGTCCTCGATTGGAGTTGCGCAGCCGCTCGAGCTCGGAGTGCACGGCGCGCTCGACGATCTCGCGCAAGGAGGCGGCAATCGCCATCCGGGTCTCGGTTGCAAGGCTGCTCAAAACGCGATCAATCGCGGCGCTCATGCGGTTGCGAACGATCGCCTCGACATCGCGCGGCAGCTGCTCTGCGATTTCGCGCAAGATCGCCGTTCGCAGCTCGATCTCGATGCGCGCCCAGTGGCGGCTGTCGACGGCAACGCGCGGCGCCGCAGCCGGCGGGGCCGCGGCTGCGGGAGCCGGCCCCGCGCTCGTTGCTCCCAGCACACTGACTTGCGCGCGCGGCGCAACCGCCTCCTGCGCGGCCGGCGCTGCCGTCGCAGGCACGGGCGCCGCAGCCGCCGCGGGCGGCGCACCGGGCCGCGGGGGCGGATTGGGCAGCGCGGTGAGTCCCTGAAACAGGCTCTGCGGGCTTCGCAGGGTCGAGTCAATGAGCGGCAGGGTCGTGTCGAAATCCAGCGGGGGCAGACCCAGGCGGTCGGTGAGCACGGGGATCGACCCGTCCTCGGCCGGTTTGTCCGGCGGGGCAGGCGGCGTTGGCTGCTTCGGCGGTGTATTCATCGCGGCGTACCCTTGGAGGCGCACTGGCGCTTACGATATACCGATCTCGTGCGCAACTGCGGAAAAGCCGGCGTCCCGATAGGCCCGAAACCGCGTCCGCCCGAGGGCCCGCTGCTGCGGATCGGCGGAGACGACATCGATCACCCGATCGAACTGTGGGAACCAGTCGGCAAACTGCGGCGCCGGCTCGTCGTCGAGCAGAAGCAGCAAATCGCGCCGCGCCGCGGGCGGGGTGCGGCAAAGCCATACCGGCGTGTGCGCGGCCAGGGGCGAAGGCAGGTCGACATGCGGCAGAAAGTCGAGCGCCGAAAATGTCCACAGAGCCAGGTCCAAGCGCGAGCGGCGCTCGTCGTCGCGGCAAAAAACCAGCACCGTGTGGCCGGCGCCGCGCGCTTTGCGCACGACGCGGCAGGCGTAGGCGATGCAGTGCTCCACGTTGACGTGAAAATCGATCGTAGGAGCCAATTGGGCCATGGACTTCGGGCCAGGTTGCGTGCAGCTCGTCAGGCCCATCAGCCGGCCCGCGAGAGCACAAACTCGGTGAGCAAGGGCACGGGGCGTCCGGTGGCGCCCTTGGCGGCGCCGCTGCGGTACGCAGTGCCCGCGATGTCGAGGTGCGCCCAGCGCTCGTCCTTGACAAAGCGCGCAAGAAAGCATGCGGCGGTGATCGCCCCCGCGTTGGCCGGGGTGCCGATATTGGCCATGTCCGCAAAATTGGACTTGAGCTGCTCCTGATAGTCCTCGTCGAGCGGCATGCGCCAGACCGAATCGCCGGCGGCCTTGGCGGCCGACAACAGTTCGGCGGCAAGCGCCTCGTCTTTGGAAAACAGACCCGAGTGCACGTTGCCCAGGGCCACGACACAGGCGCCCGTAAGGGTTGCGATGTCAATGATCGCGGCGGGGTGAAAGCGCTGCACGTAGGTGAGCGCATCGCAAAGGATCAAGCGGCCCTCGGCGTCCGTATTGAGGATTTCGATGGTCTGGCCCGACATCGAGGTGACGATGTCCCCGGGTTTGGTCGCCCGGCCCGAGGGCAAATTCTCGCAGGCGGGAATAACCCCGACCACATTGATTCTAGGCTTGAGCTCGGCGATGGCGCGCAGGGTCCCCAGCACCGCCGCGGCGCCGCACATGTCGAACTTCATCTCGTCCATCTGCGCGCCGGGCTTGAGCGAAATTCCCCCCGAGTCAAAGGTGATGCCCTTGCCGACGAGCGCGATCGGATGAGCAAAGCCGCGGCCACCGGCGCCCCGGTAGCGCAGCACGATAAAGCGCGGCGCCTGCTCCGAGCCGCGCGTGACCGACAAAAACGATCCCATGCGCAGCGCGGCGATTCGGGGCCGGTCGAGGACCTGCGCATTGAGACGCCATTCGCGCGCAAGCGCCCGTGCCTCTCTGGCCAAGTAATCGGGCGTGCACACATTGGCCGGCAGGTTGCCCAGCCGCTTGGCCAGTTCCACTCCATTGGCGATGGCCTCGCCTTGTCGCAGGGCGTTCTCCACCGCTCGATCGCGCTGCGGCACGAGCCAGAAAACTTGCAGTCTTCGACGCGATTCGCGCTCGGCCCCGGAGGCCTTCGTCTTGAGCTCGTCGCTGCGAAATCGCGTGGCGCGCGCGGCGCCCACCAGGGCGCGCGCCGCCCAACTCTCGGTGCGCTCGAGCACCTTCCATTCGGCGGCGGCAAAGGCAAGTGTGTGCACCCCGGCCCCGCAGCCGCGCACGGTGGCGGCGACCGCCTCGCCGAAGGCCTTGTCGCCGAAATCGCTCGATTTGCCCAGGCCGACGAGCGCAAGTCTGCCGCAGCCCACGCCGCGCAAGGCCCGCAGCACCAGCAGCGAGCCGCGCTTGCCCTTCATGTCGCCACTGGCCATTGCGGCGCGTATCGCTCCGCCCGTAGCGTGGTCCACGCGCCGGGCGCTGGGCGTCATTCCCTTGTCCTCGAAGATTCCCACCGCGAGGCAATCGACCCTGACTGATTCGGGCGCCGCGTTCTTCGTGCTAAATTCCATCGCAGTTGTCTCACCCCACCTCGAGCGGCGCATCGTGCAGCGACCGAAGCTCCCGAGCCGATTCTCCTGCGGCGCTGTTGACCCTGCCGGGCGCGGGCGAAGCGCGCCGGGCGTTGGCCCGCAGGCTTGTGCGGCACAGGCCAAAGCTTGCCAGTATAGAGCCTGCCGCGGCCGGTGGCGCGCTTGGCGCTGATCTTTCGACGCGCCATCGTCCAGGAGATCGCCAACAACGCCGGGGCGGTCTTCTCGGTGCTGTTTTGCATCGTCTTCACCCAGGTCCTGGTGCGATTGCTGGGCGAGGCAGCAAGCGGCGACGTCGACACCAAAGCGCTGTTTTCCATCGTCGCGCTCTCGACGCTCACGAATCTGCCCTTGATACTGACGCTCAGCGTGTTCATCGCCGTGCTGATTGCCGTCTCGCGTGCCTTTCGCGACTCCGAGATGGTCGTGTGGTTCACCGCCGGGCAAAGCCTCCTTGCCTGGGTGCGCCCCGTACTGCGCTTTACGCTGCCCATTGCCTGCGTGGTGGCGACGCTGGCGCTGTTTGTGTCGCCTTGGGCCGAACGCGCGATCGCCGAGGCGCGACAGCGCTTTGAACACCGCGACGACGTAAGTAAAGTCACGCCCGGGAGGTTCATCGAGTCAGCGGCCTCCGAGCGGGTTTTCTTTGTGGAGAACCTCGATGTCGAGACCGGGCGGGTGCAAAGCGTGTTTGCGAGCCAGCACTCCGCAGACCACGAAAGCATCATCGTGGCCGCGCGCGGCGAGCTCGAGACCCACGCGGACGGTGCACGTTTTCTGGTTTTGAGCCACGGCCGGCGCTACGAAGGCTCGCCCGGCGTAGCCGAGAACCGCGTGCTCGAGTTCGAGCGCTACGCGATCCGGCTCGATGTGCAGCCCGAGGCGCCGCTTACCATCGAAAATGCGCGCGCCTTCACGACCCTGCAGCTGCTCGCCGACCCGAGCGTGCGCAATTTGGGCGAGCTGCTCGGGCGCATCGCGCTGCCGATAGCCACGATCGTACTGGCGCTGCTCGCCGTGCCGCTGTCGTACGTCAATCCGCGCGTAGGACGCTCGGCCAATTTGATCCTGGCCACCTTGCTTGCGCTTCTCTACCTCAATTCGATCCAGATCATGCAGGCCTCCGTGCAGCATGAGCGGCTCCGGTTTGCCACGGCCGTGTGGCTGGCCCATGCCGTCGCCTTTGTGCTCATCACGGCCCTGTTCGTGCGGCGCGTGTACCTGCGGCGCTGGCTGCCGCGTTGGCCGCGCTTGGCGCGGGCGGGACGATAGGCATGCGAACGTTGCGCCGCTACCTCTGGTGGGAGATCGCAGCCGCGTCGCTGTTCGTGCTGCTGTCTTTGGTGGGCATTTTCGCGCTCTTTGATCTCATCAACCAGCTGCGCGATGTGGGCCGCTCGAGCTACCAGTTCGCGCAGGCGCTCGTTTTCGTGGCCCTGCTCGTTCCCTCGCACGCCTACGAGTTGATGCCCATCGCGGCGCTCATCGGCACGATCTATGCCCTCTCGAAGCTCGCCGCCAACTCGGAATTTACGATCATGCGGGTGTCGGGAATGACCACCTGGCGGCTCGCCGACGCGGTGCTCTGGGTGGGTCTGGGCCTGGTGGCGCTGGCCTATCTGTTTGGCGAAATCATCGCGCCGCCGGCCGAAGACCTGGCGCAGCGCTTTCGCTCGCGTGCCATCGGAGTGTCCATCGGCCAGGAGTTTCGATCCGGTGTCTGGGTCCGGGATCTGATTCACGGTCGCGATGGGCAGCCGGACCGGTTGCGGTTTGTCAACGTGGCGCAGGTCAATCCGGACGGCACGGTGAACAACTGGCGCATCTTCGAGTTCGATCCGGAGCTGCACTTGCGATCGATCGCCACGGCGGCCAGCGGCACCTATGAGAGCGGGCACGGCTGGCTGCTTGCTGACGTGGTTGATACGCAGCTGCCCCCCGTGGAGGCGCAGGCGGCCGCGCGCAGCGGTGCGCCGCAGCTCCCGCAGGAGGGCACGCGCGTGGTACGCGAGCCGCTGCGCATGTGGCAGTCCGACCTCACGCCGGCGATTTTCGGGGTGCTCTTAGTGCAGCCGGAGCGCCAGAGCGCCTGGAGCCTGTACCACTACATCGGCCACCTGACCCAAAACCATCAGCGCACCGATCGCTATGAAATCGCCCTGTGGAAAAAGCTTTTTTATCCGCTCGTCTGCGTGGTCATGATGGCCCTCGCACTGCCCTTTGCCTATCTGCACGTGCGCGCAGGCACCGTGAGCTTGAAGATCTTCGCCGGCATCATGATCGGGGTGCTGTTCTACGCGATCAACAAGCTCTTCTCACACCTGGGACTGATCAATACCTGGCCGCCCGTGGCGGTCGCGGGCTTGCCCGCGCTCCTGATGCTGGCCTGCGCGCTCGCGGCGCTGTACTGGGTCGAGCGCCGCTGACTTTGTTGCGCAGACTTACGGCGCGAGGTCGCCGTCGGTGATTGCGCCCTGGCTCGCGCTTGAAACGAGCTGGGCAAACTTTGCCAGCACGCCGCGCGTGTAGCGCGGCGGCGGCGCGCGCCAGCGGGCGCGCCGCTGCGCGAGCTCGTGCTCGCTCACGTGCAGCTGCAGCAGCCGGCGCTCGGCATCGATCGTGATGGTTTCCCCCTCCTCAATGAGCGCGATCGATCCCCCAACGTAGGCCTCCGGGGCCACGTGCCCGACGACCATGCCCCAGGTGCCCCCGGAGAACCGCCCATCGGTGATCAGGCCCACGCTCTCGCCCAGACCTTTACCGACGATTGCCGAAGTCGGGGCGAGCATCTCGCGCATGCCCGGGCCCCCCTTGGGACCCTCGTAGCGAATGACAATCACATCGCCGGGACGAATGCGGTCGCCCAAGATGGCCTCCATCGCGGCGTCCTCCGAATCGAAGACGCGCGCCGGCCCGGACATCGTGGTGGTCTTGAGCCCGGTGATCTTGGCCACGCAGCCCTCGGGCGCGAGGTTGCCTCGCAAAATCGCCAGATGCCCCTGCCGGTACAGCGGCCGCTCCCAGGGCCGGATCACATCCTGATCGGGCCGCGGCTGCGCGGGGACGTGCTCGAGGGCCTCGGCCATCGTCTGGCCCGTGATGGTGCGGCAGGCTCCGTGCAGCTGACCGTTGGCCAGCAGTATCTTGAGAACCTGGGGAATGCCGCCGGCGCGGTGCAAGTCGGTGGCCACGTAGCGCCCCGAAGGCTTCAGGTCGCACAGGACCGGAACGCGTGCGCGGATGCGCTCGAAGTCATCCATCGTCCAAGGCACCTGCGCGGCGTGCGCAATCGCCAGATAGTGCAGCACCGCGTTGGTGGAGCCGCCGACGGCCATGACCAGGCTGATCGCGTTTTCGATCGACTCGCGCGTGATGATGTCGCGCGGTCGCAGACCCTTTTCGACGGCTTGCACAAGCACCTTGGCCGAGTCGACCGCGCTTTGCACCTTTTCTTCATCCGGATTGGCCATGGTCGACGAATACAGAAGACTCATGCCCAGCGCCTCAAAGGAGGAGCTCATGGTGTTGGCGGTGTACATCCCGCCGCAGGAGCCCGAACCCGGAATGCAGCGTCGCTCGATTTCGCGAAAATCGGTCTGCGACATGCGTCCGGCGGTGTATTCGCCGACGGCCTCGAAGGCCGAGACGATGGTGAGGTCCTTGCCCTGGTAGTGTCCGGGCTTGACCGTGCCGCCGTAGACAAAGATCGCCGGGACGTTGCACCGGACCATGGCCATCATGGCCCCGGGCATGTTCTTGTCGCAGCCCCCGACAACGAGCACGCCGTCCATCCACTGGCCGTTTACGCACGTCTCGATGGCGTCGGCAATGACTTCGCGCGAGACAAGCGAGTATTTCATGCCTTCGGTGCCCATGCCGATGCCGTCGGAGACGGTCGGAATGCCGAAGACCTGCGAGTTGCACCGACCGCGGGCGATTTCGGGCAGCGCCGCGTCGACGAGGCGTTGCAGACCCGAATTGCACGGCGTGATCGTCGAGTGCGAATTGGCTACCCCGATCATCGGTTTATTGAAATCTTCTTCGCGGTACCCCATCGCGTAATACATCGCACGGTTGGGGGAACGAGCGATACCCTGGGTGACATTGCGGGAGCGGTCGTTGTGGGCCATTTTTCGGTTGCTCGAAGTGGGTGCGGGACGGTGGCGGAACACTACAATGCACGATTTTAGGCCGCAACCGACGCCGTTTTCGTAGCCGACATGCTTGTCCACCCGCAATTTGATCCCGTCGCATTTTGGATCGGACCGGTGCCGGTTCGCTGGTACGGGTTGATGTACCTGCTGGGCTTTGCGCAGTTTCTGCTGCTCGGCCGCAGGCGTGCCCGCGAGAGCTGGCGGGGGTTTAGCGGTCGCGACGTGGAAGACTTGCTCTTTTGGGGCGTCTTCGGCGTCATTTTGGGAGGACGCCTGGGCTACGTGCTTTTTTACCGCCCCGGCTACTACTTCGAGCACCCGCTAGAAATCCCGATGCTCTGGAAGGGGGGCATGGCCTCGCACGGCGGCATCGTGGGCGTGCTGATCGTGCTGGGACTGTTTGCGCACTTGCGCCACAAATCGTTTTTGCAATTGGCCGACTTCGTGGTGCCGCTCATTCCGCTCGGGCTGGCCGCGGGGCGCATGGGAAATTTCATCAACGGCGAGCTCTGGGGACGTCCGGCGGATCCGAACGTCTGGCCCTGGGCCATGGTCTTTCCGCAGGCCCACGACGGCATACCGCGACACCCGTCGCAGCTCTACCAATTCGCCCTCGAGGGCCTTTTGCTGTTCGCCTTTCTGTGGTGGTTTTCGCGCAAGAAGCGCGCGCCCGGCATTGTGGGCTGCGCCTTTCTGATCGGCTACGGGCTGTTGCGCATCATCGCCGAGTTCGGGCGCGAGCCCGACGATTTTCTCGGACTGCTCGCATGGCGCCTCTCCCTGGGCCAGTGGCTCTCGATCCCGATGGTGCTCGCGGGCCTGGTGCTGCTGCCCGTGCTGCTGCGCCGCGCCCGCACTACCAGCGGGCCGGCAGCCGGCGCAGAATCGTGATGCGCCGGTCGCGCACCGCGATGTAGCCGCCCAGACGCAGCTGCTTGAGGACGCGGCTGATCATGTCGCGCGAGGCCCCGACGCGGTTGGCGATGTCTTGCTGCCGTAGCGGCTCGCGCGACCAAAGCGCGCCATCCAAGGCAACGTACTCGAGGCGCGCGAGCAAGGCGGCCACGCGGCCGTAGACATTCGTGAGCGCCAGGCTCTTTACAACGTCGGTGGTGCTGCGAATGCGCCTGGCGGCCGTGGCAAACAGCTGCAACGCGATTTCCGGATCCGCACGGATGGCTCGGTGCAAGGTTTTGCGCGTGAGGACGCAGCAAACCGTGGATTCGAGCGCGCGCACCGAGGCGCAGCGCCTCTGGCCCGCGAGCGCCATTTCTCCGACGACCTGGGAGGACGCGTACTGGCCGAGAATCATCTCGCGGCCTTCGCCGTCGGCCACGTACACGGCGGCCACGCCGTCCAAAATCACGAACACATCGCCGGAGGCTTCGCCTTCGCGGATGAGAAGGCTGTCTTTGGGAAAGCGGCGGACCCTGCCCAGCGCGGCGAGTTTGCGCGCCAGCGGATCGGCAAGCGCGCGAATTGCGGGCTCCCATGCACCCTTGCCGCGCCGCGGCGACCGCGCGCGGGAGCGCTTGCTCTGATCGGTCTGTGCCGCTGGTGCGGTGCGCATCGTTGGACTCCGGGCGTTGGCAATTCACATTACCGCGAGGCTGCGGGTGCTGACAAGCGCCACGCCGGTGCGACAATTCCCCGGACGCTTTTCACGCGGGGACGCGCAATGATGCAGGCAAGCGGTGCGACACCAAAGCCCTAGGGCCCATGGCCGCGCGCGCAGCACGCCGGGGACCGCGCAATGAGCAGCGCGGGGCGCGGTCTGCTGGCGGCCGTCGCCGGTCTGGCGCTGGCGCTTGGCGTTGGCGAGACGCTAAGCGTCATCGAGCGCGCTGACGAGAATCTGTTTGACGCGCAGGTCAATATCGTGCGCGCCATGCGCGATCCGCAAGGCGCCGGATCCGTTGTGCAGCAGGTGGTTGTCGTCGGCATCGACGAGTCGAGCCTGGCCCAGCAAGGCGTGCCCATGGGACTGCTGCACGCCGCCCTGGGCCGGGCTCTGCAAGCGATTGCGGGCGCTGGCCCGCGGGCAATCGGCCTGGACCTCGCCTTACCCGAGCGCTCGTTCGATCACCTGGTGGCCGGCCTGGATAGCGAGCTCATGCGCGGATTGGTGGCCGCGCGCGCCGCGGGCGGCGCCGTGCTCGCACTCGATGTCGATGCGGCGGGGCAGCTGCGCATTCCGCCCGCGCCTCTGCTGGCCGCCGCAGGCGGCGCTCAGGCCTTTGGGCTTGCGCTGTTTCCGGTCGATTGCGATGGTGTGGTACGCCGCTTCGATCCGGACCCGGCCGCTACCGCGCAACGCTACGGCACGGCGTGCCTGGCGCGCGACAAGGGCCTGCTCGGCTTTGCGCGCGCGCACCAGCGGCAAGACGGCAGCGCAGCGCCCGCGCCTTTGGCATTGCCCACGTTTGCCGCGCGTGTTGCAAGCCGCTTGGGACGCGAGCACGAGCTGCGGCAAGCCGGCTGGATCGATTTCACGCGCGGCGGGGCCTTCTCCTACGTCCCCTTGTCCGAGGTGCTCTCTTTGCACGATCGCGGCCAGGGAGCCGCGCTGCGCCGTCTCTTTGGCGGACAGATCGTGCTGTTGGGCTCGGTGCTTGCCTACGTCGATCGCCTGCAGCTGCCCGTTGCGCTTTGCGCCTGGGAGTCCGCGGGAACTGCGCAGCCCGGCGTGATTCTGACCGCGCAGCTGCTGCGCAATGTCGCAAGCGCCGGTTTGCTGCGCCCGGCGCCTGTACCGGTTGCGTGGGCGCTGCTGGGCGCCATGGTCGCACTGGCGTGGATCCCCGGTCCCTGGCTGCGCTGGTGCGCGCTCCTCGCTGCGCTGCTGGGTGCATTTGCGTCGGCCGCGGCGCTGCTCGCCAGCGGTTGGGTGGTGGAGCCCGCGCAGGGCATGCTCGCCGGGGCGGCGGCGGTGATTGCGCGCAGCACGCTTGATTTGGCCTCTTGGCGCCGCGAACGCGAGCGGCTGCGCCGCGCATTGGGCGGCTACCTCAGCCCGCATCTGCTCACGGCGCTGCTCGCCGGTGAGGTCGATACGCGCGGCACGCGCCGCGCGATCGCCCTGCTTTTCGCCGATTTGCGCAATTTCACGTCGTGGTCCGAAACGGTCGACCCCGAGCTCGTAGGCGATACGCTCAGTCGCTACTACGGAAGCATTACGCCGGTGCTCCACGCGCACGGCGGGACGATCGATAACTTTCGGGGCGACGGCGTCATGGTGATGTTTGGCGCGCCGCACGCCCAGTCCGAGGCGTGCGATCAGGCGTTTGCAGCTGCGCGCCAGATCTTCGCGGCCGTGGAAGAGCTCAACCGCGGCGAGCTCCTTGCTCGGGGCGTCGGTGCACTGCAGATCTCGGTGGGTTTGGCCTTTGGCGAGGTCGTCGTTGGCGACGTGGGCAGCAGCGAGCGCAAGGATTACACGGCGCTGGGCGATGCCGTCAACGTGGCCGCGCGCTTGCAGGACCTGGCCAAGACGCTGGGCGTCGCTGTGCTCATGACGCAGGCCTTTGCGCAGCGCTTGTCGCAGCCGCACGGTGCGCTGCAGGAGCTGGGTCTGCAGCCCCTCAAAGGCCACTCACCGGTGGCCGTGTGCGGATGGTTGCCGCCGCAGCTAGCAAGCGTTTCGGCGCCGCAGCCAGGGTCGTAGGCGTTGCGATTACCGCATTTGGGCCGTGGGGTCGGGTGGCTCGCACTTCCCGCCGCCGGCCATCGGCAATACGCTGTGGTTGGCGGGGGAGGGCGAAGGATGGGAAAGGTCGCACTGCGGGCTGCTGGCCGTCGCGCGCTCGTGCTGGGCGTGCTCGCGCTGTCGCTTTGTCTGGGCAGGCTGTGCGCGGCGCAGGCGCCGCGCTCGACCGACGGGCCGCTTGCCGTGGTCACGGACATCGAGGGGCGCGTACGCGTGCTGCATGCCTCGCGCACTCGCGAGCTGCGGGTGCTCGATGTGCTCGAGCGCTCCGATGAGTTGCTGCTGTCGGGCGCGGCGCGCGCGGAAATCGCATTTTTTTCCGACTCGGTGCGAGTGTTTCAGCTCTCCGGGCCTGGCCGCTTTGTGCTGCGCGACGATGCGATCGCGAGCCGCGACGGTGCGGCGGGCATTGCGGTACGAGATTTGGCGGCGCAGTGGCGCACGCTCCAGCTCCGTCCCGGGCGTGTTGCCCGCGCCAGCGTTGCGCTGCGCGGAGCCTCGGGCGGGGGACTCGAAGTGCTCTCGCCCGTGGGCGCGCAGCTCGACGCGGGGGCCTTGGACGCGCTGCGCTGGAAGTCGCCCTACGGACCCGATGCGGCGGCCTGGGAGTACGCGGTGCGGCTCATCGATCCGGAAGGCAGACTCGTCCTCGTGACGCGCACGCGCGAGACCGCCGTCGCTTTGTCGGCACAGCAGCCGTGGCTGCGCGAGCGGCCGTATTTGTGGACCGTCGAGGCTACGGCGGACGATGGCCGGCACGCGGACGTGGCAAGCGAGTTTGCCCTCGTCGATCGAGCCACGGAAGAACGCCTGCTCGCACTGTCCGGAATCGTCGAGCAGGCGCGCGCGCAGCGCACCGACGGCCGGGGCAGCGCCGAGGAGGTCTTGCTCGCCATCGCCCTCGATCAAGCCGGAGTGCGCAGCGAGGCCGATCGGCGCTGGCGGGCGCTGGCTGGGCAGCGGCCTGCCTTTGCCGCGTTTGTCGCTCAGGGCCCTTGAGCGCGCACCACCCCCTAGGAGGCTGCGGTCCGCAAGCCCGCGGTGATGATGCGCCAGTGCTTGGCGCTCACCGGCGTAACTGACAGGCGGTTACCCCGTCGCAAAAGCAGCATGTCGGCGAGCGCCGCCTGCGCGCGCAGCTCCGCGATGCTCATCAGCCGGGTCTTGCGCAAGGCGTGCACGTCGACCGAGAACCAGCGCGGATTGCCTCGGTCGGAGCGAGGATCGTAGTACTTGCTTTGCGGGTCAAACTGCGTCGGGTCCGCGTAAGGCCCGCTGGCAACCTGCGCGATGCCCGCAATGCCCGGCTGTTCGCAGCTCGAGTGGTAGAAGAGCACGCCGTCGCCCACGCGCAACTGGTCGCGCAAAAAGTTGCGCGCCTGGTAGTTGCGCACGCCCGTCCAGGGAACCGTCGATCCGCGGGCCGCGAGGGCGGCGTCGATCGAGCATTCCGCCGGTTCGGATTTCATCAACCAGTAATGCACCGCCGCCACTCCTGGCCGCTGGCTCGCTACTTGAAGAGATCCCCGCGCATGCCGCCCGACCTGGTGTCCTGAACCGAGGGTTCAGGGTGGTCGCCGTCCGCGTCGTTTAGGTTCAGCAAACGCGTGCCGATCACACCACGACGCGAGCCCGACAACCTAGCGCACAGCGCATTGGTTCAAGGAACAAAAAGGCCTATGCGCGAACACCGCAGGGACGGGCCATTTTAGCGCTCCGCGGTGGCCGCGGTCCGCGCCGGCAAGGCGAAAATAGGGGACCTAAAAGAGCTTTTCTTGGGGCGCAAGAATCTCGTCGGCCAGTGCGGTGAGATCGCGCAAACGCCGGCGCACGTCCGCAATGGCGGCGCCGTCCGTTCCCTTGGCGCCGAAGAGTTCCTGCGCGATCTGCAGCGCCGCCATGACAGCGATGCGGTCGGCGCCCAGCACTTTGCCGCCATCGCGGATCGCGGCCATCCTCTGATCGACGTAATGCGCGCACGCAAGCAATTCGTTGCGCTCCTCGGGCCGGCACGCCACGCGGTACTCGCGGCCCATGATGCTCAGGGTGATCTGCTCCATCGCGTGCAAGCTCCGGGTCAGGCAGGGGCCCGCTTGGGCCACGCGACACGCGCGCGCGCCCGTAGCGATCCGGTTACTTCGGCCTCACGCTGCATCGGATTGTCGCATCTCGCGCGGCAGCCGCTCGATCAGGTCATCGAGGCGACGCGTTGCACTCGCAATGCGCTCGTTGAGCTCGGAAAGCTCGGACTGGGAGGTGGCGAGCTGTGTACGCAACTGGTGGTTTTCCTCGCGCAGCTGGCGCACGTGCGCGATCAAGTCTTGCATGCGCGAGGCCAACGCGTCCAATTGATCCAGCATGCGCGGATGGTAGCACCGTGGCGCCGCTGGTACACTCTCGGTGCCTTCGGTTCCGTCCGGCCGCAAAACAACCCGGCCGACGGTGAAACGGGAAACAGCGGCGTGCCTTTACGCCAAACTGTGCTGCCCCCGCAACGGTACGAGAGCGTCGCCGGCGATTCGTCGGTGTAGTCCTGATCAAGATGCCACTGTGATGCCGCCCGGCGTCGCGGGAAGGCGATCGGGAAGCTCTCAGCCCGGAGACCGGCCGAAGCGGGTACACCGGTGCAGGCGCGCCTGCGCCGGTGCAGTGGTCATGCGTTCGCCGCGGGGTGATGGCGAGTGGCCGCGCGCTGCTGCGCGGATCGCCCGGCTGCTTTGCGCTGCGAGCGTTCCGCGCCGGCGGTGGGCCGGAAGGGATTGTCACGTATGCATGCTCCAGGAGATTCGCGCGCGCACCGACTCGCGCCTCGCGCGCGCGGCTGCCTGCACATCGGCATTGCCGCGTTCGCCGCGTTCGGGGGTCCGCTCGCGCGCGCGCAAGAAGACGCGAGCGCCGCGCCGATCGTAGTGACCGCCTCGCGCGTGGACCAACCGGCTGCCGACGCCCTGCCGGCGCTCACGGTGATCACACGCGAGGACATCGAAGCGACCCAATCGCGTGACGTCGTCGAGCTGCTCGGACGCCAGGTCGGGCTGGAGTTTGCCCGCAGCGGCGGGCAGGGCGCGCAGACTTCGCTTTTCGTGCGCGGCACCAACTCCAACCAGGTCCTGGTGCTGATCGATGGCGTGCGCATGAACAGCGTTTTGGCCGGCGCTGCCAACCTCGGCGGAATCCCCACCGACATGATCGAGCGCATCGAGATCGTGCGCGGCAACCTCTCGAGCCTGTACGGATCCGAGGCCATCGGCGGCGTGGTGCAGATTTTCACGCGCGCCAGCACGCAGCCCGGCGCCCAGGCGCTCGTCGAGGCCGGCCAGGGCCACACCCGCGATGCGAGTGCCACCGTCACGACAGCGTTCGCTCAAGGACTGCTCAGCATGACGGCGGCATACCGCTCGCAAGATGCGATCAGTGCAATCAACCTGGCGCAGGTTCCCTACATCAATTCGTCGGATGACGGCAACTGGAACCGCAGCGGAACCTTGCACCTCGATCAGCACGGCAGCTGGGGGGAGCTCCTCGCCTGGGCTTGGGGAAGCCGCAACGACACCGATTGGGACGACCCGTTTAATTCGTTCGGGACAACCCCCGCGGAGGCGCTGGCGCTGGCCAGTTTGTCGACCCAGGTCGAGCACCGCTCGCAGTACGGCTTCGGTGCTTCGCTCGCCCACCGCTTTGGCGCCTCCAAGTTGAGTGTGAGCGTCTCGGAGAGCGACGATAACTCGGTCAACGTCTCCAACGTTCCGAACAACGATGCCAATAACGATTATCCCTTCTCCGACAACGACAACAATCAGTTCTACAGCCGCAATCGCCTCGTGACCTTGCAAGACATAACGACACTTGCTCCCGGAATCGATCTGACCCTGGGATGGGAGCACCTCATCCAAAACGGCGCCTCCAACGCCTACGATCCCTCGGGCCTTGATATCGTCACGACGGGTTTCTCGCGCATGGTCAACTCGCTTTGGGCGGGCACCATCGGGCGCTGGGGCACGCAGCAGTGGCAGATCAACGTGCGCAACGACCAATACAGCGACTTTGGCAGCGCGACAACCGGGTTGATCGGCTATGGCTGGTCGATTACTCCGTCGTGGAAGTTCACGGCGCAGGCCTCGACGGCTTTTCGCGCACCCAGCTTCAACGATTTGTATTACCCCATCAGCGGCAATCCTTCACTGCAGCCGGAGCACGCGCACAGCGAGGAAGTGGGTCTGCGCTGGAATCGGGGTGCGGCCAGCGCCAGCGTGGCCGTGTATCGCAACCGGGTTTCGGATTTAATCGAGGTAGGCCCGCCGCCGACCTATCAGTCGATCAACATCGGCAACGCCTCCATGGACGGCAGCGAGTGGCAGGCCGCGGGGACCATCGGTGCATTTCGGCTGGGCACCAGCCTGAGCCTGGACCGGCCGCGCGACCTCGACACGGGTCAGCCTCTGTTGCGACGCGCGAGCTACACCGTGCGCCTGTCGGGCGACTTCACAAAAGGCCCTTGGAACGCGGGGGCCGAATGGCAGCGGACCGGGGCGCGCAATGACATCGAGATCCTCGCGCCCTTCGGGATCACCCAATTGGCTCCGTACGATCTTGCCCGGCTCACGCTTGCGTACCGGATCAACGCCCACGTGCAGCTGCATCTGCGCGTGGAAAACGTCTTTAACGCGAGCTATGAGCTCATCGACGGCTATAACACGTTGCCGCGACTGATCATCGCGGGCATCGAAGGCAGAATCTGAGCGCGGAGGAGTGCGTGCGGCTGCAACCCTTGCGCGCCGCGGGCGCGCTGCCGATTCTGGTTGCCGGGGCGCTTGTCAGCCTGCTGGCCGCCCTGCGGTTTGGCAGCGTCGAGGTCGACACCGGGGCGCTTCTGGGCGCAATGCTTGAGCTCGTGCGCGGCGCCAACGATTCGTCGCTCGCCGGCACGGTCCTGGCACTGCGCCTGCCGCGAGCATTGACGGGCATGGCGGTGGGTGGATTGCTCGCGCTCTCGGGCGCGTTGTTGCAGGCCCTGCTGCGCAATCCTCTGGCGGACCCTTACGTTCTGGGTGTTTCGGGAGGCGCATCGTGCGCGGCGATGCTGGCCATCGCGCTGGGCGCGGGCGCCGTGGGCATCGCCTTGTTTGCCGCCGGTGGTGCCTGCAGCGCCCTGGTGCTGCTGTTCGTGCTCGCGCACCGAACGCTGCTCGGGCACGAGGCGCCGCTTGAGCCGGGTCGCGACAGTGCGGTTCTGCTCACCGGGGTGATGATCGCCTCGCTGTGCGCCGCAGGGCTGAGCCTGGCGCTGTCGCTCGCGCCCGACGGACGGCTGCGAACCATGGTGTTTTGGCTGCTCGGCGATCTGAGCGCGGCCGTGCACTTGGGACTGGCCGCACCGGCGCTGCTGGCCTGGGCGCTGCTGCTTGCCCTGGGGCTGCGCGATGCCGCGGCCCTGAACCTGTTGCTCGGCGGGGAGATGCAGGCTTATACGCAAGGCGTCGCGACCGCGCGGCTGCGCCGACGCCTGATCGCGCTCACGGCGGTGGCCACGGGTGCGGCCGTCGCGCTGGCCGGCGCCATCGGCTTCGTGGGTTTCGTGGCCCCGCACCTGGTGCGCTATTTCGTCGGCTCCGATCAGCGCGTCGTGCTGCCCGCCGCATCGCTGCTGGGCGCGGTGCTCGTTGTTCTGGCCGACACGATCGGCCGCTGCCTGGCCGCCCCGCTGCAGCTTCCGGTCGGCGCCCTGACGGCGCTGGTCGGGGTGCCGGTCTTTCTGTGGCAACTGCAGCGCGCATGACCGCTGCGCTGCTCGCCACCCGCAATCTCGACGTTCGCTTTGGCGAACGCTGGTTGGTGCGCGCTTTGGACCTGGAGATTTGCGCCGGCGAGCGCTGGGCCCTGGTCGGCCCCAACGGCGCGGGCAAGACGACCCTGTTGCACACCTTGGCGGGTGTTCGAGCCGGCGATGGGGGCTCGATCGAACTCGCAGGCCGCGACCTGCGCTCCTGGAGCGTGGAGCAGCTCGCCGGCTTGCGCGCGCTGGTCGCCGATCGCTGGTTTGATCCCTTCGCGACGCCCGTGCTGGGCACTGTGCTTGCCGCGCGCTATCGCCTGCGCGCGGGCGCGTCGAGATCGGCGCGCGGCGCCCTCGTGGGCGAGGAGGCCCTAGCGCGCAAGTGCCTGGCCGAGATGGACTGCGAGGCGCTGGCACAGCGTGACGTGCGTCAGTTATCGCGCGGAGAGCGTCAGCGGGTGGCCTTGGCTGCCGGTCTGGCACAGGAAGCTCCGCTGATGCTGCTCGATGAGCCCATCTCTCATCAGGATCCGCGCCACCAAATCCAGGTGCTGCAACGATTGGCCGGGCGCGCAAATCGCACGTACCTGGCTGCATTGCATGACATCAACGCAGCGGCGCGCTTTGCCACCCACGCACTGCTGCTCGCCGGCGACGGCAGCTGGTACGCCGGCACGAGTCAACGCGCGCTCACACGAGAACGACTCTCAGCACTTTTCGGAACCGAGATCACGCAGCTCGAGGTCGATTCGCATCGCGTTTTTGTGTCAACCGGTGGCATCTCGCCGTGATTCGGATATAGTCGCTGTTTTCGATTCCTCAACATCCAGCGCAAAGGCGACTCACAATCCCATGCCCGTAATCCTCATAGCGAATTCCAAAGGCGGTGTCGGTAAATCTACGGTTGCTTCCAATCTTGCAGGTTTTTACGCAGGGCGCGGCGAACGCACGATGCTCGGCGATCTGGATCGCCAGCAGACCGTTCGCGGCTGGCTGCGCCTGCGGCCGCGAAGCGTGGCCGCAATTTCCTCCTGGGACATTGATGCAGGCGGCGTCGCAAAGCCGCCGCAGGGTGTCACGCATATCGTGCTCGACACGCCCGCCGGCATCAACGGCGCGGAGCTGCGCTACGCGGTGCGGATGGCCACCAAGATCATCGTTCCGCTGCAGGCCTCGCTCTTTGACATCGAAGCCACCCACGCCTTCCTGGGCGCGTTGGCCCAGCATGGGGCAACGCTTGCCAACGGGCGCGTCGCCATTTTGGGCACGCGCGTGGATCCGCGCACCCGCGCCGCGCTGCAGCTTGAGCGCTACGTGCAGGAGTCGCGCGTGCCGTTTCTCGGGTTTTTGCGCGAGACGCAAAACTACGTACAGCTTGCGGCGCAGGGACTGACCCTGTGGGACGTAGCGCCGGCACGCGTGGAGCAAGACATCGAGCAGTGGGCGCCGATCATCCACTGGATCAGCGACGGCCGTCGGGCCGTTTGAGTCCGGAGACGCCGCGCGCTTAGCGTCGCGCCTGATCGACCTGCGCACACAAGGCCTCGGCGCCGTCGAGTATCCGCACCGACGCGCGGTCGAGTTCGTCGGCATCGAGCGTCACGAGATGATGCTGGGCGACGGCGGGCAGCTGCGGATACCGACGCCAGGCGTCAAGCGCGCCCCGGTCAATTGCGCCCGGTTCGGCCGCGATGATGAGCTGGGGGCGCGCCGCAATCACGGACTCGATGTCGACGGTAGCAACCAACGGCCCGAGCGCATCGAAGACGTTACGCGCCCCGCAGGTGCGCATGACTTCGCTCACCAGATGCCTGCCCGATAGGGTCATAAGAGGATCGGCCCAGACTTGGTAGAAGACCCGCACCGGGGTGCTCTGCGCGTAACGCACGCGCAGCGCGGCAACTCGGGCGCGGAACTGCGCGCTCATCGACTGCACCTGCTCCGATCCGGTGAGTGCGCCCAGCCGCTCGATTGACGTGGCGATTTCTTCGAGGCTGCGCGGTTCGTATACGTAGGTGGCGACCCCGAGTCCTTCCACGGCCTGCAGCAGCGCGGGCGAATAGCCGCTGCCCCAGGCCACGATGAGGTCGGGTTGCAGGGCGGCGATGCGTTCCAGGTCGATGCCCTGCGCGCGCGCCACGCGCGGCAGCAAACGGGCTGCGGGCGGGTAATCGGAGAACTCGCTCGCGGCCACGACCCGGTCGCCTGCACCCAGAAAATAGAGGAGCTCCGTGATGCCGGGCGCGAGACTCACGATGCGCCGCGCGGGGTGCTCCATCTCGACACGACGGCCCGCATCATCGACAACGGCCTGGGCCGCGAGGCCCCAGCCTGCGAGCAGCATCGCGAACAGCTCTCGCGCGCGGCCGCCGGCGCCGCGAGAGCTCACCGCGCTGTCAGCACATCGCGCATGTCGTACAGGCCCTTGGTGCGACCTTGCAAGAACCGCGCCGCGCGCAAGGCGCCCAGCGCGTAGGCCTGCCGGCTCGAGGAGCGGTGCGTGATCTCGATGCGTTCGCCCCCGCCGGCAAACAAGACCGTGTGGTCGCCAATCACGTCGCCGCCGCGGATCGCGGAAAAACCGATGCTGCCTTCGGGCCTTGGCCCGATATTGCCGTGGCGGGCGAACACCGCACAGGACTCCAGGCGCTGGCCGCGCGCACGGGCGGCGACCTCGCCGAGCTGCAGGGCCGTGCCGGAGGGCGCGTCGACCTTGTCGCGATGGTGGGTCTCGACGATCTCCAGATCGTAGCCTTGCGCCAGCAGCCGCGCCGCGAGCTCCACGAGCTGGAGCATCGCTTGCACGCCCACGCTCATGTTGGGCGCCACCACGAGCGCGGTCTTCTCCGCGGCGCTGGCCAAAGCGGCCTTGCCCGCAGCGTCAAACCCTGTCGTTCCGATCACCGCAGCGAGCGGCTGATCGCTGCACACGCGCAGGTGCGAAACCGTGGCCTCCGGACGCGTGAAGTCGATCAGTACCTCGGCCGCGCGCATCGCCTGCAGGTCCGCAACGATTGGCACGCCCAGCCGCCGGCCCAGAAATTCGGCGCAGTCGCGCCCCAGCTCCGGACTGTCGGGCCGGTCTAGCGCGGCCACGATCTGGAGGTCGGGGGCACTGAGCACCGCCTCGATGATCGCGCGGCCCATGCGCCCGCTCGCGCCGGCGATGGCGAGCTTCATAGCGCGGGCGGCGCCCGGTCCGTGCAGGGCAAGGCAGCGCGCTTCACGGGGACCTCGGCGCGGGCGGCTGGTCGCCCGCGCCCGCGCTGGGTGCTGGCGCGGCGGGCTTGGGCTTCTGGCCCAGTATCAGGATGTCGGCAAGCGGCTCGGTGGGCATTGTGTCGCTTTCAAAACGC
Source organism: Burkholderiaceae bacterium (assembly GCA_035625725.1). Lineage (GTDB taxonomy): Bacteria > Pseudomonadota > Gammaproteobacteria > Burkholderiales > Burkholderiaceae_F > GJ-E10. The sequence goes on from DASPPB010000044.1 coordinate 27,446, forward strand.
GCCAACTTTCCGTCTTCGAAGACTACCGAAAGCTTGCGGACTTGGACCTCTCCCGTGCGGCGGCGCAAGTAGTACGGATAATCCCATCGATCCTGGTGAAAGATGTCCATGAGCATGGGAGTGCCCAACAAGAAGCGCACCTGATCGCGCGTCATGCCGGGACGCAGCTGCTCGACCATGTCCTTGGTGATCACGTTGCCCTGCTGCACGTCGGGACGATAGGGGCGCATCCACCCCGGCACCCAGGACATGGAGCAGGCGGAGCTGGCCAGCGTTATGGCGACCAAACAGACGGCAGGGAGTCTTCGAATCATGACCCAGGACAAAATCGTATGGTGCGCGGCGCGCTACTTCGCGACCGAGCGACGCTATGATAGCCGCAGGCTACGCGCCGGTTGGGGCAAGCAGCCGGCCGCCCGTACGTGGGGAGGCTCCGTAAGGCGCAAGGTGGGGGGCCGGCCGATCCTTTGTGGCTTCTTGTCAACAGGCCGAAGAGCACAAACATGACGCGAAACCCGAGCTCGACCGAACTCAAAGGAAGTGGACTGAAGGCGACTGCTCCACGCCTCAAAATCCTCGAGATCTTTCAGCGGCAAGCGACCCAGGCCGGGGAGCACCACCTGAGCGCGGAGGACGTATATCGGCTGCTTAGCGCCGAGCACCTCGACGTGGGGCTGGCTACGGTCTACCGCGTGCTCACCCAGTTCGAACAGGCCGGCTTGCTCTCGCGGCGCCATTTCGAGGCCGGCCGGGCCGTGTTTGAACTCAACGAGGGTCCGCATCACGATCACCTGGTCTGCGTCAATTGCGGGCATGTCGAGGAATTCCTCGACCCGGAGATTGAGGAGCGCCAGCGCCGCGTTGCCGCTGAGCGCGGCTTTGACCTGCAGGAGCATTCGCTTGCGCTCTACGGGGTGTGTCGCAACAAGAACTGCCCCAATCGTCCCAAAGGGGCGTAGCCCGGGGAAGTCTGCCGCGCCGGCGCTGGTGCGGCGCACCTAGCGGATCGAGAGCATCTCGCGGGCGTGCTGCTGGGACAGCGCGCTGACCTGTTCGCCACCGAGCATGCGCGCAATCTCGTGCACGCGCTCTTCGGCCGCCAGGAGCTCGGCGTGCGACACGGGGCGCCCGTCGGCCAGATGGGATTTGCGCACCGCGAAGTGCTCATCGCCAAAGCAGGCGACCTGCGGCAGGTGGGTGACGCAAAACACCTGCCGCGAGCGCCCGAGTTCCCGCAGCATTCGGCCCACGGTCGCAGCAACCTGGCCGCCGATTCCGGCGTCGACTTCGTCAAAGATCAGCGTGGGAACGAGATTGGCCGAGGCCGCGATCACGGAAATGGCCAGGCCGATCCGAGATAGTTCACCGCCGGAGGCGACCTTGGCCAGTGGCCGCGCGCTGGCTCCTTCGTGGGCACTGACCAGGAACTCGGCCTTCTCCAGGCCGCCCGCGCCCGGCTCCGCGGGCACCAGGCGCACGGCGAAGTGCCCGCCGGCCATTGCCAGCTCCTGCATGGCGCGGCTAACCTCCCGTCCCATGCTCTGGGCAGCACGTTGCCGGGCCGCCGAAAGGCCTTGGGCCACGCTCTGGTAATGAGCTGCCGCCCGCGCCTGGGCCGCTTGGAGTCGCTCGAGTTCCTCCGAGTCGGCCACGCTTTGGAGCTGCGTGCGCGCGCTTTGCAGCACTTCGGGCAATTGGGCGGGCGGGCAGCGCCATTTGCGGGCGGCTGCGTGCAGGGCGCCGATTCGGCTCTCGACGTAGGCCATCCGCCCCTCGTCGGGTTCGCCGTCGGCCAGGTACAAATTCAATTCTCGGCAGGCTTCTTCCAACTCGATGTCGGCGTTGGTGAGCGCGCTCACTGCGGGGCGCAGCCGCGGGTCAAAGGAGCACAACGAGCTCAGGCGAGCCGCCGTCTTTGCCAGGCGCGGCTGCGCGGCCTCCTCGCCCTCGGCGATGATCTCCAGCGCCGCGCGCGCGCCATCGATGAGTGCTGCGCCGTGCGCCAGGCGCTTTTGCTCGGCTTCGATGCGTTCCCATTCGCCGGCCTCGGGCGCGAGGCGCCCGAGTTCCTCCGCGATGTGCCGCAGCTGCTCGTTTTGCGCCGCCGATTGCTCGCGCGCGGCCTGGGCGCGCACGCGTGCGTCGGTGGCCTGGCGCAGCGCGGCGAAGGCATCGGCCACGTCGCGCGCCTGCTCCTTCAGGCGCCCGTGGGCGTCGAGCAGCTGCAGCTGCGCGGAGCTGCGCAAGAGCGACTGATGCTCGTGCTGGCCGTGGACATCGAGCAGCAGTTCGCCCAGTTCGCGCAGCTGGGCGGCCGTTGCCGCACCACCGTTGACAAAGCAGCGGCTGCGTCCGGAGCGATCGAGCGTGCGGCGCACGAGCACCGTCACAGCGCTTTCGACGGGCTGCTGCGCGGCCTGCTCGGGCGCCTCGAGACCGGCTTGGGCAAGCCAGCCGTGCACCGTCGCACCGCCGCGAAACTCGGCGCTGACTTCAGCGCGCGCGCAATGCTCGCGCAGCATCTCGGGCTCGGCGCGCTCTCCCAAGACGAAGGCCAGGGCATCGATCAGGATGGATTTGCCTGTACCGGTTTCGCCTGTGAGCACGGTGAAGCCGACGCCGAATTCGAGCTCGAGGCTCTCGACGATCACGAAGTCGCGGATGGATAACGCGATTAGCATCGGGCGGCGCCACGGGGCCCACCGCGGGCGCACGGCCGACGGCGGACATCAGGCGCGGCCATGATCTTCGCTCGACATCACGTTCCAGTGCAGTTTCTGGCGCAGGGTCGCGAAATAGTTGTAGCCAGCCGGGTGCAAAAGCGTTACCACATGCGCGCTGCGCCGTACCCGCACGATGTCGCCCGGGGTGAGCGTGGAGAAGGACTGCATGTCGAAAAACGCGCTGGCATCGCGCACCTCCGTAAGCTCGATTTCGATCTCCACGTTGTCCGGAAGCGTGATGGGTCGGTTCGAGAGCGTGTGGGGCGCAACCGGCACCAAGACGAAGCCGGCAAGCGACGGATGCAAGATCGGTCCGTTGGCCGACAGCGCATAGGCCGTCGATCCGGTCGGCGTGGCCAAAATGACGCCATCGGCGCGCTGGTTGTACATGTTCTCGCCGTTGACCCGCACGGTGAACTCGACCATGCCGCCCGCGACCCCGTGGGAGATGACCACGTCGTTTAAGGCATGGGCGCGCAGCACCACCGTTGCGGCGTGCAGCACCTCGCCCTCGAGCAACGTGCGGCGGTCCGACTCGAACTTGCCGGCGAGCATCTGATCGAGCACCTCGGGCATCTGGTGCAGCGCGATGTCGGTGATAAAGCCGAGGCGTCCAAAATTGATTCCGATCAGCGGCACGTCGTACGCGGCCAGCTCCCGGGCAATGCTCAGCATCGTGCCGTCGCCGCCCAAAACGATTGCCACGTCGGCCCGGTTGCCGATTTCCGCCAGGCCGTGGCCGACTTGCTCGCCACCCAGCGCCCCAGCGCTTTCGGCATCGAGCAGGGTCTTTAAGCCGGCGCGCTCGACGATATGCAAAATCGCCTTGAGCGCCTGGTATAGCGCCGCGCGATTGCCCTCCCCCCGGGTCTTGGCGAAAACCGCTGCAGTGCGAAACGGCGTTCTCATCGCACCGATTATGCAAGAAATCATCGCATCGGCCGCAATCCGGTGGGGAGGCTTGCGCGCGCCACCGGGTCGGGGCAAGGCGTGCCTGCCCGCCTGCGCAGTCGGGCACTGGAATTGCTTTGATACGATCCCCATTTTCGGTATCGTCAGTGACATAGGAAACGGATATTCGCGTCCGGTTCGGACATGCTCGATAAGCGCTCGCGTCTTTTGCTCAAGACGCTGATCGAACGCTACATTGCCGAGGGGCAGCCGGTAGGCTCGCGCTCGCTTGCGCGCATTTCGGGCCTCGAGCTCTCGCCAGCGACCATCCGCAACGTGATGGCCGACCTCGAGGAGCTGGGATTCGTGGTGAGCCCCCACACTTCGGCCGGGCGGGTGCCGACACCGCGGGGCTACCGTCTGTTTGTCGATTCCATGCTCACGGTGCAGCCGCTCGAGGCCGAAGAAACCGAGTTGCTCCAGGGTCAGATGCAAATTGCCGAGCCGCAGCGCGCGATCCTTACGGCCGCGCAGCTGCTCTCGAATCTGTCGCATTTTGCTGGCGTGGTGTTCACGCCGCGACGCGCATCGACGTTCCGGCAAGTCGAGTTTCTGCGCCTGTCGGAGCGGCGCGTGCTGATGATCGTGGTCGCCCCCGATGGCGACGTGCACAACCGCATTTTGCTCACCGATCGGCCTTACTCCCAGGCGCAGCTGATCGAGGCGGCCAACGCCCTGAACCAGAATTTTGCAGGACTGAGCTTTGAGGAGGCGCGCGCGCGCCTGGAGCGCGATTTGCTGCAGTTACGCAGCGAAATCCTCGTCTTGATGAATGCCGCCGTGCGCGCCGGTGCGGAGGCCGTCGAGCTCTCGGACCCGGTCGTCATTTCGGGGGAACGCAACCTCTTTGGCGTGAGCGAACTCACCACGGACATGGACAAACTGCGCGCACTGTTCGATTTGTTCGAGCACAAGGCGCGGCTCATCGGGCTGCTCGACGAGTCGAGCCGCTCGCAGGGCGTGCAGATCTACATTGGGGGAGAGTCGGAACTCGTCCCCCTCGACGAGATGAGCATGGTGGTAGCTCCCTACGAGGTCGACGGGCGGGTCGTAGGCACACTGGGGGTGATCGGGCCCACGCGCATGGCCTACGAGCGAGTCATTCCCATCGTCGACATCACGGCCAAGCTGCTCTCGAGCGCGCTATCGCGCGACGGCTGAGCGCCCGGGGCTTGCGCCACATCGAGTTGCCGATGAAATTCCTTTCCCCCGCGGCGCACACGCACGGCGCGGTAGACCGCACGGCGGTCTTGCTGATCAACCTGGGTTCGCCGCGTGCACCGACGGCGGCGGCCGTGGGCCGCTTCCTGGACGAATTTTTGCGCGACGCCCGGGTCGTGGAGATCCCGCGCCTTGCATGGCTGCCGCTGCTCAAGGCCGTCGTGCTGCCCACCCGGTCGAGCGCTTCGGCCAGGCGCTACGCCTCGGTGTGGACGCGGGAGGGATCGCCCCTCATCGCGCACTCCGAGCGCCAGCACCGGGCACTGATGGCGGAGCTCCAGCGACGCGGCCTGGACCTCGACGTGCATCTGGCAATGCGCTACGGCGAGCCGTCGATTGCGGCGGCGCTCGAGCGCATGCGCCGCGAGCAGGTGGCGCGACTTCTGGTGCTGCCGCTATACCCGCAGTATTCGGCGACGACCTCGGCCTCGGCCCTGGATGCCGTCTTGCAGGTCTTGCAGCGCACGAGAAACGTGCCCGAGCTGCGCTGGGTTCGCAGTTTTGCCGACGATCCCGGTTATATCGATGCCGTGCGCCGCTCGGTGCGCGCCTACTGGGATGCCCATGGCCGTCCGCAAAAGCTGCTCATGAGTTTTCACGGGCTGCCGCGCCGCAACCTCGAATTGGGAGACCCCTACCACTGTGAATGCGCCAAGACCGCACGATTGCTCGCCGAGGCGCTGGGCATCGGGCGCGAGGAGTACGTGTTGAGCTTTCAGTCGCGCTTTGGGCGCGCCCGCTGGCTGGAGCCCTACACGGTCGACAGCCTGCGCGCGCTGGCGCGCGCGGGCACGGAGCGCGTGGACGTGGTCTGTCCCGGTTTTGTCGCCGACTGCCTGGAGACCCTCGAGGAAATCGCTCTCGAAGCCCGACGCGAGTTTTTGACCAGCGGCGGGCGTGAGTTTCACTACATTGGCTGCGTCAATGATGCGCCGCGGTTCATCGAGGCACTGGCCGACCTCATCGAGCAGCATCTGCAGGGCTGGCCCGTGCGCGTGCAAGAGCGCAGCGACCGCGAGGAGCGGGCGCGCGCCGCCGCGCAGCGCGCCCGGGCGCTCGGCGCGGTGCGCTGACCCGCGGCCTGCGCCGCGGCGTCTGCGGGGAGTTTTTCGGCCAACCCCTTGAAATGCGCCGATTCGCCCCAATCTGCCTCTGCGAATCGAACAACTTGTTGATTTTATTGGAGGTTGCATGGCGGCAGGGGAGTCGGAGGTCGCGTCGGGCGAGGCACTGCCTCGGGAGCGCGCGCCCGATACGGGGCAGGCGCAAGCTCAGACGCCCGTCGATGCGCTGGCGCAGGCGCAGCTCGAATTGCAGCGGGCGCAGGCCACGGCGCTCGAGAACCACGACCTGTACCTCCGTGCGCGGGCCGAAGCAGAAAACGTGCGGCGCCGATCGCAAGACGACGTGAGCAAGGCGCACAAGTACGCCATCGAGTCCTTCGCCGAAGCGCTCGTTCCGGTCTTCGACAGTCTGGAGAAGGCGCTGCAGGACGAAGGTTCCAATCCGGAGGCGCTGCGCGAGGGCGTGAAAATCACGCTGCGGCAGCTGCGAGCGGCCTTCGAGCGGGGACGTCTGACGGAAATCAATCCCGTGGGCGAGAAGTTTGACCCCCATCGGCACCAGGCAATTGCCACGGTGCCGGGCGACGGCACCGTGGCGGCGAACCATGTGGTCACGGTATTGCAAAAGGGCTGGATGATCGCCGACCGAGTTTTGCGGCCGGCGCTCGTTACCGTCGCTCAGAGCTCTTGAAACCGATCGAATTGGACGCACGTACAGCGGCAGGCAACAATCCCGAAACCCCGCAGTTGCAAATGGCAGCGCCGTAGGAGCGCACGAAAAGGAAACTCAGATGGGCAAGATCATCGGCATCGACCTTGGCACGACCAACTCCTGTGTCGCCCTGATGGAGGGCGGCCACATCAAGGTCATTGAAAACGCCGAGGGCGCGCGCACAACCCCCTCCATCGTCGCGTACATGGAGGACGGGGAGGTGCTCGTCGGCGCGCCGGCCAAGCGACAGGCGGTCACCAATCCGCGCAACACCCTGTATGCGGTCAAGCGACTCATCGGCCGGCGCTTTGACGAGAAGGAAGTGCAAAAAGACATCGGTCTGATGCCCTACAAAATCGTCAAGGCCGACAATAACGACGCTTGGGTGGAGGTGCGTGGCAAAAAGATCGCGCCCCCGCAAGTTTCGGCGGAAGTCCTGCGCAAGATGAAGAAGACGGCCGAGGACTACCTGGGCGAGACCGTCACGGAGGCGGTGATCACCGTTCCGGCCTACTTCAACGATTCCCAACGGCAGGCCACCAAGGACGCCGGGCGCATTGCGGGCCTGGACGTCAAGCGCATCATCAACGAGCCGACCGCGGCGGCGCTCGCATTTGGCCTCGACAAGAAGGGCGAGCGCGGCGACAGGAAGATCGCCGTCTACGACTTGGGCGGGGGCACGTTTGACATTTCCATCATCGAGATTGCCGACGTCGAGGGCGAAAAGCAATTCGAGGTTCTCTCGACCAATGGCGATACGTTCCTGGGCGGCGAGGATTTCGACCAGCGCATCATCGACTACATCATCGGCGAATTCAAGAAGGAGCAAGGCGTCGACCTGTCGAAGGACGTGCTCGCGCTGCAGCGCCTGAAGGAGTCGGCGGAGAAGGCCAAGATCGAACTGTCTTCGAGCCAGCAGACCGAAATCAATCTGCCCTACATCACCGCCGATCAGAGCGGTCCGCGCCACCTGAACATGAAGCTCACGCGCGCCAAGCTCGAAGCGCTCGTGGAGGAGCTCATCGAGAAGACCATCGAACCGTGCCGCATCGCGATGCGCGACGCCAGCGTGTCGAATTCGCAGATCAGCGACGTCATTTTGGTGGGCGGCATGACGCGCATGCCCAAGGTGCAAGAGAAGGTCCGCGAGTTCTTCGGGCGCGAACCGCGCAAGGACGTCAACCCCGATGAGGCGGTTGCCGTCGGCGCGGCGATCCAGGGCTCGGTGCTCTCCGGAGAGCGCAAGGACGTGTTGTTGCTCGACGTCACGCCGCTGTCGCTGGGCATCGAAACGCTGGGCGGCGTCATGACCAAGATGATCCAGAAAAACACCACGATCCCGACCAAGTTCTCCCAGGTGTTCTCGACGGCCGACGACAACCAGCCGGCGGTGACCATCAAGGTCTTTCAGGGCGAGCGGGAGATGGCTGCGGGCAACAAGCTGCTGGGCGAGTTCAATCTCGAAGGAATCCCGCCGGCGCCGCGCGGCATGCCCCAGATCGAGGTGTCGTTCGACATCGACGCCAACGGGATCTTGCACGTCGGAGCCAAGGACAAGGCCACGAGCAAGGAGAACAAGATCACGATCAAGGCCAATTCCGGGTTGACCGAAGAGGAAATCAACCGGATGGTGAAGGACGCCGAAGCCAACAAGGCCGAGGACCACCGGCGCTTTGAGCTGGTGCAGACTCGCAACTCGGCCGAGGCCTCGCTGCACCAGGTGAGCAAAGCGCTCGCCGAACACGGCGCGAGTCTGGGCGATGCGGACAAAGCCAAGATCGAAGCGGCGATCAAGGATCTGCAAGACGCCCTCAAGGGCGAAGACAAGGCCGCGATCGAGGCCAAGGCCGCCGCGCTGCTGACCGCCTCGCAGCGGCTCGGGGAGAAGGTCTACGCCGATGCCCAGGCCCAAAGTGCCGCTGCCCAGGGCGCGGGGACGGGGCCAGCGACCGAGGAAAAGACCGCGCAAGCGGGCGCAGAAGACGTTGTTGACGCCGATTTCAAGGAGGTCAAGCGCGGTTAGTTGCATCGCGGATCGCCTGCTCGGACCGGAGCGCGTGCGGGGGTTCCCGCGCGCGCCCCGGTTTTGGCGCTGCAGCGCAGTGTGGCTGCCGACCGCTTTGCGCTGCCTTGCCCCAGACCCGTTGTGATTTGATCTTTCCGACGCTCTCTTATGGCCAAGCGCGACTACTACGAAATCCTTGGCGTGGCGAGAAACGCCACGGAAGAGGAAATAAAGAAGTCCTATCGCAAGCTGGCGATGAAATACCATCCGGATCGAAATCCGGACGACAAAGCCGCCGAAGAAAAATTCAAGGAGGCCAAAGAAGCCTACGAGATGCTCACCGATGCCCAAAAGCGCGCGGCCTATGATCGCTTCGGGCATGCGGGCGTGGACCCCAACGCGGCGGCGGGCGCGGGGGCGGGCGGTTTTGCGGGGGCGGGCGGCTTTAACGGCGGCTTTGCCGAGGCCTTTGGCGACATCTTCGGCGACATTTTTGGCGCCGCGGCGGGCGGTCGCGGCGGGCGCGGCAACGCGTTTCGGGGCGCCGATCTGCGCTACAACATGGAGATCTCGCTCGAGCAGGCGGCCCACGGCTTTGCCACCGATATCCGTGTGCCGGCCTGGGAGAGCTGCGAAGTCTGTAACGGCACGGGTGCCAAACCCGGGACCAAGCCCAAGACGTGCGCAACCTGCGGCGGCTCGGGCGCCGTGCGCATGGCACAGGGTTTTTTCTCGATCCAGCAGACCTGCCCCACCTGCCACGGCAGCGGGCGCGTGATCGCCCACCCGTGCCAGAGCTGTCACGGAGAGGGGCGCGTCAAACACAACAAGGTGCTCGAGGTCAACATTCCGGCCGGCATCGACGAAGGACAGCGCATCCGCCTTTCGGGCAAGGGCGAACCCGGCACCAACGGGGGGCCGCCGGGCGACCTGTACGTGGAGATCCGCATCACGCCGCACGAGGTGTTCCAGCGCGATGGCGATGACCTGCACTGCGAAGTGCCGATCTCCATTGCCACGGCGGTGCTGGGCGGCGACATCGACGTGGGCACGCTCAAAGAGAAGGTGAGCATCACCATCCCCGAGGGCACCCAAAGCGGCAAGACCTTCCGTCTGCGCGGCAAGGGCGTCAAGGGCGTGCGCTCGAGCTACCCCGGCGACCTGTACTGTCATGTGCGCGTCGAGACGCCCGTGCGGCTCAACGACAAGCAAAAGCGGCTGCTGCGCGACTTCGACCAGTCGATCAAGGAGGGCGGCGCGAAGCATTCACCGCAGGCCAAATCCTTCGTGGACAAGATGAAGGGGTTTTTCGCGGCGGAGTAGTTCCCCCGAACGAAAGCCGTCCCTCGCGCGGAGGGATGCGCGCATTCGGGCGAGTTCGCAAGCCAGTGAGGCTTGCGCTGTGCGGTAGCATGGGCCCATGCGACGGGTGTGGACAGCGGCCCGCAGTGCGGCCGCGATGCTTGCGTTTGTGCTGGCTTCCTGCGGCGGCAGCGGCTCGGGATCATCCCCGAGCGTGCGCGTTGTCAACGCGGCCGATAACGCGCCGTATAACTTCGATGTCCTCGTCAACTCGGTGAGCGCCGCCACCGATTTGGGGTACCTGCAGGCCACCGCCTTTCAGAGCATCGGAACCGGAAGCACCAGCGTTGAGTTCGAGCCCACGGGCACGACCACCAACGCGATGACGGCCAATTTTTCGGCGGACAACGGTTTTAACTATTCGACGCTGGCCTTGCAAGGCAGCGGCGGCCTCACCACGGTGGTCGCGGCGCAGACCAACACGGCGGTGCCCTCGGGACAGGCGCGCCTGACTTTTGTCGGCGCCTCGCCGGGGGCGGGCAGTCTGGACTTGTTTATTACCGCGCCGACCGTGGGTCTGCCGGCATCGCCCTCGATGCCCGCCGTCTCGTATGCCGGCGACGGCTCCGTGGTCGTTCCCACGCCGCTGCTGTTCACCGCGGGCGCCTACCGAATCCGCGCCACCGCCGCGGGCGGGGCATCCCAAAGCGTCGTGTTCGACTCGGGCCGCATCAGCCTGGCCTCGGGAGACGATTTGCTGCTCGCGATCATTCCGAGCACGGGGACGGCCGCGACGTTTTCGCTGCTCGTGCTCGACGCCAACAGCAACGTCTATCAGATACTCGACCAGCGCGTGCAGCTGCGCGTGGGCAACTTTGCGCCTGCGGTGGGCTCGGTTGCCGCCTACTTAAACGCCCCGAACTCCATGGGATCCACGGGCACCTTGCTCGCATCGGGCATGGCGCTCGGTGCCGCGAGCGCGTATCAAACCGAACTGCCGAGCTCCTACCGGGTGTCGCTTACTGCCACGGGACAAAGCTCCGAGATCTCGGGGCTCGGCAGCAATGTGGCGCTGGCGCCAAGCACCGCGGTGAGCATGTTCGCCATCGGTCTGAGCAACCAGAGCTCGCCTTATAACTTGCAGCTCCTCAGCCTCCAGGACAATTTGCAAGCGCCCGCCACGGGCATGGCCAAGCTGCGGGTCGTGCAATTGGCGCCCGACATCAACAACGGCGGTAACACCCTGCTCGACGTGGTGGTTCTCAACGGCTCCGGCGCGATCTCTTCGCCCCCCCTGGTGAGCAGCCTGGCCTACCCGGGCGCATCGCAGTATCTGTCCTTGCCCGCGGGCTCGTACACCATCGCGCTCGTTCCCAGTGGGCTAAACGCGCCGCTGCTTCCTTCGGCCTCGGGAACGGTGGTCAACCTGACGGATGGTTCCGTGCAAACGCTGGTGGTTGCCGGTTGCCAGACTCCGGGAAGCGGCATCTGTTCGGCGGCGCCGGCGGCCTCGGCCCTGCAGCTTGTGCCCTTGCTCGATTAACTGAGGCCGTGCACTAGCGTGGCTCTCGCTCCCGCATGAGAGCGGCCATCTGCGCTGCATTGGCATCCGGACGCTCGTCGAGACCCTCGAGCACTCCGGCGCGGTTGCGCGCCGGCTGGTTTTGGCTCAGTTTCCACTTGCCCACCAAGCGCGTGACGACGAGTTCGATGCCGACGATCTGGCGCAGCATCGCATCGACGTGCTCGCGCGGCGCATCGGTGAGCGCCCAGGGTTGCGCGAAGGAGCTCTCCTGCCAGGCGGTGAGCGCTTCGACCTGCGCACGGACCCATTGTGGATCGTCGTGAATGCGCAGCGTGCCGTAGGCGTGGACCGCGCAGTAGTTCCATGTCGGCACCACCTTGCCGTGCTCTTTCTTGGTCGCGTACCAGGACGGCGAAATGTAGCTCTGCGGGCCCTGGAACACGGCAAGCGATTCGCTGCCCTCGGTCAGGTCATTCCACAGCGGGTTGGCACGCGCCACGTGTCCGCGCAGGCTGTCGCCCTGCGTCGCGTCCGCGTACAGGTGCAGCGGAACGTGATTGGCGACGATGCCGCGCGAAGTCAAGGTGATGACGGTTGCCAGCGGATGGGCGCGCACGAGGGCATGCAGAACCTCGGGGCGGCGCTCTTCAAAATGCGACGGAATGTACATGCGGGACCTCGCGGGCAACGGTGGCGACGCACCCCGGCCTAGCTGGGCGTGAACGACAACCGTACGTACATCGGCGCGAAGGGTACGGCCTGGGTAATTTCGACCAGGCCCTCGCGCGTGAGCTCGAGCAACGCCAAAAAATGCACCACCACGACCGCGGTTCCCTCGCGCGGGTCGAACAATTCGGCGAATTCGACAAAGCGCGCACCTTGCAGGCGTCTGAGTATGAGACTCATGTGTTCGCGCACCGACAGTTCGGATCGCGCGATATGGTGGTGGGCGTGCAGTCGGGAGCGGCGCAAAATGTCGTTCCAGGCGGCCTGCAAATCGGCAATCGCCACGTTCGGGAAGCGCGGCGCGTTCGACGGCTCCAGCGCAATGAAGGCATGCAGAAAGTCGCGCCCGATGCGTGGTTGCTCGTCGAGCTGGACTGCGGCGAGCTTGATGCGCTCGTACTCCACGAGGCGGCGCACGAGTTCGGCGCGCGGGTCTTCCACCTCCTCGCCGGTGTCGGCCTTGCGTACCGGCAGCAGCATGCGCGACTTGATTTCGATGAGCAGGGCGGCCATGAGCAAGTACTCGGCCGCCAGCTCGAGATTGTGGGCGCGAATCTGCTCGATGTAAGCGAGGTATTGTTGCGTCAATTGCGCCATCGGTATGTCGAGCACGTTGAAATGCTGGCGCCGGATCAGATACAGCAGCAAGTCCAGCGGCCCCTCGAAGGCCTCCAGGAAGACTTCCAGGGCATCGGGCGGGATGTAGAGGTCTTGGGGCAGCGCAAAGAGCGGTTCGCCGTACAGACGGGCCAGCGCCACCCCATCGACGACCTGGGGCGTGAGCTGCGTTCCTGCGTCGCGCTCGCGCCGGTTCTCAAGCAAGGCCTGCGGGTCGCCATGCGACGCGGCCACTTCCTTGGTGTGTTCGGTGCTCATCGATTTGCGCGCGATCCCCTCGTGGTTTGGCCCGACGCGGGGCTTGCAAGCGCCGTCAAAGCGCTGTCACGCAAGCCCATACAATGCAAGGTCGGGAGGAAGTGATCATTTTAGTCGACCCGCCGTCCGCGCCGTCGCTTGCGGCATTGCGCGCCCACAGCCGGCTTGCCGAAGCCCAGTGCGTGGCGGAGCTCCTGCGGCAAGTGCCCCTTTCGCCGCAGCGCTGGCAGGCCGCGCAGCGCCAGGCAGCCCAATGGATCGCCGCGCTGCGCTCCCATCGCGGCCGCGGCGCCGGGGTCGACGCCTTGATGCGGGAGTTTTCCCTCTCCAGTCAGGAAGGTGTGGCGCTGATGTGCCTGGCCGAGGCGCTGGCGCGCATACCCGATCGCGCCACCGTCGACGCCCTGATCCGCGACAAGCTCTCCCAGGGCGACTGGCGCGCGCATGTCGGTTCGAGCCGCTCGATATTCGTCAACGCCGCGGCCTGGGGTCTGATGGTCACCGGCGGGCTGGTCGCCACCCACAGCGAATTCGGTCTGAGCGCGGCCGTAAGCCGCATGATCGCGCGCGGCGGCGAGCCGCTGATCCGGGCGGGCGTGGACATTGCCATGCGCCTGCTCGGCCAGCAGTTCGTTCTCGGTCGCACGATCGAGCAGGCACTTTCGCGCGCGCGCGATGCCCAGGCGCGCGGCTACCACCACTCCTACGACATGCTGGGCGAGGCGGCCCTCACCGCCGCCGACGCGGCGCGCTATTTCGCCTCCTACGCGCACGCAATCGAGGCGGTTGGCGCGAGCGCCGCGCACGATGCGGGCAGCGCACGGGCCGACGTGCACGCGCGCTCGGGCGTATCCGTCAAGCTCTCGGCGCTGCACCCGCGCTTTGGCGGCTTGCAGCGCGAGCGCGTCGTGGTCGAGCTTTTGCCCCGCCTGCAGGAGCTGTGTCGCTTGGCCCGCCGCGCCGAACTGGGATTGACGATCGATGCGGAGGAAAGCGAGCGCCTGGAACTCACGCTCGAGGTCTTCGCGCAGCTTGCCCGCGACCCCGCGCTCGCCGACTGGGAGGGCCTGGGAATCGTCGTGCAGGCCTACCAGAAGCGCGCCCTGCCGCTGGTGGAATGGCTGGCCGGGCTCGCCGCGCAATCGCACCGGCGCTTTACGGTGCGCCTGGTCAAGGGCGCGTACTGGGACAGCGAGATCAAGCGTGCGCAGCTCGAGGGTCAGTCCGACTTCACCGTCTACACGCGCAAGGTGCACACCGACGCGGCCTACTTGGCGTGCGCGGCGCGCCTGTTGGCTCACGGCGAACGGGTCTTTGCGCAGTTCGCAACCCACAACGCGATGACGGTGGCCGCGGTGCTGCAGCTCGTCGAGGCCGCAGGGGCGTCGCGCTTCGAGCTCCAATGCCTGCACGGCATGGGTGAGACGCTCTACGACATGCTCGTCGGCCCCGAGCATTTGAACCTCGCTTGCCGCATCTATGCGCCCGTCGGCAGCCACGAGACGCTGCTTGCCTACCTCGTGCGGCGCCTGCTCGAAAACGGCGCCAACTCTTCGTTCGTCAACCGCGTCCTCGACGAGAGCGTGGCGAGCGATGAGCTGCTCGAAGACCCCTTTCTCGCATGCACCCGCTCCGGCGGTCGCCCGCACCCCGCGATCGCACTGCCCGCGGAGCTGTTTGCGCCGGGGCGGCGCAACTCGCCGGGCATCGACTTGCTCGACGCGGCCAGCATGGAGGCTCTCGAGGAGTCGTTTCGCGCGGCAGCCGCCCAATCGTGGCGCGCGCATCCGATCCTGGCGGGCGAGGCGCCGGCGATTGACGGCGGCCACGAGCAGGACGTGCGCAATCCCGCGCGGCGCGCGCAGGTCGTGGGCCGCGTGCGCGCGGCGCAGCCGCACGAAGTGGCCTGGGCACTGCAAAACGCCCACGGCGAGGGTTGGTCGGAGCTCAGCTGGGCAGCGCGTGCCGCGGTGCTCGAAGACGTCGCCCTGGCCTTTGAGCGGCGACGCGGGGACCTGATGTGGCTGGCCGTGTGCGAAGCGGGCAAGACGCTGTCCGATGCGGCCGCCGAGGTGCGCGAAGCCATCGACTTTTGCCGCTACTACGCGCAGCGGGCGCGCGCGATGCAAGCGGCGCGCGACGAAGCGCTCGGGCTGGTGATTGCCATCTCCCCGTGGAATTTCCCTCTGGCGATTTTCACCGGACAGATCAGCGCTGCCCTGGCTGCGGGCAACCCCGTCTTGGCCAAACCCGCGCAGCAAACCCCACTGATCGCGACGCTGGCGGTGCAGTTGATGCACGGCGCCGGTGTGCCACGCTGCGCACTGCAGCTGCTGCCGGGCGACGGCTCGGTCGGGGCGCTGCTCACGAATGATCCACGCGTGCGCGCAGTCCTGTTTACGGGGTCGACCCAGGTCGCAACACGCATCGACCGCGCGCTCGCGGACTTGCCGGGCGGTAGCGACGCGCTGCTGGTCGCGGAAACCGGCGGACAAAACGCGATGATCGTCGATTCGAGCGCGCAACCCGAACAGGTCGTCCAGGATGTGCTCACCTCGGCCTTCAACAGCGCGGGCCAGCGCTGCTCGGCTCTGCGGGTCTTGTGCCTACAGGAAGAAATTGCCGATGCGACGCTCGAGCTGCTCATCGGCGCGACCGCGGAGCTGCGTGTCGGCGATCCGATCGAGAGCCGAACCGATTTGGGCCCGGTGATCGACGAGACCGCGCGCCAGGCAATCGAGGGGCATCTCGGGCGCTTTGCCGACTCCGGGCTGCTGGCGCGCGCGCCGCTCGCGGCCCAATGCGTGGCCGGTACCTTCGTCGCGCCCGCGATCGTCGAAATCCCGGCCATCAGCGCGCTCGAAGGCGAAGTTTTCGGTCCGGTGCTGCACGTGCTGCGTTACCGCCGCGAGCAGCTGGGCGAACTCGTCGAGGCCATCAACGCGACGGGTTACGCACTGACTTGCGGCGTTCACAGCCGAATCGATGAAACGATCGACTTTATCGTCTCGCGCATCCATGCCGGCAACGTCTACGTGAACCGCAACATGATCGGCGCGGTCGTGGGTGTGCAGCCCTTCGGCGGTCAGGGACTGTCGGGCACCGGGCCCAAGGCGGGAGGTCCGTGGACGCTGCCGCGTCTGCGCCGATCGACTCCGGTACGCTCGGTTGCACCCAAGTGGCTCGGTGCCCAGGCCGTTGCCCGGCCACCTGCCATGCTCGGGGACTTGCAGACCTGGGCGCAGGAGCACGGCCAGGAGGCACTTGCGCGCATCTGTCGCGCCTACGCGCTCGAGACGCCGATCGGATACCGGTTCGATCTGCCGGGTCCCACAGGCGAATCCAACATCCTGCAGTACCGGCCGCGGGGACGCGTGCTGTGCCTGGGCGCCGATGGCAGTGCGGACTCGCGCTCTGTGCTGGGGCAACTCGCCGCCGTATTTGCAACCGCGAACCGTGCGCTGCTGCCAGACGAAGCGCCGTTGCGAGCGCTGCTCGAGACGCTGCCGCACTCGTTGCGGGCATGGATCGACTGGAGCGCGCAATGGGGCGCGGAGTCCTTCGACGTGGCGCTGCTCGAAGCGGCGGAGGAGTCCGCGCGCGCGGCGCGCCGTGCACTCGCCCAGCGCGGTGGAGCACGCGTTGCGCTGCTGCGCCCGCATGCGGGTCGCTATGCGCTCGAGCGTCTGGTTGCCGAGCAGGTCGTGACGACCAATACGGCAGCGGCCGGCGGCAATGCTACGTTGATGAGTCTGCAGCCGGCTTGACCGGTTCGGGCGCGTAATACACGTACGCGGGTTGCGGCACGCGCGAAGCCTGCCAGCGCTTCAGGTCGTCGGCATCGAGCTGCCGATCCCACCAAAGCGCGCGGCCTTCGGCTTGACGGCGCTCCACATCCGGGCGACTCTGCCGCAGGTCGCGCAGAAACGCGGTCAGTTCCGACTCGTAGGTTGCCATGGTCTCTTCCTTGTTTTCGTTCGTGCTCTCGCCCTTACTGCCTTACTGGATGCGCATGCCGGGCATGGCTCCCGGGTCGGGCTCGAGCAGATAAATGCCTGCGGGCTGCTCGCCTGGCGCGGCGCTGGCCGCCAGCACCATGCCTTCACTGGTGCCGAATTTCATTTTGCGCGGCGCCAGGTTGGCGACCAGCACCGTGAGCCTGCCAACCAGATCCTGGGGCGCATAGCCCGAGCGGATGCCGGAGAGCACTTCGCGCGGGCGCTCCTGGCCCACGTCGAGCGTCAGGCGCAGCAATTTGTCGCTTCCCGCCACGGGCTCGGCGGCGACGATGCGCGCCACCCGCAAGTCCATGCGCGCAAACTCATCCATCGAGATCGTCGTAGGCGCACCCGCATCGGGCCCGGCTGCCTGCGGCAGCGTCGAGGCGGGTGCGGCGGCCGAGGCTTCGGGGCCTGCGCCGGGGCTGGCAAAAAGCGCGTCGAGCTGGCGCTTCTCCACGCGTCCCATCAGGTGGGTGTAGGCGCCGATGCGGCGCAACGGCACCAATTCGCGCTGCCAGCGCAACTCGCCGCAGCCGAGAAATTGCTCCGCGGAGTGCGCCAGCGCAGGCAGGACCGGCTTGAGCCACAGCGTGAGGTACTGAAATCCCCGCAGGCAATACGAGCAAATCCGGTGCAGCGCCTGGCGCTGCGCCGCGTCCTTGGCGAGTTCCCAGGGCTTTGCCGCGTCGAACTGGCGGTTGAGCTGATCGGCGAAGGCCATCGCCAGCCGCACGACCTTGCCAAACTCGCGCGCCTCGTAGGCCTCGGCGATCTCGGCATCGACCGGCTCGGCCCCGAGCAAGGGTGCCTGCGGGTCGGACGCCGCGTCCAGCACGTGGCCGTCAAAGAACCGCGTGATGAAGTTCGCGGCACGACTCGCGATGTTGACGTACTTGCCGATCAAGTCACTGTTGACCCGCTGCAGAAAGTCCTCGGGGTGAAAGTCCACGTCCTCGACGTGCGCGTTGAGTTTGGCGGCAATGTAATAGCGCATCCACTCCGGGTTCATGCCCAGCTGCAGGTAGCGCAGCGGGTCAATGCCCGTTCCCCGGCTCTTGGACATCTTCTCGCCGCTCACCGTGATAAAGCCGTGCACGTAGACGCGGTCCGGAACCTTGTAGGGTGCGCCTGCAAAGTGCAGCATCGCCGGCCAAAACAGCGTGTGAAAGTAAATGATGTCCTTGCCGATGAAGTGAATCTGCTCGGTACGCGGGTTTTGCAGCAGGGCCTCGAAGTCCATGGCCTGGCGCGCGCAATAGGCCTTGAGCGAGGCCAGGTAGCCGATGGGGGCATCGAGCCAGACGTAGAAGAACTTGCCCGGTGCATCCGGTATGGGAATGCCGAAATACGGGGCGTCGCGCGAGATATCCCAATCGGCCAGACCGGAGTCGCCGTCGAGCCACTCGCGCGCCTTGTTGGCGACTTCGGGCTGCAGCCGGCCGTCCGCGATCCATCCGCGCAAAAACGCGCGGCAGCGCTCGTCGGAGAGGCGAAAGAAGTAATGCTCCGAAGTCCGCAGCTCGGGCGCGGCTCCCGAGAGCGCCGATCTGGGCTGGCGCAGTTCGGTGGCGGCATATACCGCGCCACAGACCTCGCAGGCGTCTCCGTACTGGTCCTGGGCGCCGCAGCGCGGACACTGGCCGCGGATGTAACGGTCCGGCAGGAACATGTGCTTGACCGGGTCGTAGAACTGCTCGATGGCTCGGGTCGCGATCAGGCCCGCGGCGCGCAGCCGCCGGTAGATGTCTTGAGACAGTTCGACGTTCTCCGGCGACTCGGTGGAGTGCCAGTGGTCGAAGCCGATCAAAAATCCGTCGAGGCAGGGCTTGCGCGCGGCCGCCACCGTGGCGACGAACTGCTGCGGCGTGGTGCCGGCCTTTTCGGCCGCGATCATGATCGGAGCGCCGTGGGCATCGTCGGCGCACACGAAATGCACCTTGTGGCCGCGCAGCCGCTCGAAGCGCACCCAGACATCGGCCTGGATGTACTCCATGACGTGGCCGATGTGCAGCGCTCCGTTGGCGTAGGGTAGCGCCGTGGTCACAAAAAGTTCTCGTTGTGGCATCTGCGACGTGTGGGGGAGCGAGCTCACCGCCCAAGGCAGCCGCAGTCTATCAGCCGGTAGGGTCTTGGCCTGCCGCCGGTACCGTATGCTTGCGCTTTTTTCAGCGACAGTGCAGGCGCGCAGCGTCTCGCGGCAACGACATGGCAATGGAACTCGAGCAAGTCAAGAGCGTACTGGCAGCGGTCGTCGATCCCAACACCGGCAAGGATCTCGTGAGTTCGCGCGAGGTCTCTAAGGTGGAGGTGGCGGGCGGCGTCGTGCGCGTGGAAGTCGAGCTGGGCTATCCGGCGGCGAGTCAAATCGAACCGATGCGCGCGCGCATCACGCAGGCGCTGCAAGCCGCCGGTGCCGACGCACCGCACGTGGAGGTGCGCGCAAAAATCGTTGCGCACACGGTGCAGCGGGGTCTCAAAGTCATGCCCAACGTGCGCAACATCATTGCCGTGGCCTCGGGCAAGGGCGGCGTGGGCAAGAGCACCGTGGCCGCCAACCTGGCGCTGGCACTGGCGGCCGAGGGTGCGCGCGTGGGCATGCTCGACGCCGATATCTACGGACCCAGCCAGCCCACCATGTTGGGGATCGCGGGCCAGCCCACGAGCAAGGACGGCAAGACCTTCGATCCGCTGGAGGGCCACGGAATCCAGGCCAGTTCGATCGGCTTTCTTATCGATCCGGCCCAACCCATGATCTGGCGCGGACCGATGGTGACCTCGGCGCTGCAGCAGCTGCTCACGCTCACCAACTGGCGCGACCTCGACTATCTGGTGATCGATATGCCTCCGGGAACGGGCGACATACAGCTCACCCTCGCGCAGCAAGTTCCCGTCACCGGCGCGGTCATCGTGACCACACCGCAGGACATCGCCCTGCTCGACGCGGCCAAGGGACTGCGCATGTTCGAGAAGGTGGGCGTGCCGATTCTGGGTATCGTCGAGAACATGGCGACCCACATCTGTTCGCGCTGCGGCTACGAAGAGCACATCTTCGGGGCCGGCGGTGCGGCCAAAATGGCCCACCAATATTCGGTCGAGGTGCTGGGCTCGCTGCCGCTGGACATTCGCATCCGCGAGCACGCCGACAGCGGAAGACCCACGGTTGTGGCCGACCCCGAGGGCGAGATCGCTTGCACCTACAAGGCGATCGCGCGCCGGATCGCCATTCGCATCGCCGAGCGCGCACGCGATCTCTCGGCGAAGATGCCGGCCATCAAGATCTCCAACACGTAAAGCGCGACTAGGGGATCGCGCAGCCCGATTCCACCGTCGCCACGGAGGCTGCGGCAACGGGCTGCGGAATTCGGTAGCCGTACTTGACCGCCGTGAGCTCGGCCAGGATGGAAACGGCGATTTCCGAGGGGGTGCGCGCGCCGTTTTTGAGCCCCACGGGCCCGAAGAGGCGAGCGAGTTCCGCATCGGTGACCCCGAACTCCTTGAGGCGCTCCTTGCGCTTGTCTTGGTTCTTGCGCGATCCGATGGCTCCGACGTAAAACGCCGGAGAGTGCAGCGCCTCGATGAGCGCGAGATCATCGAGCTTGGGGTCGTGCGTGAGCGCGACGATTGCCGTGTGCCGGTCCGGATGGCATTCGATGACCGTGTCATCGGGCATGGTGCGAACGAGCGTCGTGCCGGCAACGGACCAGGCATCCGCATATTCTTCTCGCGGATCGCAGATGAGCACCTGGTAGTCGAGGGCGAGCGCCATTTCCGCGAGGTACTGGGTGAGCTGCCCCGCACCGATGAGCAGCAGCCGCCACGTCGGTCCGTGAACGCTCACGAGCGCCGCGTCATCGACTGACAGCGCCGCATAACCTTGCCCGTCGCTAAGGGAAACTTCGCCCGTGCGCAAATCCAGACGCCGTGCGACCTGCTGGCCGGCGGCCACGCGCTCGAGCAGCTCGTCGATTCTCGATTGCTGACCCAGAGGCTCGAGCACCAGCTCGATCGTTCCGCCGCAGGGCAAGCCAAAGCGTGTGGCCTCTTCCGCGCTTACGCCGTACTTGACCCGTTGCGGACGCTCCAGCGCCAGCGCACCGGCGCGCACCCGATCGATGAGGTCGTCCTCGATGCATCCCCCCGAGACCGACCCGACGACCTGTCCGTCGCTGCGGATCCCGACCAGCGCGCCCACCGGTCTGGGCGCCGATCCCCACGTGCGCACCACGGTTCCCATCACGCCACGCTGACTGGCGTGGATCCATTCTTGTGCTTTTTTCAGCACCTGCGTGTCTACACTGTCCATGTCCTCTTCCCGCTGCTTGACCCTGTCGGGACAGTAACGATGCCAGATTGGCGGCGCTTTGCAACGCGCTGCTTCGGCCGCGCGGCTGCCCGCAATAACCACAATAACAGCGTGTCCTGGTGCGGTCTTGCGAAAGTGCAAGACCCGTTTGACGTCGTCCTATTGCACCGCACAACCAAGATCGCGGCCTCCGCGCTGCCTCTTCGGACTATGATCGGTGCGCCGCAACCGCAGTTCCGTCAATGGGAGGACTAGAGAAGATGACGCAAAAAATTCAACTTCAGGTCAACGGGAGGGCCGTATCGGCCGAGGTGAGCGCAACCACCTTGCTTTCCACGTTCTTGCGCGAGCAACTGCGCCTGACGGGAACGCACATCGGCTGCGATACCGCTCAGTGTGGCGCCTGCACGGTTCATATCGACGGGCGCGCGGTCAAGAGCTGCAACGTGCTGGCGGTGCAAGCGACGGGCAGCGCGGTCACAACCATCGAAGGAATCTCGCCCGCGGACGGTTCACTGCACCCGATGCAGCAGGCGTTTCGTGCCTGCCACGGCTTGCAGTGCGGCTTTTGCACGCCGGGCATGGTGATGAGCGCGCTCGACCTCGTCGCGCATCATCCGCACGCGACCGAGGAGCAGATCCGAGCGGGCCTGGATGGCAATTTCTGCCGCTGCACGGGCTACCAGAATATCGTCAAGGCCGTCGCGCAGGGCGCGAAGGCCATGGGCTTGTGAGGAGGCAGCCATGGGTGCACCCGGATTGGTCGGTCGCTCGATTGAGCGCAAAGAGGATTACCGTTTTCTCACGGGCAAGGGGCAGTACACGGACGACATGGTGCTGCCCAACCAGAGCTATGCGGTGTTTGTTCGCAGCCAGCATGCGCACGCGCGCCTGCGCGCGGTGAGCACGGGGCAGGCATCGCGCGCCCCCGGTGTGCTGGGCATTATCACGGGCAAGGACATGGCGGCCGTCGGCGGCCTGCCTTGTGGTTGGCAAATCAAGTCGATCGATGGTTCGCCGATGAAGGAACCGAAGCATCCGGTGCTCGCGGAGGGCAAGGTGCGCTATGTCGGCGAGGCCATCGCGCTCGTGGTGGCCGAGACGCTCGAGCAGGCGCGGGCCGCCGCCGCGCTCATTGAGGTCGACTACGAGGTTTTGCCGGCCGTGGCCGTTACGGCCACGGCATCGAAGAGCGCGTCGGCGGTTCATGACGAGGCGCCCGATAACGTCTGCTATACGTGGGGATGGGGCGACAAGGCGGCTACGGACGCCGCGTTTGCCGCTGCGGCGCACGTGACGACGATGGAGTTCGTCAACAATCGGATCGTTCCCAACGCCATTGAGCCGCGCGCCGCCAACGCGTCGTACTCCCTGGCCGATGACAGCTATACGCTGTACGTGGCCAACCAGAACCCGCACGTCGAGCGGCTCTTGATGACCGCTTTCGTACTGGGCCTGCCCGAACACAAGGTGCGGGTTGTCGCTCCTGACGTGGGCGGAGGCTTCGGGTCGAAGATCTTTTTGTACGCGGAGGAAACCGCCTTGGTCTGGGCGAGCAAGCACATCGGCCGCCCGATCAAGTGGACCGCGGAGCGAAGTGAAAGCTTTTTAACCGACGCGCATGGGCGTGACCATGTCACTCGCGCCGAGCTCGCACTGGACAAGGATGGCAAGTTCCTGGGGCTGCGCGTGCACACCACCGCCAACCTCGGGGCGTACCTCTCGACCTTCAGCAGCGCCATTCCGACCATCTTGTATGCAACCTTGCTGGCCGGCCAGTACGCCACCCCGGCGATTTACAGCGAAGTGCAGGCGGTGTTTACGAACACGACCCCGGTCGACGCCGTGCGCGGCGCCGGCAGGCCCGAGGCGACCTACGTGGTCGAGCGCATCGTCGAGATGGCCGCGCGCGAAATGCGCATCGATCCGGCCGAGCTGCGCCGACGCAATTTCGTCCGCAAGTTCCCCCACGCCACGCCGGTGGGGTTGACCTATGACACGGGCGATTACGAGACAACGCTCATGCGGGCGCGGCAGATCGCCGACGTCGAGGGCTTCGGCGCGCGACGCGCCGAAAGTGCGCGCAAGGGCCTGCTGCGCGGCATGGGCTACTCGTGCTACATCGAGGCCTGCGGGCTCGCACCTTCCAACGTCGCCGGAGCGCTCGGAGCTCGTGCCGGCTTGTTCGAGGCGGCAGAGGTGCGGGTATACCCCACGGGCAAGGTGACGATCTTCACGGGCTCGCACAGCCACGGGCAGGGGCACGAGACCACGTTTTCGCAGATCGTGGCCGACAAGCTCGGGATCGGATTGAACGACGTCGACATCCAGCACGGGGATACCGGCAAGATTCTCTTCGGAATGGGAACCTATGGCAGCCGCTCGCTGGCGGTGGGCGGCTCCGCGATCCTCAAGGCGGTCGACAAGATCATCGCTAAGGGAAAGAAGATTGCGGCGCACCTGCTCGAGGCCTCCGACGCGGACATCGAGTTCTCGGACGGCGAATTTCGCATCGCGGGCACGGACCGCAAAAAGACCTTCGGCGAGATCGCGCTCACGGCCTACGTGCCGCACAACTACCCGTTGGACAAACTCGAACCGGGCCTCAACGAGAACGCGTTTTACGATCCGACCAACTTTACCTTCCCGGCGGGCTCCTATGTCTGCGAAGTGGAGGTCGACCCGGCCACGGGGCAGGTGCGAGTGGATCGGTTCACCGCGTGCGACGACTTTGGCAACGTCGTCAACCCGATGATCGTGGAGGGCCAAGTCCACGGTGGCATCGTGCACGGCCTGGGGCAGGCGCTGCTGGAGGGCTGCCGCTACGACGAGGATGGGCAGCTGGTGAGCGGTAGTTTCATGGACTACGCGATGCCGCGGGCCGACGATGTGCCTTCGCTGCGAGTGGAAACGGTGGCCGGTACCCCCTGCACGCACAATCCGCTGGGCTCCAAGGGTTGCGGCGAGGCTGGCGCCATCGGCAGTCCTGCGGCAATCATGAACGCGGTGACCGACGCCCTCTCGTCGCTCGGAGTGCGCGACGTTCCGATGCCGGCCACACCGTTTGCGGTCTGGACCGCGATCCAGGCCGCTGCCAAGCGCTGAGGAGAACGAACTATGCAAACCCAATATCACCGTCCCGGTTCTACCGCGGAGGCCGCCAAGCTGCTCGGGGGCGATGCGCGTCTGCTGGCGGGGGGCCAGTCCTTGGTCGCGGCGATGAAGCTCGGGCTGGCTTCGCCGTCCGCCCTCGTTGACCTGCGCGCAATCGCGGGCCTCGATGCGATCCGGGTCGACGCGCAGCGCGTCACGATCGGCGCCATGGCCACGCATACCAGCGTGGCAGCTTCGCGCGAGCTGGGCCGTGCCATCCCCGCGCTCGCGCAGCTTGCGGCGGGCATCGGCGATCGCCAAGTGCGTGATCGCGGAACGCTGGGCGGGTCGCTCGCCAACGACGACCCGGCCGCGGACTATCCGGCCGCCGTACTGGGCCTGGGTGCGACCGTACAGACGGACCAGCGGCAGATTGCGGCCGACGATTTCTTTCTGGGCCTGTTCGAAACCGCGCTGCGGCCCAACGAAATCATCACGGCGGTGCACTTTCCCATCCCGGAGCGTGCCGGCTACGAGAAATTCCGCCAGCCCGCTTCCCGCTTTGCCCTGGTGGGAGTGATGGTGGCCAAGACGGCAGCAGGAGTGCGCGTTGCGGTGACCGGCGCCGCAGGCAGCGGAGTTTTCCGATGCAAGCCGCTTGAGGCGGCGCTTGGCCGCAAATTCGCACCCGAATCGTGTGACGGCGTGCAGATCGAAGCCGCCGGTCTGAACGACGACCTGCACGGTTCTGCCCAGTATCGCGCGCATCTCATTCCGGTCGTGGCAAAAAGGGCCGTGGCGCGGGCGCTGGGTTGACGCGGGTGCCGCCGGAGTCGCCCAGGGAACTGCCGGCCGGGTCCCTGCCGCAGCCGCCGCCGGGCCCGGCGGCGGCGCGCACGATCGAATCGGTCGACGCAACGCTGGCGCTGCTGGCCCGCGGCGACTATGTGGCCGATCGTTCCTTGGCCACGGCAGTGTTTCTCGCCTTGCGGTTGGGCCGACCGTTGTTCGTCGAGGGCGAACCGGGGACCGGTAAGACGGAGATCGCCAAGGTCCTCGCGGGCGCTCTGGACGCCGAGCTCATTCGACTGCAGTGCTACGAAGGACTGGACATCCACGACGCGGCCTACGAGTGGAATTACGCGCGCCAGATGCTGGAGATCCGCCTGGGCGAGGCGTACGCGCAAGGCGCGGGCGCGGAGGCGGCGCGGGGCCGCGACGTGCGTGCCAGCCTCGCCCGCGAGCTGTTTTCCGAACGCTTCTTGATCGCGCGCCCGCTGCTGCGCGCACTGCAGCCGCACGCGGTGCCGCCGGTGCTGCTCATCGACGAGCTCGATCGGGCCGACGAACCCTTCGAGGCCTTCTTGCTCGAGGTGCTGTCCGATTTTCAGATCACCATTCCCGAATGGACTACGGTCAGGGCGCAGCAGCCGCCCCTCGTGGTGATCACGTCCAATCGCACGCGCGAGATCCACGACGCGGTCAAGCGCCGCTGCATCTATCATTGGGTGGGCTATCCGGACGCGACGCGCGAGTTCGACATCTTGCGGCGCAAGGCGCCCGACTGCGCCGCGGAGCTGAGCCGCCAGGTCGTGGCCTTCGTCCAGGCGATGCGCGAGATGGATCTCTACAAGCTGCCCGGTGTCTCCGAGAGCATCGAGTGGGCGCACGCGCTCGTGGCGCTCGATGCCGTGGCACTGGAGGCGCAGGCCGTGGAGAGCACGCTCGGCGTGCTGCTCAAGTACCAAGACGACATCGCGCGCGTGCAGGGCTCAGAGGTGGCGCGGCTGCTCGAGCGCGTGCGTCTGGAAGCGGCCCGCGTCTGAGGCTAGGCGCGCACATGCAGCGGCCGCAAGCCTCGTGCGTGCCGGCCGGCCGCCTGGCGCAAAACATCGTGCACTTCGCGCGCGTGCTGCGAGCCGCCGGGCTGCCGGTGGGAACGGATCGCGTCGTGCTGGCGCTGCGCGCGGTGCCGCTGGTCGGTCTTGCATCGCGGCAGGACTTCCGCAACACCCTGTTCGCCTGCCTGATCGATCGCACCGAGCACCGTGCGCTGTTCGATCAGGCCTTTGCCGCGTTTTGGCGCGATCCCGACCTGCTGGGCCAGATGATGCGCCTGCTCCTGCCGCGGGTCGCAAGTCGCACGCGCGAGGCCAAGGAGCGCAACCAGCGGCTGGAGTCGGCGCTGCGCGCACCCGCAGTGTCGGCGCCGCTGCCGCAGGCGGACCTTACCCCCCTGGAAATCAACGCGGCGGGCACCTGGTCGGAACGCGAGCAGTTGCGCAAGGCCGATTTCGACACGATGTCGGCCCAGGAGTGGATCTACGCGCGGCGGATGATCGAAGAACTGCGTCCGTTTCTCGCGCAACAGATCACGCGTCGCGACGCACCCTCGCATCGGGGCCGTCGGCTTGACGTGCAGGCGGCGCTGCGGGCGGCCGCGCGGCGCGCGGGCGAGTTCATCGATGTGCCGCGGCGCAGGCGGCGCACGCGGCTCGAGCCGCTGGTGGCGATCGTCGACATCTCGGGTTCCGTGAGCCGCTATTCGCGGGTCTTTCTGCACTTTTTGCACGCGCTCAGCAATGCCGACTGCCGCCTGGAGTCGTTCGTGTTCGGCACACGCCTCACGCGCATCACGCGCGCATTGCGCGCGCTCGATCCCGACGTGGCGGTCGAGCGGGCCGTGGCCGCGGTCGACGACTGGTCGGGCGGTACGAGAATCTCGTCGTGCCTGGAAGAATTCAACCGTCGCTGGGCGCGGCGCGTGCTCAGCGGCAACCGCAGTGTCCTGCTCATGAGCGACGGGCTCGAATGCGGGGACGTGAGCGCGCTGGCGTGGCAGACGGAGCGCCTGTCGAAGTCGTGTCGCCGCCTGGTATGGCTCAATCCCCTCTTGCGTTACGATGCCTTCGAGCCCAAGGCACAGGGGATCCGCGCCATGCTGCCGCATGTCGATCAGCTGCTTCCGGTTCACAGCGTCGATAGCCTTGCCGAGCTCGCCCGGGTACTTGCCCACGCGGGTCCGCGCGGTCGGATGGGGGAGGAACGATGGAACTAAAAGGCGAGCAGCTTCTGCCCGTGGGCCAGCAGCGCGCCTGGGACGCACTCAACGACATCGAACTGCTGCGCCAATGCGTGCCGGGCTGTCAGAGCATGACGCGCACCGCACAAGACACGTATGAGGCGACGATCGATGCCTCGATCGGGCCGGTCAAAGCGCGCTTCAAGGGCACGGTCGCACTCACCGACGTGCATGCTCCCGACTCCTATACATTGCGCTTCGACGGTAGCGGCGGCACAACGGGTTTTGTGCGCGGACAGGCGCGCGTCGCCCTGCGTCCGGACGGTCCGCAGCGAACGCACCTGAGCTACTCAACGAGCGCACAGGTCGGTGGCAAGCTCGCGCAGATCGGCTCGCGCCTGATCGATGCGGCCGCGGGGGCAATGTCGGAGAAGTTCTTTGCCGCGTTTTCCCAGCGCCTGGCACCGGCCGCCGCGGGCGGCGAGGCGGCGCCCGCGGCGCCTGTTGCGCGGATGGGTTTTTGGAGTTTGCTCTGGGCCTTCCTGCGCCGGCTCGTGGGCCTGCGATCCTGAGAGCCAAGGCTCGCGCGCCGCGCTCCGGGCCTGTAGCCGCTCCTAGTAGATGCGACCGCGTCCTTCGATCGGCCAGACGGCCTCGACGCGGCCCTTGCGCGTGGCCACGAGCCACTCGTGCAGGTTGACCGTCGGGTCGCAGTGCCCCGGGACCAGCAGCGCTTTGTCGCCCAGGCGGATCGGCGTAGCGTCATCGGCGCGCATGAGCACGGTGTGCTCGTCGGAGACATTGCGCACGCGCCAGCCCGGAAAAGTCGGACGTGCCGGCCCCGTGTCGGTGGAAAAGGCCTTTAAGCCCGCGTCGAGCGTAGCGCGATCCTCGCGCAGGCTCATCACGGTAGCCAGTACGAACAGCGCCACCTCGAACTGGGGTCCGTGGGCGTCTTGTTCGTTGCGCGCGTAGTCGGCGTCCATGAAGATATAGGAGCCGGGCTGCACTTCGGTGTACACGCCGCTGCGCACGTCATAGGCAAAGGTACCCGTACCTCCGCCGGTGACGACCTCGCACGGAACATTGACCGCGAGGATCGCGTCCCTGGCCTGCGCCGCGCGCAAGGCCGCAGCCTCGGCGGCGGCGCGCCGCTCGGGCACACCACGGCGGTGCTGCGCTAAGCCCGCGTAGGCGTGCAATCCGCGGAAGCGGAACACGGACGTGTCTTGCAGCATGCGCGCCATGGCCGCTGCGGCGCGCGGCTCGGCGATACCACCACGGTTTTGTCCGACGTCGATCTCGACGTATACATCGAGCACCACCTGCTCGGCGCGGCAGATCGTCGCCAGCTGGCGCGCGATCTCCGGGCTGTCGATGCAGACTCCCAGACGCGCAGGCGCATAGGCGCGGGCCACACGCGCCAGGCGGCGCAGCTTGGATTCACCGACGATTTCGTTGGTGATGAGCACGTCGCTCACGTGACCGGCGAGCATCGCCTCGGCCTCGCCCAGTTTCTGGCAACACACGCCGACGGCTCCCGCGGCGATTTGCCGGCGCGCGAGTTCCACGCACTTGTGGGTCTTGGCGTGCGGCCGCACCCGCACCTGCGTGCCCTCCACCGCGGCCATCAGCTTGGCCATGTTGGACTCGCACTTGTCCAGATCGACGATGAGCGCAGGCGTGTCGACGTCGCGCAGCAAATCGCCCACTTGTGCGGGAATCCAATCGCCCGGAAGTGTGCGTCGGGGGCGAAGCTCTTTGGCCGCCAAGCCTTGCTTGGAGGTTGTCCAGTCCAGTGCCATGTCAATGCCGGTAGCGGCACGCGCGGGTGCTGCGCATGCCCTGCGGCGGGTTTTGTATCCGACATTGGCGCCGCGCGCAAGTCACGGCTTTGTAGCGCAAAAACCACCATTTGGATATTTTGGAGCGCTGCCGCGAGCAACCCTGGTGCCGTCGGCGGCTGCCGTAGAATTCGAGGCCTTTGGAGGAGCGGCAATGTCGATCAAGAGTGACCGCTGGATCCGGCGCATGGCGGCACAGGGCATGATCGAGCCCTTCGAGCCGGGGCAAGTGCGCAGCGTCCAGGGCGAGCGCATCGTGTCTTACGGAACGTCAAGTTACGGCTACGACATCCGATGCGCTGCCGAATTCAAGATTTTCACCAACATCAACAGCACCATCGTTGATCCCAAAGCCTTCGACCCGAACTCCTTTGTCGATTTCCGCGGCCGGGTCTGCATCATCCCCCCCAACTCCTTTGCCCTGGCACGCACCGTCGAATATTTCCGCATACCGCGCAATGTGCTCACCATCTGCCTGGGCAAGAGCACGTACGCCCGCTGCGGCATCATCGTCAATGTCACCCCGCTTGAGCCCGAATGGGAAGGGCATGTGACGCTGGAGTTTTCCAATACCACGCCGCTGCCGGCCAAGATCTACGCGGACGAGGGCTGTGCGCAAGTCATCTTCATCGAAGCCGACGAGGTGTGCGAGACCTCGTATCGCGATCGCGGCGGCAAATACCAGGGCCAGACCGGGGTGACGCTGCCGCGCACCTGATGCGACACCGGGTCTGAGCCCGGAATCGTGTATGCTGTGCGCACGCTCGTGACCGCGACGTGGGAGAGCGCCGCAGCGCCGAACCAAGCCCGTGGGCTCTTCGGTGTTGCCGGCCGCCGAAGGCGCAACACCCGTAATCGCTCAGGTCAAGGAACCGCGCCGCGCGGGCGTCTCTGGAGAGATCGGACTTCGGTCCGACGCCGAAGGTGCAAGGGATTGTGCGGTGCTGGTCGGTAATGCACCGGCACCCATCCCCGAACTCTCAGGCAAAAGGACAGAGGGGTGCGCATCGAGGATTCGATGCGTAGTCCCTGCTCCGGATCTGCCTGATGCTCAAGCGCACTGCCTTGTTCGAGATCCACCGCGCCGCGGGCGCAAAGATGGTCGATTTCGGCGGCTGGGAGATGCCGCTGCACTACGGCTCGCAAATCGAAGAGCATCTGGCGGTGCGCGCGGGCAGCGGAATGTTCGACGTCTCGCACATGCGTGTCGTCGACGTAAACGGCGCCGATGCCCTGCAAGGGCTGCGCACGCTCTTGGCCAACGACGCGGCTCGACTCGAGCCCGGCAAGGCGCTGTACAGCTGCATGCTGCGGCACGACGGCGGAGTTCTCGATGATCTGATCGTCTACCGGCTCGCTGGCGAGGGCGCTGCCTTCCGTCTGGTGGTCAACGCCGCTACGGGTGAACGCGATTTGGCTTGGATGCAGCAGGTGCGCCGCGAGCGCGGCTTTGACATGGAGTTGCGCATGCGCGCCGATCTCGCCCTCATCGCGGTCCAGGGGCCGAGTGCCGGCGCACGCCTGTGCCGCGCCGTGCCGCACGTTGCACGCGTGGTCGAGTCTCTGGGCAGCTTTTGCGCGGCGGCCCAAGGCGACTGGTTTCTCGCGCGCACCGGTTACACAGGCGAAGACGGCTTCGAAATCGCCCTGCCCGCGCAGCAGGCCGCGGAACTCTGGAGCGCGTTGGCCGGCGCCGATGTTGCGCCCTGCGGCTTGGGGGCGCGCGACACGCTGCGCCTGGAGGCGGGCTTGAATCTCTACGGGGCGGAGATGGACGAGAGCGTGACGCCGCTCGAGTCGGGTTTGGCCTGGACGGTGGACTGGCGCGAACCGCGCGAGTTTATCGGCCGCCCAGTGCTCGAGAGCCAGCGCGCAAACCCCGGATTGCGTCAGCTGCTCGGACTCAAGCTGCTGGACCGCGGCGTGCTGCGCGCGCATCAGGCGGTTGCCACGGCGCAGGGCTCCGGGGAGATCACCAGCGGAACATTTGGGCCCACCGTGGGCTGCTCGATCGCGCTCGCGCGGCTGCCCGCGGGCGTGGCCTTGGCCGACGAAGTCTCGGTGGCCTTGCGCGCGGGCCCCGCCCGTGCCCGGGTCTGCCGGCCTGCCTTCGTGCGCCACGGCAGGGTGCTCCAGTGAAGCGCGCGTGGGAAGGCCGCAACGCACATCTTTGGCAAGGAGGACGCAATGCGCATTCCGGAAGAACTGCGGTACACCGAGTCGCACGAGTGGGTGCAAACGCAGCCCGACGGCAGCGTGCTGGTGGGCATTACCGATTTCGCCCAAGACGCGCTCGGTGACCTGGTCTTTATCGATTTGCCGGCCGTGGGAAAGGCCTTTGCGGCCGGTGAGGTGATTGCGGTGGTCGAATCGGTGAAGGCCGCCTCGGACATCTATGCGCCCGTTGCCGGGACCGTGACGGCGGTCAATGACGCCGTCAAGGACGCGCCCGAAAAAGTCAATCGCGATGCCTACGGCGCGTGGCTGTTTCGCATGCAGCCGCAGGAGCCCGCAAAGGTGCAAGGGCTGCTTGATGCGAAGGCTTACCAAACGACGGTGGATTCGGAGAAATGATGGACGCAGACAAGGGGTGCGCCGTGGTGCCGCTGCAAGAGCTCGAAAATCCGGCGGAGTTTCTTGCGCGGCACGTCGGTCCGAGCCGGCAGGAGATGGAGGTCATGCTCTCCGAACTCGGGCTCGACAGTCTCGAGGATCTCGTCGGTGCCATTGTGCCCGAATCGATCCGTAGTACTGCGCCACTGCGCTTGGGGCCGCCCACAAGCGAGGTGCAGGCGCTCGAGGAAATTGGCGCAATCGCCCAATCCAATCAGGTGCTGCGAAGCTTCATCGGCATGGGGTACTACGGAACCATCATGCCGGCCGTGATCGCGCGCAATATTTGGGAAAACCCCGCGTGGTACACGTCCTACACGCCCTACCAGGCCGAAATCTCGCAGGGGCGTCTGGAGGCCTTGTTGAACTTTCAGACGATGGTGGGCGAACTCACCGCCCTGCCGATCGCCAATGCCTCGCTGCTCGATGAGGCTACTGCCGCGGCCGAGGCGATGACGCTGGCCCGGCGTTGCGCAGCCTCGCATGCGTCCAATCGGTTCTTGGTATCGGCCGAGTGTCATCCGCAGACGATCAGCGTCGTGCGTACCCGCGCGGAACCGCTGGGCATCGAGATCGTGGTTGGAGATCTGGCCGAGTTGGGGCCCGAATGCTTTGGTGCCTTGCTGCAGTACCCTTCGTCGACCGGCGAGCTGCGCGACCCTGCTGCAATTGTTCGCGGGCTGCACGCGGCCGGTGCCCTTGTGACCGTGGCCGCCGATTTGCTGGCGCTTGCGGTTTTGGAGCCACCCGGCCGCTGGGGCGCCGACATCGTGGTGGGCAGTGCGCAGCGCTTCGGTGTGCCGATGGGGTTTGGCGGACCGCATGCAGGATTTCTGGCCTGCCGCGAGGAGTTCAAGCGCTCCATGCCCGGACGGCTGGTGGGCATCTCGGTCGATGCACAAGGAACGCCGGCCCTGCGCCTGGCGCTGCAAACGCGCGAGCAGCACATTCGCCGCGAAAAGGCGACTTCGAACATCTGCACGGCGCAGGTACTGCTTGCAATCATTGCCTCGATGTACGCCGTCTACCACGGCCCCGACGGGCTGCGCCGCATCGCCGGGCGGGTGCACCGCCTCGCCGTCGTTCTGGCCGCCGGGTTGCGCAAAGGCGGTGTGCGCGTTTCCGAGGCCTTCTTCGATACGGTGCGCGTCGACGGCGTCGATGCGCCCAGGGTGCACGCGGCGGCCCGCGCGCGAGGCTATAACTTGCGCGAACTGGGAGCGAGCAGCGTGGGCATTTCCCTCGATGAGACGGCCAGCCGCAGGGACGTGCAGGCGCTGTGGGAGGTGCTGGGCGTTTCTGCCGACATCGACGTACTGGAGCGCATCAGCGCCGATGCGCTGCCATCGTCGCTGCGCCGTGGCCAGGATTTTCTGCGCCAGCCCGTGTTTCAGCGCTATCGATCGGAAACCGCGCTGCTGCGCTATATGCGCGAACTGGCCGATCGCGATCTGGCGCTGGACCGCACGATGATCCCGCTGGGCTCGTGCACGATGAAGCTCAACGCGACCTCGGAGATGATTCCGGTGAGCTGGCCGCAATTTGCGGCGCTGCATCCCTTTGCGCCGCCGGAACAAAGCACGGGCTATCGCACCTTGATCGAGTCGCTCGAACAGATGCTGGCAGAGTGCACCGGCTACGACCGTGTCAGCCTGCAGCCCAACTCCGGCGCACAAGGCGAGTTCGCGGGCCTGCTGGCGATTCGTGCATATCACCGATCGCGCGGACAGCCCGAGCGCACGGTGTGCCTGATCCCGGCCAGCGCACACGGCACCAACCCGGCATCGGCCGCAATGGCGGGCATGCAGATCGTTGTCGTGGCCTGCGACGCACAGGGCAACGTCGATGTGGCGGATCTGGAGGCCAGGGCCGAAGAGCATTCCAAGCATCTGGCGGCGCTCATGGTTACCTACCCTTCGACCAACGGTGTCTTCGAGGAGTCGATCCGAAAGGTCTGCGAAATCGTCCACCGCCACGGCGGCCAGGTGTATACCGATGGCGCAAATCTCAATGCCATGGTCGGTTTGGCCCGGCCCGCGGATTTTGGTAGCGACGTTTCGCACCTGAATCTGCACAAGACGTTTTGCATTCCGCACGGAGGCGGAGGACCGGGGGTGGGTCCAATCGCGGTCAAGTCCCATCTCGCACCGTTTCTTCCCGGCCGTCTGGGCCAGGACGGCGCGGTGGGCATGGTCAGCGCATCGAATTTTGGCTCGGCTTCCATCCTTCCGATCTCGTGGATGTACCTGAAGATGATGGGGGCGGCGGGAATTACCTTGGCGACCCAAGTTGCGTTGCTCAACGCCAACTATCTGGCGCGCAAACTCGGTGCGCATTACCCCGTGCTCTACAGCGGCCGCAACGGCTTTGTTGCGCACGAGTGCATTCTGGACCTGCGACCGATCAAGGAGCGCTGCGGCATCAGCGCCGAGGACGTCGCCAAACGGCTGATGGATTACGGCTTTCACGCCCCGACCTTGTCCTTCCCGGTTCCGGGGACCCTCATGGTCGAGCCGACGGAGTCCGAGTCGCTGCGCGAACTGGATCGGTTCGTCGATGCGATGGTGCGGATTCGGGCGGAGATCGCTGCGATCGAGACGGGGGCGTCGGACCGGCTCGACAACACGCTGCGCAACGCACCGCACACTGCCGCCATGGTGTGCGCAGACCGCTGGGAGCACCGCTACTCGCGGGAACTCGCGGCATTCCCGACGCCGGCGCTGCGCCAGGCGAAGTACTGGCCAGCGGTCGCGCGGATCGACAACGTGTACGGCGACCGGCATCTGGCATGCACCTGCCCGCCGCTGTCGGACTGGGCGGCCTTGCCCGACGAGCAGGCCCACAGCGCGTGATGGCCCGGTGCGGGTAAGCTAGCGCGTCGCGCGCGAGGTTTTCGCCATGCAATACGTCTACACCATGCGGCGCGTGGGCAAGATCGTGCCGCCCAAGCGCTACATCCTCAAGGACATCTCTCTGTCTTTTTTCCCCGGCGCCAAGATCGGCGTGCTGGGTCTCAACGGCTCCGGCAAGTCGACCTTGCTTCGCATCATGGCCGGCGAGGACGCCAATTTCGAGGGCGAGGCCGTGCCGATGCCCAACTTGCGCATCGGCTATCTGCCGCAGGAGCCGACGCTCGATCCGCAGATGACGGTGCGCGAGGCCGTCGAAGAGGGTCTGGCGGAGGTGCTCGACGCGCGCGCGCAGCTCGAACGCATCTATGCCGCATACGCGGAACCGGACGCGGATTTTGACAAGCTCGCCGCCGAGCAGGCGCGCTACGAAGCGATCCTTGCCGCAAGCGGCGCGGAAGTCGAGCATCAGCTCGAGATTGCCGCTGACGCGCTTCGGCTCCCCGCGTGGGACGCACGCATCGAGCGCCTCTCGGGGGGCGAAAAGCGCCGCGTCGCCCTCTGCCGTCTGCTGCTGTCCAAGCCCGACATGCTGTTGCTCGATGAGCCGACCAACCATCTGGATGCCGAAAGCGTCGAGTGGCTCGAGCAATACCTACAGCGCTTCAGCGGAACGGTTGTGGGCGTCACGCACGATCGCTACTTCCTGGACAACGCGTGCGAATGGATACTCGAACTCGACCGGGGCCACGGAATACCGTGGCAGGGCAATTACAGCTCCTGGCTGGCGCAAAAGGAGCAGCGCCTGGCGGTGGAATCGCGCCAGGAGGCCGCGCGCATCAAGAGCATCACCCACGAGCTCGAGTGGGTGCGCCAGAACCCGAAAGGACGCCAGGCCAAAAGCAAAGCGCGCCTGGCGCGCTTCGAGGAACTGAACTCCTACGAATACCAGCAGCGCAACGAGACGCAGGAGATTTTTATTCCGGTGGCCGAGCGGCTGGGCACCGACGTCATCGAGTTCCGGGACGTGAGCAAGGCCTTTGGCGACCGCTTGCTCATCGACAAGCTGTCGTTTCGCGTTCCCGCGGGCGCCATCGTCGGGATTATCGGACCCAACGGTGCGGGCAAGTCGACGTTATTCCGGATGATCGCCGGCCAGGAGCGTAGCGACAGCGGCCAGGTGCTCATCGGCTCGACGGTGCGCCTGGCCTACGTGGATCAGTCGCGCGACGCGCTGTCTGGCGCCAAGACGGTCTGGGAAGAGGTATCGGGCGGAAATGACGTGCTCGCGGTGGGGCGTTTCTCGATGCCCTCGCGCGCGTATCTCGGCCGTTTTAATTTTCGCGGATCCGATCAGCAAAAGATCGTCGGCCAGCTCTCGGGGGGCGAGCGCGGTCGGCTGCACCTGGCCAAGACGCTCATCGCCGGGGGCAACGTGTTGCTGCTCGACGAGCCATCCAACGACCTGGACGTGGAGACGCTGCGCGCGCTGGAGGACGCGCTGCTGGAGTTTGCCGGCAGCGTGCTGGTGATCTCGCACGACCGCTGGTTTCTCGATCGCATCGCGAGCCACATCCTCGCCTGTGAAGGTGATTCGCAATGGACGTTTTATGCCGGAAACTACCACGAGTACGAGGAAGACAAGAAGCGCAGACTGGGGGAGGAGGGCGCACGCCCGCACCGTCTGCGCTTCAAGCCTCTCAAATAGCGCACCGTGCGCAACCAAGAAGACTTGGAAGGGAGAAACCGCCATGCAAAAGTTCTCGGGTCCCGTGCGCACCGCGCTCGCAGCTGCCGCCACGGGGCTAATTGCCAGCACCTCGGCCGCGGCGTTCGAAATCAAAAGCCCCGACATTGCGGAGGGATCGACCCTGACGAAGGCGCAGGTCTACTCCGGGTTTGGCTGCACGGGCGATAACATCTCGCCCGCACTGCAGTGGTCGGGCGCACCGGCCGGCACCAAGAGTTTCGCTCTGACGGTCTACGACCCGGACGC
Organism: Burkholderiaceae bacterium; assembly: GCA_035625725.1. Taxonomy (GTDB): domain Bacteria; phylum Pseudomonadota; class Gammaproteobacteria; order Burkholderiales; family Burkholderiaceae_F; genus GJ-E10. The sequence continues at coordinate 64,272 of DASPPB010000044.1, forward strand.
GCCCACGGGCAGCGGCTGGTGGCACTGGGTGGTCTACGATCTGCCGGCGAGCTCGACCGGTGTGCCGCGCGGCGTCGGCAAAGGCGCCGCACTGCCCGCCGGCGCCCATCAGGGCCGCAACGACTTTGGCGCCGGGGATTTTGGAGGTGCTTGTCCGCCTCCGGGCGACGCGCCGCACCACTACATCTTCACGGTCTATGCGCTCAAAGTCGACAAGCTCGGCGTGCCCGCCGATGCAACCGCCGCGCTCATCGGCTACAACATCAAGGCCAACTCGCTGGGCTCCGCGACCTTAACCGCGCGCTACGGGCGCTAGCGGCCGGCGGATCACACCGAAGGGCCGCGGACCGCACGCGCCCAAAGAGCGCAACGGCAGCGCTGCAGGCGCAGTGCGCTGCGACAGCAGGATCGCGCACGGCCTTTTTTTCATCGGCGGGCCCGGGCTGCCTGCGTTCTTCGCGCGGGCGCTGGCCTGCTCACATGCCGGCCAACGCCAGGGCGCCAAACCCCAAGCCCGCGAGCGCGACCACCCCCACGCCGTAGAGGAGCCACGTTTTGCGCGAGAGCAAGACGATTGCCGAGAGCGCGATCGCGATCTGCATGGCGGTTGCACCAATCGCCCAGCGGTGGTGCAGGTGCATCTGTTCCTCGCTTTTCGCGTCCCACTCCTTGACCTCTTCTTCGAGCTTGTCGGCCCGGGCCTTGATCTCCGCCTGCTCGTTCTTGTAGCGCTGGGCTTCGGATTTGTAGGTCTCGATGCGGTCCGGACGCGTGACCATATCGGCACCGAACTCGGCCAGATTGCGCTTCACGCCCTTGGCCTGGTAGTAGTTCCACTCATCGTTGGCGCGCGTCTTGGTGATCGAGGCGGCGTTTTTGAACAGCTGCGCATTGGCCTGCGTGTCACCGCCGGCAAAGGTCATGAGCGCGCCGAACGTGGCCAGGACGGCCGAGAGCACGGCAATGCGACCGGGCAGCGAATCGCTCGTGCCGCGTTCGGCGGCGTGCTCCAGTGCGTGGTCGTGCATACCGTGAACATGAAAGTCCTCATGGGGCATCAGAGTCTCCACAGACACAACGGGAATCGGGGGCGGGGCGGGCTTCGTAGCGGACAAAATCGAACGCGAAGGACCGGCTGCCCGAGGCCGCAAAATGCTCGCGCGAGCGCTCGCACCAGCGCAGGGGATCTAAGGCCGGAAAGCGCGCGTCGCCCTCGAAATCGGCATCGATTTCGGTGACATAGACGGAATCCACATGCTGCTGCAGGGCCTGCGCGTAGAGTTGCGCACCGCCGATGATGAAGACCTCGCCGCCATTTCCCCCGGGCATCGTCGCGCACTTCTCGAGCGCCGCGTGCAGGCTTGCCGCCGTCTCCACCCCCGCTGCCTGCCAGTGCCGGTTGCGCGTGACTACGATATTGCGTCGGCCCGGCAGCGGTCGGCCAATCGAGTCAAAAGTCTTGCGCCCCATGATGAGCGTATGGCCCAGGGTCACGCGCTTGAAGTGGGCCAGATCCTCCGGCACGTGCCAGGGCAGGGTCCCGCTTTTGCCGATGACGCCATTGCGCGCGCGCGCAACGATCAGGTGAATCCGCACCACGGCCTCAAACTGCCACGGGGGCCTTGATGTGCGGGTGGGCCTGGTAGTCGAGAATCTCGAAGTCCTCGTAGCGGTACTCGAAGATCGACGGGGGCCGGCGGCGGATGTGCAGCCGTGGATAGGCAAAGGGCTCGCGCTGCAGCTGTTCGCGCACCTGGTCAAAGTGGTTGCAGTATATGTGGCAGTCGCCGCCGGTCCAGACAAAGTCGCCGGGCAGCAGATCGCACTGCTGCGCCACCATGTGCGTGAGCAGCGCGTAGCTTGCGATGTTGAACGGAACCCCGAGAAAAATATCGCAGCTGCGCTGGTAGAGCTGGCAGCTCAAGCGCCCCTGGGCAACGTAGAACTGAAACAGCAGGTGGCAAGGCGGCAGGCGCATACGCGCGATATCGGCCACGTTCCATGCCGACACGATGAGGCGGCGCGAGTCCGGATTGCTTCGGATCTGCTCGAGCACCTGGGCGATCTGGTCGATGTGCTGCCCGTCCGGTGTCGGCCAGGAGCGCCACTGAACGCCGTAGACCGGACCCAGCTCGCCCTGGGCATCGGCCCACTCGTCCCAAATGCTCACGCCGTTTTGACGCAGATACCGGACGTTGCTTGAACCTTGCAAAAACCAGAGCAGTTCGTAAATGATCGAACGCAGGTGCAGCTTTTTGGTCGTCACGAGGGGAAAGCCGCGCGAGAGCTCAAAGCGCATCTGGTAGCCGAACACCGAACGGGTTCCCGTCCCGGTTCGATCACTTTTGTCGACGCCGTGTTCGAGGACATGGCGCATGAAATCCTCGTATTGACGCATCTGCACAACCTGCCCTGGGGTGTGTGAGTCGTCGCACACCGCAATGGGGTGCGTACGCGCGGCCCGCCGCAGGTTCAAAGTATAGCTAGGAGCGGCTGCGCCCAAGTGCACCGGCCCCGGCGCTTTGCTCTGGGCCCGCAAACTGCAGGGCCGCGAGGCGCGCATACAGACCCCCGCGTTCGATGAGTTGCGCGTGAGAGCCCTGCTCGACAATCTGGCCCCGATCCAGCACAAAGATGCGATCGGCGCGCTGCACGGTCGCGAGCCGGTGCGCGATCACGATGGTGGTGCGGCCGCGCATGGCTCGCTCGAGAGCGTCCTGGACCGCGCGTTCGCTTTTTGCGTCCAGGCTGCTGGTGGCCTCGTCGAGCAGCAGCAGGGGCGCATCCTTGAGGATGGCGCGGGCGATGGCGATGCGCTGGCGCTGGCCGCCCGACAGTCGCACGCCGCGCTCGCCCACGGCCGTGTCGTAGCCCTGCGGAAGCTGCCCGACGAATTCGTCGACGTGCGCAGCGCGGGCCGCGGCAAGCGCCTGCTCCCTGGAGGCGTCCGTGCGTCCATAGCGGATATTTTCGAGCACGCTGCCCGAGAAGATGACGGGCTCCTGGGGGACGACGGCAATGTGCCGGCGCAGTTCCTCCAGGGGCAGTTGGCGCACGGACACGCCGCCGATGAGGAGCTCGCCCGCATCGATCTCGTAGAAGCGCTCGAGGAGCTGAAAGATCGTCGTCTTGCCGGCTCCGGACAATCCAACGAGGGCCACGGCCTGCCCCGCCTCGATGGTTAGCGTCAGGCCGCGCAGCACGGCGTGCGAGGGCCGCGACGGGTAACGAAAATCGAGCGCGAAGATTTCGACACGGACCGCGCCCGCCGTTGTCGGCCACGGGCTGGGGTGCGCAACGTCGCCGATGGCCGATTGCACGGACAGCAGCTCGAGCAGCCGCTCGGTGGCTCCCGAGGCGCGCAGCAAATCGCCCCAGACCTCGGCCAGGACCGCCACACTGGCGGCCACGAGCACGATGTAGAGGGAGGTCTGGCTCAGCTCGCCGGCACTGATGCGTCCGGCCAGCACGCTTTGCACGCCGTCGTGCAGACCGTAGAGGAGGGAGGCGAAAACGCCCAGGATCAAGAATGCGGTAAACGCTGCGCGGGTCGCGACGCGGCGCACCGAGGTGTCAAAGGCAAGTTCGTTGGCCTCGAAAAAGCGCCGGGTTTCGGCCGCCTCCTGGGTGTAGCTTTGCACCACGGCCACGGCGGCGAGCGCCTCGGAGGCGATCGCGCTCGTGTCGGCAATGCGGTCCTGGCTTGCGCGCGACAGCCGTCGCACGCGCCGGCCGATTCCCAACGCGGGCAGCACGACCAGCGCGACGATGCCCGCGACGGTGAACACGAGGCGCGGCGTGGTCGCGGTGAGCAGCGCAAGGGCACCGAGACCCATCACCGCGCTGCGCAGACCCATAGAAATACTCGATCCGACCGCCGACTGGATCACGGTCGTGTCGGTCGTCAGGCGCGAGAGAATTTCGCCTGTCTTCACCGACTCGAAAAACTGGGGGCTCTGGCGCAGCGCATGCGCGTAGACGGCCTGACGCAAGTCGGCGCTTACCCGCTCGCCGATCCAGCTCACGGTGTAAAAGCGCGCCGCGGTGAAAACCGCCAGCGCGGCGGCAAGCGCGAAGAGCACAAAAAAATAGCTGCGGACCGACGCCATGCGTGCACCCGCCACGAGCGGTTCGGGCCCCGCCAGGCCGCGGTCGACCAGAAGTCGCACGGCGGCGGGCAGCGCCAAGGTCGCCGCGGCGGCCAACAACAAGAAGACGGCCGCGAGCGCGATCTGGCGCCGGTAGGGGCGCACGAACGGGCCCAAGCCGCGAAGCGCGCCGAGCCGGCGCGTGGCCCGCGCCTGGGGTGCGACGCTGCGGCTCGTACCTGTGAGGGGCTGCAAGGGCGAGGCGTGCGCCGCGGCGCTCGTTACGCGGAGAGCAAGTCGCGCCCCATTCGGATGGCGGCGTCGAGCAGCACCACGGCCAGCGCGACCGAGGACACTCCGTAGCCCGGACCGCGCCTGGCCGGATCCAGGCGGTAGCCGTGCGCATAGAGAACGCGCCCCGCAATCCAGAGCAGTCCAGCGGCGCCGATCAGGGCCGAGGCGCCATACAGCGCCGCGAGCCAGACGCTCGGCAGAAAGACAACAGTGCTCTCGATCGTGTTCATCTGGACGCGGAAGGTGCGCTCGAACATCGGATTACCGGTCGTTGCGGGCGCCGCGATCTGGTATTTGCTGCGTGCCTGTCCGACGAGAGCTCCGACCCACAGCAGCAAAACGATGTTCAGAAAGGTGACGATGGCGGGCCAGGTGTAGGAGGACATGCGCTGCTCCGGTCGGCGGGGATCATGGGCTCGGCGCCGTGCGCCGCGCTGCGGTCGATCGCGCTCACTGTGGGCTCACGATGGCGCGTCCGCCTTAACCGCCGGTTCGCCCAGACGCACGATGCGATCGACATCGCGGACCGTCTCGGGCCGGTGGCTGACGACGACGATCGCTATGCCCAGCTTTTTGAGCCGTCCGCTGATCTCCTGCTCGCGAGCCAGATCCAGCTGGTCAAAGGCCTCGTCGAGAAACAGTATCTGCGGCTTGCGGTACAGCGCGCGCGCGAGCAAGACCCGCTGCTTCTGGCCGCCGGAGAGCGCCACGCCCAAGCTGCCGACGATCGTGTTGTACTGCATCGGCATGGTCATGATGTCGGTGTCAATGCCGGCGACGTTGGCTGCGGCGCGCACGAGTGCGGGTTGGTGCTGGGGATCGAAAAAGCTGATGTTGTCCTCGATCGAACCGACAAACAGCGGGTCGTCTTGCATCACCACGCCCAGTCGCGCGCGATACGCGCTTTGGTCCCAGTCGCGCACGTCCCGTCCGTTGGCCTCGAGCGCTCCTTCGGAACGGTCCAGCAGGCCAACGAGCACCTTGACGAGCGTCGTTTTGCCTGCGCCCGACGGCCCGACGATGGCCACGACCTCGCCCGGTCGAACGGAGAAGTCGACATTACGGAACGTGAACCCCTCCACGCCGTAGGCAAATCCCAATCCGCGGGCCGCGATACTCAGCGGGGCATCGGGCGCCGGTGCGCTGGCCGGGCGCGGCTGCTCGGTGGGCGCCAGCGCGATGTCGGCGACGCGCTCGGCGTGCAGGTCCAGCATGCGAAACTCGATCCACTTGTCCACGAGGTTGTTGACGCGGGAGAGAAACAACAGCTTGAAGGACAAAAATCCGAAGAGCATGCCGACCGAGAAGCCGCCGGCAATGACCAGTTGTGCGGCGAGCCAGACGACCGCGATGTTTTCCAAGCCGAAGATCAGTCCGTTGGCCACACGGTTCAGGATCGCCAGGCGCTGCGCCAAAACCCCCGCGTTGGTTTGCTCGATCACCAGGTTCTGGTACGCGGAGCGACGCTCGCGCTCGCGCAAATTGAGCTTGATGGCCATCATGCCCCGCAGCGTCTCGATGAAGTGCGTGCCGGTCTTGCCTTCGTGCACGAGTTGCTCATCGAGCGCTCGGCGCTGTGCGCCGTAAAACAACCAGCGGCTTGCTCCGTAGGCCAGGGCCGCGGCGAGCACCACCGAGGCGAGAACCACGCTGTACCAGAGCATCACGCCCAGCGTCAGGACGACCATCGTACCGTCGATGAGAGCTTCGAGGAACGTGACGCTCAGGGTGCGCTGGATCGCGTCGACACTGCGAAACCGCGACACGATGTCGCCGATGTGACGCTTCTCGAACCACGATAGCGGCAGGCGCAGCATCTGGCCGAACAGCGCATCGAGCAGGCGCACATTGAGCATGGTCGAGAGATAAACGCCCAGCCAGGAGCGAACCGCCGTGACGGCAACTTGCATCAGCACCAGAAGCGCAAAGCCAATCCCCAAGACCGTCAACAGATCTTCGTCGCGCCCGACCACGACCCGATCGACCACGATCTGTACGAAAAAGGGCGACGCGATCGCAAAAACTTCGAGCGCGATTGAAAGGATCAGTACCTGGGCAATGGCGCCGTGCAGGCCCTGCGCGGTGCCAAAAAGCTGACGCACCGAAACCTTCTGACGCTCGTCGCGGGCGATAAATCCGGTGGCCGGTGCCAGTTCCGCCGCGACGCCCGTGTAGTGGTTCGAGACCTCGTCCAGGGCCAGAACCCGCTTGCCGCGCGCCGGGTCCATGACGGTGATCTTGTTGCCATCGACGTCGGTCAGGACCACGAAGTGGTTCATGTCCCAGTGCAGGATGGCCGGCAGGCGCAGTTTGCCCAACGCCGACATCGGCGCTTGCACTCCGCGAAAGGACATCTTGAGCGCATCGGCGATCGCCGCGATGTGCTGCAGCGTCACGCCCTTCATCGAGGGCGACAGTCGCAGCCGCATGGCCGAGAGGTCCGTGCGCAAACCGTGGTAGCTGGCGATCATGGCCACGCACGCAATGCCGCACTCCGGCGCTTCACTTTGCATGATCATGGGCACGCGGCGCCCGAACAAGCTGGCGAACATGATCAGCGCAGACGCTCGCGCAGCGCCAGTACGGGTTCGAAAACCCATTCAAAGACGGTGCGCTTCTCAAGCAAGATGTCGGCGTTGACCAGCATGCCGGCCCGCAGGGGAAACTCCTGCGCTCCGGTACGAACCGTCTGGGCTTCGAGCGCGACCTCGATTCGGTAGACCGGTTCGTGCACCGTGAGGGGCCCGACGCGCTCCCCCGCGGACCAAACGGTGCGGCCCACGCTCGCGACTTTTCCCCGGTACTGGCCGAAGCGCTGAAAGGGAAAGGCGTCGTAGCGCATCACAACCGGGTTGCCCGGCTCGATGAACCCGATGGCTCTCGTGGGCACGAGCAGCTGCGCGCGCAGCCCACCTCCCTTGGGCATGATCGTAGCCAGCGCCGAATCGGCCGCCACCGAGGCGCCCCGCGTGACCGCGATGTTGGTGACGATCCCTGCGATCGGCGCACGGATTTCCGATTCGGTGTGCGCTTCCTCCTGAACCAGACTCTGCTGCAGTTCGCTCTTGCGCTGCTCGATTTGCTGCAGTTGCGTGCGCGTGCGCAGTTCGATGAGCGGCACTTCGGCCTGCGCCGTGCGCAGCTCGCGCTCGATGGCCGCCTCATTGCCCCGCAGGCTCTCGAGTTTGGTGGTTTGGTCGAGCAGGTCGTTGCGCCGATCCCGCGCCATGGCCTCCGAGGCAAACCCCTCCTTCACGAGCTGGGCAAAGCGCTGCGACTCCAGTTGCGCCGAGGCCAGACGCTGCTGCTGCGCGCGCACTTCCGCCGCCGCCTGATCGAGCTGCTTTTTGAGGTCGTCGACGCGTTTTCGGGCCTGGGCGCTTTGCTGCTCGCCGAGCATCGCCACCTGGGCGAGCTCGGAGGCCAGCGAGTGCAGTCGCGCGGTGAGCTCTCGGCGCACCATCTCCGAGGCGCTGATGCCCCCCGCGGTGGTGCGCTCCTGCGAGAGCTTTACCAGGGGCTGGCCCGCCGCGATTTCATCGCCCTCCTTGACCATCAGGTCGGCGACCACGCCGGCATCGGGCGCATTGACGCGTGCCGTGCCCACATCGGGTTCGAGGTATCCCTCGACGCGCTCGCGCCGCGTGTACTGGCCTACGAACGCAAATACGATCAGCGCTCCCGCGAAGACGGCCGTGAGCAGCGTGAAAACCCACATCGGCACCGGCCGGGCCTTGGAGACTTCCCCCAGTAGCTTCTCGCGCTGGGCATCGATCGCCTCTTGGCGAAACAGCGAGCGAATCGGTGGCGGGCTCAACGTAGGTCCCGCATGGGGTCGAAGGTGCGCCCAGCGCGATTTTTCGCCGACATTACTCGGTCATTCCGGCTACCACTCGGCTGAATCCCGCGTCCACGTACGTAATCTCGCCCGTGACGCCCGACGCCAGATCAGAGAGAAGGAAGGCGGCCACATTGCCCACGTCGTCGATCGAGACATTGCGTCGCAAAGGAGCATTGCGCTCGACCAGATCCAGGATCTTGCCGAAATCCTTGATGCCCGCGGCCGCGAGCGTCCGGATGGGGCCCGCGGAGATCGCATTGACGCGGATGGCTTTCGGCCCCAGCGTAGCGGCCAAGTAGCGCACCGAGGCCTCGAGCGAGGCCTTGGCCATCCCCATCGTGTTGTAGTTGGGTACGACGCGCTCGGCTCCCAGATAGGTAAGGGTGAGCAACGCGGAGGGTCGTCCCTGCATGAGCGGCAAAGCCGCCTTGGCCAGTGCCGGGAAGCTGTAGGAGGAGATATCGTGGGCGATGCGAAACGCTTCGCGCGACATGCCTTCGAGAAAATCGCCCGCAATGGCTTCGCGCGGCGCAAATCCGATGGCGTGTACCAGGCCGTCGAGCGCATCCCATGCGTTTGCCAGATCCGCAAACAGGGCGTTGATCTGGGCGTCGTCGCCGACGTCGCACGGAAAAACGAGCGTAGAGCCGAATTCCTGTGCGATCGCGGTTATGCGTTCCTTGAAACGGTCCCCGACGTAAGTGAAGGCGAGCTCCGCTCCCTCGCGCCGAGCGGCGCGCGCGATGCCGTAGGCGATGGAGCGATTGGAAAGTACGCCGGTGATGAGAATGCGCTTGCCCGATAAAAATGCCATGTATGTGCCCGTGTTCGCTGCCGCGGAGTGGTGGACCGGATTATGCGGCCCCGAAGGCGGGGCGCAACGGTGCGCAATTATGCCGTCCGGCGCCGCACGGGCGGGCGCCGGCGCGTTACTTACATGCGCGAGGTGGGAGCAGCAGCCGCGGGGCCGTGCGCGGCGACCGCCGCGCTGCTGGTGGTGCTCGCGACGGGCACGGGCTTCTTCATCTTGTGCGCGCTGGGGCCCGCGGGACGAGCAACGGTGAGGCTGAGGCGTTGTCCGGCAAAGAGCGCCGTCGAATGCAAATTGTTCCAGGCCACAATGTCGTCGGCCTCCACATGCCAGCGCCGCGCCACCGATGCCAGGGTGTCGCCGCGGCGCACGCGATAGGTGACTTGCCGCAAGTTGCCGCTCTCCGGCACGAGGGCAAACGACGCCGATATAAAGCCGGGCGCTACGTCGTCGCTCATCGTCTCATCGCGCGGGATGAGGATGGTCGAGCCGGCCGCCGGGCGGTAGCGCGGCGGTATGCGATTGGCTTCGCGCAGCTGCGCTTCCGTGAGGCCCACGCGTTCTGCGATCTTGGCCAGCCCCTCGCCCGATTGCAGGGTGTAGGCCGTCCAGCTGGCCAGCGGCTGGCCCGTGGCATCCAATGCGGCGAGGTTGGCCTCGAACATGTCGGCCCGATCGGCCGGGATCAGGATGGCCGGCGAAGAGGCTCCCAGAATCAGGGGCCGGTTAAACGCGGGGTTCAGAGCGCGAAAATCGTCCACCGGCATGTCGGCCAGTCGGGCTGCGGTCACAACGTCCATGTCGCGCGGACTATTGACGGTCACGAAATATGGCGCATTGCGGATATCGGGTAGCTCGATACCATAGCGCTGCGGGTCCGCAATGATGTTCTTGATTGCCTGCAACTTCGGAACGTAGTACTGCGTTTCTCGCGGCAGGCGCAGATCCGTGTAGGCGAGCGAGCGATGCGCCGCCCGGGCCCGCGCCAGTGCGTGTTCGACCCCCGCCTCGCCGCAGTTATAGGCCGCCAACGCCAGTTGCCAATCACCAAACTCCGCGTAGAGCTTCTGCAGATAATCGAGCGCGGCCCGAGTCGATTCGATGACCCCGAAGCGCTCGTCCTTCCACAGGTTTTGCTCCAGCGAATACAGTCTTCCGGTCGAGGGAATGAATTGCCACAACCCTGCAGCCTGTGCGATGGAGACCGCTTCGGGTTGCATGGCGCTTTCCACGAACGGCAGCAGGGCCAGTTCCGTGGGCATGCCGCGCTTTTCGATTTCCTCGACGATGTGATACAGGTACATGCTCGCCCGGGCGGTCATGCGCCCGACGTAATCGGGCTGTGCGGCGTACCAGCGCGTGGTGGTCTGCGCGCGTTTGCCCTCGAGGTTGGGCATCTTGAAGCCGTGCCGGATGCGGCTCCAGAGATCCTTGTCTTCCGAGGACGCAAGCGGCGGGTTCGGGCCCACCATTTCGGCGGCTGCGGCATTCGGCTGGCCGGGCGCCACCGCGCCGGTCGCCGGACGATCCGCCCCCGAAATGGCCGCGGTCCCGGCCAATCCTGGAGCCAGTCCGGCTACGGGTGTGGAAGAAGGCGCAGCAGACGGCACGGAGGCGGCCGCAGAACTAGCGGGCCAGCCTGGGGTACTTGGCGTCGCGACCACGCGGGGGGCATCCGGCGGCGCAACGGCAGCCGCAACCGGCGCGGCCGTGGCGGCCGGGGTGGTCGTGGCGCTGGCAACAGGCTCCGTTGCGGCGGCGCGAGTCGTCTCTACCGTGGCGAACTGGGGTGTAACTCCGGGCCATGTCGCCGCCGCAAGCAAAACGGGCGCAGCTGCGCTCGCCCCAGCTTCCAATTCGGGCGAGGCCGCGTGGGCTCCCGCCTGCGCCAAGCAAAAAATTGCGGCGCACGGCAACAGCCAGTTTCGTTGCAACGGACCGGTCACGGATTGAAAAAAACCTATCAGTGAATGACGGGGGCAGTGTAGGGGGAGGTGTGCTTGCACGCAAGCTGCGTGAATTGAAAGAAAGAGCCAGAAAATCAATCTCGAAGCGACCTAGGGCAGGCGACGGCCGTCAAACGGTTCCTAGTAGACGTCCTTCCAGGACCGCAATGCAGCAAAAACGGCTATATCGTCCTCCAAAGCCGTGCCGCGCCGAGTTGCGACGGCCTCGCGGACCGTGGTTTGTGCGCAACGAAGGAAGGGGTTGGTCGCTTTTTCCAAGGCCAGAGTCGAAGGAACGGTGGGTTCGCGGCGGCTGCGCGCGGTTGCGCAGGCCTGCGCGCGAGCGAGAAGCTGCGCGTTGTGCGGCTCGACAGCTAGGGCGAAGCGAATGTTGGCTGCGGTGTATTCGTGCGCGCAATACACTCTTGTTTTCTCGGGCATGCGCGCGATTTTGTTCAAGGAGGCCAGCATCTGCGCTGCGCTTCCCTCAAACAAGCGCCCGCAGCCGCAGGCGAACAGGGTGTCGCCACAAAACAGCGCTTCTTGCGCAGGGCACCAGTACGCGATGTGGTCAAGGGTGTGGCCCGGGACCTCGAGCACCGAGAGTTCCTCTCCCAGAACCTGAGCGCGATCGCCCTCGCGCAGACGCACGTCGATTGCCTTGAAGGGCGAATTGGCCGGCCCGTAGACTTTGGGCGCGCAAACCGCGACCAGCTCGGCCACACCGCCGACGTGATCGGGATGGTGGTGCGTGAGTAAAATGGCGTCGAGCTTTATCGGACCTTGGGCCAAGGTCCTCAGTACCGCTTGGGCGTCGCCAGGATCGACGACAACGCCATGGTTGTCACGCTCCAGCAGCCAGATATAGTTGTCCTGAAACGCCGAAATCGGTGTAATTTGGAGCTCGGCCTCCGATCGGGTGTAGGCAGATTGCGCCATTGCTGGATTCTCCGATGACCGTGGCGCGCCCAGGGACTTTTTGTCCGGTGAGCATTCGATGAGTGATCCGCAGTCTATCGTGAACTTCTGCGACTTCCTGGACTCCGCGCCCGGGCGCTATGTGCTCGATTGGGAGCAGCGCGTGCTGGACTGCGCCGTCGCCGATATTTTTGGCTATCACGCGATGCAGCTTGGCATGCCACAGATGGATGCCTTGCGCGAAAACCGCATGCCGTTGCGCTGCGTGGCCCTCGACGGATCTTGCGGGCGGCCTGTTTGGACCGAACAGGACATCAATGGTCGCCGCGAAACGGCGGTCGTTTCGCGTTTTGACGAATTGCCATTCGCAACGGCCTCGATCGATCTCGTTGTGCTGCCGCACGTGCTCGAGTTCGCGCAGGAGCCCCATCGCGTGTTGCGCGAGGTCGACCGGGTGCTTGTTCCCGAGGGCCATCTGGTTCTCACGGGCTTTAACCCTGCGAGCCTCTGGGGTGCGCATCACTGGATGCGGCGTATCGGGCTGAGTCCCTTTTTGCCGCACTCAAGCCAGCTGATCGCTTTGCCGCGCATAAAGGACTGGCTCAAGCTGCTGTCCTTCGAGGTGAACCGGGGCCGCTTCGGCTGCTATGTACCTTGGGTGCGCACGGAATCTTGGATTGCGCGGCTGTCCTTTCTGGAGAAGGCGGGAGATCGCTGGTGGCCCGTATTGGGCGCGATTTATGCACTTACGGCCGTCAAGCGGGTCCACGGCATGCGGCTTGTGGGGCTGGTGAAGAAATGGCGGGAGGAGCGCCGCGCCGCCCTCGCACCCGCCGCACCCGTCGCGCAGCTCGCCTATCGTACTGAGGAAGCAGTGACCGTGCGCATCGGCGTGGGCACTGAGGCGGCCAACGACAGGGCGGCTAACGCGCGGCAGGGATGAGGCATGCGCGGTCGGTTGTTTTGAATCCCGGCAGCGCGACTGCCACCGAAGAGTCTCGCCCCTCCTCAATCGTCGAGATCTGGACGGATGGCGCCTGCAAGGGCAACCCGGGACCAGGCGGCTGGGGCGCGCTGCTGCGCAGCGGCGACAAGGAGCGCGAGCTCTTCGGAGGCGCGGCCAGTACGACCAATAATCGGATGGAGCTCGTCGCCGTTATCGAAGCGCTTGCGACGCTCAAGCGCCCCTGCGATGTAATCGTTCACACCGACTCGCAATATGTAAAGCTGGGCATCACCGAGTGGCTCAAGCAGTGGGAGCGACGCGGCTGGAAGACGGCCGATCGCAAGCCCGTAAAAAACGTCGAGCTCTGGCAGCGGCTCGATGAGGAGGTGCGCCGACACAGGGTTCAATGGCGCTGGGTGCGTGGGCATTCCGGCGATCCCGACAACGAGCGCGCAGACGCGCTGGCCAATCGGGGCGCTCAACAGCACCAAGGAGCCTAGCCCGTATGCGGCAGATTGTGCTCGACACGGAAACGACGGGGCTCGAAGCGAGGGACGGGCATCGCATCATCGAAGTCGGTGCCATCGAGCTTATCGGTCGGCGATTGTCCGAACGCCGGCTGCATCGCTACTGCAATCCCGAGCGCGACAGCGATCCGGCGGCTTTGGCGGTGCATGGGCTTTCGAGCGAGTTTTTGGCCGACAAGCCCCTGTTTGCGGAGATCGTTGCGGAATTAGTCGAATTCGTCGACGGCGCGGAGGTCATCATTCACAACGCGCCCTTTGACCTTTCGTTTCTGGACGCAGAGTTCACCCGCGTGGGTCGACCTGCCTTTGCCGAGCATTGCGAAAAGGTCACCGACTCCCTGCGGCTGGCGCGCGAACTGCATCCGGGCAAGCGCAATTCGCTCGATGCCCTGTGCGAGCGCTACAACATTTCCAACCGGCATCGCACCTTGCATGGTGCCTTGTTGGATGCCGGATTGCTGGCCGAGGTGTACCTGGCAATGACGCGGGGACAGGACAGTCTCGTTATGCAATTGGCGCCTCCAACGGCCAACGAAGTGGCGGGGCCTGCAAGCGACGAGTCTCTTATCGTGGTTGCGGCCGATGCGCAGGAACGCCTTGCTCACGAGGCGATGCTTGACGCCTTGGAGAAGGACTGTGGTGTGGCTGCCGTCTGGCGGGCAGGTCCGTAAGGTGGATAAGGGTCCTGAGCGATCGGTCCGGATCTGGCTGCGTTAAGATCTCCGTTCCCGGTCTTGCGCCAGCCCGGGCGGTTAGCTCAGCGGTAGAGCACTGCCTTCACACGGCAGGGGTCACAGGTTCGAACCCTGTACCGCCCACCAATTACATCAACGACTTACAGTGATTTCCGGGGAAGTAGGACCCGGTTAGTGTAATTTTTGGTGTAATTTCTTCTTCAAAGCACGCACGGAATTTAGGCTCGCTGCGAGCCACGCGTCCGTTTTCCGCCTCGAATTTCCCGGGTAAGGTTCTGTCTAGCCATTTTTCGACGGCTGGCCCGGTTTCGGCCAGGACCCGACATCCACGATCGGCTGCTTTGCGGAATTCCGCAAGGCAGTTCGGTGATCGCAAAGCGGCTTGCCCTCGAACTCACTTACCCATTGCAGCTCACGGCTTGCCTTACGCCGCCAGTGGAGTTCTGCCATGGA
>DASPPB010000045.1:0-3454 GCA_035625725.1 Burkholderiaceae bacterium
ACGGGCGGGGCGCCCACGACCACTGCAGGGTTTGTCCCGACGGGCGCTGAGACGATCAGGCCGGGCCGCGAACCGGGTGGCGGCGGAACAAATACGCCCGGAGGGCCCTGCACCGGCGGGCCCATCACGACCCCGGGGCGCACGTTCACGACCGTGATCGATACAGTGGGCGGCGGGGGCACGAATACTACGCCAGGGGGGCGCCAGAACCCGGGAATGAAGACAACGACGCCGGCACGGTTTTCGTAATAGGGTGGCGCCCACGCGTAACCGACTGCCGGCGGGGGCAGCCAGCGGCCGTGCGCCCAGACCCACTGGCCCTGCCAGACCCAATAGCCGCCAGTCCACACCGCGCCGTAAAAGGGCGGCGGGCCGGGATTCTCGACCAGCATGGGCGGTGGCGCCCAAGGCACCCCGATGGGCGCAGGCTGCTGAAGCGGTGGATCGACGTAAACGCTCACGACCGGCTGGGGCGGTGGCGGCGCATAGTTCACGTCAGCGGGCGCCGAGTAGTAGGACTGATCGGGCGGCGGCGGGGGATAGTACTGGGGCGGGGCCTCGTATTGCTGCTGCGGCGGCGCGTACTGCGGCGGCGGTGGCGCGTATTGCTGGGGCGGAGGCGGCACATACTGCTGCGGCGGGGGCGGGGTGTATTGCGCCTGCGGCGGCGGCTCATAGGCGGGCGGCGGCGGGTGAGCAGGCTCGACAACGCACGACGCCAGGCCGGTCATCAGAGGCAAGAGAAGGAATCGCTTCAAGAAGGGCTCCCAGAGGAAAAATCCCGAGCGCAGGGGCGCTTGCGCACACCAACGCCAAGCGGCGATCGGCCGTTGACACAAACGGCCTTCGAGATAACCGGCATTACACCGGCAATTGCGCGAGGCCTCGATCAGCCATAAGCATTCCCGCACGTAAGGGCACGATATAATTCAACAAAGTTCTTCTGCCGGCCAGGCGCCAAAGATGAGCGGCGCAGGCTTAACCGGTAACGACACGAAACATTTGGAAAGCGCACATGGCCCGCATTACCGTAGAAGATTGCCTCAAGCAGATCCCCAACCGCTTTCAGCTGGTGCTGGCCGCGGCCTACCGGGCACGCCAGCTCACACAGGGCCACGCGCTAAAGATCGACACCAAGGACAAGCCCGCTGTGGCTGCCTTGCGCGAGATCGCTGCCTCGAAGGTCGGCATCGAGATGCTGCGCAAGGTTCCGAGCTAAACGGGTTCCAGCCTTCGACCCCTGCAGTAGTGTGGCTCGAGCGGCGCCTTTCGGGCGAGGTCGAGCCGTTTGCCCTCGGCCGTCCGGCGCGCTAGCGTGGCGTCTATGACGACCCCGGCAGATACTCCCGTCCCGGCCCTTCCGGTCGAGCCTGCGAGCGCGCCCAAGCCCCCGGGCTTTGCGCGGCGCGCGGCCGAGGTGCTGCGCAAGGCGGGTAGCGCCGTGTGGCGCTCCGAGACGGGCACGGGCGCCGAGGCCACGGCGCCGGCGCCACCTGTCGTGAGCATTGCCGAGCTCACCGACCGGCTCAAGGTCTATATGTCCTCGAGCGACGTCCAGAAGGTGAAGGCCGCCTTTCGATTCTCGGACGCGGCGCACCTGGGCCAGTTTCGCAAGAGCGGCGAACCCTACATCACCCACCCGATCGCGGTGGCCAAGATCCTGGCGCACTGGCGCATGGACGTGGGCGCGATACAAGCAGCACTCCTGCACGACGTGATGGAGGATTCCGGGGTCTCAAAACAGGACCTCACCGAGCAGTTTGGCCCCACCGTGGCCGATCTGGTCGACGGGGTCTCCAAACTGGATCGGCTCAATTTTGCGACCAACGCGCAGGCGCAGGCCGAGAGCTTTCGCAAGATGCTGCTCGCCATGGCGCGCGACGTGCGCGTCATCCTCATCAAGCTGGCCGACCGCCTGCACAACGTGCGCACCTTGGGGGCCGTCGACCACGAGCGCCAGCAGCGCATCGCGCGCGAGACCCTGGAGATCTACGCGCCGATCGCGCATCGGCTGGGCTTAAACGAGATCTACCGCGAGCTGCAGGACGCCTGCTTTGCGCTGCTCTACCCCATGCGCTATCGCGTGCTCGAAAAAGCGGTGTGCACCGCGCGCGGCAACCGCCGCGAGGTCTTGAAAAAAATCCAGGTCGCCGTGCAAAACGCCCTGGCGCGCAGCAAGATCAAGGCGGAGATCTTCGGGCGCGAGAAGACGCTTTTTGGCATCTACCGCAAGATGCTGGAGAAGCACCTGTCGTTTTCCGAGGTCCTGGACATCTACGGCTTTCGCATCGTGCTCAATTCCGTGCCCGACTGCTACCTTGCGCTGGGCGTGCTGCACAGCGTGTACAAGCCCGTGCCGGGCAAGTTCAAGGACTACATCGCCATACCGAAGGTCAACGGCTATCAGTCCTTGCACACCACGTTGATCGGGCCCTTCGGCCAACCGGTGGAGTTCCAACTTCGCACGCGCGAGATGAACCGTGTTGCCGAATCGGGGGTGGCCGCGCACTGGCTCTACAAGGACAAGGAAGACACCAAGACCCAGTCGGACATGCAGTCGCGCACCCACCAGTGGCTGCAGTCGCTCATCGAACTGCAGCAGCAAACGGGCGATTCGGCCGAGTTCCTCGAGAACATCAAGGTCGATCTCTTCCCCGACAAGGTCTACATCTTCACGCCCAAGGGCAAGATCGTGTCGCTGCCACGGGGCGCAACGCCCGTGGACTTTGCCTATTCCATTCACACCGACATCGGCAACCGGTGCGTGGCCGCGCAAATCAACGGCGAAGTGCAGCCGCTGCGCACCGAACTGCGTAACGGCGATGTGGTCGAGATCGTCACCGGGCCTGAGGCGCGGCCCAATCCGGCATGGCTGGGCTTTGTGCGCAGCGGGCGCGCCCGCGCCGAGATCCGCCATTTTTTGCGCACCATGAAGCGCCAGGAGTCCGTGGAACTGGGCACGCGTCTACTCTCGCAGGCGGCCGCACAGGTGAACTTCGACGCCGATGCCGCAAGCCCCGAGGCATGGAACATGCTCGTGCGCGAAGCCCAGGCCCACGACCGCGACGAGTTGCTGGCCGACGTGGGTCTCGGCCGTCGTCTCCCCTCCGTGCTCGTGCGACAGCTGCGCTTGATACAGGCGCGCAGCGTACCCGCGCCCCGGGTCGACACGACAAGCGCCGCGCCCGCTCCGGCTGCGGCGCCCGCGCCCATGGAGATCCAGGGAACCGAGGGCATGGCCCTGCAGATGGCCAACTGCTGCACGCCCATTCCCGGTGACCAGATCGTGGGGCAATTGCGCCGCGACCTAGGGCTCGTGGTGCATCAGTCCGATTGCGTGCACGCGCAGCGCGCCCGGCGCGCGGACCCGGAGCGCTGGCTCGACCTGCAGTGGGCCGAAGAGCCCTCGGGGCAGTACGCGGTGAGCATCGATGTGCGGGCGCTCAACGAGCGC
>DASPPB010000046.1:0-38625 GCA_035625725.1 Burkholderiaceae bacterium
GGTTCAGAGGCCGCCGCCGAAACGGTACTGCCACGCGACTCCGAGGAGGTTGTAATTGTTACCGGTGCGGGCGGAGACGCCTTTGCTCGCAAAGAACTTGATCGAATCGCGAACGTCGATGGGCAGTGCAAGCGTTGCACCGGCTCGCCAATTTTGTTGCAGGTCGTTGCTAACTACGCCATTGATCGTCGAGCGGCCCCCGGCGAACCAGGTCCCGTCAAGCGAACACCAGATGTTGGACGGAAAGTTATAGATCGTGTGCGCCTGCAGCGAGTACAGCGGATCCTGCGATCTGGTATGTCCGTTATAAAAATCGTTGTTGTCCGTATACAGTGTTACGGCCGCCTGCATCTCGAGCGTCCACCGGCCAAGCGCTTGGGAAACTCCCACTTCCGGCTTGAAGATCCAGCGATTGGTGCCAATGTTCACCAGACGGGTGTCGTCGTACTGGCCCCAGGGCGCGGTTACTTGCAGGCTCACACCGATGAGCAGGTCCTGATGGTAGTTGGCGAAATCCTTGAGGCTGAGCGCCGGAGCCCCGTAGACATTGACCGAGAGACGAAAGGACGGATCACTGAAGCCGTTTACGCTGCGCGTGAGCGTTTGGCCTTCATACACGGCAGAGCCGGCGAGCCATGTGTACGGGGCCACGACGTCGAACTTGCCCGACAGACCCCAGAGATCGAGTGCGCGCGCATAGGCGAGAACCGCGTTCGACGTGTGCAGCTGCGGGTTGGTGAGCGGTATCGATGGGTCTAACGATAGGCCACCGTTCGTGTAGGCGTAGCCCGCAATCACGAAGTTCACGCCCACCGGTGCATTCGAGTAGGCGCGCGGCTCGATGCTTTGTGCAAAGGCGGCGGTCGTGCCAGCCGCCGCAATCAGGGCGGCCAGCGTCGCCTTGATCCATCTCGTCGTGGCCAGGGCCATTTAGTCCGTGCTGGGGCGAGTTTGGTGCCGGGAGAGGGAATCGAACCCACACTCTGTTGCCAGAACCGGATTTTGAGTCCGGCGCGTCTACCAGTTCCGCCATCCCGGCGCGGAAGCGGCGGATTATCGCGCAGCTGCGCCCGGATCTCCAAGTTGCAGGTCGAAGCGGCGCTCGCCCGTCCCAGACCATCCCTCGCCCCGGTTCGCCGCCGCGCAACGGCTGCACCATTGCGGGCAGCGTAGATGCGCGGAGGGTTGCGGCCGTCCCCTGCTCGTCAAAAGTGCAGATTGATGCCGGTCATGAACGCGTTGGCGATCTGGCTGCCACTTACTGGCTTGACCGCCAGCTGGCCGCTGGAATTGGCGTGATCGGCCTCCGCGTAGAGGGCGATGCGGGGGTTCAGAAACCATTTGCCAAGGGCCACAACAGCCAGACTGCCTCCGTCGCCAGCGCCCTGGGTTTCGGTCCTGTATGCCGCCAAGGTCAAAAGGCGACCCGGCGCTATTGTCCAGCTCGCTCCCAGATCGGCTACCTGAAAACGGAAGTTCTCGGAGGGACTTGCCAGTGTGGGAGACACGATTGTCGAGTTACCCAGGATCCCCGAACTCGATGCGCCGTTACCGAGGCTCGCGGAATCAAAGCCCGCATCGATTCGCAGCTGGTGAAATCCGGCTTGCAATTTCCATGTTGGCAGACTCCAGCTGCCCGCGATCACGTACAGCGTCGAGCGCTTGCTGTTCGCATCAAGCGACTGCTGCACGATCGCATCGAGTTGTGCCGGACCGAAGTGTCCGCCCAGATGGCCGGCACGCACCGAGTCGGCCGTGGAATCGCCGGCTACGCCGCCCAGGGCATATATCGCACCGGCCGACCAGTTCTGACCTTCGCCCGAAAATCGCAGCGCGTTGTTAAACCGCAACTGACCGTAGGTATAGGAGTAGACGGCCTGCAGGGGATTGGCGCCCAGCACCGGCGCTTTGGAGCCGGCCGCCGCTGGTGAGGAGTAGTTTGGCAAGTTCAGCGCCATCGACAAAGGATCGGTGATGCCCGACGCGGCCAACTCATAGCCGAAGCCTTCCATGCGTCCGGCCAAAAACTCGAAAGTCCTTCCCCGCAATCCGACGTCCGCCGTTCGGTCAAAGAGCGCGCTCGAATTTGCGGCGGCTCCAGTTCCCGAGTTAAACCCCGATTCGAGTCGAAAAATCCCTTGCAGATCGGGCGTGATCCCATCGAAGCCGCGCAAACCGATGCGACTTGTATTTAAGCCCGCTGCAAATTGCGTGACCGCTCCGGCGGGCGACACCTTATCGACGTGCCGCACCCCGGCGTCGAAGATGCCGTAGGGCTGCAGGGTCGCGGAGGAGGAAGTGCCGGATTCGGCGGCCGAATAGGAGTCAGCAGACTGCGCCGTGCAAGGCGGCGCAACGCCGCACAACGCCGCGAAAAACCACGAGGGGAACACTAGACCGCCGGCGCGGCGGTTCACAACGAAAAATCCCACAGTGCGCTCCGCTGGTCACGAATGTGACAGAGGCAGCGATTTTCGATAGCGACGCACGTGCGTCCAAGGAAGCGATTTGCATTAGGTTTTGCGGATTTCGCGCTTTGCGCATGTGCTCTTTTGGGCCCCAGCGCTGTGTTGCCGTGCGGGTCGGTGGCAAGTGGAAGGAATCAATTCGCGAATCTGTTGCGAGAGCGAGACACCACCGCACGGGGCGGCGCAAGGCCTTGTCGTCAACTGCGCACGCAGGCCGCTTGGCTAGGAATGCGAACGCAAAGCGCAGACCGCGTGCGCAAACACGAGAAGCTGGCGCGAACTGCCCGCTTACGGACTGATTGATTGGCGCGCGCAATTCTTGCCTGCGGGTCCGATTAGGCGGAGGCGGGTTGGGGCTGCATCTCGACACGGGCCGATCTATGCCCGCAAACAGGCAGTGCGGTTTGCAAACCCGGGAACTCCGCAATCGGCCGCTTGCGCGCAGCTGCCACGAGGGCCGCCAGCCCAGCGAACTCAGACTTCGACTCGGACCTCCGCTTCGCTGGCCAGCGCTTGCCGGACCACACCGGGTGTCAGCGAAGGTGCGAAGATTTCGATGAAAGAAAGAACATAGGTGCGCAGCAGCGCGCCGCGACGAACTGCAAGCCGTGTCAGATTGACCTCAAAGAGGTGGCCAGCGTCGAGCGCCCGCAGGCCGCGGTCGCGAATTTCGTCATAGGCAAGCGTGGAGACGATGCCGATGCCCAGACCGAGTTCGACATAGGTCTTGATGACGTCTGCATCCATTGCGCTAATGACAATTTGTGGTTTCAGCCCCTCACGCGCGAAGGCTTCATCAATACGCGCGCGCCCGGTATAGCCGGTGTCGTAGGTGACTATCGGGTAGCGTGCCAATCGCGCGAGATCCAGCGGTGCGCCGTCTAAAAGTTCGTGTCCCACGGGCGCGATCGCGCAGTGCGTCCAGCGGTAGCACGGAAGGGCAATGAGCTGGTTGTACTGCGCGAGCGCTTCGGTCGCAATGCCGATTTCCGCCTCCCCGTCGATCAACATTTGCGCAACCTGGCGCGGGGATCCCTGGTGCAGGTTCAGTGTCACTTGGGGATATAAGGTCCGAAAATCGAGGACCGCCGCCGGCAGCGCGTAACGCGCCTGCGCGTGGGTCGCGGCGATGGTCAGGTGTCCCACACTGCGACCGGCGAAGTCCTGCGCCGCGCGGCGCAGATTTTGCGCATCGAGCAAAATGCGCTCGATGATCGGCAAAATGGCCCCCCCGGGCGCAGTCAAGCCGGTCAAGCGCTTGCCGGCTCGCTCGAAGATCTCGATATCGAGTTCCTCCTCGAGTTCGCGAATCTGCCGGCTAACGCCTGGTTGGCTCGTGTGCAGTGCCGCAGCGACCTTCGTCAGGCTAAAGCCACGCCGCGCGGTTTCACAGACGGTACGCAGTTGCTGAAAATTCATGATTGGACGGGCCCAGGGCCCGCGCTTTTCCCGATTATCGGTGGCGCGGATGGCGTGGAGAACGAATTTGCCGTTGTATCGGTCTGCGATTTCGCGATAAGGGCGGCGCGGGGTCTGAACTTTTTCTGAAAGCTTCAAGCGAGCGGCGCTTCGATGGGACAATCGTGTCCGCCCGCGAGCTTTGACCCGTCTCCCAAGGTCGGCACGCGCTTGCGAAGGGGATCGGGCCCATGCCGGACCACGGATCCCAAATGCTCTGTCCTCCGGGACCGGGAACGCGAGTCGCCCTCCGGCTTTTCGTGCAGCGAGGCGCAGCGGGGGATCCGTCCTCAGATCTCCAGATTGTCGATGAGCCGCGTGGTTCCCAGACGCGCCGCGGCCAGTACTACCAGCGGCTCTGCGGAATCGATCTGCCCCTCGGTCGGCATCTTCAGATCGGCTTGTCGGCGCACCGAGATGTAGTCCGGCTGCCAGCCTGCGCTCTGGAGGGTTCGCATTGCCTGGACCTCGAGCGCGGGGAAGTTGCGCTCGCCTCCTCGGATCCGCTCGCGCAGCGTCGAGAGCTCTCGGTACAGTTGCGGAGCGAGGCGCCGTTCCGCGTCACTGAGATAGCGGTTGCGTGAGGAAAGCGCCAAGCCATCGTTCTCGCGGACCGTTTCATGCGCAAGAATCTCCGTGGGCAAGCAGAACTGGCGGCACATGTTGCGCACGATCATGAGCTGCTGATAGTCCTTCTTTCCAAATACGGCCACGCGCGGCTGCACGCACGCAAAGAGTTTCAGAACGACGGTTGTTACGCCGACAAAAAAGCCGGGTCGGAATTCCCCTTCGAGGATGTCGCCCAGATCGGCCGGCGGACGCACCCGATACTCCTGCGGCTCCGGATACATCTCGGACTCCGTGGGGGCAAACAGCACGTACACCTGGTTGTGCTGCTGCAGCTTCTCGATGTCTTCCCGCAGCGTCCGGGGGTAGCGATCGAAGTCCTCCGAAGGACCGAACTGCAATCGATTGACGAAAATCGATGCGACCACCGGATCGCCATGGCGCCGCGCCATGCTCATGAGCGACAGATGGGCCGCATGCAGGTTGCCCATGGTTGGCACGAAAGCAATTCGATTTTGGCCGTGGAGCTGATCGCGCAACTCCCGCACCGTGGTTACGACTTTCATTCCAGGGGCTCGATCACCTGGTCGGTGAGTTGTGCGAGCAAAGTTGCTGCGGGACCATAGCCCGGTATCTGCAGGTCGGGAGCCAGGTCCAGCAGCGGACGAAGCACGAAGGCGCGCTGATGCATGCGCGGATGGGGCAGGACAAGGGGCGTCGAGCGCACAATCAGATTGCCGACCAACAGCAGGTCCAGATCGATGCTGCGCGGCGCACTGTGCCCGGCGTCACCCGCCCGCCGTTTGCGTCCGAGCATCAGCTCGATGTCCGTCAGATGCAACAGCAGGCTGTAGGGCTCGAGCGAGGTGTCGAGCGATGCTACCGCATTGACAAAATCGGGCCCGCTCGCGTTCACGGGGACGCTGCGGTAAAAAGGCGAGACGGCCACGAAAGCCGAGCGCTCGATCGACCGCAGGGCGAGGACCGCGGCGCTCAGGCCGGCGAGCACATCACCCTGGTTTGCACCCAACCCAATGAAGGCCCGTCGCATCACCGGCGCGGAAGAATCAGGGTTCGTGATCGCCTTCTCCTTGGGCGGCCAGAGCCGCCGGTTGCGTGCCCGAGGCCGTCTGGCGCCGACCGCCACGACGGCGTCTGCGCGGCCGCGGCGTGGATGCCGGCCGCTGCGCGATCATCTGCGCGCGGGCCTCCGCGTCGGCGTGCAGGAACTGCGACCACCAGTGACCCAGTTCGGCCGGCGCCTCGCCGCAGTCGCAGCGCAACTGCAAGAAATCGTAGCCTGCGCGCAGGCGCAAGTGCTCCAAGAGCCGTATCGGAGCCTGCCCGTGGCGCCTCTCGAAGCGCGGCTGCATCATCCAAATCTCGCGCATGTCGGCGGTGTAGCGCCGCTGGATTGCAAGTTTTTCTGTTTGCGCTTCCAGCACCCGGTCGATCGCCCGCTCGAGCGCGGGCAGCCGATGCTCACCGGCGGCAACACGAGCGCTCCATTGCGTCAGCACTTCGTTCCAGAGCAGGGTTGCGAACAAAAATCCGGGTGCGATGTGCTTGCCGGCGCGCACGCGCTCGTCAGTGCGCGACAAGGCGAGCATGATAAAGCGCTCGCCTTGCGGCTGGTCAAGGATCACGTCGAGCAGGGGCAACAGACCGTGGTGCAGCCCTTCGGCGCGAAGCCGCTCGATGCAGCCGACCGCATGCCCGCTCGTGAGCAGCTTGAGCATCTCGTCGAACAACCGGGCAGCCGGTACGTTCTCAATGAGAGTAGCCAGCCGGCCGATCGGTTCGCGTGTGGCCGGATCAATCTCAAAACCCAGCTTCGCGGCAAAGCGCACCGCGCGCAACATCCGAACCGGATCTTCCCGATAGCGCGCCTCCGGATCGCCGATGATGCGCAAACGCCGCCTGCGCACATCGCGCACGCCGTCGTGGTAGTCCAGGACCTCCTGGCGCGTGGGATCGTAGTAGAGCGCATTGACCGTAAAATCCCGGCGGGCGGCATCCTCGTGCTGTTCACCAAAGACGTTGTCTGCTAGGACGCGGCCGTGCTCATCGGTATCACGGTCGCCGGCGCCCAACGCGCGAAAGGTCGAGGTTTCGATCGTCTCGCTGCCGAACATGACATGCACGAGCCGAAACCGGCGACCGATGATTATGGCCCGGCGAAAGTGCGATTTGATCTGTTCGGGCGTTGCATCCGTGGCCACGTCGAAATCCTTCGGTGCGATTCCCAATAGAAGGTCGCGCACGGCGCCGCCAACGATGTAAGCCCGAAACCCGGCGGCCTGCAGCGTTTCGCACGTCCGTAGCGCCGCGCGCGAGACTAGGCTCCGATCGATCGCATGCTCGGAAACCGGGATGCGCTTGGGAGCGCGACGGGTACGCGGCTTGCCCGCGAGCAGCGTCTGAACCCGGTCCTGCACCCGTTGAACAAGCCGTCGGATCATGGCGCACGCGCTGACATGGAAGGCATTTTACGTTTTTACGGGCAGCGCGTTGCCCGCGGTTCGATCCTCGACCGGAGGCCGTTCACGAATGGCCCCCGTCGTGGCCTTCGCGCAACGCGAGAGGATCCTTCTGTAACCACTCGCGTAACAGCGGCACCGTCAGGGCGCGCTGGCGTACCAGCGCGAAGGCATCAAGCGCATCGAGGATCGATACGAGCGTGCGCATGTCCCGGGGCAGTCGGGCCAGCATATAGGGCACGAGTTCATCGTCGACGCGTGCGCCGCGCGCGCGGGCGTAGGCCAGCAAGGCAGCGGCCTGCTCCGGTTCCGCAATGGGACGCAACGCAAAAACGAGACCCCAGCCAAGACGCGTACGAACATCATCGCGCAAGCGTAGCTGCGCCGGCGGCAAATCGGCCGCCGTAACGAGAAACGTCCCCGCGTGCTGGCGAATTTCGTTTTGCAAAGCGAACAGTGCGGCCTGAGCCGCGGCGTCCAGGCCGTGCACGTCGTCGACGGCGTATACGGACCGCGCTCTTGTATAGAGCGGTACACCCCGGACCGCGGCCGTCACCTCTGGCTGCGCGGCCGCGCCGACTAGCGCCGTCAGCAGGTGGCTGCGTCCGCTGCCCGACGGACCCCAGATGTGGAGAAACTGCGGTCCGCGGCCAGAGAGCACGTCGCGCAGCGCGGCGATGACCGCAGCGTTTGCACCGGGCACAAAGTTCTCCAGACTCGGCGCCGGCGTGTGCAGCAAATCGAGGGTGAACTGTTGGGGCATCACGCAGAGCGGTCAAAGGTGCCAGCGAAAGCCGGCGCCGAGAGTTTTTGCCGCTTCAGTGTCCGCCAGGTGAGGACGGCCCCCCGCGAGACCGCCGGAACGCAGTCCTTGGGAGCGGTCGGGTCTATGAGGACCACCCGTGATCCACGTCCTGAAGATGCGCCGCGCGACCCGTTGGCGACACACGAGAACCGCGGAAACCGCCCCGAGCGCTGTGCACGCGCGTCCCGGGTCGGACACACCTCGACATGGGGCCCGGAGGCGCGTGCGCCTGCGGGCATGCCCGGCGGTGGACATTGGCTCGAGCGTTGGCCGGCAACGGCAAAATCAATCAACAGGGCACTCCCAGTACAATTTGCAACTTGAGCAGATCGCAAGTGTAAGGCGGTCGCCTCGCCGCGGCCATCGGCCCAGTGTGCCTCCACCCGCATCCGGACGCTCCAACGTATGAACTCTCCGCTTACCTACGCTGCTGCCGGCGTATCGATCGATGCCGGCGACGAACTCGTGCGGCGCATCCGACCTCTGGCGCGGCGCACTTTCATACCGGGGGTGCTGGGCGGCATCGGCGGTTTTGGCGCGCTTTTTGAGATGCCCAAAGGCCTGCGCGAACCGGTGCTGGTAAGCGGCACCGACGGAGTGGGCACCAAGCTCAAGCTTGCGTTTGCCCTCAATGGGCACGACACCGTAGGCCAGGATCTGGTCGCGATGAACGTCAATGACATCCTGGTGCAAGGGGCCCGGCCGCTATTTTTCCTGGACTATTTTGCTTGCGGCAAGCTCGATGTTGATGTTGCCGAGCGAGTGGTGGGTGGCATCGCGCGGGGCTGCGAACTTGCGGGTTGCGCACTCATCGGTGGCGAGACCGCCGAGATGCCCGGCATGTATCCGGAAGGCGAATACGATTTGGCCGGCTTTGCGCTAGGGGTAGTGGAGAAGGACGGGATCATCGATGGCCGCAACATCGCCTCGGGCGATGTCGTTCTCGGTCTCGCCTCAAGCGGTCCGCATTCCAACGGCTACTCGCTGGTGCGCCGTATCGTCTCTCGGGCGGGAGCGGACTACCGCGGCGATTTTGACGGTCGCACCTTAGCGCAGACACTGCTCGAGCCTACGCGGATTTACTGCAAGGCCGTCCTGGCGGTTGCCCAACAGGTACGGATCAAGGGAATGGCGCATATCACGGGCGGAGGGTTGCTGGAGAACGTCCCGCGCGTTTTGCCGGAGGCTGTCTGTGCGGTCATCCAGCGCGACGCATGGCCGCGTCCCGCGATCTTCGACTGGCTCCAGCGTGCCGGAGACATCGCCGATGGCGAAATGCACCGCGTTTTCAACTGCGGCATCGGAATGGTCGTGATCGTGGCGAGCGCCGATGCGCAGCGCACTATCGCGGAATTTGCGCTCCAGGGGGAGCAGTGCCGGCTCATTGGCGCAATCGAGCCGCGCAGCGCGGGCACCCCCGGCTGCCGCGTGGTTGGTTAACTTGCGCGCTGTGACTGCCGGTTGCTAGCGCACCGGCTCCAAGGCCGCGCGGATGTGCTCGAGCGCATCGGCGGCAAACGGATCGATGCGGGTCGCGTCTGCCATCGAACGCAGCCAGGTGAGTTGGCGCTTGGCCAGCTGTCGCGTCGCCGCAATCGCTGCGCTACGAAACTGCTCCAGACTTGTGCCGCGTTCCAGATGCTCCCAAGCCTGGCGGTAGCCTACGCTGCGCACACTGGGCAATCGTGCATGCAATTCTGCGCGCGCCCGTAGCGCGCGCACTTCCGCGATAAATCCGCGCTCCAGCATGGCATCGAAGCGCTGTTCGATGCGTCGGTGCAAGTGCGCGCGGTCAGCAGGCATCAGCGCGATCGTGCGCAGGCGAAAAAGGGCCCGCGTCGGCGCGCGTAACAGTTCGGAAGGCCGCTGTCCGCTCAATTCGAACAGCTCCAGGGCGCGTCCGATTCGCTGTCGGTCCGTCGGGGCCAGCCGTTGGGCGGTCTCGGGGTCGATCGCCCGCAGGCGCGCATGCAGCTCTGGCCAACCTCGCTCAGCGGCTTCGGTTTCGATGCGCGCGCGAACTGCCGCATCCGCGCTGGGCAACTGTGACAGACCTTCGCGCAGCGCGCGTGCGTACATCATGGTGCCGCCCACCACCAACGGGAGCTTGCCGCGGCTGCGGATGTCTTGAATGACCAGCGTCGCATCGTGCAAGAAGTGCGCGGCCGAGTACGGTTGCGTGGGGTCGCGCAGGTCCAATAGATGGTGCGACACACGCTCCCGATCGGACACACTGGGTTTGGCCGAGCCAATGTCAAGCCCGCGATAGACCTGCGTGGAGTCGATGGAGACGATCTCCAGCGGCAGGTGTCGCGCCAGCGCTAGCGCCAGGGCGCTTTTGCCGCTAGCGGTGGGCCCGAGAAGAAGCGCCGCTTCGTACCCGGCGCCTGACGTGTCGAGCTGCGGCTCGCGCTGGCTTGCCCCAGTTTGCGTTGCAAGTGCCGCCTCGTTCATCGGCCGCGCAGAAACAACCGATCAAGATCCGCCAATCCGAGCTGTATCCAGGTGGGCCGGCCGTGGTTACATTGATCCGCGCGTTCCGTGCGCTCCATCTGCCGCAGCAGTGCATTCATTTCATCGAGTGTCAGATGACGGTTGGCGCGCACGGCACCGTGGCAAGCCATCGTCGCAAGCAGCCGATCGCGCTGTTCGGTAAGTACGCGCTCAGCGCCGAACTGGCGCAAATCCCCAAGGATCTCGCGCACGAGGGCCGGCGCATCGGCCTGAAGCAGCAGCGCTGGCAGCGCACGCAGCGTCAGATGTTGCGGACCGGCTGGCCGCAAATCCAACCCAAGTTGCTCGAGCGCGGCAGCATGCTCCTCGACCGTCGCAACGTCCAACGCGCTTGCGGCAAAAACATGCGGGACCAGCAGTTGCTGCTGTCCGAGTTGGCCCGTCTCCAGCGCGTCTTTGAGACCCTCGTAGACGACGCGTTCGTGGGCCGCGTGCATGTCCACGATCACGAGACCGTGAGCGTTGCGCGCTAGCACATAGATTCCGCCCAACTGTGCGATGGCAAAACCCAGCGCCGGCATTGCGCCCATGTCCTCGCTGCGATCCGGTGTCGCAGGCCTGGCCTGCAGCGCCAGCGCCTGCAAGGTTTGTTCCGCAGTGGGAAGAGACAGGGAAAATCCACCGGTCGCGCCGCTTGCGCCGTGGTGCGATGGCCGCCAGCTTCGCTGCGCGGGTGTTGCCATGCCACGCCCATCGACCGCAGGTGTCGTCGAACCGCCCGCTGCGGAGGGTGCAAGCGCGCGCTCCACGCCACGATGAACAAACTGATGCACCGCCGAGGCGTTGCGAAAGCGCACTTCGCTTTTGCTTGGATGCACGTTGACGTCGACGGCCTCGGGGTCGATACGCAAGAACAGGCAATACATCGGTTGCGAGGAGCCATGCAGTACGTCCGCGTACGCGGCGCGGACCGCATGCGACAGAAGCTTGTCGCGGACGAACCGGCCGTTGACATAAAAATATTGTGCATCGGCACGAGCGCGTGCGGCCGTGGGCACTGCCACCCATCCCTCCAGGCAGATCGAGTCGGCCTGCGCCTCGACCGTTCGCGAGACCTGGGCAAAGTCTTCGGGCATCAGTTTGGCGGTACGCTCGCTCAACGTTGCCGGCGGCGCATCCAGGACGCAGCGCGCTTCGTGCCAGACATGAAAAGCGATCTGCGGGTGCGCCGCGGCAACGCGTTCGACTACGGCGAGGCAGTGGCCTAGCTCGGTGGCCTCGGTGCGCAGGAATTTTCTGCGCGCCGGCGTGTTGTAGAACAATTCGGCGACTTCAACCCGAGTGCCGAAGTTCCCAGGCGACGGCTCGATCCGGCCGCTGGTCGCGTCAATGCGCCACGCGTGCTCCGCCTGCGGCGTGCGCGAGACGATGGAGACGGCCGCCACCGAGGCAACGGCCGCCAGCGCTTCTCCGCGAAAGCCCAACGTGGCCACGGTCTCGAGATCCTCGAGATTCGCAATCTTGCTCGTTGCGTGGCGCTGCAGCGCCAGCGCCAACTCTTCGCGTCGAATACCGCCGCCGTCGTCGGCGACCACAATGCGCCGCACCCCGCCGCCTTGCAAACGCACCTCAATGCGCCGTGCTCCCGCATCCAGGGCGTTTTCGACGAGTTCCTTGACGACCGAAGCGGGTCGCTCCACGACCTCGCCGGCGGCAATCTGACTCACCAGCGCATCGGGCAGGACGCGGATCTCGGCCGGGCGCGTCGCAGCGCTGACCGAAGGTTTGTCTGGGGAGGCCGATGGCGCATCCGGTGGCTCCGGACGGACAGAAGCTGTCACAGCGCCGACCAAGGGCGACATGAACGCTTCCTAAGCGAGGGGCTCGCCGGGGCGAGGGAGACAAAAACGGACATGCACCCCATTATAAGGAGCGCCTCGAGTAACATCGCGTTCCCACCCTTTGCCTTGCACCCGTTGTGGACTCCATCCACTGGCTCGACCTGTTCGGTTCGATCGACCGTTTCTTGCTTGCGGTGGCGCACGAGCACGGTGCGCTCGCCTATGGCCTGCTGTTTCTTATCGTTTTTGCGGAAACGGGCCTCGTGTTCATGGCGTTTTTGCCAGGAGACTCGCTGCTCTTTGTCGCGGGCGCAATATCGGCGGGGGGTGCGCTGCAGGCGGTTCCGCTGGCTTTGAGCATCGCGGTCGCAGCCGTCGTGGGCAACGCCCTGAACTTCGCCATCGGATGGTGGTTGGGCCACAAGGTCTACGATGGCTCGATACGCTGGATCAATCGCCGTTCGCTCGATTACACACACAGCTTTTTTGAGCGGCATGGCGGCAAAACGGTCGTCGCGGCGCGTTTTGTGCCGGTCGTGCGTTCGTTCGCGCCACTCGTAGCGGGAGCCTCGGGCATGTCGGCGCAGCGCTTTCACACCTATAGCGTGATCGGGGCCACACTCTGGAGTGTTTTGCTTGTCGGCGGCGGCTATCGTTTTGGCAACGTTGCTCTAATCCGTGACCATCTGGGACTGGTGCTGTTGGCGGGTCTGGCGGGCGCCTTCGGGCCTTTGCTGCTTATGGGCCTTGCGCGGGTCCTGCGGGGCCGCGTGCATTCCTAGGAGGTTGCGAGCGGCGCGCCGCACCGTTTGCCCTCGGATCAGCCGACGGGGTTGCGGACCACGGGCGGATTCTTGGCGAAGTAACCGCGAATTCCATTAAAGACGGCCGCCGCCATCTGGCGCTGGTAGTTTTGATCGCGCAGCCGCGCCTCTTCGTCGGGATTGCTGATGAAGGCGGTCTCGACCAGAATCGATGGAATGTCAGGGGCCTTGAGTACGGCGAAGCCGGCCTGCTCAACATGTCCGCGGTGGAGACGGTTGACGCGCTCGAGTTCGCGCAAGACCGCGTCACCAAAGCGCAGGCTGTCACTGATCTGCGCCGAGGTCGACAAATCCAGGAGCACGCGCGAAACAAGCGGGTTGCGGGCAGCGACGTTGATTCCGCCGATGCGGTCCGCTTCGTTTTGCCGGCGCGCAAGCTCGGCGGCCGCGCTGCTGCTTGCGCCTCGCTCCGAAAGTGCAAACACGGAGGAGCCACGCGCATCGGAGCGCACCCATGCGTCGGCGTGGATCGAAACGAATAAATCGGCTTGCACGCGGCGCGCCTTCTCCACTCGCACACCGAGCGGAACGAAATAGTCGGCCTCGCGGGTCATCAAGACGCGGTAGTCGGACTGTTGCTCAATCAGGGCCGCGAGTTGCCGTCCGATAGAAAGCGTCACCACCTTCTCGTAGGTGCCCCGTTTGCCGACCGCACCCGGATCTTCGCCTCCATGCCCGGGGTCGACCGCCACCGTAATGAGCCGGCGCATCGAGCGCGCCGATTTTCGTCCCGCGGAGCTGCCAGGCGACCCACTCGCGGCGTCTGGCTGCGCGGCGGAAGGTTCGCCGGAGGGCGCAGGTGATTTGTCGGTCGTGGCCGACTCCGGTGCGCCGCGGGCCGATTCTCCGGAGCCGGTCGCAGCGCTCGGAGGCGCTGCATCGGTGGTGGGAAGCTGATTTGCTCCGGACTCCGAGCCGGCGTCCGGCGGTGAGCGCAGCAACGCCATTAGCGAATCGTTGGCGCCCTCGGGGTAGAGGTCGAGCACCAGCCGATTGCGATAAGGGCCGACGGGATCGAGCGCGAATACTTGGGGATCGACTGGCGTCTTTAGCTCGATGACCAAGCGCACGACCTGGGGACGGAACTGTCCTACGCGCATGCGCGCAATAAACGGATCGGCTGCGTCGACTTTCCTTATCTGTTCGGCAAACTGCGGTGTAAGTTCGATGCCTTCCAGATCGACCACCATTCGCACGGGGTTGGTATCGCGCAGCAAGAAATGATGAAAGGCAAGCGGGGCGTCATGTTCGATCGTCACCCGCGTGTACTCGGGTGCGGGCCAGACTCGCAAGGCAAGCAGGGATGCGCCGCGCGCCAAACCGGGCGCCATGGCTAGCGCCAAGGTGCCCGCCGCCCCTTGAATCAGTCGTCGGCGCGCTCCGGTTCCAGGCAGTTTCTCAGTTGGCAAAGGCATTGTTCACCGATTCGTGTGTTGGCGCCGATTTGCGCACTTCGTCCTAACTCAAGCACGGATAAGCGGATACTTAGGTCGGCTGTCGGCAGATAGTCTCCGGCGCGCTCCGGCCACTCCACTATGCAGACATTCCCCGGTTCGAAAAACTCCAAAAAGCCGCTTTCCGCAAATTCCCGTGGTATTTTGAATCTATAAAAATCAAAGTGATACAAGTGTAATCTCGAAACCTCATAAGGTTCAAGCAGCGCGAAGGAGGGACTCTTGACCGCGCCAGAGACGCCGAGGCGGCGCAGGGTCGCGCGCACGAGGGTGGTCTTGCCGGAGCCCAGTTCGCCGGCTACTGCAACATGCAGGCCTGACGCCTCGATGTCTTGCGAAATGGCGCGGATTGCTTCGGCTAGCGCAGCCCCTAGCGTCGAGGTGGCCGCTTCGTCTGTCAGATGCAAAGCAATCGTGGATTCGTTCATCAGGCGGGCTAACTAAAATGCGATGAATCGCAACGCGCAACGAAGGAAAATGTCCCAGGACGATCAAGGAGTGCGCTTGAGCGGGCAAGTACAGCGCAAGCATAGCGATTCGACCGTCGATCGATTCGACCCTCGTGCGGCGGCAATCTGGTCTGAACTATCCGATCGGATTAAGCGCTGGGGCGCAGAGCTCGGTTTTGGGGCTGTCGGGATCACGGATCTGGATGTCCGGGAGGCGGCCGACCGGCTGCGGCGCTGGCTCGAGGAAGGCTGCCATGGCCAAATGCACTACTTGGAGCGCCACGCGGCCGTGCGTGCGGCACCGGACCGGCTGGTGCCCGGCGCGATTCGGGTGATTAGCGCGCGGCTCGATTATCGGCCCCGCAACGACACGAATCAGTGGGTGGAGCACGAGCGGCAGCGTCTCGCCCAGGATGCAGCCGCGGTCGTGTCGATTTACGCGCGGGGCCGCGATTACCACAAGGTACTTCGGGCGAGGCTTCGGGAGCTCGGTCAACGCATTGCGCGGGAGGTACGGCGCCCGCCCTACCGTCCCTTTTGCGACAGTGCGCCCGTGCTCGAAGTCGAATTCGCCCGTAAGGCCGGCTTGGGCTGGCGAGGCAAGCACACGCTTTTGCTTACTCGCGAAGCTGGCTCGATGTTTTTTCTAGGAGAAATCCTCACCGACCTTCCGTTGCCGGTCGACGCGCCCGTCGGGGAGCACTGCGGACGCTGCACGAGCTGCATCGACGTGTGCCCGACGCGGGCGATCACGGCGCCGTACCAATTGGACGCCCGGCGCTGCATCTCGTACCTGACAATCGAGCACCGGGGTTCGATTCCGGAAGAACTGCGTCCGCTTCTGGGAAACCGCGTCTACGGATGCGATGACTGCCAGCTCGTTTGTCCCTGGAACCGGTTTGCGCGTCGCGCCAGCTTGCCCGACTTCGATGTGCGCAATGGGCTGGACAGTGCGGGTTTGGTGGAGCTGTTTTCGTGGAACGAAAATGACTTCCTGGTGCGACATGCGGGAAGCGCAATACTGCGACTCGGGTTCGAGCATTGGCTCCGCAATCTCGCGGTCGCCTTGGGCAACGCCAAAACGACGCCCGCAGTTCTTGCCGCGTTACGAAACCGTCTGGAATATCCCTCCGCAATCGTGCGCGAGCACGTCATTTGGGCGCTGCGGCGGCACCGGGCTTTGTAAGGCACCTGGCGCGACGTACTACGCCCTAATATCTGCGCGCGGCCTCGTGCGGAACCGGGAAGATTCGCGCCGCAAAATCTGACGCCGATGCGCCGTTTATAATGCGCGCCGTCGCTGCTGTAGCTCAGTTGGTAGAGCAACTGATTCGTAATCAGTAGGTCGGTGGTTCGAGTCCACTCAGCAGCACCGGACCCTTGAAATTGGGGCCCTTCCGCCGCCGAACGATGCCTAAGAAGGGGCACGGCGTTCACTCTCGGGCGACCGCGCTGCCCACTTCTCGGAAGGCGCTTGGCTCGCCGCGGCCCGCATGCGACGTACTGCGGTCCGCTTCGATCTGCACAAAAGTTGTGATCTGAGAGCCTGAAGCTTGTGGGAAGCAGGCGGCGGGCATCGTGCCCGAGACCGCAGCCTGCGATACGAGATCGTTCCATAGCGATTGCGCGACACGCTCCGCCATTAACTTCGCATCCCATTTCCTTACCACTGCAAGGTGGTACCAAATCGCGAGGCGGGTTCGCGAGCAAAACCACTCAGTCGCCTGCTGCGGCGCCCAGCGATTCGCAAACCTGCTCCGCTCGGCGAGCGAGGAACCGGCCGATGAGAGTCACCGGCACCTCGGGGACTACCTCAGTGCCTACGAGAGGAGCAAGGGAAAAGCGCGCGAGGCGGCGCGCCGCTGGCGCGATACAGGGCTGCCGATCACAATCACGCCGCCCAACGGTGTCGTTGGTGCGAATGACCATGCTTGCTTCGGGTATTACCTTCGACGGTGTCTGCTTTACTTGCTTCCGCGATTGGCATGGCACCCCAGCAGCGCGCTCACGTTCGTTGAAATCGGCGCGCTTGCGAGAGGAATCTGTCTCGCTGCGGAGCGCGTGCAAGCGGCGAAAACCGTTTGTTTTGCGGGCAACCGACAACCGTTCGCGAAACGCTTCTCATATGGTCCGCATAGTCGGGCGGCTCGAAGTGGCAAATCTGGCTTCCCGCTTAGATTACGCGACCCCAATTGGTCCCTATGGAGACATTGTCGCGGGCCTTGCGTCTGCCGGTCTTCCTGTCGCGGGACGTCATGGACCTGCAAAGCGCGCGCCGGAACCACTCTGCGGAGAAGGCCAAAGCAGAGCTTGGCTGGGTACACTCCTCGAAAGAACCGATGTGGGATTCGATCCTCAAACGAGAAATCGAACTTGTCTCGCGACGGTCGACCTTTCTGGATCGGTTGCGTCACGTACCGGTCATTTCGGACGATCAAGGGGCGTGGAACCCCGTTTCGGGACAGAAGGGGGGGCTGAGCCTTTCCACCCTGAGGGGCCTTCTCCGTAAAATGTGGTTTTCGAGGCGGTTGGTGGGGTTGGGGGGACATAAAGAGGTGATGCAGCCCCGGATGTCGATTTGACTGTCTTGTGTGCTCGAGACGCCGACGTCGATCTCGTGGGCTGCTCACTAGGTCACGTTACCCCCAGCTGGGTTAGGTCTAATGTCGTAGTGCAAAGTTGCGACAGATTGAACAAAACGAAACGCTTACGATCACTCTGCGGTCTTGGAATAACGTGCGAGGGAGGGGCCGATGGCTCAATGTGCGAAGTGCGCTGCGCTCAGCCAAACACCAAAGGTAAAAGAGGCGGGAGCGCATCTTGCTGCGATGGATGGCAAACCGGTTCGTATGCGGCTTGACTATGCTCCACCAGGCAAAGTGCGCCGTGAGGTGACGATCTTCACAATGTTTAGTTGCCCCGAGGACGGTTGTCGGAACGTTTGGTGGCAAGGAGTGGCGAAGGACGGTGGTTTCATCGAGTGGCAGCATGCCAGCGAAGCTCGTCGATCGCTTCACTCCATGGTGCGTCCTGTGGACAATCGGAGCAGGGGCGCTGGCAGTTCCCGGTCTCGGGCTGCGCCGTACGAGGTGCAGAGGCCAGCGGTCGACCTAAGTACGAATGTTCCGGTATCACTCGGAATAACGCGCGTTCTCTAGGTGTCGGCTGCGCTTGCGCAGGAACCGGGCAGAGTGGGGTCCAGTGCGGCTTCCCGTTCCTGCGATTCCGACAGGATTTGCTTGCTTTACCCGACGCGCGGAAAGCGTACGCGCCTGGGAGAACGCTTCGAGTTCGAGGTTGTGAGAGGCACCGATGTCGCCTGCTGTCGGCGGCGCGGCCCGCTTTCGGCGGTCGCGATGCGAGGATAGGGCGGACGGCACACTTTTACCGGCACGCCAAACCGCTTGTCGGCTTCCAGGTGGCGCACAGCCGCCTGAACGCGGCCAAGACCGATCGGTCGTCAACGAGCCCCGCGGCTTGCACGGAAGCTCACCTTGGTGTCCCATGACTCGGCTCGCATAGTCTGGCCAGCTCTTTCTCAGAAACCATCGTGTGTGGGCGCGCCAGCTGGCCCGCGGGGCCATCGGAGAGTGGCGCTCCATGTTGTACGGTCGAGCGAGGCTGCGTAGACTGCTCCGCATGACCGAGCCCTTCGACTACACGCCGCCGCGCGTCTGGACATGGAACAGGTCTAACGGCGGCAAGTTCGCGGACATTAACCGCCCGACCGCGGGTCCGACGCACGACAAGGACTTGCCAATTGGCCGCCACCCGCTGCAGCTGTATTCGCTGGCCACGCCCAATGGCGTGAAGGTCACGGTCTTGTTGGAGGAACTCCTGGCTCTGGGCCATGCTGGCGCCGAGTACGACGCCTGGCCGATCCGCATCAACGAAGGCGAGCAGTTCGGCAGCGGCTTCGTCGCAGTGAACCCGAACTCCAAGATTCCGGCGCTGCTAGACCGTAGCGGGCCGGAGCCGGTGCGCGTATTCGAATCGGGTGCGATCCTGTTGTATCTGGCCGAAAAATTCGGCGCTTTTCTGCCTACTGGCCCAACGCGCGCCGAATGTCTTTCGTGGCTCTTCTGGCAGATGGGCAGCGCGCCCTTCTTGGGGGGTGGCTTCGGTCACTTCTACGTCTACGCGCCCGTGAAGATCGAATATGCGATCGATCGCTTTGCGATGGAGGTCAAGCGCCAGCTCGACGTGCTGAACTGTCGCCTGGCCGAGAGCCGCTACCTGGCTGGCGATGACTACACCATCGCCGACATCGCCGTTTGGCCCTGGTACGGTGCGCTTGCCAAGGGCCGGCTCTACGACGCCGGCGAGTTCCTGTCGGTAAACGAGTACACGCACGTAATCCGTTGGGCCGACGAAATCGCGCAGCGCCCCGCTGCGCGGCGCGGACGCATGGTGAATCGCACTTGGGGCCAGCCGTCCAGCCAGCTGCACGAGCGCCACGACGCCAGCGATTTCGAGATCCGCGCGCGGGACGGCCTCGGCGACTGAGTCAAATGCTGACGCTCTACGACTGCGCCACTGCGCCGAGCCCACGCCGAGCGCGCATCTTGCTCGCTGAAAAGCGCGTGCCATACGAGACGGTGCAAGTCGACCTGCGTCGCGGCGAGCAGTTCGGCGAGGCCTACCGCGCCGTGAACCCACAGTGCACTGTGCCCGCGCTGCGCATCGAGAATGGCCGCGTGCTGACCGACAACGCAGCCATCATCGCGTACCTCGAAGCGCGCTTCCCCGAGCCTGCTCTGCTGGGTACGACGCCCGAGGAGAAGGCCGACGTCGCCAGTTGGCATTGGCGCGTCGAGTTCGATGGTCTGCTCGCTGTTGCGGAGGCCTTGCGCAATGGTTCACCGGCGATGGCCAACCGTGCACTCCCCGGCCCGATCGACTATGCGCAAATCCCGGAACTTGCGCAGCGTGCTCTGACGCGCATTCAGCAGTTCTTCGCCACACTGGAGGCTCAGCTTGCCACGCACGATTTCGTCGCCGGCAACGCGTTCAGCATCGCGGACATCGCCGCTGTCGTAACTGTCGACTTTGCGCGCATCGTCAAGCAGAAGCCCAATGAGCAACACTCGCACCTGCTGCGTTGGCGCGCGCGCATGGCCGAACGGCCGTCGATGGCGCTTTAAAAACCAGCATCGCGGGCGAAGGAGGTCGGCGGCCGGCCGCAGCCCGGCGGTCGATCGGAATAGCGGGTGCCCGCTCTCCAGGCACGCGCGCCGAGTGCGCCATGAGCCATGTGGAACGCCGGCAAGTTGTCAGTTGCAGCCGGCCTGGGCGTGAGTCCCCACGAAACGCGAATCCGGTCGGTCGGTGGGCACCTCCGTTGTGGCGAGTGTTCCGCGTCTGCTTTGGATTGGTTGTGCACCTTCAAGCCAGAGCGCTTTTTGTACCTGTATCGGGACAAACCAACTTCGGCTTCTTTCGCGAATGGCGGTCTTCGCGCCGATTGAAGAAGGTCGGCTTCTCTTTGCGCGATCGTTTGAACAATTTGATTGGACCATGCGCGGCAACCCTGGGCTTCCCGGTGCCAGCGTCTGGATTCGGGGCGATGCCTCTAAAGTATTCATGGAACGTCTCGGGAAAAACGACGGCAGGGGCGGCATTTGCAAGGAGACTGAAACAACCCTACGTTGTGGACGTCGGCGGCATCTCCGTTGGGGGGGTGCAGTTTGGAGAGCGCGTACGCTTTGCAGATGTGCCCTTCGAGCGCACCCGGCGTCGGGTATATGATCGCCGTGAGGACTGCAATGCGGGTCGCGGTTCTGATGGACAGGTCAAGTTGATGCTGGGGAGCATTTACTCGCCCGGGCGATCGGTCCAGTAGAGTTGCAAGTTCTCATCGGTCGGATGTATCGGGTTACGCAAACGGCGCGGGAACCGAGCCCAGGCAAATCGTGGCCGACGCAGGATCCGTCGTGCAGACGAGATGGGAGCGCATTTTTCTATTCACCATGAGCCATCCATCGAAGAGTTCTGCACCAGACGCCGCCTACGAACGTATCGACGAGCGAACAGTTCACTCATCGACTTTGACCCGAGGACCGTGGGATCCAAACCATCAGCACGCGGGTCCGCCGATTGCTCTTGTTTGCGGAGCCATCGAAAGGGTTGCGAATACCCATGGGTTGGAACACGTCTCCCGGCTTACCGCCAACTTGATCCGTCCCGTGCCTATCGGCAAACTAACCGTGCATGTCGTGATCGACTACGTTGGGCGCAACGCGGGACACTTTTCGGCACAGCTGACGGCCGAAAGCAAGGAGGTTGCACGCTTCACAGCGCTCGCGCAGCGGCGGGCGCACGTCGATCTTCCGGACACGCTGCCGGGCTACCCCTTGCCGAGGATGTCGACCCTGCCCGATCACTGTGCCGAAGGGCACTTTCCGTTCGGGAAATCCCAGGTCGGTTACGCCGATCTTGTCGAGACGCGTGCCGCTTCCGGGAAGATGTTTCGGGGGCCCTGCGCGATCTGGTTCCGTTTGCGACATCCGCTGCTGCAAAACGAGGTGACCAGCCCCTATCAGCGCGTAGCGGTGGCTGCCGATTCTGGCAATGGGATAAGCGCCGTCCTCAATTATGAAGAGTACAGTTTCCTCAATTCCGATCTGACCATCAATCTCTTGCGCCGGCCCGTGGGCGAATGGATCGGCCTTGAGGCCAGAAGCTATGCAGATGCAGCGGGCGCCGGTTTGGCCGAATCCGCACTCTTCGATGTGGACGGTCTCATCGGGCGTTCGACACAAAGTCTGTCCATCCGCAAGAGAAGCCGTGGGTAAACGCAGCCCGAACCGGCTCAAACGGGAGTGAGTCCGAACCAAGACCGGCCCGGAGACAGCAACGACGTTTGGTCACGTTTTCGGATCGGTGGCGCCGGCATGAGGAAGCGGCGCGGGGGCCGCTTGCGACCGTCTTCATGCTGGCTGAGCGCAGACGTATGCTGCCTTCGGGCGGATCGATTCGAGACGGTTGGGGCGCCCGATCCCGCTGCGCGGTCATTTTCGAAATCGTTGCTGCTGCCTCGAACGATATTTGCGA
Organism: Burkholderiaceae bacterium; assembly: GCA_035625725.1. Taxonomy (GTDB): domain Bacteria; phylum Pseudomonadota; class Gammaproteobacteria; order Burkholderiales; family Burkholderiaceae_F; genus GJ-E10. The sequence goes on from DASPPB010000046.1 coordinate 21,854, forward strand.
GGGCGATTCCGAACCGGGGCCTAGCTTACGTGCCCGACCATGCATCAACCGGCGCTCCACGCCCGTTGCCCGGGCGAAATGCGCGGTCGCAATCCAACCTTGATTTTCTCGGGCGCGGCACCCCGCGGCATCACGCTTGAATTGCCGTCGATGGCGGTTGCGGCGCCTTCGGATGCGCGATGCGCAGTAACAAAAACACCACCGCGGCGCCGACGCCCAGCGCGAGGCTCAGTAGCGGACGATGGCCGAACCACGCCACGGCAATTGTTAGCAACGTAAGGGGAATCGACAGCGTCACAGCGATAAGGAAGACACCCGCTTGGGCCATGCCCTCAAGAAGCGGCAGAAACGCTAAGAGCGTGACAACAGGACCGCCGACCAGAACAAATCCGAAAAGCATCAGCATCCAACCCACGCCACGAAAAATCCAAGTGCGGAGGTCTTCCTGATGCTTGACGCCTTCGAAGAGGGCGGAGGCCGGCACGACGCCCGGTTTCCCAACCGCAATCTGATATCCGTTGGTGGCGCGGTAGGCGTCCAACGTCCCGGAGGAGACCCCAGCGACGATCGATACTGTCTGCTGAGCAACGCCCGAAAACGTCACGCGCACGTCGCCCACCGCCGGCGCCGCCGGATTTCCTGCGCCGCGGTAAAACCCTCCACCTTCGCGTCGATAGCCTGCGGGTTCGGTGGCTGAGCCATCGACGGAGATGGGCTGGAAGGCCGATATTGTCTCTAGGACGGTGTCGCTGACCCGGTAGGTTCCAAGGCGGATCTCTCTGCCATTAAAGATTTCCCCACGCAATGGCATGGGCGGATTCTCGTGACCCTCGGGGTGCCTGAAGTGCGATGAATCGTTCGGATTCTCCGCCCACGCCGTGTGATATTCGTAGGCAACCTCGGTGGTCTTGGTGCCTCCCACCGACTCGTGCGAGTTAGATCGCCTCTGTTCCTGCCATTGGAACATCTCGACTTTGCGCCGCAGTCGCACCCAATTGTTGTCGCCCACGCGAAACGTCGGATCCCTGGCGCCAGCCGCGGCGCTCAGGGTGTCAGTTGCGTGCACCAGCGTCCCGTCGAGGGCCGCGTTGACGGTGCCGACATTGGCCTCGGTAACCTGTCGCTGCCCACTGGAAAGCGCGCGCGCCGCCTGCACGGCGCGGCCTTCGTTCCAAAAAAGCACCACGACGCTTCCGACGAGAAAAAGAATGCCAACCAGCGTCCCGAGCAGACTGTTTAGGAGCCGTGAAAAAAAGCCCTGCGACGAAATTTCCGTGTATTGATCGCTCATCGCTTTAGGATACTCGGCATGTGGTTCGCGGAACCCGTCGAATTCGCCCGTTTCCCGGATCATCTCCGGCTATCTGCGGATGAGGACGTCTGGCGGCGATGCAAGCTGGGACTTCCGCGAGTTGCCAGCGCATGGCGGGCTGCCCACCGGTGAGCCGCTGCGGCACCCAACATAGCAGGGACCGTTTTTTTGCGCGGGACCTACCCGATCTAAGAAACGGCGACAGGGAGTCCGACCGCACCGGGCATGCGCAACGCGATCCGATGCCCTGGTTGAGTCGCGCCCGAATACCCTGGTCTTTGCGAGCGGTGCGCGGGTGAAATCCCTGCCCTCGGTCGCGGGGCCCGCTCTTCGCGCAATGGGAAGCCCGTTGCATGAGTGCACGAGTTTTTTGATCGAACGTTCGCGACGCGCCGCCCGAACGGACCGCGACTGCGCGCGGCAGTTCTCAGTCGTCGAGTCCGTCTTTAACGGCACAACTGCGACATCCGGCGCTAACGGCGAAGGGCGGCCGACGCGCAATCAGACGCATTCGCCCAGGAGTCGATCGATGTGCGCCGAATCTCTTATGCGCTCGTGAAGAGCCCCGCAGATCTTCGTAGCCGTTTGGTGCAACAAATCCGATCAGCTATTCGGCTTCGAACACTCACGAAAAAACAATCGTTTTGTTGCCATCGATAAACACGCGGTCCTCAAGGTGAAGCTGCAGAGCGCGCGCCAGGACCGCGGCTTCCACATCCCGCCCGAGCGCCTGCATTTCTTGCACGGAGTGTCGATGGTCGATTCGGCGCACATCTTGCTCGATGATCGGCCCCTCGTCCAGGTCGCTTGTTACGTAATGGGCCGTTGCGCCGATTAGTTTGACACCGCGGGCGTGCGCTTGCGCGTACGGCGAGCCACCTTTAAAGCTTGGTAGGAAAGAGTGGTGAATGTTGATGCAGCGGCCTGCAAAATCACGCGCGAAGTCATTGCTGAGGATTTGCATATAGCGCGCCAGCACGATCAGGTCGATCGATTCGGCACCGATCAGTCGTCGTAGAGCCTGTTCCTGGGCGCCCTTATCGTTACCACCGAGGGGAAGGTGGTGGAAAGCGACCCCGGCGCGAGCCGCTACCGGCGCCAGCGTCGCGTGATTTGACGCGATCGCGGCAACTGTCATGTTCAGTTCTTGCGACTCCCACCGATACAGCAGATCGCGCAGACAATGGTCGACTTTCGAGACGAGGATCAGGATCCGGTAGGGGCGGTCATTGCGTCGCAGCGTCCAGTCCATGGAAAAGTGCTGCGCGGTGGCGGCGAAATCGGTACCGAGGACAGCGCCGGTACTGGTAGGCGGCACGGTGAATACGCAACGCAAGAAAAAGCGCTGGGTTTCGTCGTCGTCGTACTGTGCAAGCTCTGTGATATCGAATTGCCGTTTCGCCAAGTGGCTGGTGATTGCCGCCACAAGTCCCGTGGTTGCTGGACAGGTCACACGCAGCGTGTAGCTGTCCGCGGTCTGCGTCGAATAGGTCATGGGGTGTCGGAAAAGGGCCGGCGCGCATTCCGCCGCATGCGGTAAGTACGGAGGCGCCGAAGAATATACCGCTGATCGGTCCGGCGTGGTGCCAACGCACGAGCTACGGTCGATGCAAGGTCTCGGTCGGTTTTGCAAGGATCGCGGGAGCCCGGCGTCTGTCGCGGTTACGAGCACGCCCGGGACGCGGGGCGCGAGGGTGCGCGCCTGTCGGATCGCTGTGCCAGGTTGCCTTGGCCGACGACGAATATCCGTCTTCGGAACTCGCTCTCCGGCTCTCGACGCCAACTGCCCTGTCGAAAAATGAAACCCCGTCGACGAGACCGCCCGGCGGCCGAACCGCCGCGGTGCCGCCGCAGTTTCGCCTGACTGCGTGCGCTTCTATAAGCCGTCGGCAAGTTCCCGCGTCAGATCGGCCGCGGACACCTCCTTACAGCCCGAAGCATTTTGCCCTGACCACAAGGGACTGAAATCGCCGCGACCCCGGCTCTCGGCCGCCGCGCGAAGCGGTGCAAGGGCAGCGCCCGCTAGCGGAAACTGCGGCGCGACGTTGCTCATGGGTCCAAGCTCCTTCACGATTCGATTCACGATCCCGCGGGCGGGCCGGCCCGTAAACACGTTGGTAAGCGCTGTATGTCGGGCAGCGTCGCTTTGCAGTGCGACGCGATGCACCGAGCTAATGATGGCTTCCAAACAAAGCAGATAGCTTGTTCCGATTTGTACACCCGCGGCGCCGAGCGCCATCGCGGCGGCCACACCTCTTGGCGTCGCGATTCCGCCGGCTGCGATCACGGGGACTCCCACGGCTTGCGCCACCTGCGGCAACAATGCGAAGGTTCCAATCTGCGTCGTCAGGTCTTGCGTGAGAAACATTCCTCGATGTCCGCCGGCCTCCAGTCCCTGCGCGATGATGGCGTCGACCCCGTGCGCCTCCAGCCAGCAGGCCTCCTGTACTGTCGTCGCCGTGGAGAGGACTTTTGCGCCCCACGTCTTGACTCGCCTGAGCAACGGAGCCGAGGGCAAACCGAAGTGAAAACTCACGACAGCCGGTTTGAACTGCTCCAGGACGTCGGCCGCATCGGCGCTGAACGGCGCGCGAGTCGGTCCGGCCGGAATTTTCTCCAAGTCAAGACCGTACTCCCTGAAATAGGGCCGCAGCGCAGCACGCCATGCCGCTTCACGCTCGCTACCGGGCGCGGGAGGATCATGGCAAAAGAAGTTGACGTTGCATGGCTTGTCCGTTGCAGCGCCGATCGCAGACATCTCGGCATGCAGCTGCTCCGGGGTCAACATGGCGCATGGAAGCGATCCGAGCGCGCCCGCCTTCGACACCGCGATCGCCATCGCGCTGCCCTGCGCACCGGCCATAGGCGCTTGAATGATCGGCAGCTCGATGCCCAACAATTCTTTTAGCGTCACCATGTGACCTCCATCCCGGCCTGACACCGGGTCAAGCGAATTACCGGGGACCAAGGAGCGGGTCACCAAGCGCAAGCGGACGGCCCCAATCGCGCCGATTTCACCCGCGTTTGCGATTGCGTGGCCGGTTCTGCCACCGCTTGCACTCGCGCATGATAGGACGCGGCTGTCCAATTTGATGCGTTACAAATTCCCCCTTTGGACACAACCACGGGCGGAGCGCAACAAAACGCGCAACCGGTTTGACTGCGAGGCGCCGCGAAGAGCGGCGCATAGGAACACGCCTTCGTTCGACATGGTTATTGCGTGGGATCCGCGAGGGTCGACACGCGCTGGCCAGATCGATTTCGCACGGGGAAGAATCGCTTTGCCAAATAGCACGGTACGCGTTCTAGCCCTAGCGCACCTAGGCACGGGTACGAATTGCGCAACCCGGCAGACTCACGTGACGGTCAACTCCGTTTGCGCAGCGGAACGGGGGCAGTCAAACCGCTCGTTTTGCATGCTGTCGGATGCTGCTCGCGCCGTCGTGAGCTTTGGACGGACCCCGAGGCGGCGTGACTCGGCTCCAACGACTTGGGCGACGAGTTCGGCGATCCGCGTATAGGGGGAACTGCTGTCGATTTGACGCAGTTCCGCGGCAAATGCCTGGGGCCATCTTCCGAGGTGGTCTCGCAGAAAGGCTTGTAGCGCCCGCCTTGTCACCAAGCGCCGCGCGCCGCATTGCCGTGCCTGGGCGTAGGCGAGTTTCACAAGCAACCAACTGCAAAACTCGAGCTCCGAGCATAGGTGATCCGGCAAGTCGGGCTGAGCAGAGGAAGGCCGCACACCAAAGGCTTGGTAAAACCCGTTGATATCTGACAGTTCGGCCGCGCGGCCAGAAACGCGGCGACCGTCGCCGTACGCGGTTTCGCGCATCGGGCAAGGGCCGTTTCCGAGAAAGAGCCGGGCATACGTCGCGCGCAGTGTGTCATCCGAAATCGACGCCCAGAGCCGTCGCACGTTGCCAAGCGAACGTCGCAGCGCGCGGTCGGGCACGCGCTGACCCATTGGCCGAATTCGCCGCAGCTTGAGGTGGACATCGGCCCTGACGGTACCCTCGGGGTACGAAAGGCCCTGTGCGAGCGTTTGCAACAACGCGGCGCGCTGCAGCAGTTGCGCTGTCTCCGTTGCTGCCCAGCGATGGTCACGGTGTTTTTTCATCGGCCTATTTCGCCAGCTCAATTGCCGTCCAGTCCGACCACGACTTGCGGCTGCCGACCTCTCGGTGTCCGCCTTCCCAGACCGCAAAGGCGACCGATGTTTTTTGTCCCGGGCGGAGGTTGGGCGCGTCCTGGGACGTCGACGCGAGCGGAAGCGTAATGACCACGCTCCAGACGCCGTTGTGCCAGACACCGCGGCCTTCGGCGCGCGATTGCGCCTTGGTGGTGAGGGTTCCCCACCCCTCCGCAACCTGGTCGAGCACGGGGGTACGCATGGGCCTTGAAACCGGGTTGTCGACTGCCATGGCGCCTTGGTAAGGACGCGCGACTGCGGCCGGCAGCAACTGGTCGGGGTACACGTCCACTTCGGCGTTGGAATACAAAGTCCGTACGCTCGGATCGCCATAGTCCAAGTCATGCTGAAGCGCGGCGCGCCACTGCAAGATATTTACGGGTGCGCCAGCGTTACCCATCATTGGGCTCGGAAGGTCTGCGGGATCGGCACGGATAGGAAATTCGACGGCGACTTGGTCGCCAAAGGTATCGCTAAGGACCGTCTCGCTGCGCGTCGCGTCCTTCCAGTTGATCCGCACTGCGAGCAGCTTGCCGTTGTGTACCGCGCGCACGCGGATTTGCGTCACCGCCGGCTCGGGGTTCATGGGTACGACGACCGATTGCGGTTGAAGCACGACAGCAACTTCGCGGGCCTTGCTCCAGACCGGGGCGGCCGGGTCGATCAAGGGGATCGTGGAGGCAACACGGGATGCATGCAGCACCGTGTCGGCGCCGAATGCGGCTGGCACCACGAGCGCAGTCCCAAGCGCCAGACTCACCCGCGCAACGGTACGGGAAAACAGTCGCATGTCAGGCTCTCAGGTCATGTTGGATCGACGGGTCTGGTACTTCTCGTCAAACGCGACACGCATGAAGATCGGTTCCTTGAAAGGCACACGAACCAGCTCGGCACCGGAGTCGTCGTAGCCGATGGTGAAAGACCCTTCCACACGGTAGTGGTGGATGATCTGCGGCGTTGCGCCGAACAAAAGTAGTGCTCCGATGAGTTTTCTGTCCTGCGAAGCCGCGCGGTAGGTTGCGATCGCCTGCTCCACGCCCGCGCCGAACATTTGCGCCAGAAAGCTCGGGGGCACGTGTACGGGCGGGATGTAGTAGACATTGGGTTCAAGCCCGAATTGTGGGTACAACGGGCGCGCGATCTTGGCCACGTGCACGACGTAGTCGATGGGATTGTCTTCGCGCGCTTCGTCTGGCGCCGATACGAAGCCCTGCAGCCGAATCTTGCCGATGCAAGTAATCGTGCACTGAGTCTGCCGTCCGCTTTCGACCGCCGGGTAGCAGCCGATGCACTTTTCCGAGACGCGTGTCATTGGGTTAAAAAAACTTTTCTTGTAGGGACAACCCTTGACGCATTCGCGATAGCCGCGGCAACGCCTCTGATCGATCAGAACGATCCCATCCTCCGGCCGTTTGTAGATCGATTGCCTCGGACAGGAACCCAGGCACGCCGGATAGGTGCAGTGGTTGCAGATGCGCGGCAAGTAGTACATCCACTGCAGGTGCGGCGCCTGCAGATACGCTCCTCGCGTCATATCGCCGACGGAATCATCCTCGCCGATGTTCGGATGGGCATAGTCCAGGTCATCGGGGAGGTAGCCTAAAACCGGCTCGCCGTCGGGCGCGGCCTCAAAGAGCGTCTTGCCGCTGTATACCGGGCCGGAGACCTCCTGCACGCCAAGCTTCTCCAGAATGTTGACGTCCCAGCCGAGTGGGTAATAGCCGTAGGGTTTGGATTCGACGTTATTCCAGAACATGTATTCCTGGCCACGACCGGGTGTCCACGTGGTCTTGCAGGCCACGGTGCACGTCTGACAGGCAATGCACTTGTTTAAGTCCATAACAAGCCCAAACTGCCTGCGCGGTCGGACACCCTCATAGGGGTATTCCATTTGCCGGCCAATCTGCCAGTTGTATACCTTGCTCATCGAGACTCGCTCCGCGTCTTATCCGTTTCGTCCATTTGGAACATCGCGCTGTCGGTCGCGTCAAGTTCGCCGCACGAAAGCCCCAAGAAGGAAGCGCTTCAGGGGCTCGCTTTCGGCAGCGGGGCGCAATCCCAATGCAACGGGACGCCACAGCCCCTTGCCACCCAATCCACCGTCTTCAGCCTTTGCAAACTTGGCGATGGACTCGCGCGGCGCGCTGGTAACGCAGTGCACGTCGACGTTAAATCCCTTCGTGATTTCGTTGGTCCAGGACTTGCGCGTGATCAGGCCGTGCGTTTGGTGGGTGGGCTTTAACCAGCTGCGGGTCAACGACTGGTGCCCGCCATAACGGAAGAGCGCCTGGTAATTCGTGTATTCGCTTTTGGCGGCGCCGTCAGGGCGGGTTTGCTGCGCCTTGACGGAACTTGGCGTTGCCATATAGCCGTTGAACCACATGCGCGTGACGCCGGCCGGTGTACCGGGGTAATAACGGGCGCGCGCCAGGAGCCGCGCGACATGGTATTCGGCTTTGCGTGCCGGGTCCTGCCAGCCGCGAAACGGCAGGTCATTCGGGTCCCCGTCGATCCACACATAGTCGCCATCGTTGATGCCGAGACTCCGAGCGTCGAACGGGTTGATGTCCACATACATCTCACCCGTACCGGGGCTTCGTCTGTCGCGTCGGTACATATCCCCAAACGGACCAAAGAGGGCCGCCATGTAATCCGTATCGATCGGCATCGTGTGGGCGCCATGGCGATACTTGGGTGTGTGAAACACGTGATCCCAGCCGCGGTCATGTAAGGGATGGCGACTGGCCAGCAGACCACCCACGTCGTAGGCGGTGTTGCGCATCTGGCGCGCGATATGACTGCGGTCGTCGGCCGCGATTCCCCAGTCCGCAGGTGTTCTCGGACGAATAGCTGGGTGCGGGGCCGCCAGAATCGAGCACGGATCGTAGAACGTGGCGTCAGAGGGTTCGCGGTGCACGATCAGGTTCTCGCCCGCCTCGATGAACTCCGACTCGGGACGGTAGAACTCCAGACGTCCTGTCTTCGTATACCAGGGGCGGGACTCCGTTACTTGCTCGTAGCTGTTGATGCGCGGATACGTTCGTGTGTTCATCAAGGCCGGGATACCGTGCTTGGCCAGCGCTTCAACGTCCTCGAATCGATACCCCCGTAATGGCGTTGAACCATCGATGATTCTTTGCAGATACACGTCTACACGCTGATCGGCGACGAACTTCCACGCCTGCTCAAAACGCGGATCGCTAGTCAGTGCCGTCAGCTCGCGGGCGACTCCAAGGTACGTTTCGATATCCGGAACCGTGCGAAACGCCCTTCGGATGGGCGTCCGCGGGTAGACCTGAAAGAACGGATTGGTGTTGGATGCCGTGAAATCCGGATGCTTGAACTCCATCCAGCTGTCGACCCCATAGACGATGTCGCAAAATTCGCAAGAGGTGGTCCACCACCACTCGTTGTAGACGACCAGCTCGACACGTGGCAGCGTGTTGAACACGACGTCGTAGAAGCCCTTCTGGTTGCCGAGTGAGGAATTGGAGTTGATCTGCCAGATCGATTTGGTTGGCGTAGGCAGGTGCGCCCCACTGGTGACCGTCTTGTTGCCAGCCTTCATGATGCGTTCGCCGTTTGCCCAATAGTGCATGGACTCGGGACGCAGATAGACGTGCGTGTGGACCGGCCCGGCGGGGTCCAGTTGGAGCTGAAACGGGTCCTCGTAGGTAAAGCGCGGTTCTCCCGAAAAGAGGGTGTTCTTGTACGTTCCCGCGTAGCTACCGATATTGCCGCCGTGGCGCCCTAGGCTGCCCGTAAGCGCCATGACCAAGAACAGTGCGCGGTCCTTGTTGTCGTTGTTCCAGAACTGATTGGGACCCATCCCGGCTGCGATAAGGGTCTGGCCTCTGGCGGCGGCGATCTCGCGAGCGAGGTTGCGGGTGGCCGCCGCCGGGGCCCAGGTCACTTTTTCGACTTGCTCCGGCGACATGTTCTGATCCAGGTATTGGCGCGTTAACTCAAAGACCGTGCGCACCTCAATGCGCGCCCCGTCAATCGTCGTGACGTCAAAACGGCCTTCGAGTGCGGCATCGACCGCGGCTTTGTCAAACCGCTCGCCCACCAGATCGTGGCCGAGTGCGACCGGCTGATTGCGGGAACGATCCCACGCGACGAAGTCCTGAAACTCGCCGGTCAGGCCCGCGGGGACCTGCATGCCGTCTTGAACCAGCGTCGGTGGCGCGTATTGCCCCTGCGGAACAATCTGTACGCCATTGGTAAGCGCCGACTCCTTGTGGTGAGGAAAAATATCCGCGGCTTTCAGTCTCTCGAGGGTGTCCATGCGCACGAGGCTGATGAGGTCCGTGTTGCGCCGTACGAACCCCTCGTCATACAAGCGCTCTTGGATGATCACCTGGGCCAGACCCAGGGCGAATGCCGGATCTGTGCCGGGCCGAATGACGATGACATCGTCACACTTGGACGCGGTCGCTGAGTACTCCACCGTCACGGTGACGGTGCGCGTCCCCTGCAGGCGCGCTTCGGTTAACCAGTGGCTGTCGGGCATCTTGGTCGTGATCCAGTTCATTCCCCAAACCACGACGAGCTTGGCGTTCTCGACATCGAAGAGCTCGAAGTCGTTGGTTTGTTCGCCGGTTACCATTGGGTGTCCCGGTGGCAGGTCCGTATGAAACGAATACGAATCCCAGGATCCCCCACCTTTCGCTTGCTCCGCAGGAACGCCCCGGACGTGCTGATCGAGCAGCGCCATGGTGTTGCCCATCCGAAATGCGCCAAAAATCCGCGCGGCGCCTTGTTTTGCCATACCACCCCGGAACTTCATCACACGAGTGCCGGCGTCCCCCACTTGGGAGACCATGTCGGGGTCATACCCTTGGGAAAGCAGAAATTTCTTGCCCCGCTCCCCCGAGTATGTCTGCGCGATGTTCCGAAGCGCTTTGGCGTGATAGCGAAACGCGACCTCGTGTTCGACGCGTATCCACTCATCCCACCCGCGGCGCATGAATTCGCGCGGCGCAGCGCCGTTTTGCGGGTCGCGTGGAAACCCCAGGTCGGCCCATACCTTGAACCCCTTGCGCATCATGGCGCCGTTTACGCGGCGGTCGCCGTAAAAGCGCCGCGCCAGCACAAGTCCCTTCTGGCAACAGCGCGGATCCCACCGGTGTGAAGCCTGGTTGCCGTATAGATCGCGCGCTTTGCCATATCCGTACGTGGGCTCGATGCGCACGACGATGTCGTTCTTTACGAAGGCATTGAGCAGACAGTTGTGGGTGTCGTTCGGGCAGCACAGGAACACGAAGGTTTCGTCATGGCGAAAGATGTCGCGATAGAGGTGTTCCCAGTCGCGATCGGGGTAGCCGGCCAACGGATTTTCGACCCGTACCGCTTCGAGATATCGATACTGTGCGAAAGTTGTCCTCGGGGCACACGCGAATCCAACGCCCGCAGCCGCCGCTATCTTGAGGAATTCGCGCCGCGGCATCCGAGCCGGATTACATCGCATGCTGCCCTCCCTTTGCCAGACCCCAGGCAAGACGCTAGCTGTTTGCTGCACCGGGCCTTTGATCTCCGTTAAGAGGTACTTATATTGCCGCTTTTGATCCGCCTCGCAGGCAATCCCGGACGGTTGCGCTTGAGCGAGCTCGCGACTTGTTCGCTAGTCGCGGAAGGGCTCGCGCGCTCCGCGCGGAATTTCTGCGCGTCAGATCGGCCCAAGAAGGGCGTTGGGAGTCGGCGTTCCAGATCGCGCGCTTGTGGCGCAATTGGTTGCAAAGCGCAATTTTCAAGACGTTCGCGTAGCACCGCTGTTCCGTCGGTGGGTTTTCGCGGCGTGCTCTACGCAGAGGGCGGGGACGTCGCGCATGTATCGTCGGTGACGACTCGCGTTTTGAGGGGCGATGGACATACCCGATTGTCTAGCGTCTCGCTCCAGGCTCGACGGCGGTCTGACGAAGCGCAAACAGCCACAAGGACTTTCACCGGCGCGGGGGCGGCCTCAGGGTGAGACCGCAGTCGCTGGAACGAAAAGGTCGGGTCGTTTGGCGGCAAAGAGGGGTCAGGCACATTGTGTACTTTCGGCAGACTGCGCGAAACGGTTGCCGGTGCAAGGTGCCGCACTAATTCAAAACCAACGTTCTGTTGCCATGCCGCGGTAAAGCGTTCGTGCGGGAAGCTCGTTCCCCTTCCGCGACACTACCGATTCGGAGCCGCCGCGGTTGGCGCGCCGTGCGCGCTGTTTCCCCGTGTACGACGCTACTAGGCGAAAGTGGAAGGATCGAATTCGGGGATTACCGGCAGGCAGCCGAAAGATTCGATACCGGCCGACGCAACGTAGGGAGGTAGCGCTCGACTACCTCGATGATGACGAGGTCGGCCTTAAATCGCGCGACCTCGGCAAGGTCGATAGTTTGGGGTTTGACGACAAACCGTACGGCGGCAAAATCCTGGGCCAAAAAGGGGAAAAGCTCTACAGAGAACGAGTCACCGTATACAAGGGTCCGAGGTCCCGCGTTAGCGCTGGTGAACGTTCGCACCAAATAGACCGATGTCTCAGACGACGAGGTGTCGCTTCTGGTCTCCCGGGCAATGCGTCCTCGTTTCGGTTCCAGAAGCACGGCCACGTCGGAATACTCGTTTGCCAATCCCAGCATATTGGTCGCGATGTCGCCGCCTTTGAGCGGATACTCGGAGATCTTGTAGGCATCCAGCGAGCTGTTTGCCGATGGCCCCAGGGTCGCATCGTGTACAAGCTGCTCGCGGATTGACCGGTAACCGAAGAAGGCACCGAGCGAGTTCCAATGGGTATCCGTCTTTTTGTATAGCAGCCAAGGCTCGGCAACGCGCGCCTGTTTGAGTGCGGAGCGCAAGTCGATGTACGTAAAATTGGGAGCTAGGTGGGACAGCGCACGGTTCACTTGGTCGGCGCGCGTCTGCCGTTCCGAAGCCAGTGTAAAAGGAAGGAAATCAGGGTAAATCGTCTGCTTGTCGGGCACCATAACGACAAGGACGCGTTTGCCACAGGAGGCAAGCGCACTCGCAAGCCCGCGCAGATTGGCAATGATCGAGTTGAGTTCGTCGGGCGCAAACGGCGCGTGCCCGCGTAAGTCGGCAAACAATAGATCCGTACTGTGTCTGCCGTCGTCGTAGAAGAGCCATCCGTCCCGCCCGACGACAACCGCGGGATTCATCCATCGGGGGCCCAAAAGACGGACCTGAAGTTGCCTTCCGCCAGAAGTCAGAACATCTCGCAAGCCGTAACGACCGTCGAACCAAACCCCAAGGCGCTGGAGCCAAAAAAGAGAAAATTCGGGAAAAGGAGTCGAGTCGCTGCTCTCCAAGGCGTGCCGTGAAAAAAGCTGGGGGCGGTCAAAGAGCGCGAGCGGAAGCGAGAGCAGGCAAAAAAAGACGAGCGCGATGGCACGGTGCCGAAGATCGAGGAGCCGGGATTTGACCCGAACTAAAAGCGGTACGTGCATCAAAAGCGGAAATAAATGAAGGGGTTGTACTGGCCGACTGCTAGGGCCATGGCATCAAGCGTGAGCAACGTGCCAACGGTCGCGGCGCCCGCCAGCGGAGCCCATTGGGCGCTTGCGTCTGTTTCAAATAGCTTTTCGTAGGTGCGACAAATCATCGGATAGGTAGGAAGTGCGAACAAGGCCCCGACCATCGCAAGCGATACGAGTTGTACCGACATCAGTGCGTAGGGCGGAAGCGTCCACGCCTCCGGCGGCCAGTGTCCCAGGAGCGCGAGAAGGTAGTCGCGCGCTTGCGCGAGATCGTTGGCGCGAAACAGCACCCAACTGAGCATGACGGCGAAAATCGCGTAGAGGTGCCGCGCGACCGCTGGCACTTGCCAGCGCCCGGATGCCGAGCGCGCGGCGAACCGCTCGAAGGTTAGGAAAAATCCGTGCGCCGCGCCCCAAAGCACAAAGTTCCAGCTTGCGCCATGCCAAAGGCCAGTTAGTAAGAACACCGTCCAGAGATTTTTGTATGTTGCGGCGAAGCCCTCGCGGTTGCCGCCGAGGGGGATATACACATAATCGCGAAACCACGTCGACAGCGAGATGTGCCACCGACGCCAGAACTCCTGAATCGACCTTGCCATGTACGGATAGTTGAAGTTTTCGGGAAATCGAAATCCAAACAACCGGGCGAGGCCGATTGCCATGTCCGAATAGCCGGAAAAGTCGAAATAGATCTGTAGCGTGTAACAGATCAGGCCGAACCAGGCGTTGGTCGGACTGAGCGAATTTGCCGGTTCGGAGAAGGCCGAATCAGCGACGAGCCCAAGCGGATTGGCGATGAGAACCTTCTTGGAAAGACCGAGCGCAAAGCGTAAGGCGCCTGCATTAAGGTCCTCCGGCATCACGTGTCTTCGCGGGAGCTGATCGTATATGTCCTTGTAGCGAATGATGGGCCCGGCGACCAGCTGCGGAAAAAACATGATGTACAGCGCATACTGCGCGACGCTGCGGTTGGGCTGTACGTTACGTCGATAAATGTCGACCAAGTACGAAATGGCATGGAAGGTATAGAAGGAGATTCCAATCGGTAACTTTATCGATGCGTAACCGATTGGCGTCACACCGAGCGCCTCGAGGAGAGCGTTGAGGTTCTCGATTGCGAAATTTGCGTATTTGAACAGCGCAAGCAGTCCCAGGTTGAATGCAATTGCCCAGAAAAGCGTGTGTCTTCGTGCGCCGTTTTGGCTGGCGTGCAAGCGCCGGGCCAACCCATAATTGACGGCCACGGAGAGCAGCATGAGCATGACAAAACGCGGCTCACCCCAGGAGTAAAAGAGCACGCTGGCAACGAGGAGCACGCCGTTCTTCCAGCGCGGCCCACCTGGCTGATAGGCGGCCCAGCAGAGCGGAAGAAACAAAAACAAGAATGAGACGCTGCTAAAGAGCATCCAGGTTATGCCTTTTGTCAAACCCAACTACGCCGATGAAGAATTTTCAGCCCCGGTACGCGGGGATGGGTGCCTCAGATAGGCATTCTCGGTCAGTAGGCTTCCGTGTAAATATAAAGTGCACTAGCCTGCTGCAGAACCATCCTGCAAATGGCAACCATCTCGGTCGAGCCGAACAAATGAAAATCTGTTGCGGCGGTGCCAAATGCGAGCTGCGAGATTCCTTGCGAGACTCGACCGGCGAATTTGCGGGCCTTGGCTTCTTCGCGGCTCAGACAGGTGACGCTTCGGGGAAGAATGTCTTCGGCGTGACTGTTGATGTCCTGGGCCCTCGTCCGGCAGCCGAAGCACAGCTCTGCGGTTCCGTTTCTGCCGCTGTTCTTTAGCTGCAGGAACATGGGCAGGAAGGGTGCAAGTCCGGTTCCTGTTGCGACGAACACCTTGCGTTTGTCGTTATTCTCGAGCGTATGGATCCCCAACGGAAGTTCCATCTGCGTTTTTTCGCCCGGCTGGATCGCATTTGCGAGGTCGGACCCATCTCCACCCGTGCGAGTGCTTACGAGAAACGAGATCTGTGTACCTTGCACCCCGGCGATTGAATCGTCGCGCCATTCCCAGTCTTTGACGAGTATCCCGGCGTACTGTCCCGCAAGGAAATCGATGGGTTGGTCGAGTTGGAACTGCAACGCCCATATGGTGGGCATGAGCGCGGTCTTTTTCGTCAGGACCGTTTGCGTTTTGTGCGCAGGCGGCGCAGCGATCTCCGGCGCGGCGTATCCACGATTGATCGCTTGCATGATCCGACGATGGCCGTTCGGTCCCAAGACCTGCGACGCAGCGGCTACGCCACCCATCATGGCGCCGACTGCCCCGTCAGTTGAGAGCAGACGTTCATAGGTCAGCGGCGCTCTAACGTTCGAGATGATGATCGGTGCCTCGCGCACGAGTTCTTTCAGCTCCGGACCGCGCCGATCCACGACCCGCACGGCCGTCGCGGCGTCATGATCGGACAGAATAGAAGTCACGTCCTGGCATATGAGAACTACGCCTCCACGACGCTCGATTTTCTTCTCCACTTCTCTGGCGATTTGGGCGCGTCCCCTCGGGAAACCGAGCGCCGTCGAGTTTACGGGCGACGATTTGCGCGTGGATCGCGAAAGCGCTTTGCGAGGGTGGCAGACCGTAGCCGCCCCACTGACTGGCAAGCGGCGCTCGGAGTAACGGGGATCGAAAATTCCGGGTAAGGTCGTTTCCGGCGGTGGTCTGCGCCACCTTGGCGCTTGTCAGGTGTTGCACCAGCCAGACGAAATTGACCAAAGGGCGGGGAATGAAACTTTGCGCGAAGCCCAGGCGCGTCCAGCGCGTGGTCGCTCGTATGTCGCGAAAATATAGGCGGATGGCGGTCTCTTGCTCAGGGAAACGACTGACAAGCCGCTCTTCGTACTTGCCGGGATCTGACGGAACCGCAAAGTTGATGCTCCGATAGATGAAACGCTCCAATTCATCTGGCGTCTTGTTCCAGTGCAGCTGTCCCGCCGAAAGGCAATCCAAGGAGGTGCGAATAGGGTAACCTTCTTGCAGTTCGCCGACGTAGTGTATGCCAACGTCCCAGGACGCCCCATTGCACCGAAAGACGTGCGTGAGACCCCCGGGCTCTGAGTGCTGTCCGAGTACCAGCACGCGTTTGCCGGCAACTCGAGCCAGGAGGGCGGCTGCAGCAAGCCCGCCGACTCCGGAACCAATGACGATCGCATCCCATCGGGATTTCATGCCCCCCCAACGATCTGACGGGCAGTTTAGGCGCGAAACCATGGACGCAATGTTGCATAGGCGCGAAGAACGGTCGGCCAGGCCGGCAATACCTTGGGCCAGGTAGCGACCCAGCCACTTGCGGGCCGTCGGCGCCGGGACGCCATGGGCCATCGCTGCTGCGTAGCAGCTACGCCCACGTTCGGTAACGTCCTTGACCAGTTCCATTCGACGTGCATACGTCAATCGGGCGATTCTTATGAGAGTTCATCCGGCTGGGCTCCTTTGAGATAACCGGGGTTTTGGCGACTCCCAGTTTCTCAAATCCAGTCCGAATGAACAGACACAACCTATTGGAACTTCACAGCTAGAGGCCCTCGACAACCGCGGCGTGAGGCCTCGGCCAGCGAGCGGGAGACTCTCGCGACAACGCGGGCAAGACGCTGGGATGATGCGCGTAGGCGACGCGGGGCTAGTGCGGAGGGGCCGGCACGGCGCGAAAGAGGGTGGGGCAGGTCGGCACCGCCGGATAGTAGCCCGGAGGGTTGTCGCAGTAGTAGTACATCTGCGCCGGTGGCGGCGCAGCCGCGGGCGCCGGAGGCGCGGCGTATACCGGAGGTGCAGGGGGAGGCGCCGCGTATATC
>DASPPB010000047.1:0-32841 GCA_035625725.1 Burkholderiaceae bacterium
GCAAGACGGGAGCGCCTGCGGGTCCCGCAACCCGGCAGTGCAGGCTGATTCCATGGGACAAATCAAAGCGCATCGTATCGATCATGTGCTCTTCCGCGAGCAAAACAGTCCGAAGGTCGCGAGGTAGCAAACGCCTGTTAACCCGGTGCGGGCTGCACGGGGCTGCGTGGCAGCTCCGGGACCAGGAAGCATTACGCTACCCGTTTCTTGGAATGTGCTGCTGTTTTTGGGCAATGCACCGAGGCGCTTGCTTCTTCGCAAAAGCGCACTTGGCCAAACTGCGGCGCCCGGCGCACGTCCCGACTGCCGGCCCCGGAGTCCTTGCGCGAGGCGTATGCCGCCTATGCGCAGACCCGTGGGGCCGAGGCCCTTGCGCTGTGTCAAGGTCTAACCGCTGAAATCGGCTATCTTGAACGAAGTGGCGGCGGAGGCTTGCGATCGCAAGCCTTGTAGGTTCAGAGCGGGGCTACTTATGGTGCCCTGCGGCAATGTCTGGATCTTGTGACCGAAAGAAGGGGCCACTCATGGTGCCCCGGGCTGGGCGGTCACATCCGCCGCCATCCTCCCCTAAGGTCCGTCGACCGCGCGCGCGGCGCTCAAGCGCGCCGCAATTTTCGGAAAACCCCGCCTTTTGCAGTGCAAATCGAGGTTTTGCCCGATCGGGCCTCCGCTACGTTTGTCGAGGTTGCTTTGCGTCGGGAGCGACGCGTACTGGGGGGAGTAAGCGATGAATCTTTTGCGAGCATCGGAGCAAATCGACACCGGGTACGGTAACCACTGGCCGTTGATTGTGCCGCCTGCAAGTATTGCGCTGTGGTGGCCGATTCTCGCGGTGGCATTCGGTGTCCGCGTGGCGACGATCTTTGCAGTCATCGCAAGTTGCCTGGTGGCGATTGTCGTGGCAATGGCAGCGCTGGCAGACGCACTGGGACTACAGGACGGGTTGATCCACATCGACGAGGACGCGTTGCCCTCGCTCCGTGCCGCCAAGAACACCGAAGAACTGCCCCGTTAATCATCATTGCGAGCGCTGCGGATGCGGGGCGTCCACGCCACGAGCGGCGCGGCCCCTGCACCGGGCAGGTCAGCCATCCAGGGAGAGGCTCTCTTCGCGCTCGATTTGCTTTCGCAGTTCCCGAAATCGCGCTTCCACATTCTCTCCAAACAGCGGGTCGGAGACTCTGGGAACTGCGCCCAAAGCGGCCGCCCAGTCTTCTTCCGAAAGCAATCGGGAGGCGTAGGGCATGATTTCGGATTCTTCCGTGTTGAGGTGGTTGCGGTAATAGACAAGGTAGGTGGCCGCGGCCGCCTCCAGTCCTTCACGCGGGCCCATGACGTCGCCGCTGGCTTGATTGAGCCGGTCAGCCAGTTGCTCCCCGGCCGTGGCGATCACTCGATGCTCCTGCAGCAGACGGTTGATGACCAGTTCCAGGGCCGGCTCCCGCGCCACAAGCCGGGCGAATGCGACGTCTTCGCGCGGGTGATGAACGCAATCGCCAAAGCTGCGAAGATAAAACACGATATCGCTCATCAGTTCGTAGTTCGGATGCTCGCCCCTGTGAAAGGCGGCCACCTGCGCCTCCAGCAAATCGAGGAGCTGACCGAACTTCTCGTGATCCTGGTGCCATTCGGAAAGCGAAGCAGACATGCGGTTCTCCTCGAGTCAGGCAGCAACCGGTTGGATCGCTGCGGCGCCGCCTGGGGCCAAAAGCGGCCCGCGCAACAGGCGGGCCCGACCTTACAGCCGCCCGCCGGCGGATCCTATATTGCCTTGACACGATATCCCCATGCGGGCGCGGCAAGTTTTATGCAGGTCAAGGGTGTGTCACGCGCCAGCCCGGTTTTGGGGGGGACGAGGTCTCGCCGATGCACTGGCGGCGACGCGAGGAGGGACTGCCCACGCAAGGCGGGCCGGCCGGGTCGTCGAACGGTGTGCCCGGTCCGGCCCAAAGGCGAGACCCGCAATCGGAGCCTGGGCGGCCTTCGTGGCAGCAGGCTCGACACTCTTGCGCGGGTCGCGCCGGTCAGGGCCGCCGCGCGGCGGCGCGGGCGGATGGGTCCCCGCTCATCCGGGCGGTCGCCGAGTCCGCGCGCAAGACCTTGGCGCGCCCGAAGGGTTGGCGGTATCGTTGCGGACAATTTTGGCAAGGCGGCAGGGGCTTTGATCGTGACGAAGGGGTAATGGAGAACGCGGCACTTATCGATGCTTGCAAACATCTGTACTTGCGCGCTCTGGAGGAGCCGGAGGCCAACGCCCTTCGGCTCATTGTCGAGGAGGTAAACAGTACGGATCTGCTCGACGCCAATACGAATGTTCCCCAAGCATCGTCCGAGGCCGCCAGCGCCACGAGACCAAGCGTGGAGTACGAGCGCGGCGGTCGCATATTTGAGATCAACTGGCACAGCTACATCGCGTACTTTGTTCGCAACGAGAGCTATGCACGCGAAGAATCAAATGGCAACGGAAAGGGCCGAGTGTTCATCAAGCACACCCGCTCCAGTTACCTCGATTACCTCTCCACCGCGACGCTTGCGTCGGACCTGTTCCCCGCAATCTTCCCGCGGCCGATCGGGCATTGGGCGATCCTTTGCCTCAACCACGCGATCGACGTCGCGTCGATCTACGAGCCCGAGATCACCGTGCGCTCCAGCGTTTAGGCGCCTGGGCGCTTGCGCCGCGCCCCGCGCACCCGCGATGCGCTGCGCGCCGGACGCGGCGGGCGGCGCCAGGTAGGGGTTCGACGCGTGGAGGGATTCTTCGATCAACATCGGCAGCGCCTCGGAAAATTGACCTCCGAACTCCAGGCGCTTGAGCGCGACGCCGGTCTCAGTGCGCCGGTTGCCGCATCGGTGGAGTTCGTTGACCGGGAGAGCCTGCGCCGCAGATATTTCGGCGTTTCGAATCCCGAGCTGCGCCGGGCGCTCATTGCCAAATACCGCGAGCTCCTGCAAGAGCACGGACAGCGGTATCCGGCCTCGATTGCCGATACGAAGGCGCGCATTGCCGAGGCGCGGGCCAAGGTGGCCCGGCCGCCTTGGATGCTGCCGGCCCTGGTCGCTGGCCTTTGCGTTTTGCTGTCCTATTACCTCGGGAGCCTGTCGAGCGCGCTGGTCGCCGCGGCGATGGCACTATTTTTGGGTCCGTGGTATGTCGCCAAGAGGCGGCTGCACTTTGCCGAAGAGCTGCGGCTTGCGCAAGACGAGTTGCAAACCGAGGAACAGGGATGGCGCGAACTCTTGCAAGACGGCGCCGAAGTGCCCGCTTTTTCCCCGACCGAAGAGCTCTCGGGCCTCGAAGATCCGCGGTGAGCGGCAAGGCTCCGCGTACGGCAACTTGTCTTGCGCGACCTGGGGCCGCGAGGGCACAGAGTCCCCGACGGTCCCGGGGCGGCGGGTCGCCTGCCGGCGCTCGCTCGCACTTCCGCCTAGCGGCGGGCGCCACGCTCCCAGAAGCGGCGCACGCAAAAATCCGCGAGTCCGTAGCCCAGCGGAGTGCCCAGGAGAAGAAAAACCACCTCGCTGCGCCCCGAGGCTCCGAGCAGATACTGCAGGCACATAAACACAACGTACACGACGAACCACACCAGGAGCAGCAGCAAGCCCCAGCGCAGCCCGAGGGGAGGCACCCGTCTCTTAGCGGTGGTCCACGAAAGTACAAGGCAGGTGAGCGCCGACCAAGGAAGCGCCTCGAGCAGCGCCGCAATCGGATCCAGGGGTTCCGGACTCATCCCGAAGGGTCAGTGTGGCTTTCTCGTTGCCGCTGGCCTGACCGCGGGCGGGTAGGGTCGCGGTCCGCGCAACGCGCGGGGCCTCGAGATCCCTGCGCCCGCGGGCGGTCGGGTTCGAGCGGCGCGCAGCGCCACCGTATCACGAATTCGTGTTGCGTGTTCTCCAGACGCCGTACATGGCGGCTGCGATCCCGAGCGAGTTGCCGGTTATTTGCTCAGGGGAGTGGAAGAGCCAGGCGTTGTAGGTCCAGAGCAAGGCGCTCACCAGCATGACAAATCGAAGCTGCGCGCCGGAGAGGTAGAACACGCCAAAGCTCACGGCAATCGAGGCCGAGGCGGTGAGCAGCGTTGGCCAGCCCTGCCAGGTGACGGCCGAGGCCACCAACGCGAAGATCACGAAGATGGCGCAGGTCCAATGGCGCGCATGCGCGGCGCGCGATTGAACCAGGTCCGCTGCCGTGGTCCGGGTTGCGGACAAGGCACTCATTGCGGCCGCGGAGGTGGCGCCCAGGAGCAGGTTGTTGCAGGTCCAAAGCAATGACGCCGCACTGCTGGTGCGGCGCAAGGTCTGGTCGTTGCGATTGATCAGTCCGTTAAGACTCAGCCCTAGGGCAGCGATGCCGGTGACGTGGGTAAGCAAAGACGGCGTCATGACTACAGCGGTGGTCGTGATGCAAGCGGCAAGATAGCGCTATAGCTTCGTATCTTAGCGCCCGGCCGGGGGCGCAGGCGCGGGGCCATCGTCCGGAAAACGCCCGCAATCCGCCCTTTTGTCCGCGCCCGTTTTGTGCGCGGCCGGTGCGCGCCGTGGCGTCGCAATCCGGGTGTCAGCCCGGCACTTCGTCGACGGTTTCGAGCTTTTCGGGGTCCTCGTAGCGCGCGCGGATCGAAAGAATCTGCGCCCAGCCGCCAAAAAAGGCCTCTACGCAGACCGGATCAAAATGGTTGCCCGCGCCCTTGCGGAGAAAGTCGGCGGCTTCGTCGAGCGTCCAGGGCTTTTTGTAGGGGCGAGCGGAGGTGAGCGCGTCGAAGACGTCGGCTACGGCAACGATACGTCCCCACAGCGGAATGGCGTCGCCTGCCAGACCCCGGGGATAGCCGCTTCCGTCGAATTTTTCATGATGCGTGAGAGCCACGGTCGCAGCACACTGCAGCAGAGGCGAGGCCGAGTCCCGCAAAATCTCGTATCCGATGACCGCATGCTGCTTCATGATTTCGAATTCCGCCGGCGTCAGGCGGCCCGGTTTGAGCAAAATCTGGTCGGAGATCCCGACTTTCCCCACATCGTGCATGGGTGCCGCCTGCAGCAGCAACTCCTGTTCGGCCTGCGGCAAATCCAGGCGCGCGGCAATTTGGTGCGCGTAGTTGGACATGCGCAGCAGGTGCGCGCCGGTTTCGGGGTCCCGGTATTCCGCCGCCCGGGACAGCCGAAGAATCGCCTCCTTCTCGCGAGCGGCAATCTCGAGTGTGGCCTTCTTGACTTCCTCGGCCAGCCAGGCCGCCCGATCCGAGAGCTGACGCTGGCTCTTGCGCAGTGCGAGCAGGTTGCGCACGCGGGCGCGCAGTTCGATCTTGTCGACCGGTTTATTCAAGAAATCCTGCGCACCGAGCTCCAGTGCCCGGTGACGCACGTCGCTCTCGGTGTCGGCGGTCACCATGACGATCGGAATGTCCGTCCGGCCCGCCTGCGTGCGCAGCCGACGGATCACTTCGAGGCCGTCAACCTGGGGCATCATGTAATCCAACAAAATCAGATCGGGTTCGTGTTCGGTGCACCACGCGATCGCCTGCAGGGGGTCCTCGAAGCAGTCCACCGTCACGCCGTCGAGCTTGAGCAGCAGATGGCGAAACAGCGTCAGGTTCGTTGCATTGTCGTCGACCACGATCACGTGTGGCATGGGACTATCCCTTGATGTAGCCGTCGACGAACGCGTCGAGCAGCGCGATTTCGCCCTCCAGGGCCTGCGCTCCGCTGTCGATCGTCGACCAGTCGTCCTTGCGGGCCGCGTCTTCGACCCGCGCTGCGAGCTCGGCCAGGCGCGCGGCGCCCATATTGGATGCCATGCCCTTGACCTCGTGCGCGAGGTTGCGCACATTGGTCCCGCGGCCGTGCACCTCCTGCCCGATGCGCTCGCGCAGGTCGTGCAACGATTCACGAAAGGCTCCGAGCAGCTCCACCAGTGCGGTGCGATCGTCGCCGAACATTTCCGTAAGGCGTGTCATGTCCATGTCTGAGGATGTCCGCTGAGCGGCTGGCGGGGAGGCGGCCGAGGGCGCCGCGTCGGCCTCCGGCAGCCGTGTCCAAATTGTGAGCGCCTCGCGCAGTCGCTCGATGTCGATGGGCTTGGCGATGTAGTCATCCATTCCCGAGGCGACACACTGTTCGCGGTCGCCTTGCAAGGCATTGGCCGTCATTGCGATGATCGGAATGTGGCGCCCGGTTTCGATCTCTTGCACGCGGATGGCGACCGTGGCCTCGAAGCCGTCCATCTCGGGCATCTGACAGTCCATCAGCACGAGGGCGTAGTCGCCCGCGGTCGCCATGCGCACGGCCTGCGCGCCGTTTTCCGCGATGTCGGCCTCGTAGCCCAGGCGCCTGAGCATCAAGACGGCGACACGCTGGTTGACTGGATTGTCCTCGGCCAGGAGGATGCGCCGCGGCGCGGGACGCGGCGCCTCGTTCTCCAGCGCCAAGGCTTGCGGGCGGGGCGGCTGCGCGCCCGCTGGGCTCGCAGCGGACCACGCCGCCAAGACGGCGGCGAGCAGGGACGATTGCTTCATCGGGGTCTGAATGACCCCAATGCCCATCTCGTGCAGGCGTGCCTTGAGCTCCTTGTTGGTGTCTTGCAGGCAGCAGACGATGGGGACGCCTTGTTCGCGCAGCGCGAGCGCCGCCTCTTGCACGGCCGCGTCGGCCAGCGGCTCGACCAGAAGCAAGACATCGGGCCTTCGCCGGGTGCCAAGAGCCTGGAGCTGCGTTTGCATGCCCGCCAGACCATCGGCGCACTGGCAGCGCATACCCCAGCCCTGGAAGTAGCGCCGCCAGATGCTCTGGCTGGTCGCACTGTCGCCGGCCATCAGGGCGCAGCGGCCCTGTGTCGGGATGCTCGGCTGCGCGGCGGGCTGCTCGCCCGGTTGCATCGGGATCGATGCCCAAAAGGTCGAACCGCTTCCCGACGTGCTCTGCACGCCGATGCGGCCTCCCATCGCCTCGACCAGGCGCTTGCAGATCGCAAGTCCCAGGCCGGTGCCGCCGTACCTGCGCGTGGTGGAGCTGTCGGCCTGGGAAAAAGGCTCGAAGAGGCGGCTCATGGCCTGCTCGGAAATTCCGATGCCATCGTCCACGACGCTGAACTTCACGCAGGGGCGGCCACCTTCGACCGTTTCCGCACGGACGTCGGCAAGAATTTGCCCTTCCTCGGAGAACTTGATGGCGTTTGCCACGAAGTTGAGCAGCACCTGGCGGATGCGCAGGGGATCGCCCACCAGGTGGTCGGGCAGGGCCGGGTCGATGAAACTTGCCAGGGTGAGCTTTTTCTCCTTTGCCTTGGCCGCGAGCACGTCGACGCTGCTTTCGACCAACTGGCGCAAGGAAAAGTCGGTCTGTTCCAACTCCAGGCGGCCCGCTTCGATCTTGGAAAAATCGAGAATGTCGTTGATCGTCGAGACGAGGGTGTCGGCCGATGTCTTGATGATGCGCACGAACTCGACTTGTTCGGCGTCGAGCGAGGTCTCGAGCAATAGATCGGTCATGCCGATCACGCCGTTGAGCGGCGTGCGCATCTCGTGGCTCATGGTCGACAAAAAGTCTGTCTTCAGACGATCGGCCTCCTCGGCCGCTTCCTTGGCCTTGACCAGGCGCTGCTGCAAGAGCAGCTCGTTGCGCACGTCCGAAAACAGGACCACGGAGCCCGTGTGTTCCGCCTCCAGCACCAGCGGCGCGCCGCTGACCTTGACCGGAAGCCGCGTGCCGTCCTTGCAGAAGAACACTTCGTCGTGGGAGCGGTAGACGCGGTTTTCGCGCATCGCCAGGTAGATCGGGCACTCGGCCGCGGGCAGCAGGCTGCCATCGGGGCGATGATGATGGATGATGTTGTGGACCGTCTTTCCGATAAGCTCCTCGGAGTTCCAGCCGAGCATCCGTTCGGCCTGGGCGTTCATGTAGTTGAGTCGGCCGCGCGCGTCGAGCGTGTAGACGCCCTCGCCCAAGTGATCGAGGATGGTGCGCAACCAGGACTCCTGCTGCTTGGCGGCCTCCTCGAGTCGTTTCTGAGTCGTGATGTCCAGGCCGATGGCGATGAGGTACTGTGGCGCACCGTGCTCATCGAGCAGTACCGAAGTCGTCCAGTCAAACAGGCGGCGTTCGCCCGAACGGCTCTGCCAGTACTCCTCGAAGCGGCGCAGCGAGGCTTCGCCGTCGAACCGCAAAAAGGCCTCGCGCGCCCGTGCGCGCCGATCGGGCAGAAGGAAGTTCTCCCAGAAAAACGGGCTCGCTTTGACCTCTTCACTGGCGTAGCCGGTGAAAGTTTCGGCCGCCTTGTTAAAACGCACGACGCGCCCGTCGCGATCGACGACCAAAATGATGGCGCCGGCCGAACCGAACACGGCATTGCTGAAGTTGCGCTCCTCGCGAAGGTCGCGCGTGCGCACGTCGATCGCCTGCTTGATGACGGACTGGCGCGCAAGCATCTGGCGCAGGTACGCCGACCACAACACGGAAATGACCAAACCAAGCACCAGAATCGCGGTGCTCGCATAGTGGTTCGCCTCGAAGACCCCCGGCCTGGGAGTCACCACCACGCTCCAGGAGCGCCCGGCGACCTGCAGGACCTTTTGCACCCGGTAGCCGTCGGGCAGCAGATCCGCGCGCTCGGTGTTGGCGCCGCTGGGGTACAAGAGACGCTTGCCGGGTTCGCCGTCGGCGTCAATCAGCGTGAGCTGCACCTTGGAGTTGATGTCCGCATTGCCGGCGTCGACCATGTCGCCGATCCGGAAGACCCCCAGGACGTATCCGATCAGATTGGATTTGCGCTCGGACGCGTCCGCGGGAACGCTGCCGCCGCGATACACCGGGCGGAAGGCGAGAAACCCGTACTGGTCGGAGTTCTCCTGCACCAGCGTCACGCGGCCGGTCGCGGAGAGCTGCCCGGAGATCATCGACCGCTCGAGGCCCGCTCGGCGCGCGGCGTCGGAGAACAGGTCAAAGCCCAGCGCTTTTTCGTTGCCGGCAAGGGGTTCGACGAAGTACACGGGGTAGTACTCCGCGCGGGCATCGGCCGTGACCATGGCGCCGTGCTCGTCGCGTTGCCCAAAAGCGAAATTCGCGTACCCGTCGCTTCGCGCCGCCCGCTCGTAGCGGGAGCGTTGCGCAAGGGGCACGCGCGGAATCCATTCGAGCGCGCGAATGGGCGAGCCGACCTTCGAAATCGACTGGGCGAGCCGGCGGAAGGTTGTGCGGTCGATGTCGCTCGATGCGTCGAAGTAGGCGCCCAGCGCCGTGAGTTCACCGATGGCCAACTCGATGTTCGCTTGCAGCAGGTCGGTTCTTTGCACCGCCGAGGCCTGGAAATCGGATTCGGCGCGCTGCTCTTCGTTGTGCCGGACAAAGTCGAAGGTCGCCAGCGTCAGGGCCAGTGCAAGCGCGCAGGCCCAGATCCAGAGCGAGGAATTTCGTCTAGCCATGGCGGGCGGCCGCCGCGAAGTTCGCGCCGATCCAGTGCGCGCGGTCGGGTTGCCGGTTTTCTGTGACGCTTGCCAGGACGCAAGAGCGGGCGGGCGGGTGGCGCATGGAGTCTTTCCGAAGACGGCGAGAATTGCTCGCCCCGGCGGCCTGGGTCAAGTGCCGAGCGTGCCCGCCCGCGACTGCCGGCTCGCGGGAGGCGCACGATGCATGCCAACGCTCGAGCCGCAAGCTGCTCACCCGGGAAATTCTCTCGGAAAGGACGCCTCGCGCGTTCTAGGAAATGCCTTTGAATTGCCGCTCTTTTCGCGGACAACCGACGCCAACCCGGCGATCGCGACGCTGGCTGATGGCGCTGCGCCGCCGGGCCGGCGGGCATTTCGTAGCGCGACACGACGAGGCAGCGCGGCTTGCGTGCTGCACTGCCGGAGTCATGCAACGGACACCGAGCGCAGCCAAATCTCGGCGCTCGCGGCGCAAAAAAACCGCGCCAGCGCGCAGAGCGCAGGAGGGTGCAACATCGTGCCGCTCGGCAATGTGCAATGCAAGCCCAGCGTTGCGCAGACGCGTCGCGGCCCCTGCCCTTGTATTCCGCGGTCAGTGGTTGCCTCTATGATCGATGCATGGTCCGAGGCGCGGCACTGTCGGCGACCGGTCCTTGGCACAGCCCGTCAGCCGAACGGGTACGCGGGCACCTAGCCAGGCGTCGCAACCGCGGAGAAAAGGATGCAAGATCAATCGGCGGGGAAAGGGGCGGGACCTCTTGCGCCGGCGCGAGTGCTCCTCGGAGCGGCACGGCGCTGCGCCCCGCTCGTGATCATTGGCGCTGCTGCGATGGGGGGACTGGCCGCGGTGGTCCCGCCGGCTTTTGCCGACGGCGAAATTGCCGCTGTGACCGACCTCGGTGAAATCGTGATTACCGCCCGGCGCAAGGACGAAAAGCTTGTCGAGGCGCCTTTGTCCGTGACGGTCAAAACGGCCGATCAGCTGACCGACAGCAACGCCCTGCTGTTTGACGACGTCGAGCGCGGGGTGCCGAACCTGCGCATGATGCCCTCGCCCGAATCGGTCTCCGCAATGGACGTGACGATGCGCGGTCAGACCGCACTGCGCTCGGCGATCGTCTACGACACCGCCGTCGGGATCTACGTCGACGGCGTGTACGTGGCAAACGGGCAGGCGGCGATGAACACGCTGCTCGACATCGACACGGTCGAGATCGTGCGCGGGGCGCAGGGCACCTTGTTTGGCCGCAACAACACCGGTGGCACGATCTCGTTTAACACCGTGCGGCCGCAGCTTGGCGTCTATTCGGCCGAGGTTGCGGCCGATGCCGGCAACGACCGCATGGCCACCGGGCGAGCAGTGTTCAACCTGCCGGCGGGCGACACGCTCGCCTTTCGCCTGGCCTATCAGAACAACCAGCGCGAAGGCTACGGATCGAGCATCGGCAGCGGCCAGGGTGGTTTTGACAACGAGCATCGCTATCAGGCACGCGTGGGCGCACTCTGGCGCCCGAACGCCGGGTTTGACGCGTACTGGACCTACGAACACTTCAGCGCCAAGGAAGTCGGCGCGCTGCTCCATCCCCTCAACGGCACACTCGTCGATCAGCTCGGTCAGCTGGCCCAGACGCCGGCTTTTTCGGTCTTCGGCATAGCGCCCGTCACGATTCCGAGCAATTTTTATCAAACCGACGCCGACTTTCCTTCGTATGACAACACGACGATGGATGCCACGCAGCTCACGCTCACCCAGGCGCTCGATGCCTCGACCCGCGCCAAGCTCATCGTGGGCTACCGCCATCTGTACAACGAGACGGCAATCGACGTCGACGCCACGACCTTGCAATTTGCCAACACAGAGCTTGAAAACAGCTCCAGTCAGAAAAGCGTCGAGCTGCAAATCGGCGGCGATGCGCTGGCCAAAAAGCTCGATTGGGTGGTCGGCCTGTACTGGTTCCGCGACGACGGCAGCGCGCCTTCGCAAGTACCGGCGCAGTCGGCCGCCTACCTGGGGTTTTTCTCGGCCGTCAACGCCTCGGGCCTGTACGCGCCGCTGGTGCTCCCGGTCGTACCGGCCCCGGTCGTGGAAAGCAACACGGTCGAAAACCTCTCCACCGCCGGCTTTTTGCACGGCGAATACCATCTGACCGATCGCTGGGCGGCGGCCGCCGGCGTGCGCCGGACCGACGACGTGCGCAAATTGAGCGAGAACGACTACACCAACATTCCCCCCTTCGGGACGATCTGCACGATCGGCGGCGCGCCGCTGGGCCCTTGTCCGCCGGTGAACTTGAGCGCGAGCTTCTCCTACTGGTCCTATGAGCTATCGACCCGCTACCGACTGAGCGACGAGGTCAACACCTACTTTCGCACGGGCCGCGGACAGCGCTCGGGCGGATGGAATACCCCGCTGTCGAGCCTGCAGGAGCAGCCGTTTCTGCCCGAGGTCCTCACCGATTACGAAGTGGGGGTGAAAGCCAACTTGCTGGGCGGCGCCTTGCTCGTGAACGGCGACGTTTTCCTCGGCAACTACGACAACATGCAGCGCTTGCTGCCGCAACTGGTCAACGGCACGCCGACAACCTATGTCGTCAATGCCGGCAAGGCGCGCGTGAGCGGCGCGGAACTC
This sequence comes from Burkholderiaceae bacterium, assembly GCA_035625725.1. Lineage (GTDB taxonomy): Bacteria > Pseudomonadota > Gammaproteobacteria > Burkholderiales > Burkholderiaceae_F > GJ-E10. The sequence continues at coordinate 12,043 of DASPPB010000047.1, forward strand.
GAATCCGAGATGCGCCTGCACCGCAACTGGTCGGTGCACTTCGCATTGGGCTTTACCGATGCGTACTACCGGCAGTTCCTCTACACGCCGGCCCCGGGGGCGGCGCCCATCGACGAGTCCCACAACCTCTTTTATCTCACGCCGCGCTTTAACGTCGGCTTGGGCGTGGGGTATCAGACGCCGCTCTCCGGTGGCACGCTGCGCATGCACGCCGATTACGACTGGCAGGACTCCGAGCAATTTAGCGTCTTTAACGACTTCAACAACCAGGGGGCGTACGGCACGCTCAACGCACGTGTGTCGTATTCCATCGACCGCCGGGGCAACTGGGAAGTCGCCGCCTTTGGCACGAACCTCACGGGTCGCCAATTCGCCGTCACCGGCGGCAGTGTGATCGAGGTCGGTTCGCCACTACCCGCAACCTCGTGGCAGATTCCGGGCGCGCCCCGCATGTACGGGGTTGGTCTCGTCTACCGTTTCGGCCCCAAGGGTTGATGCAGCGCCTCCGTGTGTGCACGGTACGGTCGGCGGATCGCGGTGTTACTCGCCGCCCTCGCGCCCCTGTTGGGCGCCGCCGCGCAAGACGAGGCTGCGTCGGCCTCAGGCGAGACGCCCGCGGCTGCCACCCCGGAGAAGCCGAGCGCCCCGGAGGCTGCGGCCACGCCCGCGCACGGATTTGGTCTCGATAGCCTGCCTTTCATTCCCATCCCGGAGATCGATACCGCGCCCTTCAGCGGTGTCACGCTGGGGCTGATCCCGGTGGTGCTCTCGACCAATCCGGAAGGAGAGATCGACAAGATCCTCGCCCCGGACATCATTCACAGCCAGTATTTTGGCTGGGGCGCGCGTTTTCGCATCTTTCGCAATCCGTCCGAAGACGAGAAGTGGTCGCTCGTTGCTGGCGCCAAGCAGTATGTGGAGCGCGAGTTCGACGCGCGGTATGCATCGGGGCTGCTGCGCGAGGACGCCTGGTCGTGGAGCGCGCACGCGGTCTATGACCGCAGTGGCACTGGCCGCTTCTTCGGACTGGGCAACGATTCGCAGTACAGCAATCAGACCACCTACATCAACAGCCAAATGCGCCTGGAGGGGACCGCGGCGCGCAATTTCACGCGTGCGCTGCAGCTTGCCTACACCGTGCGCGCGGAGTCGGTCGAAATCGAACAAAGCGCCCTCGATTCCCTTCCTGCCACGACCGCCGTGTACCCCAGCCTCAACGGGGTGGGCGACGTGAGCGATTTGGTGCACAGTGTGATGCTGATATACGACACGCGCGATTCGGTCACGGTGCCGCGCACCGGACAAAGGCTGGTAGCCTTTGCCGGAGTGTCCCTGCGCGGGCTGGGCAGCACCGACGGCTACAGCTTTTTCGGAGCCGATGCCACGTATATTCAGCCCGCGGGTGCGGATCTCACGATCGTCGGCCACGGCGCGCTGCGCCTCATGCCGAACTACACCGATGCGCCCTTCTGGGCGTTATCGAGCATTGGGGGAGACCGCAGCGTCACCGGCGAAGCGCAGCCTCTGCGCGCCTTCGGCGCCGGAAGATTCATCGATCGCAACAGTTTTGCGGCCAGCCTCGAGGCGCGCACGTGGGTTGCGAGCTTTCACCTTTTCGGTACGGACTTGAAGCTCGAACTCGCGCCCTTCGTCGACACAGGCAAGGTGTATTCCGGGATGTCGGGCAGCCCGGTCTCACAACTGCACGTCGGCGCCGGAATGGGTTTTCGGCTCGTGGCCAGCCCCTTCGTGGTGGGTTACCTCGACGTAGGCTTCGGCTCCGAGGGCCCAGCCGTGTTCAGCGGCATCGACTACCCGTTTTGAGCCGGTCGTCGCATGCCGCTGAGTTACGAGGCAGCCGGGCCGAGGCTGTCTTAAACGGCTCCCAGCGCCTGATCCAGGTCGGCCAGAATGTCATCGATGTGCTCGATGCCAACGGACAGGCGCACCGCGTCTTCGGACACCCCCGCGGCGACCAGCTCGGCTGGCGAGAGCTGGCGGTGCGTGGTGGAAGCCGGGTGCGTGGCAAGCGAGCGCACGTCGCCGATATTGACGAGCCGCGTGAACAGCTGCAGGGCGTCCAAGAAGCGTGCGCCGCGCTCGCGGCCCTGACCGGAGGGGCCCTTGAGCCCGAATGTCAGCAGACCCGAGGCCTTGCCCGAGAGGTACTTTTTCACGAGTTTGTGATCGGGGTGCTCCTCGAGCCCCGCGTAGCTCGTCCAGCTCACCTTCGGGTGCTTATGCAGGTGCCGCGCCACCTGCAGTGCGTTGTCGCTGATGCGATCCAGGCGCAGCGGCAGCGTCTCGACACCCTGGAGGATAAGAAATGCGTTGAACGGCGAGATCGCGGCGCCGGTATTGCGCAACATCACCACGCGGGCGCGGCCGATGTAGGCCGCGGGTCCGAGCGCTTCCGTATACACCACGCCGTGGTAGCTCACGTCGGGCTCGTTCAGGCGCCGGAATCGGTCCTTGTGCTGGGCCCACGGGAATTTGCCCGAGTCGACGATTGCGCCCCCCAGCGTCGTGCCGTGGCCGCCCAGGTACTTGGTCAACGAATGCACCACGATGTCGGCTCCGTGCTCGAAGGGCCGGCACAAAAACGGCGTGGGCACCGTGTTGTCGACAATCAGCGGCACCCCGTGGCGGTGCGCGATTTGCGCAATGCGTTCGAAGTCCGTCACGTTGCCCTGCGGATTGCCCAAGGACTCGACAAATATCGCCTTGGTTCTTGCGTCGATCAGCGGCTCGAAGGTTTCGGGCTTGCGATAGTCGGCGAAGCGCACGTCGATGCCGTATTGCGGCAGCGTGTGGGCAAACAGGTTGTACGTGCCGCCATAGAGCGCGCTCGAGGCCACGATGTTGTCGCCCGCCTCGGTGATGGTCTGGATCGAGTAGGCCACCGCGGCTTGACCGGAGGCCAGGGCGAGCGCGGCGATGCCGCCCTCGAGCGCTGCGAGGCGCTGCTCGAGCACGTCCTGCGTCGGGTTCATGATGCGCGTGTAGATATTGCCCGTCACCTTCAGGTCGAACAGATCCGCGCCGTGCTGCGCGTTGTCGAAGGCGTAGGCAACCGTCTGATAGATCGGGACCGCAACGGCCTTGGTCGTCGGGTCGGGCGAATAGCCGCCGTGCACCGAAAGCGTCTCAAAGTGCCACTTTTCGCGTCCGCCAGATTGCGCCATGTTCTCCTCCACTCCAAGAAAAAGGGAAAACGCAAAGACTATCGTATGCGCGCGCCCGCGGTAAACGACGCGATGCGCATGAGCTCATACCTAACGGGCATGAGCCGGGCAGCCGCCCGGCGCTCGGGGCGCGCGGCTGCCCCGGACAACGCCCACTTGGGCGTTAGGGGCGCACCTCGCGCGTGGCGCCGCTGCCAAAGTACTTTAGCAGTTCCGAATTGGGCGAGAGCACCAGCGTGGGACTTGAGTCGGCCAGCGACTGGCGGTAGGTCTGCATGGCGCGGTAGAACTCGAAGAACTTCGGGTCGCGCCCGAAGGTCTGCGCATACAGGCGGTTGGCCTCCGCGTCGCCCTGCGCGCGCGTGGTCAGCGCCTGGCGCTGCGCCTGCGACAAGATGACGGTTCGGTCGCGATCGGCGCGCGACTGGATCTGCTGGGCCCACTCAAAGCCCTGGGCGCGCAGCTCCTTGGCCTGGCGCTGGCGCTCGGACTTCATGCGGTCATAGATCGCCTGGCTCGTTTCGGCCGGCAGGTCCGCCCTGCGGATGCGCACGTCGGCCACCGTGATGCCCAGCGGCTTGGCCCTGTCGATCGCCTCTTGCAAGATGACGTCCGTGATGCTGCGCCGGTCTTCGCCCAAAAGCGCCGTGAGCTTCACCTGGCCCAAGGCGCGCCGAACGGCCGAGCTCACGATCTGGGTCAATTGCGAGCGGCCCTGCTCGAGCGTGCGAACCGACTGGTAGTACAGCAGCGGGTCCGAGATCTCGTAGCGCGCGTAGACCTGCACTTCGAGGCGCTTTTGGTCGCCCAGGATGATTTGCTCCGACGGCGGCTCCAGCGGCAGCAAACGCGTGTCGTAGAACACGACCGAGTCGGTAAACGGAAGCTTCATGTGCAGCCCCGGGACCCGCACGACGTCGACGGGCCGGCCCAGACGCACTACCAGCGCCTCTTCGGTTTGTTCCACCGTGAAAAGCGAAAGCAGCACCAGCAGGGCGGCCGCGAGCACGGCCAGCGGCGCAAGACGGCGCGCGCTCATCGCGTCGCTCCCGGCGATGCGGTGCCGCCCGGCGCGGCCGCCTTTTCCTTGCCTTCAGACAGCGGCATGTAGGGCACGACCCCGGAGAGTCCCTTGCCCGAGGAATCGATGATGACCTTGCCCGACTTCTTCAGTAGCTGGTCCATGCTGTCGAGGTACATGCGCCAGGAGATGACGTCCTTGGCCTGACGGTAGGTCTCGTAGACGGAAAGGAAACTTTGGATCTCGCCGCGCGCGAGGTTGACGACCTGTTCCTTGTACGCGTTGGCCTCCTCGTTCATGCGATCGGCTTCGCCGCGCGCGCGTGGCAGCACGTCGTTGGCGTAGGCCTCGGCCTCGTTGCGTGCTCGCTCCTGGTCGGCGCGGGCGCGCTGCACGTCGTTAAACGCGTCGATCACGGCCGCCGGCGGATCGACCCGCTGCAACTGCACCTGCGTGATGAGGATGCCCGCCTGGTAGCGGTCAAGAATGCGTTGCAGCATATCTTTTGCCTGGTCGGCAATTTCCTGGCGTTTGTCCGACAGCGCCGCCTGGATCGGGTGCTGGCCAATGATCGCGTGCATCGAGCTTTCGGCGGCCATGCGCAAGGCCGCCGCGGGGTCCAGAACGTGAAATAGGTACGCGCCCGCATCCTTGATGCGCCAGAACACCACGTATTCGGCGATCACCACGTTCTCGTCGCCCGTGAGCATCTGATTGGCCACGTCGGTGCGGGGTGTGCTGCCCGTGACCGCCGCGCCGGTGCCCAACGTGACCTCAAAACCGGTACCCAGCTGCAGCTGATTGACCTTGGTCACCTTGGGCAGCAGCACCCGTTCAAACGGATACGGCGTGTGATAGTGCAGGCCTGGCTCCACCGTGTTGACCCACCGGCCAAAGCGCAACACCACTCCTTGCTCGTCGGGCTCCACGCGATAGATCCCCGAGAGCAGCCAGGCCGCCAGAACGAACCCCGCCGCAACGAAGCGCCCCTTGCCCTGTAGACCCAGCGACCGCAAGATGTTTTGCAGCGCCGCGACAAGGCGATTTACGATACCGGGCCGTGGCGCCGGTTCTTGTGCGGCCGCCTCATCCTTCGGTTGCGTCTCAGAGCGTTGATCCATCAGCACATTGTCCTACGAATGTCGAAACAAATGGGGCGGCAGGCATCGCGCGCGCCGTTTGGCGTCAATGGGAGGCAATCGCATGCCAGAGCACATACACCAGGGTGCCCAGCAATCCCAGTATGGGTGCGGCCACACCGGCCATGATCGTCAGGTCCATCGACGAGTACTTCTTGGGACGATCCTCGGTGCTTTCGGCGGCCGCCTCCCAGGAGGGCGTTACGCCGGCGCCCGAGGGCCCGGCCGCGGCGGGCGCCAACGGGGCTGCGGAGTGCGCGCTCGACGCAGCCGCCGCCTTGCCCCGGGGTTGGCCGGCGGCTGCGCGCATCGCGCGCAGCATGCGCCCCTGCGCTAGCACGTAGCCCGCACCGAGCAGGGGAGCCAGGGCCACCAGACCGAAGGATTGCGCCTCCAGGGTCTGCGCAAACGCCGGGTCGCTCACCGCGGTCTTGCCCGCGATCCAGCCCAGCAGTGCCGCGCCGGCTTCGATGAGCATGGGGTGTGCATCGAGCAGCCGTGCGACCACGAGGCTCGCAAACACCAAGATGGGCACGCTGATGAGCAGGCCCAGGAACAGGAACAGGAAGCTGTCTTGCGCGGCCGCGGCCACGGCGACCACGTTGTCCAGACTCATGACGGCGTCGGCCACGATGATCACCGTGATGGCCTTCCACAGGCCGGCGCTCGCATCCTCGGAGGGCGCCGTTTTGCGCTGACTCGTATCGCTCGCGAGCAGCTCGATGGCGATGAGCAGCAGAAGTACGGCGCCGATGAGCTTGAGGTAGGGGGCGCGCAGAGCGAACGTCGCCGCGAAGGTGAGTACCACGCGAAACAGCACGGCGGCAGCGGTGCCCAGCAAAATGGCCTTGCGCCGCACTTCCGGCGGCAGGTGCTGGCAGGCCATCGCAATCAAGATGGCGTTGTCCCCGCTGAGCAGCAGATCGATGAGGCTGATCTGCGCGATCGGGCCGATGACGTCGAGGCTGTAGCTGAACTCCACGCAAACTGTCCTCAAGGGGCGGCGCGCCTGGCGCGTCGCCGAAGCAGGCGCGATGGTATATCAGTGCGGCCTACGGGGCAGGGCAATGTTCAATAAAATGGGGCTCATGGCTACCGAATTTGTGCATTTGCGCCTGCATTCCGAATACTCGGTGGTCGACGGTCTGACGCGCATCGAGGAGGTCGTGCGGCGCGCCGCGGCCGACGGCCAGGGCGCCATCGCCCTGACCGACAGCGCAAACCTCTTTGGCGCGGTGCGCTTCTACAGCGCCGCGCGCCGCGCGGGGGTAAAGCCCATCCTGGGTTGCGACGCCTGGGTCACCAATGAGGCGGACCGGGAGCAGCCCCAGCGGCTCACGCTGCTCGCCCAAAACCGCACGGGCTACCGCAATTTGTGTCGGCTGCTCTCGCGTGCCTGGCTCGAAAACCAGCATCACGACCGCGCCGAGATGCGCGCCCAATGGTTCGAGGGCGACGCCACCGAGGGCCTGATCGCTTTGTCGGGCGGACCGGCGGGCGCCGTGGGCCAGCTGCTGCTTGCCGGGCAGACCGAGGCGGCGGGCGCGGCGGCCAAGCGCCTCGCCGAGCAGTTTCGCGGACGCTTTTACATCGAGATCCAGCGGGCGGGCCGCGCCAGCGACGAGGCGTGCTGCCGCGGCTCGATCGCGCTGGCCGCGCGCCTGGCCCTGCCGCTGGTTGCCACCCACCCCATCGAATTTCTCGAGCCCGAGGACTTTCGCACACACGAGGCGCGGGTGTGCATCGCGGAGGGGCGCACGCTCACCGACCCGCGACGTGTGCGCACCTTTACCCCGGAGCAGTACTTCAAGACCACGGCGCAGATGCGCGAGCTCTTCGCCGACGTGCCCTCGGCGCTGCGCAACGCGGTGGAGATCGCGCTACGGTGCAATTTGCAGCTCGAGCTGGGAAAGCCGCGACTGCCGGAGTATCCGACGCCGCCCGGCGTCTCGCTCGATCAGCACTGCCGCGATCTGGCGCAGGCCGGCCTCGAGCGGCGCTTGCAGTCGCTTTTCGGTGACGCAGCCCTGCGCGAGACCCAGCGGTCGCGCTACGGGGCGCGGCTCGACACCGAGCTCGCGACCATCGCCCGCATGGGTTTTTCCGGGTATTTCTTGATCGTCGCCGACTTCATCAACTGGGCCAAGGCCAACGGCGTTCCGGTCGGCCCGGGACGCGGCTCGGGCGCCGGCTCCCTGGTGGCCTACGCCCTGGGGATCACGGATCTGGACCCCATCCGCTATGACCTGCTCTTCGAGCGGTTTCTCAATCCCGAACGGGTGTCCATGCCCGATTTCGACATCGATTTTTGCCAGGACGGCCGGGACCGGGTCATCGATTACGTCAAGAGAAAATACGGCGCGCAGGCCGTCGCCCAGATCGCAACCTTCGGCACCCTGGGGGCCAAGGCGGTCGTGCGCGACGTCGGCCGCGTGCTGGATCTGCCATACACGAAGTGCGATCAGCTCTCCAAGCTCATACCGCACAACCCCACAGATCCCTGGAGCCTGGAGCGGGCGCTGCGCGAGGAGCCGGCGTTTGCCGCGGCCGTCAACGGCGACGAGGAGGCAAGCGCCTTGATCGCGCTGGCGCGTCCGCTCGAAGGCCTGGTGCGCAACGTCGGCATGCACGCGGGCGGTGTTCTCATCGCACCGGGGGAGCTCACGGATTTTTGTCCCCTGTACTGCGCGCAGGGCACCGATGCGGTGGTGAGCCAGTTCGACAAGGACGATGTGGAAGCCATCGGGCTGGTGAAATTCGATTTTCTGGGGCTCACGACACTTACCATCCTCGATCTGACGCTGCGCTACCTGCGGGCGCTCGACCCGGCCTGCGAGCTGACACTGGAGTCGATTCCTCTGGACGACGCCGAGACTTTCGCGTTGTTTCGGCAGGCCAACACGACCGCCGTGTTCCAGTTCGAATCGCGCGGAATGCGCGATTTGTTGAAGCGCGCGCGCCCCGACCGCTTCGACGACCTCATCGCCCTGGTGTCGCTGTTTCGCCCCGGGCCGATGGAGCTGATCCCGGAATTTTGCGATCGCAAGCACGGCAAGCGCGCCCACTACCTCGATGCGCGTCTGGAGCCGATTCTGGGTCCCACCTACGGGATCATGGTCTACCAGGAGCAGGTGATGCAGATCGCGCAGACCATCGGCGGCTATTCGCTGGGGGCGGCCGACTTGCTGCGGCGCGCGATGGGCAAGAAGAAGCCGGAAGAAATGGCCAAGCATCGCTCGATCTTTGTGGCCGGCGCCGCCAAAAACGGGGTGCCCGAGCGCGCGGCGAGCGAGCTCTTTGACCAGATGGAGAAGTTTGCGGGCTACGGCTTTAACAAGTCGCACGCCGCGGCCTACGCGCTGGTTGCCTATCAGACGGCGTACTGCAAAGTGCATCACGCCGCGGCCTTTGCCGCGGCCAACCTCTCCGTGGTGATGGACGCCACGGAGAAGGTGCAGGATCTCGTCGCCGACGCGCGCGCCAGCGGCCTGACCGTCCAAGCGCCCGACATCAACGTGGGGCTGTACCGCTTCGTGCCCCTGGACGGGCGCACCGTGCAGTACGGCCTGGGCGCGATCAAGGGAACGGGCGCCGCGGCCATCGAATCGATCATCGAGACGCGCCGCGGCGGCGCGTTTCGCAGTCTTGCGGATTTTTGCGCGCGCGTGGACAAGCAGCGAGTCAACCGGCGCGTGATCGAGGCGCTCATCCGCGCCGGCGCCTTCGACAGGCTCGATGCCGACCGGGCGCGTTTGATCGCCTTGCTGGGGCGCACCCTTCAAGATGCCGAACGCGCGCAATCGCACGCCGGACAGGAGAATTTGTTTGGGGGCGCTGAGGTCTCGCTGCCCGAGCCGGCAGACGTGGCGTTTTCGTCCTGGAGTGAGCGCGAACGGCTCGCCAACGAGCGCGTGGCGCTGGGCTTTTGCTTTAGCGGTCACCTCTTTACGCAGTTCGAGGCCGAGGCCCGGCGCATCGCGCCTACGCGCCTGGCGGATCTGAAGCAGGCCCGCGACGCGGTGCGCATCGCCGGCATCATCGTCTCGGTGCGCCAGCAAAATACGCGCCGGGGGCGCATGTGCGCGGTGATGATCGATGACGCCAGCGCGCAACTCGAAGTTGCGGTCTTCTCCGAAGTCTTTGATCGCCGGCGCGCACTGCTCAAGGAGGATCAGCTCATTTTCGTGGTCGGTCGCGCCCGTTATGACGAATTCGCGCAGCGCCTCGCATTGAGCGCCGACGAGATCATGGACCTGGCGGAGGCGCGCGCGCTGTCGCAAGCGGCGCTCACGATTCAGGTTGCGGGCGGAACCGACCCGGCCAGTCTGAGCGAGGTATTGGCCGCCTACCGCGTGAGCGGCGCGCAGCCCGGTGCTGCCACAGGCTGCCGCGTCGTGATGAGCTACACGAACCAGCAGGCGGCGGCCGACATCATGCTTCCGGACCTCTGGCGTGTGCGAGGCGAGGAGCGGCTGATCGAGGACCTGCGCACGCAGGCAAAGGTCAGCGCCCGCTTCCAATACCAGTGAGTCGCACCACGAGGTGATCATCGCCTGCGCGCACACCGCCCAGAGGCCGCGAGGAGCCGCGGCGAGGCTCTTTCGCGCCGGCGCCTGCGCGCTGGCCGCAAGCATCTGGGCTTTGGCCGGCGCGCCGCTCCTCGCCCACGAGCAGGTGCCCAGCGGCGGGGAGCAGGCCGGCGATCAGCTTCCGGCGCACGCGGCGCCTGAGGCCTGGCACGTCGGGCGCCTCGAGTTCAGAGCCTGCGAGGTGGGCGCGCTGCGCGCCAATGGCGTGCCGACCCAGGCGGGCTATTGCACGACGATGTCGGTGCCCGAGAACTGGGACGACCCGGCGGGCCGGCGCATCGCATTGCGCATTGCGCTGGTGCGCAGCTTTGCCACGGAAGCCGACCCCGACCTGGTGGTGTTTCTCGACGGCGGGCCCGGTGGCGCAGCCACCGAGGACTACCCGGCGGTCGCGGGCGCGCTCTCGCCCTTGCGCAAGCACCACCACATCTTGCTCATCGATCAACGCGGCACGGGAGGGTCCAATCCGCTTGCTTGCGGCGATGCGCTCGAGGTCGAAGTCGTTCAGCCCTGGAGCGAGCTCTCCACGGCCTCGGACCGCGACAAACAGCTCCAACGCGTGCGCCACTGTCTGGCGGTGCTGGAGCCCAAGGCCTCGCCGCAGTTCTACACCACGACCGACGCGGTGCGCGACTTGGAGGCGGTGCGCCAGGCTCTGGGGGAGCCGCCGCTCGATCTCATCGGGATCTCCTACGGCACGCGACTTGCGCAGCAGTACGCCGCGCGCTACCCGCAGGCCGTGCGCAGCATCGTGCTCGACAGCGCCGTGCCCAACCGTCTGGTACTGCTCAGCGAGCACGCGCGCAACCTCGAGGACGTGGTGCAGGCGCGCCTTGCGCAATGTCAGAGCGACCCGGACTGCAAAGGGCGCTTCGGCGACGTCTACGCGAATCTGCGCGCGGTGCACCAGCGCCTGCAGAGCCGGCCCGAGTCGATCGAGCTGCGCGACCCGACCAGCTTCGCACTGGTGCGGCGCACGCTCGGCGCCGAGGATCTGGCCTCGCTGGTGCGCTTTTATCTGTACAGCGCCTCGACCAGTGCGCTGCTGCCGTACGTGATCAGCGAGGCGCACGAGGGCCGCTACGCGCCCATGCTCGGGCAGGCGCAGCTCGTGGTGGGACAGCTCTCCGAAACCCTGAGCGGTGGACTTTCGGCCTCCGTGCTGTGCGCGGAAGATGCCGATTTGCTGCGCGAGCGCACGCAAGACGAAACCACGCTGCTGGGCGTGGGCCCGGTGCGCGCCGCGCTGCTCGCCTGCAGCGTGTGGCCCCGGGGAGCGCGGCCCGCGAATTTTCACGAACCCTTTCACACTGCCCGGCCCGTGCTCGTGCTCGCCGGCGAACTCGACCCCGTGACTCCGCCGCGCTATGGCGCCGAGATCGTCGAGCCGCTTGCGCATGCGCGGCTGCTGGTTGCGCCGGCACAGGGCCACTCGGTGCTCGGCGCGGGCTGCATGCCGCGGCTGGTGGGCGAATTCGTGCGCGATCTCGAACCGGCGCGGTTAGATGAGCAGTGCCTGCACATGCTGGGCGACAGCGCCGTGTTCCTGGACGCCAACGGATCGGCGCCGTGATCGAGGCGCGCGATCTGTGGAAGGCCTTCGGCACCACGCAGGCGGTGGCCGGGGTCTCGTTTGCCGCGCGCGACGGCGAGATCACGGGACTGCTCGGCCCCAATGGCGCGGGCAAGACGACCACGCTGCGCATGCTCTACACCTTGATGAAGCCCGATCGCGGCTCGATTCACGTCGATGGAATCGATGCGGCCCGCGCACCCATGGAGGTGCGCCGGCGCATCGGCGTGCTGCCCGACGCGCGCGGGCTGTACAAGCGCCTGAGCGCCCGCGAAAACATCGAGTATTTTGCGCGCCTGCACGGCATGAAGGCGCAGGCGGCGCGCAGCCGCTGCGCGCAGCTCTTGCAGGCCCTGCAGATGCAGTCGCTTGCCGATCGACGTACCGAGGGTTTCAGCCAGGGCGAGCGTGTCAAAACCGCGATTGCCCGGGCGCTGGTCCACAACCCGCGCAACGTGATTCTCGATGAACCCGGCAATGGCCTGGACGTCATGGCCAACCGGGGACTGCGCGAGGTGCTGCGCGCGCTGCGCGATGAGGGCCGCTGCGTGCTGATTTCCACCCACATCATGCAGGAGGTCGTCGCCTTGTGCGACCGCATCGTGATCATCGCCTACGGCCGGGTGGTCGCCGATGGCACGCCCGAGGCCTTGCGCGAGCATTCCGCCGAGCGCAATCTGGAAGATGCCTTCATGAAGATCATCGGGCAAGCGGCGCTTGGGGCAGCCGCGTGAACCCGACGCTCGTTGTCTTTCTCAAGGAGTGCGCCGAGAGCCTGCGCGACCGGCGCGTCTTGCTCAACGCCCTCGTGCTCGGCCCGCTGCTCACACCGGTGCTCTTTTTGCTGCTCATGCACCTTGTCGTTGGGCGCGAGTTGGAGAAGGCCGAAAAACCGCTGCCCGTCGTCGTCATCGGCCAAAAGTCCGCGCCCAATTTCGTCGCGGCCCTCGAGCAGCAAGGCATGCTGACGCTGCCCGAGGTGCCCGATCCGGAGGCCGCGGTCCGCGAGCAGCGCGTGGACCTGGCGCTGCGCATTGCGCCGCGTTTCGCCGACGATTTTCGCGCCGGGCGCCCGGCGCAGGTCGAACTGATCTACGACTCTTCGCGCCAGGAGGTGCGCGGCGAGGTGGAGCGCATCGAGTCCATGATCGAGACCTTCTCCCGGCGCACCGGTTCGCTGCGCCTGCTGGCGCGCGGAATCGCCCCCTCGGTGGCCACACCGGTCGTGATCGCCGGCCGTGACCAAGCCACGCCCCAGGCGCGCGGTGCGCTGCTCCTGGGCATGCTGCCGTATTTTCTGATCCTCACGGCGCTCATTGGAGGCATGTGGCTCGCAATGGACTCGACGGCCGGAGAGCGCGAGCGCCAGTCGCTCGAGCCCCTGCTGGTCAACCCGGTGGGCCGGGCCTCCGTGCTGGCGGGCAAAATGCTCGCTACGGCGTGCTTCAGCATGGCCAGCCTGGTGCTGGGCCTGCTCGCATTCGCCGTCGTAGGCCACCTGATGCCCGGCAACGAGGCGGGACTGGGTTTGAGCATCGGCGCGCACTTCGTCATGGGCGCGCTGCTCGTGATGACGCCCCTCGTGCTGCTCATTGCGATTGCCCAGATCTGGGTGGCCTCGTTTGCGCGCAGCTTTCGCGAGGCGCAGACCTACCTCGGCTTGGCGCAGCTCGTACCGCTCATCCCCTCGGTGCTGCTGATGGCCGCGCCGATGCGCCCCAGGCTCTGGATGTCGGCCGTGCCCTTATTCGGTCAGCAGGTCACCATCTTGCGGCTGCTGCGCGGCGAAGCGGTAAGCGCGCTCGGCATCTTCATCGGGATGGGCGTGACGCTCGCCGCCGCGGCGGCGATCTTCTGGGGGGCGCTGCGGCTGTATCGCTCCGAGCGCGTGGCCATCAGCGCCTGATGCGGGCTAGGAGGCCGCACAGGCTTCGCGCAGCCGCTCGATGAGCGGCGCCCAGCTCGCCTCGGGCTCAAAGCGCGCGCCGGCGGCCAGCGCCTTGGCGCGCAACTGCTCGTAATCGGCAACCGCGGCGGCCGATGCCTGCAGCAGCGCCTCCGCGCCGGCCTGGTCGATCACCAAACCGGCTCCCGATTGCTCGACGATGCGCGCCATGGTCGTGCCCGCGAGGGTGACGATCGGAGCGCCGGCGCGCAGCGCATCGAAAGTAACCGCACTCATCTTGTCCGCATATTCGGCCGGCTCATAGGGCTGCAGGCACACCGAACCCGGGAACTGCCGCGCGTATTGGGCGGCGTCGAGCGTGTCTTGCACGATGGTGAGATGGGGATAGTGAATTTTGCGCAGGCGTTCCAGGTCGGAGGCCGTGCGCTCGTCGTAGCGCCCGTAGTGATCCCCCGAGGTCTGCACCGTGATGGGCAGGCGCGAGCCGCTGGCGGCCATCAGTTCCACGAGGTCGACGATTCTGGTAAATCCCTTGTCGGCGCGCGCGGCTCCGGCCGACAAAAGGTGCCGAAAGCCGGCACCCGCAGCCGCGGGCGCGGCCGGCGCGAGTACCGGCAAAACGCGTCGCACGTGGGAAAAGCCCGCCGAGCGCAGCCGCGCGACGATTTCTTCGGAGGTGCCGAAGACCTCGACCTCGGGCTGGCGCCGGGCCATCTCCTGCAAGGCGCGCGCGCGCCGCGCGCTGGCGCGCAGCTTGTGAAAATACAGAAACACGCGCCGCGGGCCGATCCGGCCGCGCGCCGCAAGATCGAGCGCGCGCAAATCGAAATAGCCGGCGGTGGGCACCAGGATCGGCGCGTCGGTGTGCAGCAACCGCCGATACAAAAGCCAGGCCTCGAGCTTGCGGAGTCGGCGATGAAACAAGGGCCGCAGCGCGACGCGCTGCGAATCCCAACCGGCGAGCTGCGCGCGCCGATCGATCCAAAGCCGGAAGGAGAGGTCGGGCGCGGCGGCGCGCAAACCTGCGAACAAAGCCGCGCAGTGCCCCGCCTCGGTGACAAGCGTGGGCTCGACCACCTCGATCCAGGGCGCCTTTGCGTTAACGGCGGCGCTGTGCGTGCGATTCATCGCGTTCTCATGCGTGACGGACTCGGGGACCTGCGCCCGGCAGCGCGCGCCCCGCTTGGCGGGAAGCCCTACCAGAGCGATCGGCTAAAATGTTTCGATGACACCGAACCATGAGGCAACAGGCCCCGGCGCCAGCGCTGCCTGGCCCAAGCGTAGCGCGATGTCGGGCGCGCGGGCCAGTGCGGGCGCGGTGCGCGTCAACGACCTGGTTGACGCCGTGCTGGTGGTTTCGGTTCGCTCGTTTGCCGATCGCATTGCGCACATCGAGGCGGAGATGGCGCGCTTTGGCATCGAGTTCGAGTGGGTGTTTGACTATGACCCGGACACGATCACGCCCGAAGTGCTCGAGCGCACCTTCGCTGCGAGCGACATGCGGCTTCCGCATCAGTCGGCCGTGCTCAAGCATATTGCCACATGGCGCATCTGCGTGGAGCGCAACTATCGCCGGGTGCTGGTATTTGAGGACGACGTGGTGCTCGCGGCGAATTTCCCCCAGGTGCTGGCGCAAACCATGGCCGAGGTCGATGCGCTGCGCACTCCGTATCTCGTGTATCTGGGATGCGGGCACAACCGCTACGCGGTTGGTGCGCGCAACTCGCCCACCATGCTGGTGGAGGGCGGTCCGCTGCCCGCGGCCGATGCGATCGTCTTTGACCAGCAGTCGGCCGCGATGCGCTTGGCCTGGCTCGAGGGCCACAAGGTGACGCGGCCCCCCGACTGGCTGCTGCGCGAGATCGACGAGCAACTGGGCATCCCGCATTATTGGCTGCGCGAACCGGTGGTGGAACAAGGCAGCATGAACGGCAAGTTCGCCAGCGTGCTCGATGAAAAACGCCGCGGTCGCGGCCGCCTCTACGCCTGGCTGCGCTTTCGCTGGGACCGCTGGCGTCACCGCGCCGTCGGAGGCCGCATCGTACCTACCGATCCCGAATAGGGGCGGCGTGTCTTTGTCCACCGAGGCGATGGCTGCGAGCCCGAGCGGGGAGCGCTGGGCGCCCGCGGCGCGCGTGTGCATGCTGCTCGCGACCGTAGGCTGCTTTACCTCGCCACCGCTTACGAACATCGCCGCGGGACTCGGACTGCTTGCGTTTTTTTTCACGCCCGGGGCCTGGGAGCGGTTGCGTGCGGCGGCGGTGCGACCCCTGGGCGTGGGCGTGCTGATCTTGCTTGCGGCGATGGCGCTGGCCATGCTCTGGAGCGACGCGCCCTGGGCGCGGCGCTTCTCCGAGTGGTGGAGCTGGCGCCCGCTGCTGCTGCTCCTGGTCCTCACGACGCTTTTTGGCGATGCGCGCAGCAAGGACCGCTTCGCCCTGGCGCTCATTGGCGTGCTGGCGGTGTGCGCCGTGGCCTCGTTTCTGGTCCTGTTGCTGCCCAACCCCGTGTTCATCGACCAGCCGGGCGTGATTTTGCGCAACCACACCACCCAGGGCATGGCGCTTGTGGTGGGCGTCGTGCTCTGCGCGATGCTCGCCTGGGGCCGGCCCGTGGGCCCGCGGCTGCGCATTGCGCTGCTTGCCGCGATCGCCCTTTTTGTTGCCAACCTCGCGCTGGTCACGACCGGACGCAGCTCCCATGTTGCCTTGCTCGTTGCGGGCGGCTTGTGCGCGCTCTCGCTTGCAAGGGGACGCTGGCGCTGGTGGGCGGCTGCGGCCGTGGTGGCGGGCGGCGCCGCAATTCTGGCCTCCTCCTCCATGGTGCGCGACCGCTTTGCGAGCGCGGTTGCGGAAATCGGCACCGCAAACACGGTCACGATCGAAACGCCCATCGGTTCGCGCATCGTCATCTGGAAGACCACGCGCGATCTCATCATCGCTCGACCGTGGCTTGGCTATGGCATGGGAGCGTTCGCCTCGGCCTACTCGCAGCGCATCCAGGAGGACCGCGAATTCGCCTGGCACGCCGAAGTCAAAGACCCTCAGAACGAGTACCTTCGCGTGCTGGTCGACGCGGGCGCCCTCGGAGCACTGGCCTTTGCCGCCTTTGTGATCGGCGTGCTGCGCCAGCGCGCCGATGCTCCCTACCGCGGCGCTGCGCTGGCGCTCTTTGCGGCCTGGCTGGCCACGAGTGTCTTTAACTCGCACTTCCAGACCTTTGCCGAAGCGCACCTGCTCGCCCTGGTGCTCGGGGTGCTTCTGGCCAGTTCGGACGGGGTTCAACCTTCGGCGAGTCGGCTGGCCACGGTGCGGGCAACCTCTTCGTAGGGCGGCCAGCCGGCGGCGCCACCAACGAGCTGCACGTGCGGCCCCAGCGGCCGCGTCTGCGTCGGGTCGGTGACGCCGAAGATGCCCACCAAGCGCGCGCCCACCGCGGCGGCAAGGTGTCCGGGGCCGCTGTCGTTGGCGATCACCAGACGGCTTTCGGAGAGCAGTGCGCCGAAGGCGCCCAGATCCAGTGCTTCGAGAAATCGTGCTCCGGGGGCCGCGGAGCGCGCCGCCTGCTCTTCGCCCGGCCCCGGGCACACGACAACCTCGTGTCCGCGTTCGATGAGTTCCCGGGACAGGCGCCCAAAGCCCTCCCAGCTCTTGACCTGGCCGCGGTGGCGGCCGCGCGCCACGGGGCACAGCACGACGTATTGGCCCCGCGCTTGGGCGCGCGCAAGCGCCGCGTGCGCGCGCTCCTGGGCCTGCGGCGCCAGACGCAGGTGCGGCGCCGGCGCGGCGTTTAGGCCAAGACCGAGGGCCTCGCACGCGAGGTGCAAGTAGTACTGCACCATGTGCACGCCGCCGTGGGAAGTTCTTGGCAGCGCAATGGCCCGCTTGAGCAGCAGGCTTCGCCCGTCGGTTGCGTAGCCCGTGGGGCGCAAGCCCGCCAGGCGAAATTCCAGCGCGCTCGAAAACGAATTGGTGAGGAGCAGCGCATCGCGGCCGTGATCTCTTTGGACGCGCCACGCACGCAGGGCACCCACGCGGTCGCGGCCGCGCGCGCCCAGCGCCACCACGGGCCAGGCATAGGCCTGGAAGAGCTCCGCGGCCCAGGGCCGCCCCGCGAGGCTTAAGTCAACGCCCTCGGCGGCCAGCCGGTCCAGGGCCGGCAGACTCATGCAGGCATCGCCCAGGTGGTTGGGCAGACGAATGATCAAGGAACGCATCGGATAGGCCGCTCGTGGCTGCGCGCGAGCCCGTGTTGCGCAACGGAGCCAGGGCGCTTCGGGGGATCGCATACACTAGCGCAAGGCCGCCGTCGCACTCGGGCCAGGGGCGGGCCGCATTGTACGAAACCCAATCGCATGAACGCTCCCAAGCGCGCGGCGCGCATTGCCGACCCCAGCCTGCGACGCATGACCGCCCTCGTGCTGCAGCACCGGGGCATCCTGGCGCTGGCCGCCTGCACCATGGTGATCGACTCCTCCTGTCAGGGAGTGATCGCGCGCCTCACGAGCCTGCTGCTGTCCCGGGGAATCGTGCAAAAGGACCCGGCGTACGGCTTTTGGATGCCGGCCGCGTTTGTGGGCGTGTTCGTGATCCGAGGCCTGGCCTCCTACGGGAGCTCCTTTCTGGTGAGCGCCGTCTCGCAGCGGGTGCTCGTCACGCTGCGCCAGTCGATGTTCGAGCGCCTGCTGCGCTGGCCGCAGGCCACCGTGGAGAACACGCCCTCGGGGCTGGTGATCTCCAAATTCATCAATGAGGCCACCAATGCGCTGAACCTGGCCGCCGAGGTCCTCACGACCCTGGGGCGCGAGTCGCTCACCACGCTGGCCCTGCTGGGCCTGCTTTTGTACGACAACTGGCGCCTGACGCTGCTCACCGTCATTGTCGGTCCGCTGATTTTTTTTGTGCTGCGCAGCTTCAGCTCGCGGCTGCGGCGCCTGAACATCGAGAGCCAGGCGATGCTGGGCGAGATGACCCGCGCGGTGCAGGAAGCCCACGAGGGCAGCCGCGTGATCAAGGTCTACGACGGCGTGCGCTATGAGAGCGAGCGCTTCGAGCGCATCAACATGCGGCTGCGCCGCTTTGCGATGAAAATGCAGGTCTCGTGGTCCGCGGCCACGCCCGCCACGCAGATCATCGCCGCCGTCGGTCTGGCGATCGTGATTTCCATCGCGATGTGGCAGGCGCGCGAGGGGCTGCTCAGCGCCGACCAGTTCATCGAGTTTCTCACCGCCGCACTCCTCATCTTGCAGCCCTTGCGCCACCTGGCCGCGGTCAACAGCCCGATCGCACGCATGTCGGCCGCGGCCGAGAGCGTCTTTGGCATGATCGACTCGGCCACCGAACAGGAGACGGGCACGCGGGAGATCGACCATGCCCGAGGAGCGATCGAGCTGCGCCACGTGAGTTTTCGCTACCCCGGCGCAGGCAGCGCAGCGCTCGTGGACATCAATCTGGAGGTTCGGCCCGGGGAGACGATCGCGCTCGTGGGCCCTTCGGGCGCGGGCAAAACGACGCTCATCAACCTCATCCCGCGCTTTTTGCAGCCGACTTCGGGCGAGGTCCGCATCGATGGCATCGCCGTGAGCGAGCTCACACTCTCGAGCCTGCGCCGGCAGATCGCGCTCGTCTCCCAGGATGTCGTGCTCTTCGACGACACGATTGCCGCCAATATCGCCTACGGCAGCTGCAGCGGCGCCACGGCCGCGCAGGTGCGCGCGGCCGCCGAGGCCGCATTCTTGTTGCCGCTCATCCAGTCGCTGCCCGCCGGATTTGACACGCGCATCGGGGAAAACGCCGTCAAGCTCTCCGGCGGCCAGCGCCAGCGCCTGTCGATTGCGCGCGCGCTCCTGAAAAACGCGCCCATTTTGCTACTCGACGAAGCGACCTCGGCGCTGGACTCCGAGTCCGAGCGCTTCATTCAGCTTTCGCTCGAGCGCCTGATGAGCGGGCGCACCACCTTTGTCGTGGCCCACCGCCTCTCGACCATCGAGCGGGCGGATCGAATCGTCGTCCTGGAGCACGGCCGGGTGGTGGAGATCGGCAGGCACGCGGAGCTGCTCGAGCGAAACGGCGTGTACGCCAATTTGTACCGCATCCAGTTCGCCCTCTGAGTCGGTTAACCACCGCCGAAAATAACGGCCGTCCAACGGCCCGGTGCGCGGATAACACCCGGGTCATCGTATCAGCAGTTCACCGGGTCCACCTACGCCGGTGCAATTGATCGCTATCGCCGGTGCGCCTGACCTGGCTACCAATTTTGCAGGCCATCAGTCCGTGAGTTGAACGCCCAATTTGTCTTCCCTTGCAGGCAAAACCCTTCTCACGGGGGCAGCAGAATCTTTTCGAGCTGCTGCAGCAGCTCGCCATAACGGACGAAGTTGCCCGAGGCGTATGCCTGTTTCATTTCGCGAAACACGGCACGGGCTCGCTCGAGGCGCTCGAGGTCCGTTGCCGCAGAGGCTGGCCCGGCGGGCTGTTTCGCGCGGATCCCTACCAGAAGGGCCTCTGCTTCGCCAAGGGTGCTCGCCCACTCGATCTTGCGGTCGTCCGGCAGCAATTGTCCGAACACGACGCGGGCGAGCGTCGGGATCTTCGTCTGCTCCGCTTCGATATAGACGGGCTCGATCGCGACCAGTTGATTACCGTTGAGCGGCAAGATGAGCAAGTTGCCGTGGATCACGCGAGAACCGTGCTGATCCCACAAGGTGAGGTCTCCCGAGAACCGGCTGTCAGAATTTATTCGCGATTCGATTTGCGCCGGACCATCGACGAACCGTCCTTTGGGAAAGCGAAACGCGACGAGCTTGCCGTAATTTTCGCCGTCCGATCTGCCGGCGAGCCATCCGGCCATCTGGTTCTTGCCTGCCACCGAGAGCGGCAGCATCAACATGAACTCCGGACTTTCGGCATGCAGCAATCGGGCAATTACGTAGTAGGGCTGGACCTCGATTTCGCGGTCGTGGTAGAGCTCGCGGGGCACCTCCCATCGATCCTCCCGGTTGTAAAACGTGGTCGGATTGGTCATGTGGTAGGTGCCGTACATTTCCGCCTGAACGGTAAACAGATCCTCGGGGTAGCGGATGTGGCGGCGCAGATTGTCGGGCATCTCGCTGCGATCTCGGAATAGGCTCGGCAACATTTTCCGATAGGCCTTGACGATCGGGTCGTCCGTGCTGAAGACGTAAAACGTGACCGAGCCGTTATAGGCATCGACGACAGCCTTCACCGAATTGCGCAGGTAGTTGCGCTGGTGGAAATCAGCCAGAGAACCGTTGTAGGCCTCGCTGTAGGGATAGTTCTCAGAACTTGTATACGCGTCGACGATATAAGAGTAATGGTCACCGTCAGCCACGATATAGGGGTCGTGATCCAAGGTGAGGAACGGTGC
>DASPPB010000048.1:0-29257 GCA_035625725.1 Burkholderiaceae bacterium
TTGAGGCCCTCGTCCTACAGCTCACGGCACTTACGAAGACGAGCGAGGCTGTGCACGAACTCGCGGGCTACTCCGTTTACGTCCTCAGGGGCAGAATCGCGCTCTGAGCGCCGAAGGCCGCACGCATCCGAGGCCCGCGACACATCGATTGGCGTGCGGAGGCCTCGCACTGCGGCCCGCTTCGAGCTTCCACGGCAAGACGCTACCGCCTGTGGCCGCTTACCGTCGCGTCCCACTGCCCCAGCCCGGCGGATTGGGCAATTTGATGGTCCCGGCGCGCTTGGCCGCTGCCGTCTTGCCGGCTTCCGTGCCCGGGAGCGCGCGCACGAGTTCCAGGAGGGTCGCGATATTGCGCTCAAGGCGGTCCAACCGGGCAGTGATGGAAGAGACCATAAACGGGCGCACCACGTCGCCGCCCCGGGGTTCGGCGCCGTTACCGTTCGAGTGCAAAAGCTCAGAGCTCGGCAAGCCCTCTGCAGGCAGCGCGTCCGTGCCCAATTCGTCCCGCAACTCCGCGACCGCGGCTTCCACGTCCTCTGGGCTTATGCGGTGCTGTTCGGCAAGGTAGGCCCCGAGCATCAGGCGATTGCACAAGGAATTGATTCTGCGAGGAATGCCGCCTGTTGCGCGGTGCAAGGGTGCAAAGGCCTGATCGTCGAATTCCGGGTCGTTATGCCAGCCGACGTGGTGCAGACGGTGCTCGACGTAGGCGCGCGTTTCGTGTTCCTCGAGCGGTCCTAGGTGATAGGAGGCAATGATCCGCTGGCGCAACTGCTGCTGCGAGGGGGCGCGCATCATCTCGCGCAACTCGGGTTGGCCGACGAGAAAGCTTTGCAGTAGCGCACGCTGACCGAGCTGGAAGTTCGAAAGCATGCGCAGCTCTTCCATTGCCTGCGAGCTCAGATTTTGCGCTTCATCCACCACAAGCAGCGCGCGCTGGCCGCGGGGCACGAGCGACATCAGAAATGCTTCGATATCTCCGAGCAATTCGGCCTTGCCGCTCGCTTTGGCCGGGATGCCAAATGCCATTGCCACCGACCGCAGCAGATCGTCCGCTTCGAGCTGCGTACTCACGAGTTGCGCCGCGACGACCTTTTCCGGGTCCAGCTCCCCCATCAGTGCGCGCACCAACGTCGTTTTGCCCGCACCCACCTCGCCGGTCACGACGATGAAACCTTCTCCCTGGAAGACCCCGTACTGCAAGAACGCGTGCGCGCGCCGATGCCCCTTGCTCTCAAAGAGAAAGGTCGGGTCGGGATTGAGCTGAAAGGGACTGGCGCTCAGGCCAAAATAGGACTCGTACATGGATGTGGACAGCAAGCGGGCCCAGACTGCGGCCTCTCAGAAACGGTGACTCAGGCCAGCAAGCACCGCTTTTTCGCGTGCCTCTGGGGTGACGTTCGATTCGATGTCCTGCATGCGTCCCCCGATAAAACCCGTGGTGCGAAGCGACAAGGCATGGTTCAGTTGCAAGGTCAGAATATTTTGGCGCGTATACGTGCCGCTGGCCACACCAATGCCCTCGATCTTCGCCATCCGTCCATCGGCCGTAACGCTGGTATTCGGGGCCAGATGGTGCGTCAGCGTCAGATCGATGCCGTATTGATCATTCTGGTCGGACTCGTTGACCAGCGTGTAACTCGGACTCACTTCGGGGGGTACCTCCGTGCGCATGTAGTAACCCGATAGGCTAATCGCATCGCGTCGGCCCAGCCAGGTCAAGGCGGCCTTGTTTGAGGTTAGCAGCACGGGGGCAGCCGCATAAATCGTCGTACCGGCCGCGAGCGTCTGGGGCAGGTTTTGCTGCGCCAGCATAGCCTGTACTGCCGAGGCACGCTCAACCGGGTCCGGGTGCGTCGGCAACAGAATCGCATCAAGCAGCGCGGCCATGTCCCCGCCAATGGGCAGGGCGAACACGGTCTGAGCCGAGGTAACGACGTCGCGGCCGCCGGTTAAGGTCACGATGAGCTGCGCCTCTCGGTGCTTGAAGGCGTAGTCCCACTGCGTGCCATAAAAGCGACGCTGCCCCAAAGCCTCGAAGCTTGTACGGTCATCCGGGTGCCATTCCAGGCCGCCCCCGTAGACCGCTCTGGGCCCCGTGCCCAGCAGATAGTTGTCTTGTTCCATTCCACCGCGCCCGCTCAGGATGATTTGCGGGTCGGGAGCGACCTTCAGGATGCCTACCGCCAGTTCCTGCTCGATGATTGGGGTGGTTGAGTCCGTATAGTCGGTCTGCGACGCCTCCCCGTGCACGCCCCAGCCAAAGGGGCGCGGCGCGCGGTCCAGATCGATACCTTGCATCGTCAGACGCGAGTCGACGACGGTTGCATAGGTCCCGAAGGCGCGCTGCAGCATGTTGTCGCTGCGCACGAGATACGTGATCTGGTCGGGCAGTTCCCCCTTGAAATAGGGGCTGACGCGATAGGTTTCCGTGGTAAACACGTTGTAGGTCGACGGCGCCACGGGAGTCGCGCCGTAGATGTTTTCCCGTCCCTGCGAAGCAGCGGCGGCCGCCTCCAGAAAAAAGTGCTGGTCGAGCCCCTCAAACCGCGCTTCGACTCCGCCGGTGGGAAGCAGCCCGGAGGGCTGGGTTCCATGCAGATAGTCGATCGCGTCCACGGCCATGTTCACGCTGACCTGCAAATTCTTCGTCACCCCGAATAGCACCAGCGAGGGAATGAGCTCGCTGATGACATCGTTTTGGGCCTGAGCGGTAATACCGAAATTTGCGTTGTCCGTGTACGTCTCGCGCCATGTCAGCGAAGGCGCGACAAAAAGATTGTCGGCCGCGGCCGGCCCTGCCAGAAGCAGCAACGCAAGCGCCGTGCTAGCCGCAGGCCGCGACGCCCCGGAGTCAAGCCGCTGCGCGCGCGCGCGCAGCGCGCCCGACCACTCAGGCATAACTGCCATAGCCGTACCCGTAGGAGCCGACAGCGCCTCCGGTTGCCTTGTTCAACATGGTCATGACCACGGGGCAACCTTCGAGCAAAGCGAGTGCCTCGCTCACCGTGCGCCATCGGGTCTTTTGCGCCTCGACCACAACAACGATCTGCCCGACGTGCGACGCGAGCACCCGCGACTCGGGAGCTGCCAGCAGGGGAGGCGCATCAAAAATGACGACCCTCTCGCCGCGGGAGGTGATGAGATCGTCGATGACTCGGCGCATCGTGTCGCTGCTCAAAAGTTCTGCAGCACGGGCGCTGGGTCCCCCGGCCGGCAAAATGGAAAGATTCTCGATGTTGGTGCGCAGTATCAGATCCGAAAGCGGCGTCTCGGGCGCGCTGAGCTTGTCGAGCAATCCTTTGTCCTCCGGCAGGCCCAAACGCTCCAAAACCATAGGGCGGACTACGTCCGCATCGACCAGTAGCACCTGAAAGCCCACCTCCATCGCCATCGATAGCGCCAGGTTAATCGCCGTGAACGTCTTGCCCTCGCCGGGGATGGAACTCGTGATCATGATGCAGTTGGCGCGCAGCACCGGTGCGGCGGACTCGCCGCGCACGTTGGCAAGTAGCGGTCTCTTGACCGCGCGAAACTCATCGGCCAATCGACTGCGCTCGCCCGAGGGGGCGACAAATCCGTGCGCGACCAGCTTGGCCACGTCCACTTCAACTCGGCGCGAACCGATCAGCCCCGCGGCCCCCGCCGCTCCCGGCTGTGGGCCGCCGGTGATCAGTTTTATGGGCGAGAGCGTCGTTTCGCCCGGCAGCCGATCAACGGACGGCGGGCCCTCCCAAGGGGCGGCGACATCGATCCCAGAGCGCCGCAGTTCCTCGAGGCGCCGCGCGGCCTGTTCAATAATGCTCAAATCTCCACCTTCTCACCGTAAGCGATGCACGCTTGCCACTTCGCGGGGCAAGCATCCGCACTTCAACTGCAACGCGCATCCGCTTCGCGCGTAAGCGCGTAGATCGGCGCATGCCGCGCATTGAGCATGACGGCACTTCGGCCGGCCGATCTTGCGGAAAAGACCTCGCATAAGTAATATGGTACCGCCTCTACGCGATACGCGTTTGAGTTATTTCGTTTGGCTGATCAGCGGCCGGCCCGCGGCCACGAGTGGTGACTTGCGCTCAAGTCAGGAAGATCCAGTACAACAAGGCGAGGATCAGCACGTACTTGCAGGCATTGAAAAGGGGCTTGTTGGCCGACTTGGCCCGTCTTAGCCACTCCTTGAGCACGCCGACGGGCTTGTAGGCTCGGTTGATCCAGCCAATGTCCTCCGTGGCGTCATTTTGGGTGGCCGCCGCACGCAAAAATACGCGCTCGAAGGCCCGATTCAGGGCACGCATCGGAGCGCCATGCAAGGGCCGCTCTACGTCGCAAAACAGGATCAAGCGCGGCTTGTCCGTCCGGTTCTCGGCAAAGTGCAAATAGGTTTCATCGAACATCACGTCCTTGCCATCGCGCCACGAATACGGTTCTCCGTCGACGTTGATAAAGCAATCGTCACTGTTGGGGGTGATGAGCCCGAGGTGATAGCGCAGGGAGGCTGCGCTCGGGTCCCGGTGCTCGTTCAGACGCGCACCCGGCGGCAGCAGGGCGAACATCGCGGCGTTGACCGAGGGGATCGACTGCAGCAGCGCCACCGTCTTCGGACACAGCGCGACGGCCGACGGCGGCGGCGCGTCGTACCACTTGAGATAAAAACGGCGCCAGCCGCGCTGGAAGAAGGAATTAAATCCGATGTCAACGTGGTCGCTGGCCGCTTTCAGTCCGCCCCCGCCCAGCAGCGCCCGCGCCTCGTCGCGGATCGTCTCCCAGTTATCGCGCAGCACCGCCATCTCGGGAAAATTCTTCGTGTCCAAAAACGGCTTGGTCGGCACGGCCGAGAACGCATACATCAGCACGTTGTAGGGTGCGAGCAGCGTCGAGTGGTTGCCGATCTGGCGCAGAATCGGCAGGCGCAATCGGCCGCGAAAATGCAAGTACAAGGAAGAAAAGACGAAGACGTACAGCACCAGAAACTTTGGGGCAAGAAAATTGATCGACATGTCACGCTCTCGTTGCCGTACACGGTGAAGAAAAAAAACTTGCTGCCTTGGGCTACCGTGCCCGCAGCGCTTGCCCGCACGATGACCGACAAGCGCCCCCTCAGAGGCTTCGTAAGCCGTACATTTTACGGCGCCGCGCTCGCGATGAGTACACTCGTTCGATGAAATCGACCACGCATCAAAGTGACGAGTCTCCGCCGCCGCCGGGGGCGGATCCGCAGGCGTCGGCGCCGCGGCGCATTCGCTCCTTCGCAATGCGCCGCGGACACATGACCGCGGCGCAACGACGCGCCTATGAGGAACTGCGCCCGGCCCTGACCCTGCCCTACGAACCCCGACGTATGGATCCGAGCGTGGTCTTTGGCCGCAATGCGCCCCTAGTGCTCGAAATCGGCTCTGGCATGGGGGAAACGACCGTGGCCATTGCCCAGCGCCACCCCGACGTCGACTTCTTGGCTGTGGAGGTCTTCGTCGCCGGGGTCGGCGCGTTGGCGCGCCGTCTGCACGAAGCGCGATTGCGAAACGTTCGCATCATCGAACACGACGCGGTCGACGTCGTCCAAAATATGATCGCGCCCATGAGCTTGCATGCAATTCACGTCTTTTTTCCGGATCCTTGGCCTAAGACGCGACACCATAAGCGCCGGCTTATCGCGCCGCCTTTTGTCGGAATCTTGGCCGAGCGCCTGCAAGTTGGCGGCGTATTGCACTGCGCAACCGACTGGGAGGACTACGCCCGTCAGATGCTCGCGGTGCTCTCGGCAGAGCCGCGTCTGCGCAACTTGCACGCCGATTACGCCGCACAACCCCGTAGCCCCTGGTGCGAACGGCCGATGACAAAGTTCGCGGCGCGAGGCGCACGCCTCGGGCACGGAGTCTGGGACCTGGTATTCGAGCGGCGCTGAGCTTTCGCCCAAAGCACGGATGGGCGAGGCGCCGCAGGCTTCGGTCTTGCAACGCAACTGAGAATCAGTCGCCCTTGTTGCTCCAATCCACCCAGCCGAAGGCCGCCGTCAGCACGATCACCCCGCCGAAGGCGATCCGGTACCAGGCAAACGCCCGAAAATCGTGGGTCGCGATGTAGCGCAGCAGCCAGCGCACTGCAATTAGCGCAGAGATGAAGGCAAAAAGCGAACTGATCGCGTAAACGCCCGCGTCTTCCAGCCGCAGCTTGTCGCGTGCCTTGTACAGCGAATAAGCGGTCGCACCGAACATGGTCGGGATGGCGAGGAAGAACGAGAATTCCGTCGCAGCACGCCGTGACAGGCCGAAAATCAGCCCGCCAATGATCGTCGCGCCGGAACGGCTGGTGCCGGGAATGAGCGCCGCGCATTGGGCCAGTCCGACCTTCAGCGCGTCTTGCCAGCGCAAGTCGTCGATCGTCGCGACCCGCTCGACATAGCTGCGCCGCTCGTGCGCCCGCTCGACCACCAAAATGATCAAGCCGCCGACGACCCAAGCGGTAGCCACCGGAATGGGATGAAACAGCACGACCTCGATCATCGGTTTAAAAAGCACCCCTACGACCGCGGCCGGCACGAACGCGACGAGAACGTTGCGCGTGAGATTGCGCGCCTTCGTGTCGTGGCCCAGGTCCACGGCCGTGCGCCAGAGTCGCTCACGAAACTCCCAGCACACCGCCAGGATGGCCGCGGCCTGAATTGCGATCGTGAATGCCTCGAGGCTCTGCAAACGGAAACGTATCAGATCCTCGGCAACGATCAGGTGCCCGGTGCTCGAGATGGGCAAGAACTCCGTCAAACCCTCGACGAGTCCGAGAATCGCCGCTTTGATCGCCAGCAAAACATCCAAGGTCGCTCCCTTCACCGGTTTTTCGTGGGTGCCAGCGGCGCATTATCCCCGTTCCGAGCACAGGGACGTTGACCCTAGTATCCTTCGGCCTCTGCGCAGCCCGCGCGCAACAGGGCGCTGCGCAACTTTGCCGATGTCAGCCATAGCAGATCTGCCGCCGCCCCCGATTGTCCGCTCGCCTGCGCGATGATCCACATCGACTGGATTTTGGTGATCGTCGCGGGCTGGCTCGCACTAGGCGTATGGGCGCTCTTTGCGCTTCACCGCACCAAGTTCGTCGCACGGCGTCTGTTCCCGCTCGGCGGGGTTTTGGGACTCGCGCTGGCGGGCGTGGCACTCGACGCATTGTTTTCGACGGCGGAAGTCGCCGAACTCGTGATCGGCCTCCCGGGTCTGCCGATGCACTTGCGCCTTGACGAGCTGTCCGCGTTTTTTCTTCTCGTCATCGGCGCGGGCACGTTCGGAACTTCCATGTTCTCGGCCGGGTACTTTCGCGCCGGCGAAGGAACAGCGCCCGGACTGCTATGCCTGGAATACCACGTCTTTTTGGCCGCAATGGCCCTGGTCACCCTTGCCGACGATGCCTACTGCTTCATGGTGATGTGGGAGACGATGGCGCTGTCGTCTTTTTTCCTCGTCACCGCGAACCACCGGGTGGCCAGCGTGCGCCAAGCCGCGTACCTGTACCTGCTGCTCGCGCACATCGGCGCGATCGCGGTCTTGCTGTGTTTTGGTGTGCTGCAGGCCAACACCGGGGACTATACCTTCGCCAACTTGCGCGCCCAGCATCTCGATGCGGTTTGGGCCTCCATTGCCTTTGGTTTTGCCGTCTTTGGATTTGGTGCCAAAGCCGGCCTCGTGCCGGTGCACGTGTGGTTGCCCGAGGCACACCCGGCGGCGCCTTCCCCGGTGTCCGCGCTCCTGAGCGCGGTCATGCTCAAGACCGCAATCTACGGACTGCTGCGCATCGGATTTGACCTGCTGCACGGCGGCCTTTGGTGGTGGGGTGCCGTGTTGCTGGCGCTGGGCCTGATCAGTGCCTTGGTGGGCGTGGTATTTAGCACGGTGCAAACCGAAATGAAGCGCCTGCTGGCCTACTCCTCCATCGAAAACATCGGTCTCATCGTCACCGGGCTGGGTCTTGCGCTGATATTTCGCTCCTACGGCATGGGCAACCTCGCCGCGCTGGCGCTAAGCGCCGCGCTCGTGCACGTTCTTGCGCATGCATTTTTCAAGAACCTGCTGTTCCTGGGAACCGGAGCCGTGCTCCACGCCACCGGGGAACGCAACCTGGGCAAGCTCGGCGGCCTGATGCGCTCGATGCCGTGGGTCGCCTGGTTGGTGTTCGTTGGGGTGCTTGCGGGTGCGGGACTTCCGCCGCTGGCGGGATTCGTCTCCGAATGGCTGCTGCTGCAAAGCTTCCTGTTCACCACGGCCCTGCCCAACTCGTTTCTGGACATGCTCATCCCGCTCGTGGCCGCCGCCATTGCGCTGGTCGTTGCGCTGGCCGGCTACGCCATGGTGAAATTCTTCGGCGTGATCTTTCTTGGACAGCCGCGCGAAGAAAAACTGTTGCGCGCCCATGATGCGGGCCTCTGGCAGCGAATCGGTCTGGCGTGGTTTGCCGCGGGATGCCTCGCGATGGGTCTGCTGCCCGTACCGCTCATCGACATTGTCGACCGCGTGACACAGCGCCTGCTGGGAGCCGGACTGGCGCAGACCGTGCACGCAAATGGCTGGCTGCTGCTTGCGCCGATCGGTCTGGAGCGAGCCAGCTACGGCCCCGCAGTGTTCCTGGGCGGAGTGTCTGCGGGTGTTTTGCTGGGCGTGCTCATCGCCCGCCGCCTCTACCGGGGCACCCTGCGGCGCGCCGACCCCTGGGCGTGCGGCTACGTCGGCATCAACGCACGCATGCAAGACACGGCGGAGGGCTTCGGTCAGCCGATCCGGCAGATCTTCGAGCCCTTTTTCCGCATCACCCGAGAGCAGCCTTCGCCTTTTGACGCCCGCCCACACTATCGCGTCGACGTGCAGGACCGACTCTGGCACGGGCTCTACCTGCCGATCGCGCGCCTCGTCGACTGGCTGGCGCGTGCGGTAGGCCGGCTGCAGCAGGGGCGAATTTCGACGTATCTGATGTACAGCTTTGTCACGCTCGTCATCATGCTGCTGCTCGTACGAAGATGAACGTCAGCACCACCGGCATCCTTGCGCAGTCCTTGGAGATCGCCCTGGCACTGGCGGCGGCGCCGCTGCTGCTGGGCTGGGTGGACCAGTGGCGGGCGCGCCTGCAAAACCGCTCGGCTCCTCCCATTACGCAGCCCTACCGTGTGCTGCGCAAACTCTTTC
Organism: Burkholderiaceae bacterium; assembly: GCA_035625725.1. GTDB lineage: Bacteria > Pseudomonadota > Gammaproteobacteria > Burkholderiales > Burkholderiaceae_F > GJ-E10. Next base: position 9,156 of record DASPPB010000048.1, read on the forward strand.
ACAAGGAGTCTGTGGTCGCCGGATCGGCCTCGCCCCTGTTTCGATTCACGCCCTATGTCATGTTCGGCTGCATGACGCTGGCGTGCGCGATCGTGCCCACGATCTCCACGGATCTGCCGCTGGCCACCGCCGCCGACGCAATTGCTCTCGTTGGCCTGTTTGCCCTTGCTCGCACTTTCATTGCGCTGGCGGCGATGGACATCGGCACGGCCTTCGGGACCATGGGTGCGCGCCGCGAGATGCTCATCGGGTTCCTGGCCGAGCCGGCACTGCTCATGGCGCTCTTTTGCACTTCTTTGATCACCCATTCGACCTCGCTTGCCAACATGGTGGGCACGATGTCGCATCGCCATTACGTGCTCGAGCCCAGCCTGGCGTTTGCTGGTGTGGCCTTCACGATGGTCTCGCTGGCGGAGAACGCGCGCGTCCCGGTGGATAACCCGGCGACGCATCTGGAGCTGACGATGATCCACGAGGCCCTGATCCTGGAGTATTCGGGTCGGCACCTGGCCATGATGGAATGGGCCGCCTCGCTCAAGCTTTTTGCCTACTCGTGCATCGGCCTGGCCCTGTTCTTCCCGTGGGGGATTGCCGAGGTCGACTCGCCGCTGGCGATGCTCTTTGCCGTGCCGGTGCTCGTCTTCAAGCTCGCCATCGGCGGCGTGCTGCTTGCGCTCATCGAAACGGCGAGCGCCAAGATGCGCATCTTCCGCGTGCCGGAGTTTCTGGCCACCTCCTTTTTGCTGGCAGTCATCGGGCTGTTGGTGCACCAATTGCTGGAGTCCTGACCGTGCACGCGCTGCTCAACCAAAGCATCAACCTGTACGCGGCCTTCTTGCTGATCGTCTCCTTTGCGATGATCTCGCAGCGGCGCATCTTGAGTCTCGTGCACCTGTATACAACGCAGGGCGTGGCACTGGTCCTTGCAACGGTCACGGTCGCATATCTCACGAGCCAGCCGCACCTGTTTTACTCCGCCGTCATCACGCTCGCGCTGAAGGTCTTTCTGATTCCCATCATGCTGCACCGGGTCATCGACCGGCTCGACGTGCGCTGGGACATCGAGCCGCTGATCAACATCCCGACAACCATGTTGATCGGCATCGTTCTCGTGGTCTTTGCCTTCAACCTGGCGCTGCCGATATCGCAGCTCTCCTCGTCCATCGCGCGCTCCACGCTCGGCATCGCGCTGGCCTGCGTGCTGCTGTCATTCATGATGATGATCGTGCGGGCCAAGGCGATTCCGCAGGTGATCGGCTTTTTGGCGATGGAAAACGGCCTTTTCTTCGCGGCCACCGCCGCCACCAACGGCATGCCGATGATCGTGGAGCTGGGAATCGCCCTCGATGTGCTGGTCGGAGTGCTGATCCTGGGCGTGTTCATGTTTCAGATTCGAGAACAGTTCGACAGTCTCGACATCCGGCATCTGGAGCGGCTGCGGGAGGAATGAGGTGAAGCGCCGCTTGCCAATCCACGCCACGCTTGGCCTAGCGGCGAGGGCGGTACGCTGATGCCTGCCACCTTGCCGCTTTTTCTCACCTTGCTTTTGCCCATCGCGGGCGGCGGCGTGCTCGCCCTCTTCGGGCACCGCGAGCGCGGGCCCCAAATCAACGTGGCCTTCAGTTTCGCCACCTTCGCGTCCGCCCTTTGGCTGACGGCAGAAGTCATTCTGGGCACCCCCATTCTGGGTTTTGAGGAGCGGTTTTTCATCGACCCGCTCAACGGCTTTCTGGTCGCTTTGACCGCGCTGGTGGGATTTACCACCTCGCTGTTTTCGCAGCCTTACATGCGAATCGAACGTGAGCACGGCAAGATGACCGCTCCACGCATGCGCCTTTTCCACAGCATGTACCAGCTGTTCATCGCGATGATGCTCATGGCGCTCACCACCAACAATCTCGGTGTCTTGTGGGTTGCGATGGAGGCGGCGACGTTGACGACGGTTTTGCTCGTGTCGGTCTACCGCACCCCGGCCAGTCTGGAAGCCGCCTGGAAGTACTTTATCTTGTGCGGCGTGGGAATTGCGCAGGCGCTGTTTGGCACGATGCTGCTCTACCTTGCCGCCGACCGGGTGATCGGGGGCGGCGAAGGAGCCTTGCTCTGGACGCATCTGGCGGCGGTCAAAACGCAGCTCGAACCCAACATACTGGCCCTTGCCTTTGTCTTTCTGATGCTGGGCTACGGCACCAAGGTGGGACTCGTGCCGGTGCACAACTGGCTGCCCGATGCTCATGCCGAAGGGCCCACGCCGATTTCCGCCGTGCTCTCGGGCTTGTTGCTCAATGTGGCGCTCTACGCGATTTTGCGCTGCAAGAGCCTCGCCGAGGGCGCGATGACCAACGGTCTTGCCGGACGCACGATGGTGGCCTTTGGCATCGTCTCGGTGGTCGTGGCGGCGTTTTTTCTGCGTCGCCAGCGCGACGTCAAGCGCATGTTTGCCTACTCTTCGATCGAGCACATGGGCTTGATGACCTTCGCTTTTGGTCTGGGCGGACCAATCGCGAACTTTGCCGGTCTGCTGCACATGACGGTGCATTCGCTTACCAAATCGGCGATCTTCTTTGCGGTGGGCCACGCCACCCAGCGCGCCGGCTCCCAACTCATGGATGACATCCGCGGCCTGCTGCAATCGAGTCCCACCCTGGGCTGGGGTCTGGTGCTGGGTTCGCTGGCGATTCTGGGACTTCCACCCTTTGGCGTGTTTGCCAGCGAATTTTTGATCCTCACCAGCGCCATGCGCCAACTGCCCTGGGCCACGCCCGTGCTGCTGCTGGCACTGGGCGTTGCGTTTGCTGCGGTCTTTGGGCGCGTGCAGGCGATGGTGTTTGGCGAATCGACACAGCCGCCGTTGCCGCATCGGCCTGCGCTGGTGCCGGTATTTGTGCATCTGGGGCTGACACTCATGCTGGGCATCTTTGTCCCGCCGTTCCTCAATGAGTGGTATCAGCAGGCCGCCGCCCTCATTGGTGGTTGAATCCAGGTGCATGGACAGCAGACGCTTGACGGTGCTTGAGCGCGATCGAGGAAACAGAGCCAGTGACGACAGACGAGCCGGGTAGGGATGCGAACGCGGCGCTGGCCCAAGCCGGGCTGCGCGCGCAAACGCCCGCCGCCCCAAGTGCATTTCGCCTGCCCGGAATGGATTTGACCTTCGCGCGTCTGCCTGGAGCGCTGCCCATGTACCGGGCCCCGGTGACGCGCGCGCAGTGGCGCGCGGCCGCAAGCGTCGTGCGCTCTCTGGGCGGGCGTCTGATCACCATTTGGGGAATCGACCGCCGCAGCAGCGCCGGGCATTTTGCCGTGGACGTCGCCTATGCTTTGAACTCGGGCCTGGTGTGGTTGGACCTTGCCCTGACCGATGCGGAACCCACGAGTTACCCCGATCTGACGCCGACGTTTCCGTCGGCCGCGCGCTTGCAGCGCGCCGTCGCCGATCTCAGCGGTCTGGTCGCGAGCGCAAGCCAGGACTCGCGCCCCTGGCTGCGTCACGCGGCGTGGCCCGAGGATTACTTTCCGCTGCGCCGGGAACCGAGCGGTCGCGAGCGCTTCGAGGCGCTCGATGAGTCCTATCCATTCGTCACGGTCACCGGCGATGGAGTCCACGAAATTGCGGTCGGCCCGGTGCACGCAGGCATCATCGAGCCAGGACACTTCCGATTCTCTGTGGTCGGCGAAAAGGTACTGCGTCTGGAGCAACGCCTGGGCTACACGCACAAGGGCGTCGAAAAGCGCATGGAGGGCATGGGCCTGGCGCAAGGCGCGCGCGTGGCGGCACGGGTTTCGGGCGACAGTACCGTGGCCTTCGGCTGGGCGTACTGCTGCGCGCTCGAGGCGCTTGCCGCGACCGAAGTGCCACAGCGCGTCCAGTGGCTGCGTGCCATCGCGCTGGAGCGCGAGCGCGTTGCCAACCATCTGGGTGATCTGGGCGCGCTGGGCAATGACGCGGCCTTTGCCTTCGGCCTGGCGCAGTTTTGGCGACTGCGCGAGGCCTGGCAGCGTCGCAGCCAAGAGTTGATGGGGCATCGACTCATGATGGACTGGGTCGTGCCGGGGGGCGTGGAAAGCGACCTCTCCCTCGAGGGGCTGCGGACCCTGCGCGAAGACTGTCAGGCGCTCGAGGCCCAGGTACGCCTGCTCCAATCCATCTACGACGCGCACGCGGGCGTGCAAGACCGCTTCGTTGGCACCGGCCGAGTCGATGCGCAACTCGCGCGCCAGCTCAACCTGACCGGTATGGCCGCGCGGGCGAGCGGGGTCGGAAGTGATTTGCGCTCAGACCTTGCCGGCGCTCCGTACGACGCGCTGCAGGTGCGCAAGGCACAGGCCACCGAGGGCGACGTCGCCGCGCGTGTTGCGGTGCGTTTCGCCGAGATCTACGAATCGCTGCGCCTGCTCGACCTCATGGCACGGGATCTGCCCGCCGGCGCAAGCCGCGTAGTCCCGCCGACGCCACGGCCCGGAGGATGCGGCGCGGGCTGGGTCGAGGGCTGGCGCGGCGAAGTCCTGGTCGCAATCGAGCTCGACGACCGCGGTCTGATCGGTCGTGCCCACTGCCACGATCCGTCCTGGCAGAACTGGCCTGCCCTCGAGCACGCGGTGATCGGCAACATCGTTCCGGATTTTCCGCTCATCAACAAGTCGTTTAACTTGAGCTATTCCGGACAGGATCTCTGATGCCCTGGCGGATGCTTCGACAAATCGCGCGCGTGGGCATACTCACCGAACCAGCGCCGCAACCCGATGGCCCGGAGTCCTTGCGTGCGGACCAGGCCGAGCAGCGCGCGATCCGGGAAGAGATCCTCGCGGTGCTCGGGCGCGCCTTGGCCATCCGACAGGTCGATCCGGGTTCGTGCAACGGCTGCGAGCTGGAGATTCACGCACTGAACAACCCCTATTACAACATCGAGGGGCTGGGCATCAAGTTTGTGGCCAGTCCCCGCCACGCGGACCTGCTGCTCGTGACAGGGCCGGTTTCGGCCCACATGGAGGCTGCGCTGCGCCGCACCTACGAGGCCATGCCGGCGCCCAAGCTCGTCGTAGCCGTCGGCGAATGCGGCTGCAATGGAGGGGTCTTCGGCGAGAGCTACGCCAGCCGTGGCCGGGTTTCCAACGTACTGCCCGTGGACGTCGAGGTAGGCGGCTGTCCACCGCCGCCACTGGAGATCCTGCGCGCCATCCGCCGCGCGTTGCGCTAGAAGAGCTCGAGTTCCGCCGAGGGCGACTGGTTCTGCCGAATCTGGCCCTCGCGCAACAGTGCCTCGTAGCACTGTGTGGCGTTGCGCCCGTGCTGTTTGGCGTAATACAGCGCGGTGTCGGAGCGTCCGACCGCGGAGGCCGGAACATCGTGGGGACCGACCCTTGTATAGCCGATGCTCACCGTCACCTTGCCCACTTGGGGAAAGTTGTGGTCGGCCACCACCTGGCGGAAGCGGTCGAAGGCAACGCCAGCGCCATGTTCGTCCGTGCCGTCCACGATGACGACAAACTCCTCGCCGCCAAAGCGGTAAATGAGCTCGGTGCTCCGAAACGACTCGAACATGAGCCGCGCGATGAGCAAAAGAACCTCGTCGCCGAACAGATGCCCGAAGGTGTCGTTGATGGTCTTGAAGCGATCCACGTCGATGATGCCCAGCCAGCTGCCGGGTGTCGTTGCCTGCGGCGGTGTGGCCGCGGCGAGGGCCCGGCGCCGCTTGGCGAAGGTGGTCTCGAACGTGCGCCGGTTCAACAGCCCCGTGAGCGTATCGCGCTCGCCGTAGTCAAGCGCGGTGAGATGGTTGCGCAAAATGCGCAGCACTCCCTGCACGAGGCTCGCATCGTGCGGTCGCATTGCGGCGCGCTCACCCGAAAACTCCACCTCGATGAGGCCGATTAACCCGCTGCTGCTCATCAAGGGAAACACGCTGTCGAAGCGCTCGGTCGCGTTCCCGTCGGGCAAATAATGCACCGCGTCACCCAGCAGCGCACACTCCTGCCACTGCGGCTTTTCGCTCACGAGCGGCAGCAGTGCCGGATCCGTCGGGTCGCCGCCTACGTGCAGGCCTTGCGCATCCATGTACGCCCGCAGTTGCACGCGCTGGCGGCCTTCTTCGCTCAAGACCCGGTAGACCCGCACGCAGTTGGGCTGCACCTGCTCGTAGAGCATGCGCGCGACCGCACGGTCGAGCTCGTCGCGATCGCGATGCGACGTTGCAAGCGCTACAGCATCAATGAGGTTGGGTTTCACAAATGCAAAAGGGTGGCAACCGGGCCGGACTTCTCCCCGTAGGACAGTCCAATCGTAGGACAGCGCTACCCCGGCAAAACCCGGAATATTCCCTTGAAACCTTCCTAACGCGGGATATCGAAGCAAATCGCAGCCCGGCTCCGGTCTAAATTGCTGCGGCGCACAATACGCGCCCCGGGGTTCCGGGGCATCGTGGCCTTTTTTTGCCATTCCGCCGTGTGCGCGTCCTGGAGGCGTTGCTTGCGGGACCGGGACGGCCGCGCGGCGGACCGTGGTTGATAAACTGCGCCTGGTCCGCTAAAAAAAATATCTACCGTGATTCTTCCTGTCCCGCCGCACACACCACCCGAGCCCGTGAGATGACCGTGCAAGCTCCGCTGTCCGACAGCGCCATCGAAATGGCGCGCTTCAACATGATCGAGCAACAGATCCGGCCTTGGGAGGTCCTGGACCAGTCTGTCCTTGACCTGCTCGCACAGGTGCGCCGTGAGCAGTTCGTGCCCTCGCACTTGCGCGCGCTCGCCTTTGTTGACTTTGAGTTGCCCTTGAACATCGATGGCGTCGAGACAGGCGAGAACATGCTTGCGCCCAAGGTGGAGGCCCGGCTGCTGCAGGAACTGGGCATTCATCCGCACGAGCAGGTCCTGGAAGTCGGCACGGGTTCGGGCTACATGGCCGCGCTGGCCGCGCACAAGGCGCAGACCGTCTGGACGATCGAGATCGATCCGCGTTTGCAGGCCTTTGGCGCCGCCAACCTCGCGCGTGCAGGTGTGCGCAACGCTCGGGTGGAAGGAGGCGACGGATCGTTGGGTTGGCCCGCGCACGCGCCCTATGACGTGATCATCGTGTCTGGGTCGCTGCCGTTTTTGCCCGCGGAGCTCCTCGCGCAGCTCAAGATGGGCGGGCGCCTGGCGGCAATTATTGGCGATGCCCCGGTTATGAGCGCGCAGATCGTCACTCGCACCGGCCAAGACTCGTTTGAGCCGCTGACGTTGTTTGAGACGTGCACCAAGCCGCTACGCCTTGCGCGGCAACCGTCGAAATTCCGATTCTGATGCGTCGCGCGCCGCGCATGGTGCCGGGGATTGCCCGCTGGGTCGCCTCGATGCTCCTGGTGATCGCGCCGCCGGCATTTGCCGAGGGCACCGACTTGCTCACGCTCACGCGCGAAGCCCTCGTCAACGATCCAACGTACAGCGCGGCGCGCTTCGCGCAGCTTGCGGCAATCGAGGCCGTGCCGCAGGCACGTGCCAACCTGCTGCCGAACGTCAACGCGTCGCTGTCCGAATCGGCCAATCGCGTCGACTATCGTTCCACCAATGACGCGCTCGAACCCAGTTACGAGAAGACGTTCAATTCCTGGGGACCGGCGTTGAACTTCACGCTGCCCGTCTATAGCGCGCCGTTATGGGAAAACCTGACCCAGGCCAAACTTTCGGTCAAGCAAAGCGAGGCGAGACTCGCGCAAGCGCGCGCGGAGCTGCTGCTACGCGTCGCGCAGGCTTACTTCGACGTCCTGGCGGCGCAAGATGCGCTCACCGCACTGCGCGAAAACAAAAAGGCGGTCTCCGAGCAGCTCGCACAGGCCAAGCGCGAGTTCGAGGCGGGCACCAAGACCATTGTCGATACGCATGAGGCCAAAGCGCGCTACGACCAAATCGACGCCCAGGAACAGGTGGCGCGCGCCGATCTGGCCGTCAAACAAAGCGCGCTGCGCGCGATCATCGGCCACGATGCGGGTGAACTCAAGGCGCTGCGCGACCCGGTACGCCTCGAGCCGCCCCGGCCCAACGACGTGGACACGTGGGCGCACGACGCCGAGGACGCCAACTATTCGGTGGTCGCGGCGCGCGCCTCCGCCGAGATCGCGCGCCACGAAACCCGGCGCGCGCGCGACGCCTATCTGCCATCGGTCAATCTCACCGGTGGCGTTCAGTACCAGCGCTCGACGGGCAACATCTACCTACCGGTCGGCAACAACACGACGGCGTCGAACCTGGGCATTACGCTCACGGTGCCCGTGTTCACGGGCGGTGCGATCCAAAGCCAGGTGCGCGAGGCCCTGGCCCATGAAAGTCGGGCCGACGAGGATCTGGAGCTGGCTCGTCGCACCGCGGCCCAAACTGCACGGCAGGCGTATACGGGCGTGGATTACGGTCTGGCACAAGTGCAGGCGCTCGAGTCCGCGGAGGTCTCCGCCAAGACGCAGCTCGACTCCACGCGCCTGGGATACCAAGTCGGGGTGCGCATCAATCTGGACGTACTCAACGCCAACACGCAGCTCTTCAATACCCAGCGCGACCTCAAGAAAGCGCGCTACGACTTTCTGGTGAGCGGTCTGAAACTCAAGGCGGCGGCCGGCGATTTGCAAGACGAGGACGTCCAGACCGTCAACGCCCTGCTGCAGAAGTAGCGACGGCGAGCGCCTCGTCGATGAGCTGCACCGTGCGCTCGGTGGCGCCGCGGTGCGCCCGGGCAAAGTCCAGCGCTGCCGCTGCCATATGCTGCTGCTGCGGGACGGCGCAAATCTGCTGCATCGCCAGCAGCGCCTGGGACGCGTCGGACACGCGCCGCGCAGCACCGGCCGCGAGCGCGTCTTCGGCCGCCTGCGCAAAATTGAACATGTGCGGCCCCAGCACCACGGGGCAGCCGCAGGCGCACGCTTCAATCAGGTTTTGGCCGCCCAGCGGCTGGAGACTGCCGCCGATGAGCGCCACGTCGGCCATCGCGTAATACAGCGGCATCTCGCCCATCGAATCGCCGAGCAGGACCACGCGCGCCCGCGGCTCCTGCGCCGCCTCGGCGCCCGAGGCCTTCTCCCACTGCGCGCGCCGCAGCACCGTCGCGCCCCAGGACTGCAGCAGCGCGGCAACCTGCTCAAAGCGCTGGGGGTGACGCGGAACAAACAGCAATAGCGGTTGACGCTCGTGCGCCGCAGCCCCGTGGGAACCCTGCAACGCCTCCACGGCCGTGAGAATTTGGCGCTCCTCGCCCTCACGCGTGCTGGCGAAAAGCCAAAGCGGGCGGTCCCCCAGGACTTCGCGTAAACGCGCGCGCAGGCTACGGCCCTGGGCGAGCTGCCGCGCATCGGGTTGCAGATCGAATTTCAGATTGCCGGTCACCCGGATCGGACCGTCGTAGATTCGGGCAATACGCTGCGCGTCGGCCGCGCTTTGCGCGCCCACGCTCGTTACGCACGCGGCGGCTTGCACAATCAGGTTCCCATAGCGCAGTGCCTTGCGCAAGGAGCGTGCGGACAGCCGGGCATTGGCCAGCACCATGGGGACGCCGCGCTCATGAGCCGCGTACAGCAAGTTGGGCCAGACCTCGGTTTCCATGAGGATCCCTGCGCGGGGCGCCGTCTCGAGAAAGAATCGCCGCACTGCGGAAGGCAAATCGTAGGGCAGGTAGCGCTGCTGCACGCGTTGCGGCAGCGTTCGCGCGATTTCGGCACCGGCCGCCCGTCCTGTCGGCGTCATGTGCGTGAGAACAAATTGCGCGCGCGGATGCGTGCGCGCGAGGCCCTGAATCAGGGGCTGCGCCGCTCGCGTCTCGCCGACGGAAACGGCGTGCACCCAGATCACATCGGCGTCCGGGCCCGCTGGGCAGATTGCACCTCGACCCCAAAAGCGCTCGCCCCAGTTGCGCCGGTACTCGCTTTGCCGCACGCCGCGCCACAGCAGATAGAGCGCAACGAAGGGCAGCGCGGCAATCCAGGCAACCGTGTACCAGGCCGCCGGACGCTGGACGCTCATTGGGGACAGGTGGCGCTGAGCCGATCGACCGCCGAGCACACCTGCTCGACGCTCGGCACCTGTGCAACGCCGCCCAGGCTGATTGCGCGCTCGCCTCCGCGCAGCCCCACAAGCGTAGTGTCGTAATCGCAAAAAATGCCCACAGTTGGTGCACCGAGGGCAGCCGCCAGGTGTGTGAGTCCGGTGTCGAGGCCCACCACGATGCGAGCCCTCGCGGCCAAAGCGGCGATTTGCGCAATGCTTGACTTGGGCAGCACGTGGGCAGACTGCATTTGGGCCGCACGCAGCACGCTGATCTCGTGCTCCGCGTGGCTGCCCCATACGAGCCAGCTCTGCAATCCGCGCCGGGCGAGTGCCTGCTCGAGCATCAGCCAGTGCTGATCCGGCCAGAGCTTGCTGGCCCGGCTTGCATTGGACAGCAGCAGCGCAAACGGTGGCGCCTCGGGCTCACCCTCGGCTTGCGGCAGGCGCAGGCCAAATCGCTCGGGCATTTCGAGCGCATAACCGAGCGCGGCGGCGCCGAGCCTTCGGATGCGATCAATGGCGTGCAGACGCGGATCGACGAACACCCGTCGCCGATACAGCAGTGCCGCGAGCGGCTCGCGCACGACACCCGGGCCGAATCCGGTCACCGGTCCGCGCGCGTTCCACGCGACCGCCGCGCTCTTGAGAAGTCCCTGGCAATCGATGATCGTGTGATAACGCGTCTTTCGCAGCGCGCGGCGCGCCTCGAGCATCTGGCGCCAGGATCCGGGTCGCAGCAGTTCTCGTCGCCAGCGCCGTAGCGCGATCGGGAAGACGCGAGCAACCGCGGGGTGCAGCCGCGGAATGTCCGCAAACGCCTCCTCGATAACCCAGTCGATTCGGGCATGAGGGAAGACGCGTGCAATATCCGACACCATGGGCAGGGCGTGGACGACATCGCCCATCGACGAAATCTTGACGATCAGCACGCGCACGAACCGAGTCTAACAAAGCGAGTTGCGTGGACCCCGAATCGGCCGGTCGCGCATCGTTTTTCCGCTAATATCGCGGCACGCTTTACCCTCAGCTTTCGGCGCTTGCCCTGCGGCGCCCCCGCTTTGCCCGCGCTCCGCAGCCGAGCTCAAGCGCCCGGTTACTTTGGAAATTGAGATGGAACGCCCCGGCACTGCCTACGCACTGGAAATCAACCCCAGGATTCCTCGCCGTCTTGCGCGTCTTGACGAGATTGCGCACGACCTGTGGTACAGCTGGGACCGCTCCACGCGCCAGCTTTTTGCACGTCTGGACACCCATCTGTGGAATGCCGTCGGTCACAGCCCCAAAGTGCTGCTCAAGCGCATCGACGAACGCCGGCTGACGGAGGCTTCGGAGGACCCGGGCTTTCTCAACAGCTTTCAGCGCATGCTCTCAGCGTACGACTCGTACCTGAGCGAGACGGCGCGCAACGACGGCTCTTCGGTGCTTGGCGAAAACGACTTGATCGCGTATTTCTGCGCCGAGTTCGGATTCCACGAGAGTCTGCCGATTTATTCCGGCGGCCTGGGCATCTTGGCCGGCGATCATTGCAAAGCCGCCAGCGACCTGCGCCTGCCCTTCATCGGCATCGGTCTGCTCTACCGCCAGGGCTACTTTCAGCAGAAGATCGACGCCAGCGGCAACCAGGAAGCGATCTACCAAGACAGCGAATTCGACGATCTGCCGGTCACACCGGTGCTCGATGCCAACGGGGCCGAGGTCTGCATCGACATCCCACTGTCGGACCGGACGCTCAAGGTCAAACTCTGGAACGTGCGGGTTGGCCACGTCCGGCTCCTGCTGCTCGACACCGACTTGCCGGCCAACGCCGAGAGCGACCGGCATGTCACCCACCGCCTCTATGGTGGCGACCGCGAGGTGCGCATCTTGCAGGAGATCGTGCTGGGCATGGGTGGCGTGCGCGCTCTGGCCACACTGGGGATGCGCCCGACGGTGTGGCACATGAACGAGGGCCACGCCGCCTTCCTCGTGCTCGAGCGCATCCATCAGCACATGCACGGTGGGCTCGATTTTGCCGCAGCACTGGAAGCGGTGGCTGCCAACACGGTGTTCACCACCCACACGGCGGTGGCCGCGGGGCATGACCGGTTTTCGGCCGACCTTTTCAACCGGTATTTCGACTCGTATTGCCGCAAGCACGGCATCGAGCCGCAACGGCTCTTTGCGCTCGGACGCGCGGGCAGCGGTACCGAATTTGACATGACTGCGCTGGCGGTACGCGGATCCCGCTTTCAAAATGGCGTCTCCAAGATCCACGGCGAGGTGAGCGCGGAAATGCTGCGCGACCTCTGGCCGCAGATCCCGCCCGCGGAAAATCCCCTGACCCACGTCACGAACGCGGTGCACGTTCCGACCTTCCTCTCACCGGACTGGGTCAATGATTTTGACCGGTTCTTGGGCTTTGACTGGCTCGACCGTATCAACGACCCGGCCGTATCGGGTCGAGTCGACGAGTTGCCTGACCATATCGTTTGGAGCCGGCACCAGTTCTTAAAGTCGCAGATGTTGCGCCTGGTACGCCACCGCGTCGCGGAGCAGCACAACCGCAACCGAGGCAGCGAGGCGCACCTGGATCGGATGCTGCGCTTTGCCGACCCGGACAATCCCAACGTCCTCACGATCGGATTTGGCCGGCGCTTTGCGACTTACAAGCGAGCCACGCTGCTGTTTGAAAATCTCGAATGGCTGCGCCAGATCGTGAGCGATGCCAAGCGGCCGGCACTGTTTATTTTTGCCGGCAAGGCGCATCCCGCCGACCAGCCCGGCCAGGACCTCATCCGCCGTCTGGCGCAGGTGGCGCGCATGCCCGAGCTCGAAGGGCGGATCTTGCTCGTCGAAGGCTACGATCTGCGCTTGGCACGCCGCCTCGTGTCCGGCGTCGATGTCTGGCTCAATAACCCGGTCTATCCGCTGGAGGCGTCGGGCACCTCCGGAATGAAAGCCGGCATCAACGGCGTGCTCAACCTCTCGGTCCTGGATGGCTGGTGGGACGAGGGCTACACCGGTGACAACGGCTGGGCCATAAAACCAGCCTCGGAAACCCTGAGCGATGCGGCGCGCAACGCGGAAGAGTCGCGGACGCTCTACGAGATTTTGCAAGACCAGGTGCTTCCGACCTACTACAGCCGCGGCGAGATGGGCTACCCGCCGGCGTGGATCAAGCTTATGAAGCGCTCGATGGCGACGATCCTGCCGAGTTTCAATGCCAATCGCATGGTGGGCGATTACCTCTCGCAGTTCTACGGCCCCGCCGCGCGCCAGGGCAGACGATTCTCACGCGACGAATTTCGCGGCGCCAAGGAGGTCGCGGGCTGGAAGGCGCGGGTGGTCGCAGCCTGGCCCGGAACGCGCATCCGCCGGTTCGACCCGGGCACACAGCGCACGCAGTTCGGCCAGCGCCTGCGAATCGAAGTTGCGGTCAACCTCAACGGTCTTGAGCCGAGCGACGTCCGCGTGGAACTGCGCATGGGCGAGTCTGCCGGCGACATGCGCAAGGATTCCGGGCGCTTTTTCGTGCACGCCAACACCTTGCCCGAGACCGGGGAGCACCGCTACGTGCTCGATTTCACCCCCGAGTCCTGCGGCAGATTCGACTATCGGATCCGCGTGTTCCCCTACCACGATCTGCTGACGCACCGCCTGGAGACCGGCTTGATGCTCTGGCTTTGAGGCGACGCTCGCCGGGCGCCTAGTGGCGGACGCTGCGCAGCACCCGGCGGTAGACGTCGACGTACTGCGCTGCGCTTGCATCCCACCCGAAGTCTCGCGCCATCGCGTTGTGCTGCAGTCGCGACCAGGTTTCGGGGTCCCGATAGGCCTCGAGCGCGCGCTGCACGGTCTCCAACAGCGCCTGCGCGCTGGGGGCCGCAAAGGAAAAGCCGGTGGCCGTGCCTGCGGACAGGCTTGCGGCGCTGCAATCCGTCACGGAGTCGGCCAGCCCCCCCGTGCGACAGACGATGGGAATCGTGCCGTAGCGCTGGCTATACATCTGATTCATGCCGCAGGGCTCGAAGCGCGAGGGCATCAGAAAAAGGTCGGCTCCGGCCTCGATCATATGCGCCAGCGCTTCATCGAAGGCTACCCGCACCCCCACTTGCCGCGGGTAGCGGCGCGCCAATGCCCGCAAGCGCTCTTCGATGGCCCGGTCGCCCAGGCCCTGGATCGCAAACTGCGCCGGAAGCGCGACGACGCGTCCCACAATGTCGGCGATCAGGTCGATGCCTTTTTGTTCGACGAGGCGGCTGACGACTCCCAGAACCGGCATCGTGTCTTCCATTGCCAGGCCCAGGGCCAACTGCAGCGCGCGCTTGTTCGTGCGCTTATTGTCCAAGCTGCGCAGGTCGTAGCGCTGCACGATCATGGGATCCGTAGAGGGATTCCAGTACTCGGTGTCCACGCCGTTGAGGATGCCGGTCAAGACGTTGGAGCGGCGCGTAAGCAGACCCTGAAGTCCGAATCCGAGCTCTTCGGTGCAGATCTCCCGCGCGTAGGTCGGGCTCACCGTTGTGATTGCGTCGGCGCAAGCCAATCCCCCCTTGAGAAACGAGAGCTTGCCGTAGAACTCCACCCCGTCAACCGTAAAGCTCTCCGGGGGTAACCCGATGCGCGCCACCGAATCGGCCTCGAAAATGCCCTGGTATGCCAGGTTGTGGACCGTCACCACGCTGGCGGCCCGTTGGCCCAGTCCGTAGACCAGGTGTACCGGGGCAAGAGCCGCCTGCCAGTCATTGCAGTGGATCACGTCCGGGCGCCAGGCCAGCGGGCTTTTTTCGGTGCCCAGCAGCGCGGCGATGCGCGAGAAAAGCCCAAAGCGAAGATCGTTATCGGGCCAGTCCTTGCCGTCGGGCCCCAGATAGGGGTTGCCGGGTCGCTCAAAAAGCGCCGGGCAGTGCACCAGCAACAGGGAGAGTCCCTGGCCGCCACGCGCGGCCAGCAACTGCGCTTCGGGCAATAGCCCGAGCGCAGGCACGGAAGCAACGGCCGCGACGGTCGCCGGGTCAACTGCCAGAACGCGCAAAACGTCCGGGTAGGCCGGTAGCAAGACCTGGATGTCAACGCCCAATCCCGCCAAGGCGGTCGGTAAGGAGCCGCTGACGTCGGCCAGGCCGCCGGTCTTGATCAGCGGCGCGAGCTCAGGCGTGGCAAAAACGACTTTCGTGATCGTTCCAATCGCAACGTGGAACCGAAGCGCTTGGAAGGCAGGCGCCCCAGGCGCTACCGGCGGGCCGCGCGCCAGCGCCGCCTCCCGGGGCGCCGTGCTGCGTTCACGCTAGGATAGCAGCCGCGCGGTTCTCAATTGATGTTTGTCAAGGCGCGCGCAGCAATCGCCCATAGGCTCGTAAGTCCATCCACTAGGGAGGCACCTCGTGACGAATCCGATGACCATCGAGCGCGACGAACCGGCTCCGCTAAGCGGCGAGGACGCCGACCCGCCTACCGGCGTGCGGCTCGCCCGCTCGACCGTGGCAATTATCCTCGCGGGCGGCCGCGGCACCCGCCTGGGGCGCCTGACGGACTGGCGCGCCAAGCCGGCAGTGCCTTTTGGCGGAAAGTTTCGCTTTATCGACTTTCCGTTGTCCAACTGCGTCAACTCCGGCATTCGGCGCGTCGGCGTGTGTACGCAATACAAGGCGCAGAGTCTGATCCGGCACGTGCAGCGGGGCTGGTCGTTTCTCGATGGGCGCTTGGGGGAATTCGTGGAGTTGCTGCCGGCGCAGCAAAACGTAAGCTCCGACTGGTACAAGGGCACGGCCGATGCCGTCTACCAGAACATCTATTTGCTGCGCAATCAAGCGCCAAACCTGGTGCTGATACTGGCGGGTGATCACATCTACAAAATGGATTACAACCGCATGCTCTACGACCACGTGACCAAATCGGCCGACATGACGATCGCGTGCATGGAGGTGCCCCTAGCCGATGCGCGCGGCTTTGGGGTGATGGCGGTCGACGAGGCGTTGCGCGTGGCCGCCTTCCAAGAAAAGCCCGAGCATCCGGCTCCGATGCCCGGTCGCCGCGACACGGCGCTTGTCAGCATGGGCATTTACGTGTTCAACGCCGCGTTTCTCTACGAGCAACTCGAGCGCGATAGCGGCGATCCACACTCGAGTCATGATTTCGGCAAGGATGTCATTCCGCACATTCTCGCGCGCGGCTACCGGCTCATCGCCCATCGCTTCTCCGATAGTTGCGTGAACATGACCCAGGGCCGACCGTACTGGCGCGACGTCGGGACGCTGGACGCCTATTGGGAAGCAAACATGGAGCTCGCCAAGGTCACTCCCGACTTGAACATGTACGACAAGACGTGGCCGATCTGGACCTATCAGGAACAGCTGCCACCGGCCAAATTCGTGTTCGACGACGATGGCCGGCGCGGCATGGCGGTCGACTCGCTGGTGTCGGGGGGATGCGTCATCAGCGGCGCGACCCTGCGCCGTTCGTTGCTGTTTTCGAACGTGCATGTGCACAGCTACGCACAGGTGGAGGATTCGGTCGTTTTGCCCAACGTCGATATCGGCCGCAATGTCGTCCTCAAGCGTGCCGTAGTCGAGAAGAATTGCCGTCTTCCCCCCGGACTTCAGGTCGGGGTAAACCCCGAGCAGGATCGAAAGCGCTTTGACGTGAGCAGCAAAGGCATAACACTGGTCGTGCCCGAGATGCTCGCGGCCCTCAACGAGAGCGGCACGTGACGGCGGAGGCCCTCGGCGGTTGGGCGGGACAGGTCGTATCCGACGCGGCTGCGGCCGCGCTTGCGCCCGCCGGTGCCCCGGGCGTAGACCTGCTGCTGCTCTGGCACATGCATCAACCCGACTACCGCGACCACAGTTCCGGCGAATTCACGATGCCCTGGGTGTACCTGCATGCGATCAAGGACTACGCCGACATGGCTTGGCATCTGGAGCAGCAACCTGCGATGCGGCTTGTCGTCAATTTCGTTCCCGTGCTGCTTGACCAGATTGAGGACTATTGCGAGCAGTTTCGCGTCGGCCCACTGCGCGACCCTTTGTTGCGTCTGCTTGCACACCCCGAAGGAGTCCCACTGACGTCCGAGGAACGTCACAAGGCATTCGATCAATGCTTCCGCGCCAACCACCACCGGCTGATCGCACCGTATCCGCCATTCAAGCGTCTCTACGACCTGTACGCGGGTCTGGAAAGCTACGGCAAAGAAAGTCGCGACTACCTGTGCGACCGCTACGTCTACGACCTCGTGACCTGGTATCACCTGGCCTGGATCGGAGAAACCGTGCGGCGCGAATCGGAGATCGTCGCCCAGCTCATGGCCAAGGGAACCGGCTTTTCCGAAAAGGACCGTTTGACTTTACTGCAGGTCATCGCGCAACTCGTGCAACAGATCATTCCCCGTTACCGTGCCCTGGCCCAGCGCGGTCAGATCGAACTGTCAACGACACCGCACTACCATCCCCTTGCGCCCCTCATGCTGGATTTTCAAAGCGCCAGGGACGCCCTGCCCGAGGTCGAACTGCCACTGGCCGCCTACTACCCCGGGGGGCGAGAGCGCGTCTGCGCCCACATCGAGAGCGCAATCACCTCTCACGCACGACGCTTCGGTGCGGCGCCGCAGGGCGTCTGGCCCGCCGAAGGTGCCGTCTCGAGCGGCTTTGTGGGGCTGTTGGCCGAACGCAAAATCCGCTGGAGCGCGAGCAGCGAGGGCGTCCTGGCCACCAGCCTGCGCGCAAGCGGCATCGGTGGCGCATCCGCCGATCCGGGCATTGAGGCTCGACATCGCCCCTATCGTGCGAGCGCGGCCGCACCCGGGATGCTGCTTTTTTTCCGCGACGACCGCCTCTCCGACCTGATCGGGTTTTCCTACTCGAAGTGGCACGGACGCGACGCTGCGAACAATTTCGTGCAGGAGCTCGAAGCGATCGCCGCCAAGGTGGCCGATGGGCCGCGACCCTTGGTGAGCGTGATGCTCGATGGCGAAAATGCGTGGGAATACTATCCCTACAATGGTTTTTTCTTTCTAAGCGACCTGTACAAGGGCCTCACGAGTCACCCGGGTATTCGCACTGTAACGGGAAGCGACATGGCTGCGATGCATGCGGGCGGGACCGCTGCGCATGGCGCATCGGCCGTCGTGTCTCCGGGCGAACTTCCGACGCTTTCGGCCGGCAGCTGGGTGTACGGTAATTTCGCGACATGGATCGGCGCCAAGGAAAAAAACTACGCTTGGGATCTGCTGTGCGACGCCAAAGCTAGCTACGACCGCGTCCTCGCCAGCGGACGACTTGACGAATCCGCGCGCGCAAAGGCCCAATTCCAGCTCGCCGATTGCGAAGCCTCGGATTGGTTCTGGTGGCCCGGCGATTACAACCCGAGCGAATCGGTATCGGCTTTTGAGATGCTTTTTCGCAGCAAACTTGCCAACTTATACCGCTTGCTGCAGTTGCCGGTGCCCGATACGCTGATGCGCTCCTTCAGTAAAGGAGGCGGTAAGTCCGAGATGGGCGGGACTATGCGGCGCGGCAGCACCGAATCGGCCACGACCTAGCGTCACGAAACCGCTGCGCGTGTTGCGTCACCGTCACATTGCTCTTGTGCATTGCACGGCAAGTCTGGCCTTACCAACCACGGACAAAAGGTCGGGCCGGCAAGTTCGTGAACGGACCGGCTCGTAAGGTCAAAACACGATCCTTGCCCTAACGGCGATGCCAGGTCGATGCCGAAGTCCAGGGCAAACGCGATAAGAATCAGCAACGACAGGGTGGCCGTGTCCCCGGGGCAGGATTACCGGCTCCTCGGTCAGCGGTCTTGCGCCAAAACGCGGTCGCGGTCGGTGGGAGCAGGTGCGTTGCTCCGAACTGCGGCCTATTCGGGACGTCCCCTGAGGTCGAAACTGTAGACACGTCCGTTGTCGTTCGGACTCGAATTGTCAGTGCTGGAGAAAAGCAGTTTATTTTGCCAATGCGAATATCGGCCGCCGCCTTCGCGGCGGATTCGGAAGTGAAGCTCGTGAGCAGGACCCAAGGCTTTGCCGCATTCGAATACCCGGAGCGGTGAACGTTCCCATTGACCAACGTCGTCTGCGATTGCGGCCAATTCATCGGCGATCGCCGGCTCGGAGAGGTCGACCTCCCAGCAGTTCCCGCTATCGCGCAAAACGGGTCCCACGATTTTCCAACCGCCGTCGGCCAGTCGCTCCAGACACGACTGCCGGAACCGACGCTTGTCTGGCTCGGATGCGCCGCCGCCCGCCGAGTAGCCATAATCGCTCATCAACTGTTCGAGACCAACGATTGACGAAACGTACTTGCGGATCTTCCTCGGGCGCAGAGCTTGGTGCTGGGCGGCTGTGCCCCATTGCCGATACAGCGGAAGCTCGCATTCACGGTGCCAGGCCAATCCGAGGCCACCGAGTAATGGCGCGAGGGCGTGCGCCGCGTTCGCTTGCAGATCTTCGTATCGGACCTCGTAGTATCGGCCCGTTGCGGCCCGTTGACGGCTCGTTTTAATGGTGGCCACCCAGGACTTCAGCATGATGCGATTAAAGGATCCCGACAGCGTTCGCTTGGACAACCTCGCTGCGGAGTGCAGCCATTCGATGGGATGCCGGACAATATGGACCCAACTGGCTTTGGGGAACACGGCGTCGTAGCAAGCCCAGTCGTGGAGACCGTAGTTCGTAATCTCTTTGAATCCCCAAAATTGGCGCTCGCATTCGTCGAGGCGATACCAGGCCGAGATCGATTGACGCAGCACACGGCCCTTGCGCCGCAACTCGTCCTCTTCAAGACGCTGCAAGAGCGCCCGAAACTGCTCTGGGTCCGATTTGATGCGCGCTTCCAGATTCGGGTCCGCATCAAAATGGCGATGCAAGTCACGCAAAGTCGAGTTTGCGTCTCCGCGTTGAAAGGCGGCCCACGCATCGGCGACGAGAAACTTCATCTCGCCCTGCATTTCGATGTCCGGATGCGCATTGAGAACCCGATCGAGCAGCGTTGAGCCTGAACCACCGTTCCCGATGATGATGATCGGAGCTTCAAGAAGCGGCGGCATTAGATGACTGGCGTAACGACGAGCCAGGGGCAAACCAAGGTCGCCGTATCACGGAAGGGGATCACTTCTCGATTTTGCCA
>DASPPB010000049.1:0-15037 GCA_035625725.1 Burkholderiaceae bacterium
CGCTGATTGGCACTACGCCACCGCTCTCGCCACGGAAATGCACGCACTGAAAAGCAAATCAGACCCGTCAGAAAGGTTTTCACGCACCATTAGCTGCTCCATCGGAACAACATCGGACCATGGCGTAATCGCGTCCTCGTCGACTCTCTCTGAAACCCCAGTCGGGGCCCTAATCGCCGTTGCACGAAATTCTTGTCTGCAAGGCGCAAACGATGACGCGTCAAGCCCGGCAACGACGGTCGGACTCCTTGCATATGGGGTTAGTGACACTTGCGGCGTTGGCATTGTCAGGCTGAGCGGATAATCGCCCGTACCCGGTGAACTGGGGCGACCGTCCGACTGTCGCTGACGATACCTGCGCGGATATCAGCGGCTCATACCGTAGATGTATAGCGGACAGCGCAACGTCTCCAAAGTCATGTCCGTCATTTTTCTGGGATCGCTTGGAACTGCGGCCGATGGCGTCGCCGGGCTTGTATTCCAGCGCCGTTGACACTCCCTTCACCATCGAGCGGACGGAGGACCGCTCTCAGAAGCCAGCAGCTTCGCACTGGGCCGCTCCCGTGCGTCCGCGGAGTCCCTGTAGTGGCTGATTAGCAAACGGATGCACGTCGCGGGGCGAAGTCGTTACCTTGCGTTGCCCTCTCGCGGATCGCACCAGTGACTGAATTATGGACGCGACGCGACGTTGCCCTGTTTGATCTCAATGCCGCCGCAGAACGTGGCCCACTCCTCCATCATCCGGCGACGCTTCGCCAGCAAGTCTCCCCGGTGATAGGCGCTCTGCGCCTTGTTGGCGATCGCACGTGCCAGGGCCATCTCGGCGATCTCGCAGGGATAAGAGGTTCTCTCAGCAGCCCAATCCCGGAACGTCGAGCGCAACCCGTGCGGCACGGCGTCCACCTTCATGCGGCGCATGACCGCGGTGAGCGACATAGCCGACAGAGATTTGCCATGCATTGCCGCAAACACCCAGTCACCCTGCTTCGCGTTGGCGGGCCTGATCGTTTCGAGCAACTCGATGGCTGGCTTGGACAGCGGCACTCGATGTTCCCTGCCCGCCTTCGTTCGTCCCCCGGGCACCGTCCATATCGCATCGGACAGGTCGATCTCCGCCCATCTGGCCCCACGCGCCTCCCCAGAGCGTACGGCGGTCAGGACGACGAATTCCAGTGCCCGGGCCGATATGCCTTCTCGTTGCCGGAGCTCGTGCATGAACCGGCCCATCTGGCTCAGAGGTATGGCCTTGTAGTGCCGCGCCTTGGCGATCTTCCCCGGCTTGGGCAAGAGATGCTCGAAGTTGCCCTTCCACCGGGCGGGGTTCTCGCCACTGCGGTAGCCCCGCACGGCGGCCCAGTCGAGGACCGTCTCGATGCGCTGGCGCACGCGCGCCGCGGTCTCGGTGAGCTCCATCCAGATGGGCTCGAGCACCTGCAGGACGTGCTCCGTACGAATGTCCGAGACCCGCATGCTGGCAAGGAGCTTTGCGTGCGCATCGAGCGTGGACTTCCACTGGGCCCGGTGCTTGGCGCTGCGCCATTCATCGCCTTTGACATCCAAAAACCTGCGTGCGGCCTCGGCAAAACTGATCGTGGATGCCTGCTTGGCAACTAGCGACGCGCGAATCTCCCTTCGGGCAAGAACAGGATCCTGTCCCTCGCGGATCTGATCCTTGAGCTCCCTAGCCTTGTCCCGGGCCTTGGTCAACGAAACGGTCGGGTACGCGCCCAGGCCGATATCGCGCCGCTTCGAACCGACAACCGTTCGCAAAATCCACGACTTGGCCTTGCGCGAGCTGATCTGCAGATGCAGGCCGGGCACTCCGCCTACGGCGTGCAGCTTGGGCTCCTTCAGGCGCTTTACCGCAAGCGCTGGCATTTCTTTCACGAGCCTGGGCATGGGCGTCACCCTATACGGCTTGCTTTGAATCCGGCGCCTGTGCCTTCGAACATTACCCGGTTCGAGTCGTCTCGACCCAACATTGTGCCCGACACAATCTTGGCAATTGCGTGCACCGTCGTGTTAACGCACGAGACGCGGCGAAAAATTGATCTTTAAAGGAAAAAACCGCCTTCGGGTCTTTTTTGAGGGGCGTGAGAGGGGATAGTGGCGGAGTGGACGGGACTCGAACCCGCGACCCCCGGCGTGACAGGCCGGTATTCTAACCAACTGAACTACCACTCCAGTACTGCGCCGCCGGCGGACACCCCGCAGCGATAATAACCCCGGACGCGTTTCGCGACGGCGCCGCCGAACAGCCGCGGTGGTGGGTGCTGAGAGGTTCGAACTCCCGACCTACGCCTTGTAAGGGCGCCGCTCTACCAACTGAGCTAAGCACCCCGCGCTCAATAGGTCGTGCGCGGCGACGCGCTAATGCGTCGACGCTAAACAAATTAGTTTACCGCATCCTTCAGCGCCTTACCAGCGCGAAACTTCGGCACTCGGGCCGCCTTGATCTTGATCGGTTGATTCGTCCGCGGGTTGCGACCGGTCCGAGCGGCGCGTTTGCCGACAACGAATGTCCCGAACCCAACGAGCGTCACGGAATTGCCTTTTTTTAGTGAAATGCGGATCCCCCCCAAGATCGCCTCAAGCGCGCGGCCAGCTGCGGCCTTCGAAATATCCGCTTGACGGGCAATGTGTTCGATCAATTCGGTCTTGTTCAAGGTAACCCCCTCTTTTTTTGCGTTCAACGCATTATTTTTTCGTTGCCGTGCCCGCCTGCGGAGCAGGCGACTCGCGGAATTGGTCTTTGCGCACGCGCTCGAGGAAGCGTACAGCCAGAGCGCTGACACGCCTTATTCAACCCCCAGCCCCATAGGGTGTCAAGGCCAAACGTCAACAAACGATACCATCGGCAGCGTTCAGGGCCGCGCACCACACTTTGTCAGTGCTTCAAGTGCTCCCCTGCGACGGTTCCCGTCGTGTCCTTCGTGACCGTTTCGGCGGCGGTCTCGGGATGTGATTCGTCTTCCGGGAGCGCAACCGGTTGACGCACCAGCGCAACGTTCAGTACTTGATCAATCCACTTGACCGGGATGATCTCGATGCGGTTCTTAACGTTGTCAGGGATTTCCGCCAGATCCTTGGAATTTTCCTCCGGAATAAGCACGATTTTGATGTCACCGCGCTGCGCTGCAAGAAGCTTCTCCTTAAGTCCGCCGATCGGCAGCACCTCCCCGCGCAGCGTGATCTCCCCCGTCATTGCCACCTCCGGCCGAACGGCAATTCCGGTGAGCGTGGAGACAATGGCCGTCGTCAGAGCAATGCCCGCGCTCGGACCGTCCTTGGGGGTTGCCCCTTCGGGCAGGTGCACGTGAATATCGCTTTTTTCGAACACCTCATCCTTGATACCAAGCCGGCGCGCACGGCTGCGAACGACCGAACGCGCCGCCTCAACCGACTCTTTCATCACGTCACCAAGCGAACCCGTGCGGATGATGTTGCCCTTGCCCGACATCACGGTCGCCTCGATGGTCAGCAACTCGCCGCCGACCTCCGTCCACGCCAATCCGGTAACTTGTCCGACCTGCGCCTGCTTTTCGGCGACACCGTAACTGTAGCGGCGCACGCCCAAGTATTTATTCAGGTTGTGAGGCGTCACGCGCACCTTGCCGCCGCTGGGCTTGAGCAGGGCGGCCTTGACGACCTTGCGGCAGATTTTAGAGATCTCGCGCTCCAGCGCGCGCACTCCCGCCTCGCGCGTGTAGTAACGCACGATGTCGCGCACCGCGCTCGACGTCACCTCGAGCTCGCTTTTGCTCACGCCATTGTTCTTCATTTGTTTGGGCAGCAGATAGCGGGCGGCGATGTTGACCTTCTCCTCCTCGGTGTATCCGGACAGCCGGATCACCTCCATGCGGTCAAGAAGTGGGGGAGGAATGTTCATCGTATTCGCGGTAGCCACGAACATCACGTCCGACAGGTCGTAGTCGACCTCCACGTAGTGATCCACGAAGGTGTGGTTCTGCTCGGGGTCGAGCACCTCCAGCAATGCCGAGGAGGGATCGCCGCGGAAGTCCGTTCCCATCTTGTCGACTTCATCGAGAAGGAACAGAGGATTTCGCACCCCGATCTTGCTCAGGTTTTGCAGAATCTTCCCCGGCATCGATCCGATGTACGTTCGCCGGTGCCCCCGAATCTCGGCTTCGTCGCGCACACCACCGAGAGCCATGCGCACGAATTTGCGGTTGGTGGCCCGCGCAATCGACTGGCCCAGGGACGTCTTGCCCACCCCGGGCGCACCGACCAGGCAAAGGATCGGCGCCTTGACGCGGTCAACGCGCTGTTGGACGGCAAGGTACTCGACGATGCGCTCCTTGACCTTGTCCAGGCCATAGTGATCCTCGTCGAGCACGCGCTGCGCATTGGCCAGGTCGTTGTTGATCTTGCTCTTTTTCTTCCAGGGCAGATTGACCAGGGTATCGATGTAGTTGCGCACGACCGTGGCCTCGGCCGACATCGGTGACATGAGCTTGAGTTTCTTGAGCTCGGCCTCCGCTTTCTGGCGTGCCTGCTTGGGCATGCGCGCCAGCTTGATCTTCTTGTCGAGTTCGTCGAGGTCCGCGCCTTCTTCGCCCTCGCCCAGCTCCTTTTGAATCGCCTTCACCTGCTCGTTGAGGTAGTACTCGCGCTGGCTCTTTTCCATTTGCCGCTTCACCCGGCCTCGGATGCGCTTTTCCACCTGCAGAATGTCGATCTCGGTCTCCAGCTGCGCGAGCAAGTGCTCCAGGCGGTCGTGAAGCCCGGACATCTCGAGAATCCTTTGCTTTTGCTCGAGCTTTAGCGGCAGATGCGCAGCGATCGTATCGGCCAACCGTCCGACTTCATCGATCCCCGCGATCGACGTCAGGATCTCCGTGGGAATCTTCTTGTTGAGCTTCACGTACTGATCGAACTGCGCAACGATGGCCCGACGCAGCGCTTCGAGTTCCGCGTCGCCTCCGGTTTCCGGTTCGATGGGTGTCAATTCGCACTGAAAATGGGTGCCGACGTCCTCGATGGAGTTGATATGCGCCCGCTGCGTGCCTTCGACGAGCACCTTTACGGTGCCGTCGGGCAACTTGAGCATCTGAAGGATATTGGCAGCGCAGCCGATGGCGTAGATATCCTCGGACGAGGGCTCATCCTTAGCCGCATTTTTTTGCGCCACCAGCATGATGCTCTTGCCCGCCTCCATAGCAACCTCGAGCGCCTTGATCGATTTCGGGCGCCCGACGAACAGCGGGATCACCATGTGCGGGAACACCACCACGTCGCGCAAGGGCAAAAGCGGCAACGGGGAAGTTTCAGACGGGGTCATTTCTTGGGCCACGGTGCTTCTTTCTCGCGGGTGCAATGCGAAGGACATGGGGCCGGATCGGCGCAAAACAAGCCCACCCTCGCCCACGGGGACTCTAGCATGCCCGCCACCTTGGCGTGCACCGGGTAATTGGGCCGCCTGCGCGGCCTTTTTGCCCGTCTGGCGGCGTCCAGCGAACGGGCAGGGGTGTTAGCGAGGAGCGCCAGCCACCTTCGGCTGGTCGGCGTACAAAACGATCGGCCGGCCCTCTTCGACCGCGTTTTCGTCGACGACGACCTTGGCCACGTTTTTCATGCTTGGCAGCTCGTACATGATGTCGAGCAGTACGGCCTCGACGATCGAGCGCAGCCCCCGCGCACCGGTGCGCCGCTTCAGTGCTCTCAGAGCGATTGCCTGCAAGGCGTCGGGGCGCACCTCCAGTTCCACTCCTTCCATGAAAAACAGGCGGCGAAACTGCTTGATCAGGGCGTTCTTCGGTTCCACCAGAATTTGCACCAGCGCGTCCTGGCTGAGCTCTTCGAGTGTTGCGGCCACTGGAAGGCGGCCGACGAGCTCCGGTATCAGGCCAAATTTGATCAGATCCTCGGGCTGCGCATCACGCAGCAGGTCGCCCACCGAGCGGTTGCTCGGACTCGAAATCTCCGCCCCGAAGCCAATACCGCTTTTCTCGGAGCGGTTGCGAATGATCTTTTCCAGGCCGTCGAAGGCGCCTCCGCAGATGAACAGGATGTTCGTGGTATCGATCTGCACGAAATCCTGGTTCGGGTGCTTGCGCCCGCCCTGCGGCGGCACGCTGGCGATCGTGCCTTCGATGAGTTTGAGCAGAGCCTGCTGCACCCCCTCCCCCGAAACATCGCGCGTGATCGACGGGTTGTCTGACTTGCGCGAAATCTTGTCGATCTCATCAATGTAGACGATGCCCCGCTGCGCCTTTTCGACCTCGTAATTGCAGTTTTGCAACAGTTTCTGGATGATGTTCTCGACGTCTTCCCCGACGTAACCCGCCTCGGTCAGCGTGGTCGCATCGGCGATCACGAACGGGACGTTGAGCAGGCGCGCCAGGGTCTGGGCCAAGAGTGTCTTGCCTGAACCCGTGGGCCCGATGAGCAGGATGTTGCTCTTGGCGAGCTCGACCTCGTCTTTCGACGATAGGTGCTTCAAACGCTTGTAGTGGTTATAGACCGCAACGGAGAGTATGCGCTTGGCCTTCTCCTGGCCAATGACGTACTGGTCCAAAATCGCACAGATCTCGCGGGGACTGGGAAGGTCGGAGCGGGCAATGTTGCCGGCGCTGTCCGGAGCATTCTCATCGCGGATGATGTCATTGCATAGGTCAATGCACTCGTCGCAGATGAAAACCGACGGGCCCGCGATGAGCTTCTTGACCTCGTGCTGGCTCTTGCCGCAAAAGGAGCAGTACAGGAGCTTTTCGCTCGATGCCTTCTTGTCCGACATTGCGCTTTCGCCTCGAATCCGTTGCGCGGCGCCGCAATCAGGCGGTATCGCTGCGCTTGACGAAAATCTTGTCGACCAGGCCGTAGCTTACTGCATCCTCGCCCGACATGAAGTTGTCGCGGTCAGTGTCCTTGGCGATGCGCTCGACCGACTGCCCAGTGCGCTCCGCCAAGATAGCATTGATGCGCTCGCGCAGGTACAAAATTTCGCGCGCCTGGATCTCGATATCGGCCGCCTGCCCCTGCGAACCGCCGGAAGGCTGGTGGATCATGATGCGCGAATTGGGCAAGGCGTAGCGCTTGCCCTTGGCCCCCGCCGCGAGCAGGAACGCACCCATGCTGGCCGCCATTCCGACGCAAATGGTCGATACGTCGGGCTTGATGAACTGCATCGTGTCATAAATGGCCATGCCCGAGTAGACCGAGCCGCCGGGAGAATTGATGTACAAGGAGATGTCCTTGTCCGGGTTTTCCGACTCCAGGAAGAGCAACTGCGCGACGACCAGATTGGCCGTCAAGTCATTGATCGCCCCGACCACGAATACCACGCGGTCGCGCAGCAGGCGCGAGTAGATATCGTAGGCGCGCTCTCCTCGCCCGCTTTGCTCGATGACGATCGGAACCAAGCCCAGCCCCACCGGATCGGGCAAGGCCGCCTCGAACTTCTTGCTCATCGCCTCATTACCCCTTTGCGCTATCCATCAGATCGTCGAACGCCACCGAAACATCGGTCAACTGTGCGCGCCCAAGCACCCAGTCAATAACGTTGTCCTCGAGTACCGCGGCCTCCACTTCGCTCAAGCGCTCCCGCTCCGCAAGGTACCACTGCACCACTTCGTGCGGTTTCTCATAGCCGCGCGCGATCGCCTCAATTGCCTTGCGCACCTGGTCGGGACGCGCCTGCAGACCCTGGCTGCGGACGATCTCGCCCACGATCAGGGACAGGCGCACGCGCCGCTCCGCGGCGGGCGCAAACACCTCGCGTTCCGGGACATTCTGGCCGCGTCGCGCGGTGATCTCGGCTTGGGCCAAATGCCAGAGCCGGTCTTGCTCCGCGGCCACGAGAGTGCGCGGCACGTCAAACCGGGCCGCAGCCAGGAGCGCCTCCATCACGCTATCGCGCGTACGGGCCCGAAGGCGCGCGTTTACCTCGCGCTCGACGTTGCTTTGCACCTCTGCGCGCAATTCCTCCAGGCTGCCGCTGCTCACACCCACCGCCCGAGCGAAACTCTCATCGAGCGCAGGCAACACGCGTTCCTCGACGGTGTTCACAGTTACGTCAAATTGCGCCGTCTTGCCCGCGACCGCCGTACCGTGGTAGTCGTCCGGAAAACGCAAAGGGAAATGTCGGGTGGAGCCGGCCGCTGCACCGCGGACGGCTTCCTCAAAAGCGGGCAGCATGCGGCCGCGCCCCAGCTCGAAGGTGTAGCCCTTGGCCGAGCCACCCTCGAATTCAATTCCCTCAATCGAACCATGGAAATCGACATTGACCCGATCGCCGTCCTGCGCACCGCGCTTCACGGCAGTGAAGGTGCCGCGCTGACGGCGCATCACCTCAATCGTCTTGTCGACCTCCGCCGCCCCGACGGGACAGACGGCGCGCCGCACCGACAGTTGCGCCGCATCCACCGGGCCGATCTCCGGATACACCTCGAAGGTCGCGCGGAAATTCTGGTTCGCCGCGTCGCCGTCGGCTTTGGATTCAATCTGCGGGCGACCGGCAAGTCGCAGCTTGTTTTGCTCGAGCGCGCGCGCAAGCAACGAGCCGACTTTGTCGTTTAGGACCTCGGCCCGGATCTGCGCGCCATGGGTTTGCGCGATCATCTTCACCGGAACCTTGCCACGGCGAAAACCCGGCATATTGGATTCGCGTGCCAAGCGCGTGAGTCGCTGTTCGACTTCGGCGGCAATCTCGGCGTTCGGAACGCTCAGGTCAAGACGGCGCTCCAAGCTGCCAATGTTCTCAATGTCTTGCTGCATATTGGTCAAAGTAATGCCGCATGTACGAACTTGTTGAAAAATTGCCCGTGCGCTGCGTTCCTGGTGCGAAGGGGGGGACTCGAACCCCCACGCCGGTGAAGGCGTCAGGACCTAAACCTGGTGCGTCTACCAATTTCGCCACCTTCGCAACGCGCGGCAGTTCGTCCCCGAGGCCGCAACGCTCCCGGCCAGGCGCAAATGGCAGCGGCGCTGGCGCGAATTCTAATGCATCCGGCCACGGGCGCCGGCGCGACAAAACCGCCGGGGCACGGCGTGCTAGCTTTCGATGCATGGGCGTTGACCACTACGAAAACTTCCCCGTGGCCTCCTGGCTGCTGCCTTCGCCGCTGCGCGCGCCCGTACTGGCCATCTATCGATTCGCGCGCTATGCCGATGACATCGCCGACGAAGGCGATGCACCGGCGCAAGCGCGCCTCGCAGCGCTGTCGGCCTTGCACGAAAACCTTGACCGCATCGAGAAGGGCACGTATCCGGGAGGCGCTGCGTGGTCGGACCTTGCCGACGCGGTGCGGACGCACACGCTTCCGGTCGATTGCCTGCGCGATCTGCTGCGCGCCTTCGAGCAAGACGTGCGCGGCAAGCACTATCGAGACTACGAGGAGCTTCTGGCCTATTGTCGGTACTCCGCCAACCCCGTTGGGCGCCTCTTGCTCGCCCTGTACCGGCGTACCGAGCCGCATCTCTACCAGTGGTCGGACGCCATTTGCACCGGCTTGCAACTCGTAAATTTCTGGCAGGACATTGACCGCGACTATGCCAAGGGGCGAATGTATCTTCCCCAATCCGAATTCGCGCGCTTCGGGGTCGATCCCTCGCAAATTGCGCAGCGCCGAGCCGACGAGCCCTGGAGACGCATGATCGCAGCGCAAACCGAGATCGCCCGACGGATGCTGCGCAGCGGGCGGCCGCTGGCGCGGGCCCTTGGCGGGCGCGTGGGCTGGGAACTGCGGCTGGTCATCGAAGGCGGATTGCGTATCGCCGAGCAGATCGACGCGGTGCAAGGCGATGTCTTTCATCGGCGACCGATCCTGCATCCGACCGACTGGGTTCGCCTCGCTGCGCGCGCCCTGGTGATGCCATGACGCCCGACGAATATTGTCGCGACCGCGCCGCGGCAAGCGGGTCGAGCTTTTACTACAGCTTCCTGTTCTTGCCGCCCGCGCAGAAGAGCGCGATCACCGCGCTGTATGCCTATTGCCGCGAAATCGACGACGCGGTCGACGAGGTGAGCGATGCGGCCGTCGCCGCCGCCAAGCTCGACTGGTGGCAGACGGAAGTCGAGCGGCTGTTTGCGGGCGCTCCCCAGCATCCGGTGACCCGTGCCCTGCTCCCGCACCTGTCTGTCTACGGGCTAACGAGCGAGCGCATGCTCCAGGTCCTCGAGGGCATGCGCATGGACCTGACGCAAAACCGGTTCCTCGACTTCCCCTCCTTGGCCCGCTATTGCTACCTTGTGGCCGGGGTTGTAGGAGAGATGGCAGCAGGTATCTTCGGCGTCACCGACGAGGCGACCTACTCGTACGCGCGCGAGCTTGGGCTGGCTTTGCAGATCGTCAACATCTTGCGCGACGTCGGTGAAGACGCCCGCCGCGGCCGCATATATCTGCCGCTAAACGACATGCAGCGCTTTGGTGTTACGGCTGCCGACATTCTCGCCGGTCGCTATGTGGAGGGCTTTGCCCCGCTAATGCGTTTCCAAAGCGACCGCGCCCGCAGCGCCTTTTCTCGGGCTCTTGCGCGGCTGCCGCAGGCGGATTACCGCGCGCAACGCCCCGGCATCGTCATGGGAGCGATCTACGCGCGGCTGCTCGAGGAGCTTGCACGCGACGATTTCCGAGTGCTGCACCAGCACATCTCCTTGACACCCATCCGAAAACTCGCCGTCGCCTGGCGCACCTGGGTCTTCGGTCCACCGGCGGGCATGTTGCGCGCCGCGGGCCCGATAGCTGCGCGCGACAGCACGACCGCGGATCACCTCTGAGCCGTGCCCGAAGCGTCACGGCCCATCGTAATCGGCGCCGGCTGGTCCGGGCTGTCTTGCGCCGTGCAACTCGCACGGGAAGGCCTCAACCCGATTGTGCTCGAGGCCGCACCACAAGCCGGGGGGCGCGCACGCGCGGTCGAAGTGCAATTGGCCGGCAAAGAGTTTCGCCTCGACAACGGGCAACACCTCATGCTGGGGGCCTACACCCATACGCTCGAGGCGATGCAGATCGTCGGGGTCGCACCCTCCGAGGCGTTTTCACAATCGCCGTTTGCAATTTGTTATCCGGATGGCTGGTGCCTTTCGGCCGCGCAACTCCCCGCGCCCTGGCACCTGCTTGTTGCGATTGCGCGGGCGCGCAAGCTCCCCTTGGCGCACCGGTGGGCGCTGGCCGGGTGGGTGCGAGGGCAGCGGCGCCGGCACTGGAGCCTGGGTTGCGACGCGCCGGCCGCGGACCTGTTCGTCGGCCACCCGGCGCAGCTCACGCGCCGTTTATGGCGCCCGCTATGCCTGGCGGCGCTCAATGTCGAACTCGGGCAGGCGTCGGCTCGAATTTTCCTCAACGTGCTGCGCGACACACTGGGAGCGGCCGAACCCGCCAGCCGACTGCTGCAGCCGCGCTCCGATCTCTCGGCATTGTTTCCCCAAGCCGCGTCGGGCTGGCTACTTGAGCGCGGCGCAAACATACGGCTGCGTTGCATGGTCCGCCAGGTGCGCCCGCTGCCCGGCCAAAATGTCTGCGAGGTGCTCACGCGCGACGGCCAGAGCATCCGCGGCCCTACCGTACTCGCCGTGCCGCCGGATCGCGCGGCCGCCTTGCTTGCCGAGGGACCGGCCTCGATCGAGGGGGCGGTGCAAGCGCTGAGCGCAGTGCGCACGGCGCCAATTTGCACGGTCTATTTGCGCTACGGGAGCACAAATCGGCTGGCGCAGCCCTTTTATGCGCTGCTCGATGACGCCCAATCGCAACGCTACGGGCAATGGGTATTTGATCGCGGAGCATTCGACCCTTCGCTGCATGGCATCCTGAGCGTTGTCATCAGTGGCAGCGGACCGCACCTTGCGCTCTCGCGCGAAGCCCTGGGCGAGCACGTTGCCGGGCAACTTCACGCCGAGCTCGGTTTGCCGCGGCCGCTGGCGCATTTCGCCATCGTTGAGAAGCACGCAACGCTAGTCCCGGCTCCCGACCTGCAGCGTCCCGAAGCCGCCTTGCCCGCCCCGGGACTGTTCCTGGCGGCCGATGCGGCCCAAAGCCCGTATCCCTCGACGATCGAGGGTTCCGTGCGCTCGGGCCTGAGGGCCGCCCAGGAGCTCGCCAACAGCATGCGCCAAAGCGGGCTACCATCGGCGCGATGAAGCTGTCGGCACGCCCCGAACTCGAATTGCTCGCGCCCGCTCCGAACGCGGACATCGGCATCGAAGCGCTCAACCATGGCGCCGACGCCGTGTATATCGGCGGGCCCGCGTTCGGGGCACGCGTGCGGGCCGCCAACTCGGTGGGCGACATCGAACGGCTCGCGCGCCACGCGCACCGCTTTGGAGCGCGAGTGTTCGTTGCGCTGAACACGATTTTGCGCGATGAGGAACTCGAGGCGGCCCGAGCCCTGATTTTGCGGGTCTACGAGGCCGGAGCCGACGCATTGATCATCCAGGACATGGGCCTGCTCGAGCTCGATCTGCCGCCGTTGCAGCTCCATGCGAGCACGCAGTGCGACATCCGCAGCGTTCAGAAGGCGCGGTTCTTGCAGGACGTGGGGTTTTCGCAGCTCGTGCTTGCGCGCGAACTCTCCCTGGAACAAATCCGTCAGATTGCCGAGCAAACCGAGCGGGCATGCCTGGAATTCTTCGTCCACGGTGCGCTGTGCGTCTCCTATAGCGGCCAGTGCTACATCAGTCACGCGCACACGGGTCGCAGCGCCAACCGGGGCGACTGCTCACAGGCTTGCCGGCTGCCCTACACGCTGCACGATGCCCAAGGCCGGATCGTTGCGCACGAAAAGCACGTTCTTTCGCTCAAGGACAACGATCAGACCGCGAACCTCTCGGCACTCATCGACGCGGGCATCCGTTCCTTCAAGATCGAGGGGCGCTACAAGGACCTGGGATACGTCAAGAACGTGACGGCGCACTATCGCCGCGCACTCGATGGGATCCTCGAGCAGCGTGCCGATTTGCGCGCATCGAGCGCGGGACGCTGCGAGTTTTTCTTCGATCCCGATCCCGGTCGAAATTTCCACCGGGGACAGACGGACTATTTCGTAAATGGACGCACGGATACCATTGGCGCGTTTGACACCCCGAAGTACTCGGGCACGCTCATCGGACACGTCGTACGAATTGGCGAGGACTCCTTTGATGTTCTGGTCGATGAAGCTGTTGGCGCGCTGCACAACGGCGACGGCCTGACTTACTATGACTTGCAGCAAGAGTTGGTCGGCGTGCAGGTCAATCGGACGGCCTTGCTCGCGCGAGGCCGGGAAGGGGCTGCGGAATCGGGCTACGACGCCGCCCACTCGGTTTGGCGGATTGAACCCAATGAACCGTTGAGCGCGCTGCGCGATCTGCGCGAAGGCGCTGCGATGAGCCGCAATCGAGATCAGCAGTGGCTGCGCACCCTGGAGGGCAGGACCGCGCAGCGAAGAATCGGCGTGGATTGGCGTGTTTCGGAGGACCGGGACGGACGGCTACTGCTGCGCGTGGCCGATGCGCACGGACACATCGCCACGGTGCCCGCCCCGCGCGAATTCGAGGCCGCGCGCGACCCCGGGCATGCGGAGCAGTCGATGCGCCAGAGCCTGTCACGGCTGGGCAACACGATCTTCCAGACGAATCACATCGAGTTGCAGTGGAGACGGCCCCGCTTCGTTGCAGCGGGCGCGGCCAATGCGTGGCGGCGTGAGGCGATCGCGCTACTTGAAAGCATCCGTCTTCAAAGTCTTCCGCGGCTGCCGCGCCAGGCGCCGGTGCATCCGTCCGTCGTGTACCCCTCCGAAACCCTAAGCTATCTGGCCAATGTCGCCAACCGGCACGCCGCCGCCTTTTACGCCCGGCACGGCGTGCGCCTGATCGACGCCGCCTACGAAAACCATGGCGCTCTTGGCGATGTGAGCCTCATGATCACCAAGCACTGCGTGCGGTTTTCGCTGAGCCTTTGCCCTAAGCAAGCCAAGGGTGTGACCGGCGTCCAGGGAACGATTCGCGCCGAGCCGATGACCCTCATTCATGGCAACGAGCGCCTTGCCTTGCACTTCGACTGCCGCGCCTGCGAGATGCATGTCGTCGGTCGGATAAAGGAAAGCGTCCTGAAGCAAAGTGCCGTTGCTCGCCCCCTCCGGTGGCTCAATCCGGTGCCCTGACAGTGGGCAGGCAGGGTTGCGTTGCGACACGCAAGGGAGGCAGCCGACATGAATCTTCACAAACCCGTCGGCACCGGTGCAGGCGACCTTGCATGGCGGCGGTCGCAAAGGGTTGCTTCTGAAGACCACCCGGTGCTCGCGTGGCTTCCTCGCCCGCGATCGCGACTTGCGCGCCATTCGTGCCGGGCTCGCAAGCGAGGTCAAATTGGGCTCGCAAAACTACTTTTCGCCGCCACAGACTACGGTCACAAGGCCGCGCTTTAGCAAATCTCGGCGGCGCGCGACCATGGCATCGTACTTGTCATTGATTTGCTGCATTTCTTCGACAAACCCGGCCAGGTCGCGATCCTGCCGCGCGACCAGCTCGCGCGCGCTGTCCGCGTTGCGCTGCAATTCCTCGGGCATCGGGTGCTTTGTCCCGTAGAACTCGGCTTCTTTCTCAAGCCTCGCTAATCGCGCTTTCGAGGCTGCGAGACGCTGCTTTGCAACTCCGATGCGCTGTTCCTGCCCCGCGACTGCAGTATCGCGCTCCCGCTCGATGACCTCTTCTTTAGGATAACGATCGAGAAAGGCCTCCGCTTGGGCGAACGCGTCGTGTCGTTTCTTCAAGCAGTCTCGTAGGGCCTTCTCCTCATCTTCCCGCTTTTGCTTTTGCTCTGCTGTTTTTCGCGGCGACCCGCATTCCTTCTTTCCGTTGGGCCAGATCTCACAGATTTCGCCTGCGCACCCCTGCGGCGGTTCGCCACCGCTGAGTTCCTCGCCCTTTGCATTCTTGCACGCGAAGACGTTTGCGCTCGCACTGCCAATGACGATAAACGGCAAAATCGCGGCCAAGATACTTCGTCCAACACGCCGCCTCACCGATATGCGTCTGCCCGGTCCAATACGGCTTTGCCCG
Source organism: Burkholderiaceae bacterium (assembly GCA_035625725.1). Classification (GTDB taxonomy): domain Bacteria; phylum Pseudomonadota; class Gammaproteobacteria; order Burkholderiales; family Burkholderiaceae_F; genus GJ-E10. The sequence goes on from DASPPB010000049.1 coordinate 14,996, forward strand.
GCGCGTGTCGAGCGTCCAAGTGTGGCGCGGGCGATGCTTCCA
>DASPPB010000050.1:0-29451 GCA_035625725.1 Burkholderiaceae bacterium
AGGGTGGGGCAGGTCGGCACCGCCGGATAGTAGCCCGGAGGGTTGTCGCAGTAGTAGTACATCTGCGCCGGTGGCGGCGCAGCCGCGGGCGCCGGAGGCGCGGCGTATACCGGAGGTGCAGGGGGAGGCGCCGCGTATATCGGGGGGGCCGCCGGAGCCACAGTAACTGCCGGAGGCACAACGTAGACCGTGGGTGGTGGGACGGGCTCAACGAAGGCGACTTCGGAGACTACAAGCGGATAGGGGTAAACCGGCCGCTCGTAGAAGTACCACCTACCTCCCGCGAACCACCACCAGCCGCAACGGCCTCCGAAGCAGCTGTTTTTCCAGTACCCGCCGCGCCAGTGCCCAAGCTCTTCTGCGGTAAACCGATGCACGTCGCGCTCGTGGAATTCATGGCGTTCGACGGCTTCGCGATGCTCTCGCGCCTCCTCGTGGCCCTCGTGATGGTATTCGTCCGCGTGCGCAAGACGAACGGGCGCAAGCACGATTGCACAGCCCGTGGCGCTGAATAAAAGCAAGGCAACCTTTCGCGCGTGGCGACTCATACCGATCCTCAAAATCCGCGCGCGCGAACCAAGAGACCGCGGCTCCCACTGACAAGCGATCTGCGCGCGCTTCATACCGAAGGAGCCTCTTCGCTCTGACCGGGATCGGCGGCGTTCTTTTGTCCGCCTCCCTCCGTCTCATCACGCCGATGGTGCCGCATGCCCTGATGGTGCCGATGGTGGTGGTGGCCGCGCGCGATCTGATCGAGTGTCTTGCGTTGCTCCGGAGACAAAACGGACTCCAGTTTCGCCGTGGCGTCGGCCACTGTGGCCAATTTCCGCGCAGCCTCAGCGGCCCTATCGGCACGCAGTTTGGCAATTGCCGCGGCATCGGCGTCCGGGGCCGGACGCACCATGGACCGATCCGCAAACGCCATGCGGGCACTCGCATAGCTCTGCCATGCCGTTTGTTGCGATGCCTTGATTTCCAACCGGTTCGCGTCTCTGTCTAACTTGGCGCGAACCCACTCCTGGCGATGTTGGGCCCATTGGGCCCCGCGGTCCTTGACTGCGTCCGCGGCCCACACGCTGCTCAGTGCGCTCGCGGTAATCAGCGCGCCGGCAACGAGCAATTCGGGTACGTTCTTACGCGTAATAATTTGCGTGTTCATGCGAGCTCCTCAGTTCGAAACGAACCTTGCTTGCATGCTAGCCCACGAGGAAACAGGTTGAACGTCGCTGGGTGGTAAACGTATGTAAATGTTGTTGCGATTACCCTTCGCACGTCGATGGTCAAAGGCTCATATCGAACGCTGGCCAATGCCCCCGCAACGTCAGCACGTCTGTTTGCCGCCAGCGCGCGATGCGATGACCTGAGTCGGGCGCACTGCCAAGCGAGCCCAGAGGGTGCCCGCCCGACGCCAAGCATCTTGGGACGCAGGGCCGGTGTTGAGCCGGCGTCGCTATTTTTGCTGTTCGCGTTTGTTCTAATTGGGACGACCGCGTCAGCCCACCGGCTACGTAGGGGCGCACTCGTTTGCGCGTGCGGCTAATAGCTGTAACGCACGCCAACCACGTTGGCGTTGTAGCCCTCTTCCATGTTGCCAAGCGTTCGCCCCCCGCCTGATCGATGCGGCACACGCAGCACTAGTTCGAAGTTTGGGTGAGCGCTCATCGATATGCCCATTTCGGGCGCCAAGTAATACAGTAAATGGGCATTGCCATTGTCGTCGATCTGTCGCTGCCGCTCGCGTCCGATCGCACGGCTGACAGCGCTGAGCCCAACGGTTCCGGCGAACTCGAGCAGAAAGCTGCTGCCGACGTGGATGTTGTCCCATCGGAGTTTGCCACCAGCCCAGATCTCAATGGTATGAATCCGATTTTGGGTCTGCACCGTCTGGTCCGGATACGGCAGCGACTGGCAGCAGACGAGATAGTGACCGAAGCGGTCGGCTATGCCCGTTTCAGCCCGCAGGTGCAGATCGTGCGGAAACTGACGCAATTCGTGCTCGTACTCGACCCCGAAAATGTCATTATCGTAGCTGGGGGCGTAGCCGGGCGACCCGTTTTGGGGGTCGAAGCGGGTGTTGTAGAGCATTGTGGTGGCGAAGTCGGTTGTGGACATGCGCCCGCCAAATACGAGGATGGCATTCTGCCGCGCAGTCGTCGAGACGTTCGCGACCTCGGGTTCCGTCTGGTCTTCGACTGCGTACGCATAGATGGGGGCGAGAAGGAACAACAGGACCCAATGCCTACAAAGCAAGGCTGGTCTCCCGCATGCGCGACCTCAAGAGGTCCTTGTTATCGATCGGGTCCGCGGGTCCCTGAGGCCGCAGGCGTACAACGAGTTGGCGACGAAAGTTGCAAGGAGCGATGTCCGGAGCACTGTTATTCCCTTTTTTTCGATCCGGCCTGCACCAAGGCGGTTCGCAGTTCGTGCAAAGCGTCTAATGAAAGTCTAACAAATGCGATCGCAGTTTACGACGGGAGCTGCTGTGGGACGAAGAGCGCGCGCATGGCCGGATTCGCTATGGCGAAAAGGAGACTCGCCGGGCGGCACGCCGCGAACGACTTGAGGCGTGCCCCGCTCCTTGGCCTCCGGTGGCGCACTTTTGGCCGCGACGCGCCGCCAGCGGGTACCGCGCGAACCGAGGCCGCTGTCCGAGCGTAGCGGCCCGGTGACCAGCAGGCCCGGCGCCGGGTTGGCCAAACGCCGCGCACCGAGCGATCACGGGCGGCAATCCAAAAAAGCCGGGCGGCGAAGCGAAAATCTGGCGCAATTGCGCCGTGGCCTGCTTGCGAACTTTCATATTTGCAACCAGTTCGGGGCCGATACGGGATAGCATGCCGTGCGGTTGCGATAGCTGGGCCGGGACCTCGGGCGCTGGGAGTAGACAAGCCCAGCGCGCTTTTTGGGTGCGGGCCTCGCGCGGCGGCGCGACGTACAGACGACCGCCACGGCTAAGGAGTCAGAATGCAGCTCTCCGTGCAGACCATGGTCAACCGACTGGGCGAACGGCTGGATGCGCCCTTTGCGTTTGCCAGCCCCGATGGCACTGTCCATCGGACAGGCCAGGGCGAGCCCCGCTTTACGCTGGTCTTTCGTACCGAGGCCGCGCTTCGAGCCACACTGATGCGCGGGCACATGGGATTGCTCGAGTCGTATTTCGATCAGACAGTCGACGTTGACGGCGACTTTGCGGCCGCCCTGGCTGCGGGACTTTCGGGCCGCTTCGACAAGCAATTCACGGCGCTTGGCGGCGTAGAAAACCGTCTGCATGAGCTGCGTTACTCCAACCGCAGTCCTGCCCAAGCGAAGGCGAATGCACGCGCGCACTACGGCCTGGGCGAAGCGTTTTATCGACTTTGGCTTGACGATCCGCTCAAGATGTACACGTGTGCGTATTGGGCAGAGGACACGCACACCCTCGAGCAGGCGCAGTGCAACAAGATTGATCATGTTTGTCGCAAAATTCGCCTGGCGCGCGGCGAGCGCTTTGTCGACATCGGCTGCGGATTCGGTGGCTTTCTCTTTCGCGCGGTGGCCAATGTCGGCGCTACGGGTACCGGCATCAATACGACAACGGAGCAGGTCGACTGGCTGCGCGAGGAGGTCCAGCGCCGTGGTCTTCGTGGTCAGATCGATGTGCGAGAAGCGGATTTTCGCGACGTCGACGCCCAGTACGACAAAGTCGTCTCGATCGGGGTGCTCGAGCACGCTGGCCGCGACCAGCTTGCCGAGGTCATCCGGGCGCATGCGGATTTTCTGCGGCCCGGCGGCTTGGGAATGCTGCATTTCATAGGGCACGTTGGCCGTTATGAGACCGAGCTATTCATCCGTAAGCACGTATTTCCTGGAGGATGGATACCGAGTCTGGCGGACGTGATCGTCGAAATGGAACGCTGCGGATTGGAGGTCTTGGATATCGAGAACTTGCGCCGGCACTATGCGTTGACGCTCGACGAATGGGGGCGCCGCTTCGAGCGCAACTGGGAAGCGATCCACGCGCTTGATCCGCAGCGGTTTGACGAGCGCTTTCGGCGCGTTTGGCGCACCTATCTGGTGGGGTGTGCCGAAATGTTTCGCTCACCGGCCGGTTACACGCACCTGTTTCAGATCGTCTTTAGCAAGGGCAACGTCCGGGCGGATGGCTATCCCATGACCCGGGCGCACCTGTATGCAAAATGATGTTTGGACCCACGGTGAGCGCAAAGCAAGGCTGATAGCCGACATGCAACGCTCGAGGAGCTCCGCGCCGCTGGGGCTGAGCAAGCGCACGTCGAACCTGTTTCGTGATCGCGTGCCGCCCGGCAAGCAGCATCTGGACCTCAGCGCCTTTTGCCATGTCCTCGAGGTCTGTGCGGCTGAGGGCTGGGTCGATGCCGAGGGTCTGACGAGCTACGAAGACCTCGTTGCGGCGACACTGCCGCACGGCGCCATGCCGGCGGTAGTTCCGCAGCTCAAGACCATTACGATCGGTGGAGCCGCGGCGGGGGTCGGCATCGAGGCCACGTCGTTTCGGTACGGGTTGATGCACGAAACGCTTACGCAATTCGACATTTTGCTTCCCGATGGCGACATTGTGCTGTGCACCCCCGAGAACGCGTACCGCGACTTGTTTTTCGGTTTCCCGAATTCTTACGGGACGCTGGGCTACGCCCTGCGCCTGCGCCAGCGCACGATTCGGGTCAAATCCTGCGTGCAGGTCGAGCACCTTCGCTATGAGTCTGCAGGGTCGTACTTGGCCGCCTTGGCCGAACACTGTGCCGGCACAGCCGATTTCGTTGACGGAGTTGTTTTTGGTCCGCGATCGCTGGTCCTGAACGTAGCGCGCTTTACCGATGAGGCGCCGTGGCTCAGTGACTACGGTTTCGAACACATCTATTACCGCTCTTTGCTAGAAAAGGATGTCGATTATTTGGACGTCGGAGATTATCTTTGGCGATGGGATACTGACTGGTTCTGGTGCTCAAAAAACCTCGGCGCGCAAAATCCGCTGGTGCGGCAGATTCTGGGCCGCAAAAGACTCAATTCGCGCACCTACACACGCGCAATGCGCTTCAATTCCCGCTGGGGGCTCACGCGAGGCTGGGCGCGCCTGATGGGGCGTTATCCGGAGTCGGTCATCCAGGATGTGGACATTCCGCTGGCGCACGCGGAAGAATTCCTGGATTTTCTGCTGCGCGAGATCGGAATTCTGCCCATCTGGATCTGCCCGCTGCGCGCCGTGGACGCGGCGTCTCACTATCCACTCTACCCCTTAGTGCCCGGCACTTTGTACGTGAACTTTGGATTCTGGGACAACGTCTATAGCCGCGTTGCGCACGAGACGGGCCATTTCAACCGCCTGATTGAGCGCGAAGTGCTTCGCCTGGGCGGCATCAAATCGCTGTATTCCGAGAGCTTTTTTACGCGCGAGGAGTTTGCGCGGGCCTACGACGTGGCGCATTTTCAGACCCTCAAGGCAAAGTACGATCCGCAAGGCCGCGCTCTCGGTCTCTATGAAAAGTGCGTGCAGCGCGCGTGAGGCGATTCGGCGCGCCTGGCTGCTGTCAGGCGATCGACCAATTACGCAAAGCGCAGAGCCCGACAGCCTCGAACGAGCCGCCGGCCTGGACTGCGTCGTCCCGGCCCCGACCGGGCGCTGCAGCCCGCGCTCGCTTCAAACGGCATTCAGGACACGATCGAGCCGGGCGCGGACTTCCCGGGCGAGTGGCGCAACTTCCGGACGCGCCGTGAGTTCGAACAGGGCAATGGGATCAAGCACTTCCACGTGCACACCCTCGGTATCCTGGCGCACGACTACGTTGCAGGGCATAAGCAGACCGATCGACGGTTCGGCGTCGATTGCCTGCGCCGCATATGGAGGGTTGCAGGCGCCCAAGATCCGATAGGGCGGCATGTCCCGGCCCAATTTCTTTTTCATCGTAGCGGCGACGTCGATGTCGGTCAGTACGCCAAAGCCTTCCTTCGCAAGCTCCTGCGTAACTTTCGCAACGGCTGCATCGAACGAAATTGCAACGGTCTTGCCAAAGCCATAGTTGTTGTGCATGACGTCGCTCCCTTTGACGGTGACACATTCTGCCACTTCGGAAACGATGGGTCCGAGTCCGATCGCCCGCTTTCGCCTTTGCCCGCGGCGCAACGCTCCTGTACGCCCTTTTTTGAGTTATGACGTGTGCCAAGGGCGGGAGCCGCCAAGGGGCCAAACAGACCTTCGGTGCCAAGAACGGATGGCGTGCCGGTAGTATGCAAAAAACCCGACCGTGCGCAAAAGCGGACAGCCTCAAACTCCAAGCAGCGTCGGCGCTTGTGCCGACTCGCGCCTAGCGCGGCTGGCGCCGTGCGGTGTCGAGCAATTCTTGCAAGGCACAAAGCTCGAGCACCGCGGCGGCCTGTTCAAAGGTAACGTCGTGTCGGTTCATGAGCGCGCGGATTTGAACGATCTGCCGCGTCGCTTCAAGCTCGCGCTGTTCATCGCTTTTGTCCATATCACCTCCTTTGTACGTCAATTGTTGGGTTTGCGAAGTGCCGAGTCGGGTGCTGCGAGGCCGCGCCCCCGAGGTGCATATTGCCGCAAGACGCAATCACTCGTAGCGGACTGCACCCGGCTCGGAGAGAATGTCGGGCATCCACGGAGGCGCGGCTGTCCGACGAAATCTGCTTCGGACCCGTGGCAGGAGATCGTTGCTCGGCGCGACTGCACGAAGGGGCTCTTCCCGCCCATGGGATCGGTCGGCGTCGGGTCCTTCGGGTGCAGGCGGAAACATGCGGTCCCGTTTCGGGGTTTGGTCGGGGACCGGGCCGGCGCAGCGGAGCCAGAAATCACAGCGCGCAAGAATGAGTCGTACATATGGCAAAGCGCGCCCTTCGCCTGTCAAAGCTCTCCGACTGGTTGGAGCCGGGGCCCGTGGTTCTCCTCGCGATGGCACGACGGGGCAGGGCCAATGTCATGAGGCTTTCGTGGCGCACGATGATGGAGTTTGCGTCATTGCTGCACGGTTTCGTCGTCCGTGCCCCCGCACTATAGCTTTGATGCGCTCCTTGCAACACGCCAATGTACGACCATTATTCCAAGCGAAGGGCTTGCTGCGCAGGTGGTCGGCTGCGCGAATTGCTCCGGACGCTGGGTGGACAAGTTTCAGGCTCGTGGGCCGTTTGCCCATGCGCGTGCGGCGGCTTGCTGCGTCGCTCATCGCGCAGTGCTTCGGCGATGTGGAGTGTCGGATTTCGGATTCGCGCCTGGTCAAGCGCACCAGGTTTTCTGTACTCGCGGTGCTCAGAGCATGGATCGATCCCGCAAGCAAGGATCCGCGCACCTTGCATCACGGGGGACGAGCAAAATTCATGATCGCACGCGAGACCATAAAACTTCCCTCGAGGGTGCGGTAGTGAAGATCGGCGCGCCCGCGCCGATCGATGAGCGTTTCTCCGGCACCCGGGTTTGCCCTCCTTCGCGTTTTTCCGACGGCCACCCGCCTCGTTGGTGCCGTCCGCGGTCGCGGCCGTGCCTGTGCAATTGTCGGTTGCTCGGAACCTTTGCCAGACGCGTCGCGCTAGACTTGCCACGGTCAGTGCGCCGGAGTCCGCGTCAGTGGATCTGATTCGATCGATACAGGAGACCTCCTGGCGGGCGTCTTTTGATGAGCGCCAGCAGCGGGAGGCCACCCAAGCTCTCGAGAGCGGCGGGCTGCTATTTTTTCCGCGCCTTGCCTTTGAGCTCGATGAAAGCGAGCGCCGCTTTCTTGATCCGGCCACTGTGCACGGAAAGACGAAAAATATCAGCTACGATCCCCGACGGGAAGACGTGCGCGGGAGCACGGTGCAGGGAGTCGATGCGTTTGCCTTGCAGCGGATGCTGGCACGCTACGCGACGCAGTCCTTCGAACTGGTGCGCGCCTTGCTGCCGCACTATGTCCCCTCTTTGGAGGTGGCTCGAACCAGTTTTCGGCCTGCGGAAGTAAGCGGAAGGGCGAGTTCGTGGCGCAAAGACGACACTCGTTTGCACATCGACGCCTTTCCGTCGAGCCCCAACCAGGGCAAGCGTCTGCTGCGTGTCTTCACCAATGTGAATCCCGGTGGCAAAGACCGTATCTGGCGCGTGGGCGAACCCTTTACGAACGTGGCGCAGCGCTTTTTGCCAGGCATCTCTCGTCCTCTACCCGGCTCGGCCCGGTTTCTGCGCGCTTTGGGGATCACGAAATCCCGGCGCACGGACTACGACCACATCATGCTGCAGATCCACGACCACATGAAATCCGATGCAGAGTATCAGGCGAAGGTGGGCTTCACGGAGCTGCGTCTTCCCCCGGGTTCAACATGGATCGTGTTTTCGGACTGCGTCTCCCATGCGGTGCTCGCCGGGCAGTTCCTGATGGAGCAAACGTTCATGCTGCCCGTCGGCGGCATGCTGGATCCCGATTGCTCGCCATTGCGCATACTGGAGCGCGCGACGGGTCGCCCCTTGGTCTGACGCCGCCTCCTTCCGCTTTCCTCCGAAACGCCGCATAGGGCACGCTGCCTGCCCGCAAGCTGCAACGGCTACCGGCGCACGCCGACTCAGGGACGCGCCAACGGATTGGGCGTGGGTTCGGCGATTTTCGTGAGCGTATTTCGGTCCGTGTGATGAAAAGGCGCTGGGTTGCCACGGATCAGTAGAACCGTGTCCTCTTCGTACGACCAGGTGCCATCGGGGTGGATCGACACTTTGATGCGGAACTCCACGGTTTTGAAGGCGAAATCGAGAAACGGCGATGAGCGAATTGCGAAATTTTCCGCTTCGCGTGCCGCCCGGAGTTCAAACTCCTTGGCGTCGGGATGGGCCTGACCGGCGGCCATTACGACTTGGGCGCGCGGGATCGTGAGAGTGTGGATAACGGTGCTTGTGGCCGGCTCCCAGAGCCAGTATCCGACCTGATCGTGATAAGTCTTGACTTGGTCGGGTTTGACGATGTGGGTGTGGTAACGCAAGCCGTAAAGCAGTTGTGGTCCGTTCGTCTGAGGGTCGATCGGCTGCAATTCGATGCGCTCCACATATGCTTGCTTTTTTGGTCCCTCGGCCTTGGGCTTGACGTCGAGGCCCCGGCGTCCTTCCCAAACTCCGGCCATGGCACGCAGCGGGCCGAGGTTGCGCAGCGTATCGACGTCGATCGGCGAAGGTTCGGTGAAAATGTCCTCCGGGAATTGTCCCATTTGCGCGCGCTCCCAGTTGGATCGGTTACTGCTTGCCGCGCGGCGCAGCCGAATTGCGCTCGCCGCCGGCCGCATGCTACGAGGACCGCAGCAGGCGCGATCTTGGGGTCAAAGGCGTGCGCCGGTCAAGTAACGACCGTTGCAGTTTCTTCCTGCTCCCGGGGATCGGCCGAATAGTCCTCGCTCCGGGTACCGGGCACGGGTGCGTCGACGTCAACCTTGAAGCGCGACACCGCGTCGTTGAGGCCTTTGGCCTGCTCGCACAGCAGGGATGCCGACGCGGTGCTTTGCTGGGCAAGGGCGGCATTGCGCTGCGTCAGGTCATCGAGCGAACGCACCGTCTGATTGACCTGGTCGAGGGCGTGAAACTGCTCGTTGCTAGCGCGGGAGATTTCCGCGATGAGATCCGTCACCCGAACGACCTGGGACACCATTTCGCCGATGCGGGCGCCCGCGCGTTCGACGAGTTCCGACCCGGAGTTCACCTTGTCCACGCTGGACGTAATCAGCGACTTGATTTCCTGCGCGGCAACGGCGCTGCGCTTGGCCAGGTTGCGGACTTCGCTGGCCACTACGGCGAAGCCGCGGCCCTGGGCACCTGCCCGCGCCGCCTCGACGGCCGCGTTCAACGCCAGGATGTTGGTCTGGAAAGAAATGCCATCGATGACGGTGATAATTTCGCCGATGCGCCGCGACGACTGCTGGATGTCATGCATCGTGGCGATGATGTCGGTGACGGCGCGGCCACCGCCACTGGCCGCCTCACGGGCGCTATGGGCCAATTCGTTGGCCTGGCGCGCCGAGGCGACGCTTTGCCGGACGGTGGCGGTGAGCTGCTCCATGGATGCCGCGGTTTGCTGCAAGCTTCCGGCCTGCTGCTCTGCATGAGAATACAAGTCACGGTTGCCGTCCGAGATGCTCTCGCTCCCGGTATTGATGGCATCGCTCGCATGGCGTATCCGGTGCACGATGTCCGTGAGCGTATTGACCATCCGCTCTAAAGCGGCAAGCAGTCGACCGGTTTCGTCGTCGCCGCGGTGGAACGCAACTTGTTTGAGCTCTCCACGAGACACCGATTCGGCAACCGCCACGGCTTCGGTCATCCGGCGCGTGATGAGGCGGACGGTGCGCAGCCCGATGAACAGTGCAAGGGCAATGACGGTAGTGGAGATGATGACGATCAGGACCAACGAGGTGTGCACGCGTTCGGCGACTCGGCGTGTGACGTCGCTTTGGCGTTCGGAGATGCTTTGCACCTGCTGGTCCCCGGCACGCGACTGGCGCGCGGCTGTTTCCTTCAGGCGCCCGAGCGCTTCGCGCATCCCGGCCTCACTTTGCAGCAGTCCGCGCTTGGTCTGGGAAACCCGCGCGACGGCAGTGGTGACGGTCCTCATCGCGCTGCCGGCCGTGTCGATATCCGTCGCGAGACCGTTGTGGCCCATTCGAATCAGCCCCGAGCGCATGGAGCCGATGTCTCCGAGCAACTGGTCTCCCAGTTTTTGCAGATGCGAGGTCGCCTGCTGCGCTTCTTCGTCGGTGGTGGCAAGCATCAGGGAACGCAGCTCGCCCACCATGTCGCGGATCAGCAGCGAAGCCGCTTGACTGTTGGCGACTACGCCCCCGGGTTCGTTACGCAGTTTCAGTGCGGCTTGCAGAATCTGGCGTTGCTTGACGAGCTGCTCTTCGAGCGTATCGATGAGACTCAAGAGTTTCGTGGATTGATCTTCGACGATTGCAAGGACCTGCTTGCGTTGCGCCGCATATGCGGCTTCCGAATCTGAGGATTTGGATAGAACTGCCGCCCTGAGGGGAAACAGCCCCGTGCCTTCGCGCGTAAACGCGTCCGATAGGTTCGGCAGCGCTGCGCGGATTTCGCGCAGCGCGTTCTCTTCTCCTGGCGTGGACGCGATCCGTTCCATACTGTCGAGCGACGCTTTAAGGCGTTCGCGCAGCGGGCCGAGACGGTAGCGGTTGGCAACGACGTCAGTGTCATAGACGAGCAAGTTGAGGTCCTTGAGCTTGTTGCTCACGAACATTGCATGTTGGATTGTTTCCCCGAGACGGATGCTGGCTTCCTGTGCCTGGTCCGCGGCGTGGCCGGCATCGGCTTCAATGCCCGCGACCGTGGAGCGGATCGCACCCACGGCCGCCTCTGCGCTTTGCAATGCGTTGCGGGCATTTGCGCTTTGTGTTTGGTACGCCGTCTCGTCCGAGAGTCGCTGTTTGACCGAGGAGACGATCTGCATTTGCGCGGTCCGAAACGGCGAAACGTCGGTTGCGTGCGACGAATCGAGTTCCCGGATCTCGCTTTGAAGCCGCTCGAGCACGCGCAGTTCGGCCTCGACGGCCTCGATCATCGGTGCGGCTGCGTCCGCCTCCTCGACCAGACTGAGCCGCAGCAGGGCTCCGAGCATCCGCTCGGTGTGCTCTTGGATCTCGTAAGTCTTGTTCTGCAGCGGCGTTGCTTGCTCTGTCAGGCCGTCGAGGACGGAGCGAATCGACGTCACGCCGAAGTAGGCGGTGCCCGATACCGCGACAAGGCCGGCCGAGGAAAATGCCACGAGGGCGAAGACTCGCTGCGAAATCTTCATGGTGGCGGGCGCAGGGGCTGGTCAGGTGGTCGCGTACCGACGCTGTCGGCGCGCTGCGCTACTGCAGCTTGGCGATGTGCCCGTCGCGCACTTGCGTCAAAAAGACCTGATTCAGAGCTTGGTGCGATGCGCCGCTAAGCGTGACCGTCACGCCGCCGAGATCGACGCTTTGCATGCCTTCGAGGGCCCCGATGAGATTCGTTCGGGTCAGAGCCCTGCCTGCGTGCTCCAGCCCGTAGACAAACACCTTCGCCGAGATGCAACCTTCCAGGTTGACGAATCCCAGTTCCGTGCCCGATTGTCCGAGCAGCTCTTTGCATGATCGGGTCACTGCCGAATCCGCGTCCTCCGGAAACGGAACAACCTGCGAGATGATGACCCCGTCCCCATCCTTGCCCACCTGAGCCACCAGGCTATCGGTGCCGACGAAAGACACGGTTGCGAGCTGCGATTTGAGGTTTGCCGCCCGCGCCTCTTTGATGAAAGCCGCAATAGGTGCATAAGGCCCGACCATGATGATCGCGTCGGGTTTGGCTTCCAGCATGGTCGCCAGCCCGGACTTGACCGCTAGGGTGTTGCGTGGAAACGTGCTTTTGGCCGCTACGCTCAGGCCACGTTTTTGCATTGCTTTCTCCGTGCCGGAGAGCACTGCCAGACCGAAGCCGTCGTCCTGGTAAAACACCCCGATCGACTTGGCGCCATGGGCCAGAAACTGCGCAACCAAAGCCTCGGCCTCGTCGTTGTAGCTCGCCCGAATGTTGAAGATTTGCCGGGTGACGGGCTGACGCAGCGCCATGGACCCCGTAAATGGCCCGACGAGCGGAACGTCCATCTCTTTGAGAATGGGCACAACGGCATTGGTGGTCGGCGTGCCGACCGACCCGAAGAGGGCGAAGACTTGCTGCTGCTCGATCATCTTGAGCGTTTCGTCGACCGACTTGTCCGGCTCGTAGCTGTCGTCAGCGACGAGCAGCGTGATCTTGCGCCCGTTCACTCCGCCCTTGGCATTGACGGCATTAAACACGGCTTCGGCTCCGGCGCGCATGGCCTTGCCCAGAGCGGCCGCCGGGCCTTCTTGCACGTTGACCATGCCGACCTTGATCTCCGTGTCGGTCACGCCGGTCTCGGCGCGGGCGGCGGCGCCCGGACCGAGCGCGAGACCCGCGGCGATTCCGACGGTGATTGCCAGACCTTTCATGCGCTGTCTCCGATTGCAAACCGCGGCACCAACAGGGCGCCACACGCGTTGCGATCGGCCTACGGTAGCGTCGGCTGTTATCCGCCTAACCGGCAAAAAGCATCTGAATTTCCAAGCAATTGAGTACCTCCCCGCGGGGCGTCGGCAGGGCGGTATCCGGGAGACTTCTCGCTGCATCGCCTGCCGGCTAGGATTGGCACCCAGGGGCTCGATGACGAGACCACTAGTTGCGGACGATTGTGCGACATTGCAAGCTTCCTTGCGGCACCGCGATCCCGGTGCTGGGCCTGGGCACCTGGCGCATGGGTGAATCGGTCAGAAGGCGCCGCTCCGAGGTGAAGGCGGTGCGCGATGCGCTTGCGATGGGCTATCGCCTGATCGATACGGCGGAGATGTACGGTGCGGGCGGCGCGGAGACAGTGGTCGGGGCGGCGCTCACCGATGCCTTGCGGGCCGGCGATCTGCGGCGCGACGAGCTGTTCGTGGTGAGCAAGGTCCTTCCGCACAATGCCAGCCGCACCGGGACACTGGCGGCTTGCGACCGCAGCCGCGCGCGCTTGGGTCTGGATCGAATCGACCTGTACCTGCTGCACTGGCGCGGTTCGTACGCCTTGCGCCAGACTTGCGCCGCGATGCTGGAACTCATTGCGCGCAAGCACATTTCCCACTGGGGTGTGAGCAACTTCGATACGTCCGACATGAACGAACTTCGTGCCGTGCTGGCCGAGCTCGGCATTGCACGGGGCACGGCCGCGGCCTGCGCCACAAATCAGGTGTATTACTCGGTGCGCGCGCGGGGCCCGGAATTTAGCCTGCTGCCCTGGATGCGCGCGCAGCGCATGCCGCTCATGGCCTACAGTCCGATCGACCAGGGTGCTCTGGCGGCCGAGCCAGCGCTGCGCGCGATGGCAAAGCGCCGGGGCCTCTCAGCCGCGCAACTCGCGCTGGCATGGGTTCTGGCGCAGGAATCGGTGATCGCGATACCCAAGTCGGTTCGCGAGTCGCATCTGCGGGAGAACCTCGCTGCGGCGCAGGTCGAGTTAAGTCCACGCGACTTGGCCGAGATCGACGAGCGCTATCCCCCGCCGCGGCGCGAGACCACGCTCGACGTGCTCTAAGCGGCAGGGTCAACCGCGGCCCAGGCGCTAGGCGGCATCGGAGCCGCCCGCAAAAGGCGCCGCGTTGGCCGCCGCATCGCTCGCGAGCGTCGCGGGCGCGATAGCCGCCAGCCCGACCTCCACGTTCGGATAGCGCAAGCGCAGGCGCAGTTCGCGCTTCATTCGCTGGTTTCGGAGCCGGCGTGACTCGGTCAAAAACGACATGCGCCGAGGGCCCACTGCGGCGCAGAGCTGCTCCGAGGCGACTCGAGGGGGGCGGGCTAACCCGACTCGGTCGGCGACCCGGTCCAGGAATTCGCCCAAGAGCAACTGCGAATCGTCAACGATGTTATAGGTTCGAGACGGTGCGGCGCGAAAAAGCGCGCTGATGCAAGCCCGTGCGAGATCATCGGCATGGATGTGATTGGTGATCACATCTTGGCCTGACGTCGCCACGGGAATGGCCTGTCGCAGGCGCTCGAGGGGCAAGCGGTCCGCAGCATAGATACCCGGAGCCCGGAGCACCGCGGCGTGCCAGCGGCTTGCGCGCAGCCGCGACTCGGCCTCCAGGCGACGCTGCGCCCGCTCGTTTGCGGGCGCCGGCGGCGTGCTTTCATCGGTCCAAGCGCCCCGACGATCGCCGTAGACCCCGGTTGTACTCATGTAGAGCATCCGCGCCGTGGCTTTCGGCCGCAACAGGCCTAGGAGGTGGCGGGTGCGCCGGTCGCGGCGACCGCTTGGCGAAGTTGGCGCGAGCACGACGATGCGCTGGGCCAGCGCGCCGATGCGGGGTTCCTTCCGGCGGGCATCGAGGTCGAGGAGCAGGGGAATTGCACCGGCGCGCCGCACCGCGGCGGCGCTTTGCGCGTTTGCAACCGTTCCAAAGACGCGAAAGCGGTCGCGTAGCCGTGCGACAATCCGTGTTCCGATGTCTCCGCAACCGACGATAAGCAAGCGCGGTCGCCCAAGACGTCGGCGACAGGGCTGCGCCGCGGCCGTCGTGGGGACAGATTGCGGCCTCCCGGTTGCTTCCGATGCGGCTCGTGTTGGAATCATGAATCGTCGCGCAGTTCGACAGCCGAGCGGGCTTGTCGAAATCGCTCTTGCTTGCTGACAAATCGCGCTTTTTCAAACATGACAAGCTACAAAGTTCTCGTGCAGCCGTCGGGCCGACAATTCACCGTGAGCTCGGAGCAGACAGTGCTCGCGGCGGCCCTGGCTGCGGGCATTACGCTGCCTCACGGGTGCAAAAACGGCGCTTGCGGCTCGTGCAAAGGCAAGGTGCTTTCGGGCCGGGTTCGTCACGGACCTCACGCGGAAGCGGCATTGAGCCCGGCCGATGAGGCCGCCGGTCTGGCGCTGTTTTGTCAGGCGCATCCGCAAGCCGACCTCATCATCGAGGCAAGAATCGCTGCTGCACTCGATGGAATTGTGCCGCACAAAATGCCCGGGCGCATAGAGCGCATTGACTGGCCGGCCAAGGACGTAGCCATTTTGACCGTCCGCCTTCCGGCTACAGAACGGCTGCAGTTTCGGGCGGGTCAGTACATGGATTTCATCCTCGCCAACGGCGTGCGTCGCAGTTATTCGATCGCAACCATGCCGAGCGCCGAGCAGACCATCGAGTTTCACATTCGTCACATGCCAGGCGGAACCTTCACCGATGCTCTCTTCGGAGAGCGCACTCCGAGGGTGCAGGAGCGAGGCATCCTTCGCCTGGAAGGGCCACTGGGAACGTTTTTCCTTCGCGAGAACGATCCGCAGCCCATCGTGCTGCTCGCCAGCGGCACCGGCTTTGCGCCCATCAAAGCCATCATCGAGACGATCTTCGCCAAGGGAATCCATCGCGACGATCCGGCGACCGGTCGACGTGCGCGTGCGGTGGTTTTGTACTGGGGCGCGCGTACGCGCAAGGACCTGTACCTGGATGCGCTGCCGCGGCGATGGGAACAGGAGCAACCCAATTTTCGGTACGTCCCGGTCCTCTCCGAACCCGATCGCGACGCGTCCGAAGACGGGGCTCCGGGCGGGAGTTCTGGCCCGACCGGGGTGCGGGCGCCGCAGGCGTGGAGCGGGCGAACCGGCCTCGTGCATCGCGCGGTGATGCAAGACTTGCCGGATCTGTCCGGCTACCAGGTCTACGCCAGCGGAGTGCCGATCATGGTGCAGTCGGCTCACCGGGACTTTGTCGCGCAGTGTGGCTTGGAGGAGGAGAACTTTTTCTCCGACGCGTTTGTTTCGCGCGCCGACCTGGCACAGGCGCACTGAGTATTGCGGCTGCGCGGCCGCATGCCACGCGTTATTCCCCCAAGTAGGCTTCGCGCACGCGCGCGTCGTGCAGCAAGTCGCTGGCCTTGCCCGAAAGACTGATTGTGCCCGAGTCGAGTACGTAGGCACGGCTTGCCGCCTCCAGTGCCAGCTTGGCATTTTGCTCGACCAATAGCATGGGTATGCCTTGCGCCGAGGCGGCACGAATCACTTCGAAGATCTTCTCGACCATGATCGGGGAAAGCCCCATGGAGGGTTCATCGAGAAGAAGCAAGCGGGGCCGGCTCATCATGGCGCGCGCAATTGCCAGCATCTGCTGCTCGCCTCCCGAGAGGTTGCCGGCGAGCTGCACCGCGCGTTCCTTCAGACGCGGAAAAGTCTCGTACTGCCGCTCCAGGTCCGTTGTGATGGCGCCGGTGTCGACGCGCGCATACGCACCCATGAGCAGATTCTCCCGGACCGTCATTCGTGTGAAGATTCCGCGCCCCTCCGGTACCAGCACGAGGCCCTGCCGGAGCAATTCGTGCGGCGGCACCGAGCGCGTGCTGCGCCCCAGATATTCGATCGTTCCGTCCCAGGCAAGCGAACCCGTGACAGCCCGCAGCGTCGTCGTTTTGCCCGCGCCGTTTGCTCCGATGAGGGCCACGAGTTCGCCCGGAAGAATCTGCAGGTCCACACCTTTTACGGCGTGAATGCCGCCGTAGTCCACTCGCAGGCCGGCGATGCGCAGTACGGGTGCGTTCATCATGCTTCAGGCCGGCGCGTGCGCACGCCCCAGGTACGCTTCGATGACGGCCGGATCGTGTTGCACTTGTCCGGGTGAACCTTCCTTGATGACACGGCCTTCGTCGAGAACCGTCACCTGGTCACACAATCCCATCACCAGCTTTACGTCGTGTTCGATGAGCAGGATCGTGATGCCGTCGGAGCGGATCCGCTCCAGGAGGCGGCGCAATCCCGTCTTTTCGGTGGCGTTCATTCCAGCCGCCGGTTCATCGAGCGCCAGCAACTTGGGATCAGTGGCGAGTGCCCGCGCGATCTCCAGGCGTCTCTGGTCTCCGTAGGAGAGCGTTCGGGCCTGCAAATGACCTAAGTGGCTGATGCCCACGTACTGAAGCAGTTCGCGCGAGCGCTGGCGGATCTGCTCCTCCTCCCGGCGCGCAGTGCCCGTACGCAGCACCGAGGCCAACGCGCCGCAGTGCGTGCGCACGTGGCGGCCGACCATCACGTTTTCCAGTGCGGTCATGTCCGCGAAGAGACGGATATTTTGGAAGGTGCGAGCAATTCCGGCGGCCGCGACCCGGTGTACGGCTGTCGGCTCGTAGGCGGTTCCGTCAAGCTCGAAGTGGCCGGCATCGGGTCTGACCAGACCCGTGATGACATTAAAGAACGTCGTCTTGCCGGCGCCGTTGGGCCCGATCAATCCGTAGATTTGCTGGCGCTCGATGTGCAGGCCGACTTCCTCCAGCGCTTGCAGGCCCCCGAAGCGCTTGCTGACGCCTCCGACGTTGAGCATGAGGTGGCGGCTCATCGATGCTGTCTAGCTGTCCGCAGACGCTTGCGTCGGTGTTGACGTGATCGTGGACGGTGCGACGCCGTGCTGCGGGGCCGGCCACAGACCCTTGGGGCGATAGAGCATGATGACAACAAGCGCGGCCCCGTAGAGCAGCATGCGCAGAACTTCCGTGTCAATGAGAGTGCGCCCGAACAGCTGGGTCTGCAGGGGTCCGACCGAGTGGCGCAGCAATTCCGGAAAGACCGACAGCATCACCGCGCCCAGGATTACCCCCGGGATGTGGCCCAATCCACCCAGCACGATCATCGACAACACGATGATCGATTCCATCAAGGAAAACGACTCCGGGGACACAAAACCCTGGAAAGCCGCAAACAGCGACCCGGAGACGCCGCCGAATGTGGCCCCCAGTCCGAAGGCCAGCAATTTGACGTTGCGCACGTTGATGCCCATGGCTTTGGCTGCGATTTCGTCCTCGCGGATCGCCATCCAGGCGCGCCCCACCCGCGAATCCTGCAGCCGCGCGCACACGAGGACGCACAAAAGTGCTAACACCGTGAACAAGTAGTAATACAGTTGCAGGGACGTTAACTGCAGCCCCGCAACAGACAGCGCGCGATCAAAACGCAGTTCTCCGATGCGCACGGGGTCGATCAGCGTGATTCCTTGGGGGCCGTTGGTCAGATTGATCGGCTCGTTCAGATTGTTCAGAAAGATGCGAATGATCTCGCCGAATCCGAGCGTGACGATGGCCAGATAGTCCCCGCGCAGCTTCAGCACGGGTGTCCCCAGGAGCACGCCAAACCCCGCGGCGACGGCTGCTCCCAACGGAATCGCAGCCCAGATTGGCACATGCAGACCATTGGGAAACAATTGCGCAATCGCAGGAAAGTTTTGCACCAGGTGGGGCGAAGCCAGCAGGGCGAAGGTATACGCACCAACCGCGTAAAACGCGATGTACCCCAGATCCAGCAAACCGGCGAATCCGACAACGATATTCAGGCCCAGCGCCAGCATCACGTACAGTGCCGCAAAGCCGAGCGTGCGCACCCAGGCCGGGCCAAGCCAGCCGGCAACCAGGGGTAGCACCAGGAGCACGAGCGCAATCGATACCGTTGCACCGAGCACGGCCCTTCGCGACCCGTGTTTGCCTGGCGGTGTCGAGCTCACGTGCGCGAATCGAGCATTGTGCGGGCTAGCGGCATGTCCGTTCGAGCGTCGCGCCTCAGGCGCGATCGGCGACGCGTTCGCCGAGCAACCCCGAGGGCCGCAATATCAATACGGCGCACAGGACGATGAAGGCGAACACGTCCTGATAATTGCTTCCGAAGACGCCGTTGCTCAACTGGTCGATGTAGCCGGCGCCAAGGGCCTCGATCAAGCCGAGCAAAATGCCCCCGATCATCGCCCCGGGAATGTTGCCGATGCCGCCCAGCACGGCCGCCGTAAAAGCCTTGAGCCCCGGGATGAAGCCCATGTAAAAGTGCGCGACGGAGTACAGCGCCGCGTACATCACGCCGGCCACCGCCGCCAGTGCCGCCCCGATCGCAAACGTTGCCGCAATGACCGCATTGGGATTTACACCCATCAGAGATGCGACGCGCGCGTTTTCGGCGGTCGCCCGCATCGCTCGCCCGAGGCGGGTGCGCTGCACCAGAATCAACAAGGCGACCATGATGACTGCAGAGAGCACGATCACCAGCAGTTTGGTGACGGTGGCCGTCGCCGGACCCAGCACAATCGGTTCCGAAGGCAGCAACTGCGGAAAGGTCCGGGGATTGCGCCCCCAGACGCTCATGGCGAGCGTCTGCAGAAGAATCGAGACGCCGATCGCCGTAATCAGCGGAGCCAGCCGCGGTGCGTGGCGCAGCGGCCGGTAGGCCACGCGCTCGATCAGCAGGCTTAGCAGCACGCATACCGGAACGGCTGCGAACATGCCGATGAGCATGAGACCCCAGCCGGGAATGCCCGGCGCGAAGCCCTGTGCCGCCGCAATCGCGCTGAGCGCCGTGAGCGCACCCACCATCAGTACGTCGCCGTGCGCGAAATTGATCAGGTTTACGATGCCGTAGACCATCGTGTAGCCCAGAGCGATCAGCGCGTACAGGCTGCCGAGCACCAGCCCGTTGAAAACCTGTTGTAAGAACGTGTCCAGAGATCCCATCAGTTTTCCGCAACCGCGGCGGTGCCCTTGCGCGCCGGGACGAAGTGGGAGGAAGGTCTGGGGCGCAATTATCGCGTCGTCGAGAGGTACGTGAGCTGTCCGTCTTGCACGTGGTACATCGAAATGGCGCCGTTTTTGATGTCGCCTTTGGCGTCAAAACCGATGTGTCCCGTAAGGCCGTCGTAGTCTGTGGCGGCAACCGCGTTGGTCACCGCGGTGCGGTCAAGCGAGCCGGCCCGGTGGATCGCGTCGACGACGACGTATACGGCGTCGTAGGAGTAGGGCGCGTAAATTTGTACCTCCGAGCCGAACTTGGCCTTGTACTTGGCCATGAACTGCGCGCCCTTGGGCAGCTTTTCGACCGCTTCCCCGGCGCGAGAGCACGTGAGGACGTCCGCACCATCGCCCGCCAGTTTGACGAACTCGGGCGAACAGCTCCCATCGCCGGCCAGCAGCGGCGCCTTGATCCCCAACTGGCGCATTTGCTTGGCCATTGGTCCGGCCGTTGCATCCATTCCGCCGAAGATGATCACGTCGGGTTCGCGCGCCCGGATCTTCGTCAGGATGGCGTTAAAGTCACTCGTTTTGTTGTCGGTGTATTCGCGTGCCACGACCGACACGCCATGGTCCTTGAGGCTATGCTCTATGACGTCGGCCAGGCCTTGCCCGTAGGCCGTACGGTCGTCGATGATCGCGACGGACTTGGCTTTAAAACCGGTGATCGCGTAGCTGGCAAGGGCGGCGCCCTGCTGATTGTCATTGGCTACCACGCGAAAAGTCGTCTTGAAGCCTTGCTCGGTGTACTTGGCCGCGGTCGTCGAGGGCGAGATCTGCGCGACGCCCGCATCGCTGTAGATCTTGGAGGCGGGAATGGAACTGCCCGAGTTCAAATGGCCGACGACGGCCACGACACCCGCGTCGATGAGCTTTTGTGCCGCCAGCGTTCCCTCCCTGGGATCGGCTTTGTCGTCCTCGCCCAGGATCTCTACCCGGTAGATTTTATCGCCAAGCCGCACGCCACCAGCGGCGTTGATCTCGTCGGCGGCAAGGCGAGCGCCGTTTTCGTTGTCCTTGCCCAGGTGGGCATCGCTGCCGCTTAACGGGGCGACATGCCCGATGAGGATGACATTGCCGCCCGGGATCTCGGCCTGCGCACCGCCACTGGATGCCGGCGGGGCCGCTTGCTCCTTGTGGCCGCAACCCAGCAGGGCCGCCGCTATGACACCTGCCGCGGCCGATTTCATCCAGCTCTTCATGGGGTTTTTTCTCTCCGCGTCAGTGCGCGCGCCGGCTCGCCCGCGTGAACGGGCCGGATTCTACGCGCACCGCAACGGGGAAAAGCGCGTCGCCGCGACACTCGCGCGGTCGCGCGAAAACCGGGCAACAAGGCTTTGCAGCGCTGTTGCGAAGCCGTGCCGCTACTTGAGCGACAAGATCCACTTCACGAGCGATGTCGCGTCTTCCTCGCTCAGTTTGGGATTGGCGGGCATGACGTTCTTGCCCCACACGCCAGTGCCGCCTTCACGCACCTTCTTCACCAAGTGCGCTTCGGCACCCGGATCATTTGCGTACTTGGCTGCGACGTCCTTGTAGGCAGGGCCCAGCACTTTCTTGTCCACGCTGTGGCAGGCGAGGCAGTTCTTCTGTTTTGCCAGTT
Source organism: Burkholderiaceae bacterium (assembly GCA_035625725.1). Taxonomy (GTDB): domain Bacteria; phylum Pseudomonadota; class Gammaproteobacteria; order Burkholderiales; family Burkholderiaceae_F; genus GJ-E10. The sequence goes on from DASPPB010000050.1 coordinate 21,672, forward strand.
CAAGCTGCGCCATGGCGCTTCCGCTGAACAGAGCACCTACTAGGGCGACGGCAAGTACCTTTTTCATTCGATTCTCCAGAAGGGGAAGAAAGCCCCGGCCCACCCGCAGGGCCAGACGCAGGCGGAGTGTAACTTGTGCACCGCAATGTGCGAACCCGTGGTCGCCGGAATTTTGCGCTGGATCAGGGCTTTTTCACCTCCCTGGCCAATCGCGCTCCGGGCGATAATTACTGCGTCCGCCGGTCCACGTGGAGCAAGGCCTCCGTTGGACCGGTTTGCGGCAAGTTCAAACGATATCGCGCAGATCTCATATGTGGCTTGTCTGGTCCGCACTCATCTTGGCGGTGCTGCGTTACCTTGAATTCGGGATATTCGCGACGGTGTCCTGGTGGTGGGTCATCGGCCTGCTCGTGGCCGCGTTTATATGGTTTGAATTCATCGAGCGCTACCTTGGTCTGGAGAAGAAAAGAGCGATGGACGAAATGGACGCAGCCAAGGAGAAGCGCATCAAACGCGCTCTGGAGCAAAACCGCGCGAACCGGAAATAGGGGTCACGCCGGCGCCAGTTGTGTCACACGCAACGTGCTGACTCGGGGTTAACCGCAAGCTCCCGTAAAGCCGCAAGCGGTGCAGAATTCACAGCCATCGCGTTTGATCATCGCCGCTGCGCCGCAACTCGGGCAGACCCTTCCCTTGATAGGCGCGGTTCCCAATTCGACCGTCTTGCGGGTCTCGGGCATTGCGAGGATGCCAACGGAGCGAATCGCACGTCCGTCGTCGTCGAGAATTCCGAGCACCTTGTAGCGGTGTAGTAGCAGTGCCGCGATGTAAGAGACGGTGCTCGGATACAGGGCCGAGCGGTCGACACCCGGTACGGGTGCCCAGAAATCACCGTTTTGCTCGCCAAAATTGATCAGTTTGCGCAACTTCATGCCGATCCAGTTGGCATCGACGACCCGCATGTCCAGCGATATGAGTTTGCACAGTCCGTCGAGCACCCTGGGATATTCGCCCGCGAGCCATATCGAGTAGGGTCGACGGCTGCCGTCGGGCAAGGTGAGTTCCTTCACACCAAGGACAAAGTCGTCGCCCGTGTTCGGGTTGTTCACGTCTACCGTCCAACTCATGGTTCCCGCCGGACCTGCCTTGGGCTCCTTGCGCGAGAACAGGGCATCGAGCACCGGCGTCGGATGGGCGTCGAGGTCCCGAAACGTGCCCAGTTCGTCGCATCGCCAGCGCACGATTTGCGCAAACGCGGCCACCACGCCGTTGACCCAGATCTGGTGTCCATCCGGCGGGAAGGGGATCATGAAGCCTTGCTCGTCACGCGAGCGGGCGAGTGCATCGATCTTCATGCGCAGCCAAGCGCGGTCCTCCGAGCGCATATCCATCGACAGCGACTTGGCGATGGCGCCAAGTCCGCGAGGCTGTTCGGCCCCGTTGACCCAGACCTCAAAGGGCATCGGCGGGTTTCCGGTCTGACCGATGAAGATGGCAAAGGACTCGTTGCGTGACGGGATCTCGACCATGTAGGTCCAGGCCAGGTTGCCCGCGGACAGGTCCGGCCGCCCGGGCCACTTCAGACTGGCCAGTGCCGGCTGAGGCGTGAAATCGAGTCGAACGCGGCGGTTGGCGTCGTCCGTGGAACTTGCCGCCACACTGGTCTGCGGCAGGCTCTCCTTCGCGCTGACCGAGAGAACCTCACCGATGACACGATTGGGACGGTAGGTCGTGATGCCCTTCAGACGCGCCTTCCAGGCCTCGAAGTAGATCTTGCGGAAATCATCGAAAGGGTAATCCTCCGGGACGTTCACCGTTTTGCTCACGGCGGCATCGACGTAGGGCTGAACGGCAGCGATCATGCGCATGTGATCGAGCGCGTGCATCTCCAGTGCCCCGACGAAGCTCTCCGGCAGCGCCTCGGGGTTGCCGCCCATCAGTTTGTATAGCCGATAGGCGTAATCCTCAACCTGATATTCCTGGCGTGTGCCATCCGGCATTCGCTTTTTGCGAACGTAAGTCCACGAAAACGTGGGTTCAATACCGCCGGAAGCGTTGCCGGCGAAAGCTAGCGAAATGGTTCCCGTGGGTGCGATCGACAGCAGGTGCGAATTGCGCATGCCGTGGATGCGGATCTGGCGCTGGAGTTCCTCGGGAAGGCGCGCGGCAAAGTGCGGCGCCGCCAAGTACTGCTCGGCGTCAAATAGCGGGAAGGCGCCTTTTTCCCGAGCCAGGTCGACCGACGCCTGATAGGAGATGTCGCGCATGTGGCAGGAGACGCTCGCGGCCATCTTGCGGCCTTCCTCGCTGTCGTAGCGCAGATTGAGCATCGTCAGGGCGTTGCCCAAACCCGTGAAACCCAAACCGACGCGCCGCTTGTTTACCGCCTCCGCACGCTGTTCGGGCAAAGGCCACAGCGTTGCCTCAAGGACATTGTCGAGCGCGCGGATGGCAACCCGCACGACATCGGCAAAAGCGGCAAAGTCGAACTGCGCTTCCTCCGCGAAGGGGTCGCGCACAAATCGCGTCAGGTTGATCGAGCCCAGGCAGCAGCAACCATAGGGCGGCAAGGGCTGCTCACCACAGGGGTTCGTGGCCGTGATGGTCTCGCAGTACGACAGATTGTTGTCTTCGTTGATGCGGTCGAGGAATACGACGCCGGGCTCGGCGTGGTCGTAGGTCGAATGCATGATCTGGTCGAACAAATCGCGCGCGCGCGCCGTCCGATAGACCCAGCTGCCGTCGGGACGCTGCGTGGCGCCCTCGCGGTCGTGGGGCTCGGCCTTGTGCCACAGATCGATGGCCCCGTCGGCCTCGACCGCACGCATGAAGGCGTCGGTTACTGCCACCGACATGTTGAAGTTCGACAAGGAACCGTCGCGCTTGGCGTGAATGAAGTCCTCGATATCGGGGTGGTCGCAGCGCAACATACCCATCTGAGCCCCGCGCCGCGCGCCGGCCGACTCCAGTGTCTCGCAGCTCTTGTCGAAGACGCGCATGTATGACAGCGGCCCGCTGGCGCGCGAGTGCGTGCCCTGGACCAAGGCGCCGCGCGGGCGGATGTTGGAAAAATCGTAGCCGACGCCACCCCCGCGGCGCATGGTCTCGGCCGCCTGATTGAGTGCGACGTAAATGGAAGGCAAGCCTTCCTTCACGCCGCTGATCGCGTCGCCCACCGGCTGCACAAAGCAGTTGATCAGCGTCGCGGAGATCTCTGTGCCGACGGCGGAGTTGACACGTCCTCCCGGAATGAATCCGGCGACCATGGCTTCATAGAAGCGGCGCTCCCATTCCGCACGCAGCCCCGGAACCTCGACGGCCGCCAGTCCGCGGGCGACCCGTCGACGCACGTCGTCTGCCGTCTTTTCGTCGCCCTTAGCGTACTTTTCGCGCAGTACATCAAGGGAGATTGGCTGTTCGTCCAGCAGTACGTGGGCTTGCTCGAGCTTCATGCGTGATCCCCTGTCCAAGGAGCGTCATTATGAACGGGTCAGACCGGCGGATGTCCATTTGCGGCAGCGCGGTTATCAAAAAAAATTGCCGTTGCGCCGATCTCATCCGCTTGCGGCTCGTGAACCCTAACCGGTTCGAGCTACGACATCTTGTGGTTCAGCCGTCAGCGGGAACAAGGACTGGTGTTCAAAAAAATTTGGGTTCATGACAAAACCGGCCAAACGCCCTTGACAGCGCTCCTATAATTTATTACTTGGGCGAAGCGCCGCCGCCCTTCCTCGTGCGGTGCGTCGTGCGGCTGCCTCGCGGCCGCGCTCCGGACTGCCGGCACCGCACACCACGGGCGAACATGAACCTACAACAGTTCCGATACCTGCGCGAAGCCGTACGGCAGAAGCTCAACCTCACGACTGCGGCGCGGGTGCTTCATACCTCACAGCCCGGCGTATCCAAAGCGATCATCGAACTGGAGCAGGAGCTCGGAGTGTCCGTGTTCGCGCGCCACGGAAAGCGCATTCTCGGGCTCACGCCGCCCGGGCAGCAGGTGCTCGACGCCGCTGAGCGCATCATGAACGAGGTCGACAACCTCAAGAAATTGGCGCGCGACTACGCCGGCAGTCCGGAAGGGACGCTGCGCGTGGCCACGACCCATACGCAGGCGCGCTACGTGCTGCCGCCGGTGGTTCAGCGCTTTGCCGGCAAATTCCCCGACGTGCGCCTCAAGTTGCTGCAGGGCAATCCGCCGCAGATTGCTGCGATGGTCCTATCGGGTCAAGTCGACGTAGGCATGGCGACCGAAACACTCGCCGAGACCGTGGGGCTCGTGTCCATTCCCGTTTACCGTTGGGAGCACGTCGCAGTCGTACCCAAGGGCCATCCCTTGGCCCGCTTCGCTGCACACCCTGAACGCCTCTCCTTGAAGGAACTCGCCCGCTATCCGATTGTCACCTATGAGGTGCACTTCTCGGGCCGCAGTCGTATTGACAGCGCCTTCGCGCAGGCCGAAATCGAACCATCGATTGTGCTCGAGGCAATCGACGCCGACGTGATCAAAACATACGTGTCCGCGGGACTGGGCGTCGGCATAGTCGCCGGTGTTGCAACCGCGCAGGACTCCGAGAACCTGGTGGTTATCGGTTGTGGGCACCTGTTCGGCCGCAACACGACGCGTCTAGCGATCAAGCAAGGTGCCTATCTGCGAGGCTTCGTGTATTCGTTCATTGAAATGGTCGCGCCGGGTTGGGACCGGCACAAACTCGAGCAGGAATTGCGCAAGCGTGCGACTGCTTCGCCGGCGGCAACCAAATGAAAGTGTGCGTGGTCGGTGCCGGCGCGATCGGCGCCACAATCGGTGCGCGCATGGCCGCAAGCGGGCACGAGGTGGCGCTCGTCGCCCGCGGGGCCCATCTGCAAGCAATTCGCACCGAGGGTCTTCGGTTTGTCGATCACGTCGACGGACAAAGCGGCATCTACCGCCTTGCCGCTAGCGACGAGCCGAGGGATTTGGGTGCACAGGACTGCGTCTTTCTCGCCGTCAAGGCGCACCAGCTTCCCGCCATCCTTGGGGGCTGCAGCACCTTGCTGGGCCCACAAACCGTCGTTGTGCCGGCAATCAACGGTCTGCCGTGGTGGTACTTTTATCGCAGTGGCGGTCCCTGGGAAGGCATGCATCTCGAGACCCTGGATCCGCAGGGGCAGATGTTTGCGATGCTGCCGGGCGCGCGCGTCCTGGGCTGCGTGGTACACATGGCCGCCGAGCAACGCGCTGCGGGCGAAGTGCACGCAACGGCCGGGCGCAGACTGATCCTGGGTGAGCCGGACAATTCGGAATCCGAGCGCATGCGCGCGCTGGCCCAACGCCTCCGAGCGGCGGGTTTTGTTGTGGAGTGTTCGCGCGATATACGTCGCGAGATCTGGGTCAAGCTCATCGGCAACCTCTCCTTTAACCCGGTCGCGGCGCTCACCGGCTATCGCATGGACCAGATCTGCGCCGATGAACAACTGCTCGTGCTGATCCGTGCCGTCTTGACGGAGGGTGCGCAAGTCGCGGCTCGCTACGGTATCGATGTGGGAATGACGCCTGACGAGCGCATTGAAATTGCGCGGCAATTGGGTGCGGCACGCATATCCATGTTGCAGGACTTGGAGAGCCGCCGCTCGCTCGAACTGGCGCCCATCGTGGGCGCTGTGATGGAATTGGGGCAACGCGCCGGCGTCCCAATGCCGACCACGCGCGCCATTCACGCGCTCATCCGCGCCCGTGCGCGCGCGCTCGATTTGCCGGCGATCTAGAAACGAAAACCTGCCTTGATGCCGTAACTGTGGATGCCGCCGGTCGAGTCGGCTTCCACAACCAGATTGGCCGGCCCAAACTTGAGACTCACGCCGCCAAAGATCTTGTACTGCGATAAATTCTCCTGCGACAGAGGCAGACCATCGGTTGAGGTGCGTGACCACACTTCGCCGGTTCCGATATAGGGCGTGGCCCAGACAAAACCCTCGGACACGGAAACGTCCGCGCTCAGGCTTTCAAAGTCGAGCTGACCTACGCCGTTCATGCGTGTGATCGCAGCGCGCAATGCCACCGAGGGAAGCGCCAGACCGCCGGGCAGTACCGCCCACTTGAGTTCGCCGCCAAACAGATTGATGCTGGAGTCGGGCACCTTTGCGAACATCACGCCCGCGTCGACGTTGTATGGCAAGCCCTTGATTACGCGCAAACTCGGCTCGGGCATCACGCTGTAAACGGATGAGCCATTGCTTGCGACCTGCAGGGCCGAGCGATTGGCAAGCGATGTGCCGGTAACGGCCAAACCGAGATCAAAGCCGGCGATTCCCAGCGGATCGGCCGCCTCCAGCGGTTTGTAGGAAAGGGAGGCACCAAGGTCCTGCGCCAGCTCATAGAACTGCGACTGGTTCAGGTTCTGGATGGTGTCCAGCGACAGCCCGGAGGCCAGCGCCGACGCACTCGACGCCAAAAGGGCAAGAGCTAGCGGCAAGCGATTCATATGCCGATCCTCGTTCGTAAATGTCCCCCCATTAAGTGTAGCAACGGCGTATCCGATTTGCGCTTTTGCTTGCGGCAAGGTGACCCACCCCTGCTGCTTGAAGGCGGTCGTCCGAACGAAGTAGAATTTACTTTGGTTGGGGGACGTAGCTCAGCTGGGAGAGCGTCGCGTTCGCAATGCGAAGGTCGGGAGTTCGATCCTCCTCGTCTCCACCAAATCATTGATCCGTAGTGGCTTTCCGGCTCGCTCGCGCAACGCCGAACGCGTTGCTCTGGGTTTTGGAGCCGAGCAATGGAGAGCAGCAACAGCAAAACGCCCTCCTCGGGCGCGGTGCGACACCTCCTGGTCGCGCCGAACCGCCCAAGTCTGACCGTGCGCGAGGCCACCGACGCCTTCATGGCGAGCAACACCGATCAGATCCGTCGCGCGCTTTCGTGAAGCTCGATCGGATGAATCGTGGCCGGGAGGGGGCAAGCCGGAATTGACTTGCGAGTTGTCAGAGTTCCAGCTGCCATCCTGAAATCGCAGCGATTTCGCAGGATGCGGTTCTTTCGACGGCAAACAACTTCGACGGTGACGTGGATGCCATGTCCGCACCCGCGTAATTCGTCGGTTGCCCCACGCTCGGAAGGCGCGCAGCGCATCCTCGGTGACAGCATTACCTGCGTGCCGCCGCGGCGTTCGCAGAAAACATGTTCCGCAAGGGACCGGCCCTGGAAGCTGGCGCAGCTAAAGCACCCCCAGCGCCCTGGTGGGCGAGTTGGGCGCGTACGGGGCGTTGCGTCTTCTGCTCACGACGGGCGCGAGGCAGCCAACGGCAGGGGAGGCGAGGGCACTTGCCAAGCGCTGCGACGGTGCGAGTGCGCGTCGGGCGCTCGCGACGTCCCGACTACTCCACCCTTGCTGCGGCCTCGACGTCTTGCCTGCGCCGCTGTCGCTCGCGAGCCGCCAGGCCGCCCGCCGTGGCAGTGAAGAGCTCGAGGTTCGCGACTTCGCTCGGCCGCACGCGGGCGATGGGCAGGTCCGAGTACGGCCGCATATCGTTCATTACGCGGCGCAGCGTGCGGCGGTAGCGAAGATAAAACGGCACAAAGCGCACGTGCTTGGACACGATCTCCCACCCGTACTTCGCGTAGAAAACGAGCGGGTTCTCGAGCGGGAGTCCCGGACGCCGATCTCGCCGGTACTTGCGGCGGAAGATTCCACCCTCGAGCGGGTGCACGTTCTCGAAGATCGGTTGCGCGTGGAAGGAGATGAGCTTCCACATCATGTTGCGGGGATCGTAGCCGCGCGCCTTCGCCCGGCGCAGCACCGTCTCG
>DASPPB010000051.1:0-9131 GCA_035625725.1 Burkholderiaceae bacterium
GAGGCGCTTGCCATGTGTTGTTCACTCCTGCGACGAAACAGCGCGGGCAACTTGTTCCGGGGTCGCGTGCCGCACGTCCGCCCCCTGTGCGACAAAGATCACATGTTCGGCGATGTTCTTCGCGTGGTCGCCGATGCGCTCGATGGCCTTGGCCACCCAGACAGCATCCAGGGATGGCGAAATCGTGCGTGGATCTTCCATCATGAAAGTAATGAGCTGGCGCAAGATCGACTGAAACTGCTGATCAACCCCGCGGTCCTCCTCGATGATCGCCGCGGCCGCCGCAGCATCCATGCGCGCAAAGGCGTCCAACGCGCCGCGCAGCATGCGCGCAGCGGCGAGCGCCGAGGAGTGAATCTCGCGAAGCCGCGGCGTGCGGATGTTGCGTTGCTTGTCAAAGAGCCACTTGGCCGCGCGCGCGATCTTGGTTGCTTCGTCGCCAATGCGCTCGAGCTCGGTAACGGTCCGCGCCACACCGATGATCAACCGCAGGTCGTTGGCGGTAGGCTGGCGGCGCACGATCATGTTGACGACAAGCCCGTCGAGCTCGACTTGCTGCCCGTTGACGCTGCGGTCGATCTCGATCGCCTCCTCGGCAAGCTTCGCGTCGGGGCGTTCGTAGCCGTCGATTGCCGATTGCAGCTGCGCCTCGACCATGCCGCCCATATGCAAAATGCGGGTGCGCAAAGACTCGAGTTCCTGGTCGTACTGCTTGAACAGATGTTCGCCGACGTTGGTCACAATTGCACCTCTTCGTTATTAACCGAATCGACCGGTAATGTAGTCCTCGGTTTCCTTCTTGCCCGGGCGGATGAAGATCTGGTCCGTCTCTCCGAACTCAACCAACTCCCCTAGGTACATGAACGCCGTGTAATCCGAACAGCGCGCCGCCTGCTGCATGTTATGCGTCACGATCAATATGGAGACCGTCTCCTTCAGGCTGCTGATCAACTCCTCGATCGACGCCGTTGCGATGGGGTCGAGCGCCGAAGTCGGCTCATCGAACAAGAGCAGCTCCGGATCCGTTGCAAGGGCCCGCGCGATGCAAAGTCGCTGCTGCTGGCCTCCGGAGAGATTGGAAGCCAGAGACTGCAGACGGTCCTTGACTTCGTCCCAGAGGGCCGCGGCGCGAAGGGACTCCTCCACCTTGTCGGTGATCGCCGCGCGAGACAATGATCCGCGCAGCCGCAATCCGTAGGCGACGTTTTCGAAGATCGTCGTCGGAAAGGGGCTGGGCTTCTGAAACACCATGCCGATTCGCATCCGCACGTCGATCGGGTCGACTTCCTTTGAGAGGATGTCGACATTGTCCGGATGCAGGTGAATCGAGCCCTCGTAGCGGTTGCCCGGATAAAGATCGTGAATCCGGTTAAAGCAGCGCAGAAACGTCGACTTGCCGCAGCCCGAGGGGCCGATAAGCGCCGTGACTTGCTTGTTGTGGATCGAGAGCGAAATGTCTTTAAGGGCGCGAGCCGCCCCGTAGAAGAAGCTTAAGTTTCGGACATCTGCCTTGATCGGGATCGGAGGCTGCGGATCGACAACACCCGGGCTTCCCGCACTGGCCGCTTCGGCTATCAACTTCATTTGCTCCGTCGATCGGTTTCGCAACCGTCATGCTTTTCCCCGGTTGCGGGTTCGACAACAATGCCTTGCCTGCGCACCCAAAGGCTCACCCGGCCCCAAATCCCGTCCGGCGTCGCAGTCTATGACCGGTTTGTCACACTATTGTGACATGACACAGAGCGTCTTCGGACAAGAATTTAGGAGACTGTTGCGGCCAAGCGGTTGGCGATGGTGCGGGCAAAGGCCGCATCGGCGGCCTCGACCATGATGCGAAGGACGGGCTCCGTTCCCGATGGGCGCACGAGGACGCGCCCCCGGCCATCGAGTTCGCCTTCCACGCTTGAGAGCTCGCGCACGAGCGGCTCGTGCTGCTTCCACTGAAAGCCCGGCGCCACGCGCACGTTGACCATGGTCTGCGCAAGCATCTGGAGTTCGGCGGTCAACTGCGCAAGGCTCGATCCCGTGCGCCGAGCGGCAGCGAGCACCTGCAGGGCGCTCACGATGCCATCGCCCGTGGTGTGCCGGTCCAGGCAGATGATGTGCCCGGAGCTCTCCCCACCATAGAGCCAGCCTCGCTGCTCGAGAACCTCGAGAACGTAGCGATCCCCCACCTTGGCCCGAACAAACGGCACGCCAAGCTCGGTGAGCCTCCTCTCGAGCGCGTAGTTGCTCATCAAGGTGCCGACCACGCCGCTCACCGGTCCCTGGCTCATGCGCTCGCGCACGATCGCAAAGAGCAGCTGATCGCCGTTATAGATGTGGGCGTGCCGATCGACGATGACGACACGATCCGCATCGCCGTCCAAGGCGATGCCAAAGTCGGCGTCGTTTTCTTGCACCAGGCGGCCAAGGTCCTGCGTGTGAACCGCCCCCACCCCGTCGTTGATGTTAAATCCGTTGGGCGCCGCGCCCACCGCAACCACGTCGGCTCCCAGCTCGTGAAAGACATCCGGCGCAACGTGGTAAGCGGCACCATGCGCACAGTCGACGAGAATTTTGAGGCCCTTGAGATCAATGGCTGCCGGAAACGTGCTCTTGCAAAATTCGATGTAGCGCCCGCTCGCGTCATCTAAGCGCCGGGCCTTGCCCAGTTGCTTGGAGGACACGCAACTCATCGGGCGATCGATCTCCTCTTCGATTGCGAGCTCGATATCGTCGGGAAGTTTTCGCCCGGTGCTCGAGAAGAACTTGATACCGTTATCCGGATAGGGATTGTGCGAGGCGCTAATGACCACGCCCGCGCTCAAGCGCTGGGCGCGCGTGAGATACGCCACGGCGGGCGTTGGCAGTGGCCCGCAAAGCACAACATCGACTCCCGCACTTGCAAACCCCGCCTGCAGGGCCGCCTCGAGCATGTAGCCCGACACACGCGTGTCCTTGCCGATCAAAACGGCCGGGCGACCCGCTCGGGTCTCGCGTGCCAAAACAAGGCCCGCGGCGTGTCCCAACCGAAGCACAAACTCCGGCGTGATCGGCTCCTCTCCGACAGTCCCCCGAATGCCATCGGTACCAAAATACTTGCGATTCAAAGTCATTCCTCCGATCAAACTGCGGACCGCCGCTCGGCCTGCACCGCTTCCCAAACCGCGATTGCATCGCGCGTCGCCGCTACGTCGTGGACCCGCACGATACGTGCCCCGGCCTCGATCGCGATAAGCGCCGCGGCCAGCGAAGCGCTCAGGCGCTGCTCCGTAGGCCGGCCCGTAATCTCCCCCAACGTGGACTTGCGCGATACACCGACCAGCAGCGGCTGGCCAATCCCTCGAAGCTCTCCCAATCTCCCCAACAGCTGCCGATTTTGCTTATGGCTCTTGCCAAACCCGAAACCCGGGTCCACCGCGATGCGCTCGCGTGCAACCCCAAAGGCCACGAGTTCGTCGCGCCGCCGCGCCAGCCAGCTGCCGACATCGGCAACGACGTCATGGTAAACCGGCTGGTGCTGCATGGTAGCGGGCTCTCCTTGCATGTGCATGAGGACGACCCCGCAGTCCGCATCACCTACCGCCTCGAGCGCCTGGCTGGCCCGCAGGCCGCGTACGTCATTGATTATTGAGGCACCCTCTTCGAGCGCGGCGCGCATGAGCGCAGGCTGACTCGTATCGACGGACACGGGAACGCGTGCACCCCGAAGCGCCCGTAACACCGGTAGCACCCGGCCCATCTCGACGTCCACATCGATCGGTTTGGCCCCGGGCCGTGTCGATTCGCCCCCGATATCGATGATGTCCGCACCATCATCGATCATCTGCCGTGCATGCAGAAGGGCGGCGTCCAATTGCACAAAACGCCCGCCATCCGAAAACGAATCTGGGGTGACATTGAGCACGCCCATGATGCGCACGCGATCCAACGAGAGCGCAAAGCGGCCGCAATGCCAGGTTGCTTGCGCCGCGGCCTCTTTGCCGGTGTCCGGCATTTTTGTGGTCGGGGAAATCACGCGGACACAGGGTCTGAAGGCGCGTCCACGGGCACGCATTGCCCGCCCATGCACCCTCCAGGCGGGTGGAGAAAGCTTTAAGCGGGCTGCGTGGCTTCCTGCACGCCGCCGCCCGGCGCGCTCGTGCTGCTGGGCGCGGCCGTCGGGGGTGACTTGGGCGGACGCGGCGGCCGACCCTCCATGATGTCGAGGATCTGGTCGGAGTCGATTGTCTCCCACTCCAGCAGCGCCTTGGCCATTGCTTCGACCTTGTCACGATTTTCTTCCAGCAGGCGCCGCGCCAGGTGGTACTGCTCATCGATGATGCGGCGGATCTCCGCATCGACCGTGCGCATGGTCTCTTCCGACATGTTCACCGTCTTGGTGATCGAGCGGCCGAGGAACACTTCGCCCTCGTTTTCCGCGTACACCATCGGGCCCAGCTTGTCGCTCATCCCGTAGCGCGTGACCATGTCGCGCGCCATCTGCGTGGCCCGCTCAAAATCGTTGCTCGCACCCGTTGTCATCTGCTTCATGAAGATTTCTTCGGCCACGCGTCCGCCAAAGAGCACCGCGACGCGTGCAAGCAGGTAGTCACGGTCGTAGGCATAACGGTCCTGCTCCGGCAGTTGCATGGTCACGCCCAGCGCGCGCCCGCGCGGGATGATGGTGACTTTGTGCACGGGGTCCGTCCGCGGCAAAAGCCGCGCGACCACCGCGTGGCCCGACTCGTGATAAGCCGTGTTGCGCCGCTCCTCCTCGGACATGACCATGGACTTGCGCTCCGCGCCCATCATGACCTTGTCCTTGGCCTTCTCGAAGTCCTGCATCTCGACCACGCGCGCGCCCCGACGCGCGGCAAAAAGCGCCGACTCGTTGACCAGGTTTGCGAGGTCCGCACCGGAGAAGCCAGGCGTTCCACGCGCAAGTATGTCCGCCTTTACGTCCGCACCAATGGGAACCTTGCGCATGTGCACGGCCAGAATCTGCTCGCGCCCGCGAATATCGGGTAGCGGCACCACCACCTGCCGGTCAAACCGACCCGGACGCAGCAGCGCCGGATCGAGCACGTCAGGGCGGTTGGTCGCTGCGATGACGATGATGCCCTGACCGGTCTCAAAGCCGTCCATTTCGACCAGCATCTGATTGAGCGTTTGTTCGCGCTCGTCGTTGCCGCCACCCAGGCCTGCACCGCGCTGGCGGCCGACCGCGTCGATCTCGTCGATGAAGATGATGCAGGGTGCATGCTTCTTTGCGGTCTCGAACATGTCGCGCACGCGTGCCGCGCCCACGCCGACAAACATCTCCACGAAATCAGAACCGGAGATCGTGAAAAACGGAACCTTGGCCTCGCCGGCGATCGCCTTGGCGAGCAAGGTCTTGCCGGTGCCGGGCGAGCCCACCATCAGAACGCCGCGCGGAATGCGGCCGCCCAACTTTTGGAATTTGGAGGGGTCGCGTAAAAACTCGACCAGCTCCTGCACTTCGTCCTTGGCCTCGTCGCAACCCGCGACGTCCGCGAACGTGATGCTGTTGTTGGACTCATCCAACATGCGCGCACGCGATTTGCCAAAGGAGAACGCACCCCCGCGCCCACCGCCTTGCATCTGGCGCATGAAAAAGATCCACACGCCGATGAGCAAAATCACCGGCCCGAAGGCATAGAAGAAGGAGAGCAGCGGCGACTGGGATTCGCGCTGTTCGAACTCGAACTTGACGTTGGCATCGAGCAGATCCTTGAAGATGCCGCGGTCGTAGAGCGTGCCCGTCGTGCGCAACTGCGCACCATCGGTCGTCTGGGCGACGATCTCCGTCATGCCCGGCGAGGTCTCCTGGATGCGGGCGCTCTTCACGTGACCCGAATGCACCTCGCTGATGAACTGCGAGTAGGGAATCTGCTGAACGTTTCCGCCCGCGCCCTTTTCAAGCTTCTGGAACACGGTAAATAGCACCACGGCGATCACGAGCCAGATGGCGGCCTTTGCGAAGGTGCTGTTGTTCAAAGTGATTCTCCTGCTGAATACTGCGAGCTGCCGTCCCGAGACCCTGGCTGCGAGACCGATACACGGCCCCAAACACATTTTAGGCTCTTCCCGCCCGTATGACAGCCTTGTAATTCGGACGGGATTTCAACCCATATGGGGGTGATAGGAGCCCGATTTCAAGCCGCCTTCGCCTCAAGGCGCAAATCCGGTTTCAGTCCTCGGGCGAGCAGGTAGGTCTCGGCCGATTCCTGGCGGGAGGCCGCGGGCTTTCGTACCTGCACCCGGACAAAGTGACGCTTGAGCGCCTGGACGAACTGGCTGTGCCCGCTACCCTGAAACGTCTTGACGAGCAGGCAGCCCGAAGGCTTCAAGTGCTTGACGGCAAATTCGAGCGCAAGTTCCCAAAGATGCGCGCTGCGCGCGGCATCGGCCGCGCCGATTCCGCTTAAGTTCGGCGCCAGGTCGGACAAAACCAGGTCCGCGCGCTCCCCTTTGAGCATTTCCTCCAACCGCTCCATGACCTGTTCTTCGCGGATATCCCCCTGAAGGAACTCCACCCCCGCAATCGGTTCGACCGGCAAGAGATCCAAGGCGATCACCCGACCCGCGAGCTGGCCGCCCCGCCGTCCCAGACGCTCGACCGCCACCTGGGCCCAGCTGCCGGGTGCGGCTCCCAGGTCGATTACGAGAGAGCCAGGCCGCAGCAGGTGGTCCTTGCGGTCGATTTCCAGGAGTTTGTAGGCCGCCCGCGACCGGTAGCCCTCGCGTTTGGACGCCTGCACGAAGGGGTCGCTCACATGGCGTTGGATCCAGGCCCGTTTGGCACGGTGCTTAGGCGCCGAACGCTCTGTTTTGGGCTTCGCGGGCATCTTTAGCAATTTGCTAGGTCTTTACGGGCGGGCGCGGCCGTGAACCGCGCTAGCTCGCGCGCTTCGCCGGGTGTGGCTGCCACCGGTTGCTATCATCGTAGGCCGCCTTCGCTGCAGCCGATGGACCTCTGGCCAAAATTTGCCGGGCCCCGACTGCAGGCTCCCTCATCCCAATGGCCGAACTGACGCTAGCGCACGAACAAAAGATCCTGTTGCGGGCCCGTGCGCACCGCCTGGAGCCCGTCGTGCGGCTGGGTTCCGCGGGCTTAAGCGACGCCGCGCTTCGGGAAATCGACCGGGCGCTGCGCTCGCACGGCCTCATCAAGGTCCGCGCCGCGGGCGCCCCGCGCACAGAGCGCGAGACGCTCTCGCGAACCATCGCCGAGCGCCTCGGGGCCGCACAGATTCAGGTCATCGGCAACACCCTGATTCTGTTTCGGCCCGTTGCCGAGACAGCCGCGCCTGCCGCGGTCCCTGGCGCAAGCCAACGGCCAGCCGGCGCGTCAAAGCAAGGCAGCAAATCCCGAGCACCCGCGCGCAAAGCCCACGATTTACCCAAGCCGTCTCTTGCCACGCCCGCACCTCGGCGGGGCACGCTTCGCCCGCGCTAGCGGTAGCGAACTTCGAGGATCTCGTACTCGCGCTTGCCCCCAGGGGCTGTTACGGTCGCCACGTCGCCCACGCTTTTGCCGATCAGTGCGCGGGCGGTCGGGCTCGAGACGGATATGAGCCCCGACTTGATGTCGGCTTCATCGTCGCCCACGATCTGGTACTGGACGCGACTGCCCGATTGGACGTCTTCGAGATCCACCTTGGCTCCAAATACGATGCGCTCGCCCGCGTCGACCGACGCCGGGTCGATGATCTGCAAGCTCGAGAGCTTGCCTTCGAGTTCCTGGATGCGCCCCTCGATGAAGCCCTGGCGCTCGCGCGCGGCCTCGTACTCGGCGTTTTCCGACAGGTCGCCCTTTTCGCGCGCTTCCTTGATCGCTTGGATGATCCCGGGGCGGTCGATGGATTTGAGTCGCGTGAGCTCGGCCTTGAGCCGCTCTGCTCCGCGTGCCGTAATGGGAATTGCCGTCATAAATGCCATTCGTCCTGATGATTGACTCCGCCGTCAACAAAATTGGGGCGGCGCCGATCGATTCAACCGTTCCAAAATAGATCCGCGGCCAAAGCCGCGGACAGTTCGCTCCAATGTACCGATGTGCCCGACACCTGTCCAGCCAACCGCGTCGCGCAAGGCGCGCCCGCGGCCGGACGCAACTAGGCCGCTGCCAGCTGTCGGTGCAACGACTGCAGGTCGTAGACCTCCAGCGCCGCGAGGTGGCGCATGCCTTCGACCGCCGCGCGGCCGCCCGCAACCGTCGTGTAATACGTGACCCGTTGGGCCAGGGCGGTGGTGCGGATCGAGCGCGAGTCGGCAATCGGTGCGCGCTTTTCCTCGACGGTCGTGATCACCAGATCGATCTCGCCATTTTTGAGCAAGTCGACTACGTGCGGCCGGCCATCCTTGACCTTGTTGACCATCTTCACCGGGATTCCGGCAGCTTCCACCGCACCCGCGGTGCCACGAGTAGCGACCAGGCTGTAACCCATCTCGTGCAGCAGCCGGGCAATCTCCACCGTCTTTGGCTTATCCGAGTCCTTGACGCTCAAAAACACGGTGCCGCGCGGTGGCAGCGTCGCGCCGGCCGCCAACTGCGATTTGAATAACGCTTCCCCAAATGTCTTGCCCACGCCCATGACTTCGCCGGTAGAGCGCATCTCGGGGCCAAGAAGCGGATCAACGCCCAGGAACCTCGCAAACGGGAACACGGACTCCTTGACGCAAAAATAAGGCGGCACGACATCGACGCGCTGGCCTTGCTGGCGCAGGCTGCGGCCCAGCATGCAACGCGCCGCGATCTTGGCCACCGGCACCCCTGTGGCCTTGGATACGAAAGGAACGGTGCGCGATGCGCGCGGGTTTACCTCCAGCACGAAGACCAGATCGTTTTGGATTGCAAACTGCACGTTCATGAGACCGACGACCCGCAGGGCGCGCGCCATCTGCTGCGTCTGGCGCTTGAGCTCTTCAACGGTCGCCACCGAAAGCGAATAGGGCGGAAGCGAGCAGGCCGAATCGCCCGAATGCACGCCCGCCTGCTCGATGTGCTCCATGACGCCGGCGATGATCACCTGCTCGCCGTCGCTCACGCAGTCCACGTCGACTTCGATCGCGTCATCGAGGAAGCGATCGAGCAGCACCGGAGACTCGTTGGAAACCTTGACCGCCTCGCGCATGTAGCGCTCCAG
>DASPPB010000052.1:0-3746 GCA_035625725.1 Burkholderiaceae bacterium
GGTCGTCAACGGGCTGATGTACGTCTTGAGCACCGGCTGCCAGTGGCGGGCAATCTTCAAGGACCTGCCGCCGCGCTCGACGATCTACGATTATTTCGATCTGTGGAGTTGGGACTGTTAGCGGCGGAGAGAAAGCGCGCATAGACGGCGCGTGTTCGGTTTGATGGCTTATCTGCGTTGGTGAGGCCGGCAACGAGAGCTGGCGCTTCAAGAACTGGGCCTGAGCCTCAAGAAACGGTTCCTCACGCCGCCGCGCTCGCCCCGGCTGCGCAACCCCGACCAGCTCCGCCGGGGCGAGCGCTACCCGCAGCGCACGATATTGAAGGAGTCGATTTGCGCGCCGATTGACCGTCGGGAATAGCGCGGCGCCGGGGGCCTGGTTTTCAACTCGCGGTCAGAAGTTGGACCGATCAGGGGAAGTCGTAATGTCGTTTCTGTGGTCGGCCTCGGAGGATGTCTGTTGCTCCTGGATTAGACCTTGCAATCGACTCCCGTAGCGAGACCAGATTTTGTCTCTGATTTCGTCGAGCAGTTCGAACACGGCAAGCGCCTGCTCGGGCGTCCAGGTGGCGGGGATTTCGACGAGGATCGGACGCAGATGCGCGGGCAAAGGCGACGGCGGCGACGCGCTCATGGCTTGGCTCCGCGCCGCTGCCGCGCACGCTGCTCGGCGCGGTCATGAGCTTCCTTGAGGCGATAGGAGTCGCCTTCGATGGCGATGATTTCGGCGTTGTGAACGAGGCGGTCAACCAGCGAGACGACGCAGGCGGCGTTGGGGAACACCTCGCGCCATTCGGCGAACGGCCGATTTGTGGTGACCAGCGTGCTCTTGCTCTGATAACGCCGCGAGACCAGTTCGAACATGAGGTCGGCATGGCGGTTGGAATAGGAGAGATACCCGACTTCGTCGATCACCAGCAATTGCGGGCGCGCATAGTGGCGCAGGCGGCGTCGCAGTGCGGAATCGCTATCGAGCGCGCAAAGGTCGCCGAGCACCTGGCCCGCGCTGGTGAACAGGACCGTGTGCCCTTGGATCAGCGCCTGGTGAGCGATGTTCTGCGCCAGGGTCGACTTGCCGACGCCGTTGGGACCGACGACGACGATATTGGCGGCCTCCTTGAGGAAGTCGAGCGCCATCAGCGCCTCGATGGCGGCTCGGTCGCAGCGCTTGGGCCAGTTCCAGTCGAAGTCGCACAACGGCTTGAAGCGGCCGATATGAGCGGTCTGCAGCCGCCGTTCCAGGCTGCGGCAGGCGCGCTGCTGCTCTTCCCAATCGAGCAACGGCGCGACCCAGGTTTGGGTCGCGACCTCAGGCCAGTGCGCCACCAGGCCGTGCAGATGCAGCGCCTCGGCGCGGGCGCGCAGAGCGTCGAGGTCAGTCATCGGAACGCTCCTTGAGCTGGTCGTAGGTTTCCAGCGCGTGCGGCCGCACCGGGGCGTCGCGCCGTTGCACATGCTCGGGCAACGCGAGATCGACCTGTGGCGCCTGGCCACGCTGTTCGCGGCGATGCTCGAGGGCCAGACGCACGGCGTTGGGATGCGGCACATCGCGCTCCAGCGCCTCGAGGATGGCGGCCTGCAAATCGGCGGCGCTGTTGCGGTCCAGCAGTCGGATCAAGGCGGACGTGATGGCGCCCAGATTGGCGCCCCGTTCCGCGGCGCGCGCGAGCAAAGTCTGGCTGGCGGGGACGGCGTGCGCGAGGCGGTCAGTTGCGCGGTGCTCGCGAGCGGCGCGCTTTTGCTCGACCAGGGCTTGGACATGGTCGGCGGCCTCGATCTGCGCGCCTTTGTCGTAGCTGCGCCGGTGAACGGCGAGCACTTCGGCGCCATCGACAATGCGAACCTCGTGCGGATCGGCAAGCACCGACAGCACGCGCCTGACGTGGGTGTGCGGGATCGAGTAATCGTTCAGGTCGAAGCGGACATAGGGGGTCTTGCCGACCGAGACCGTCACCCGCTCGAGCAGCGGGGCGGGATTGTCGGGCAGCGCCAGCAGGCGGCCCACTTCCTCCGCGAACACCGCGCGGACGGTGCGCTGCGGCTCGTCGGGGCAGCGCCGGTCGGCGGCGGGGCCAATGCACCAGGTCTCGGCCTGGGCATTGAGGTCATCCAGATCAACGAAGCTGCGGGCCGCGAAGAAGGAATCCCGGACGTAGCGGATGGCGCGCTCGACGCGGCCCTTCTCGTTGCCGCGGGCGACCGCGACGGGGCGCGGCTCGTAGCGATAGTGTCCGGCGAAGCCCAGCAGGGTGGGATGGAAACGGATCGCCGCGCCGTGCCGCTCAAGCACGGCGCTCTTGAGATTGTCATAGAGGAGAACACGCGGAACGCCCTGCCACGCGGCGAAGGCGCCGACATGGCCGCGCAGGAAGCTCTCCATTCGGGCGTCCGGGAAGAAGCGCAGGAAGATCTGGCGCGAGTAGCTCAGCACCATCACGAACGCCATCAACGGCCGCCGCGCTCGGCCGATCTGGAGGTGGCCAAAGTGGGCCCAGTCCACCTGCGCTTGTTCGCCAGGCAGGCTGCGCAGACGCAGATAGGCTTCGGCTTTCGGTCGCGGCCGATGGCAGGCGATCAAGTGGCGGAAATGGTCGGGGCTGCCGCGATAGCCACGCTCGCGCGCCATCGCAAAGAGGCGGCTGGCCGTCAGCGTCGGGAACGTCTCCAACGTCTGGCGGATGAAGGGCAGATAGGCGTCAATCTGCGACGGCCGTGGCGGCGGCCCGATCCTGGGAAGACCGGCTTGCGCCAGCACGCGCCGCACCACGCTGTGGTGCACATGCAACTGACGGGCGATGGTGCCCACCGTCCATTTCTCAGCGTGGTGGTAGCGCAGGATCTGGGCCTCGATGTCAGGGGCAATCACCATGTTCGGGTCCTGTCCGGTCGTGTCTCAGCAGACCTCGACGACGGAAGCGGCGGCCCAGGAACCCATGGCGGACGAGAGCCGGGAGCCGGCGACCGCACCAGTGACAATGCGAGGCCGCCCGCCGAGGTCGGTCATCCGAGGAAGCTGCGCCGCTCGCAATCGTCAGCGAGCCGAACGACAGAAAATCATCCGATGACGGCGCGGGTGAACCCTGATGCGTCACTTTATTGCAGCGCGCCCGGTAACGACGCGCTCGCTCGGCATGGGCGAGCCGCCCTCGGCGGCTGGTCTGGTAGCGCCGTCCGGCGGCGTCTTGCTTCCGGCGCCGCGCTCGCTGTGCGCAGTTGCCGGCGCAGTAGACTTGGCCGCGGTCGCAACAGCTGCAGATCACTGCCTGGGCGCGACAGTCCGCGCAAAGAAACAGTCGAGCCGACGGCGCGTCACGGTGTTCGGACCCACAAACGCCAAGTGGACGGACGCCACGATAGCCAGGATAATGACCCTGCATGCGTGCCCAGCACGATGTGGGGCACGGCGTCGGGGCGAAACAGCCAAGTTGGGCTCGGCGCCGTGCTTGCCCTCGAAAACGAGCAAGCCTTTATCCCGCCATCCGTCTCGCGTCAGCCCAAGCCAGCCCCAAAGGGCCAGGCCGCAAGCTAACGGTACGCACTCATCGACAAAGAGCTCGCGCAAGCCACCCTTGCGTCAACCCCGATCCATCGGACGTTGTCCCAGCCTGAAAGCGAGCTCGCCGTCTAAACGCGGATTCTTGCCGCCGCCGACAACCCTGGAAGACAAGATCGTCCAGAGAGCGGCAGCCGCGGTGCTGAACGCGGTCTACGAGGAGGACTTCCTCGGATTCTCGTACGGGTTCCGG
>DASPPB010000053.1:0-34972 GCA_035625725.1 Burkholderiaceae bacterium
GGACACGGACCATGACGAGCTGAACGTTCATACCAGGGGCCTGCTGCAGGGGCGGCCGTCGCGCATCTACCTGTCGTTCCCGTCGCTGAAGTCCGGTGAGGACCGCTTCCACACGGCGGAGATCATCTCGTTCGTCGACCCGGCCGCTTTCGACGCCTGGCGCGACCGGCCTACGGGTAACCGCGGACCCGACTACTCCGCGCTGAAGCTGCGGATCGGAGAAGGCCTCTTGCGCCTTGCGGAGACCGCCGTTCCTGGCCTCACGGGGCTGGTCGAATACGCGGAACTCTCCACCCCGCTCACTGTGGAGCACTACACCTCGCATCCGGGCGGGCGCTTCTACGGCCTTCCCGCCACGCCGGAACGTTATCGTTCCCAACTGCTCGGTCCGTCGACGCCAATCCAAGGCCTCTACCTTTCGGGTTCGGATGCGGGCTGCCTGGGCATCCTCGGCTCGTTGATGGGCGGCGTCGGCGCAGCCTGCCAGGTGCTCGGGCCCAAGGGCTTTCCGATGATCCGCGCCGCCCTCGCGAAGGGCCCGAGGCCTGCCGGTCTGCAGGCAACCTCGAGCGACAAGCGACGCGCGGTGCTTGCGACCAAGGATCAGCTGACGCCGACAATTTGGCGACTCGCGTTCGAGCTGGACCGCCGGGTCGACGGTTTTGCGCCGGGTCAGTTCGCGCGACTGCGGGTGGCCGACAACGAATGGCGGGACTACTCGATCGCGGGCCTCGACGGCAAGACGGCGCAATTCCTGATCAGCACGAGGACCGGCGGCCACGGATCGCAATTTGTCAGCCGCGCCGAAGTCGGCAGCGCGACGGAGATCGAATTGCCCTTAGGGCGCTACACGCTCGCCCGCAATCGCCAGCGGAAGATCTTCGTCGCCACTGGCACTGGGCTCGCGCCTTTCGTGCCGATGTTCCGTGAGCTCGAGCAAGACGGCGGCCTCGGGGACAGCGAGCTGTATTTCGGATGCCGCACCGCAGCCGAAGACATCACGACTGGACTCCAACCGCTGCCCGCGATCGTCGTTCCCTGCATCAGCCGCGAGGAGCCGCGTCAGGGCGGGTTCAAGGGGCGCGTATCCGGGGCGCTCTCAAACGTCCGCTTCGACCCCTCGGCAACCGATTTCTACGTGTGCGGCTCCGCGGCCATGGTCGCCGATTGCATGTCCGTTCTCGAAGCACGCGGCGCGACCCAGATCCACGTCGAACCCTACTGACGCTCGGCGACGTGCACCCCGCGGCAAAATCGGCGGGGCGAAACCGCCAGGGACCCTCCTCTCGGGACCACTTCTGGCCAGCGACGGCCGCTCCTGTCTGGTAGCAGCCTATCGGGACGACCGACTCTCATCAATATCGGCACGAGGAAGCAATTTCGTCATAGCGGTGCGCAAGCGATTGATTTGCCAGCGAGGCGTGGCGGGTCATGGGCATCTAATACGAGTTGGGCATCGTTTCAAATCAATACATTGCAGCGCTTGCCGATTTCAATTCCAGCGCATTCATGGCTCAACCGGGTCGCAGCCAGTTTTAACCTGTCGCCTGTGGGCCCTGAGCAGACTTGCATTTTTTCGTAGCGCAAAACGGCGGCTTCGAAGCTCGGTGGGCAACCGGGCTGACTGTCGTGAAAGGATGAGCCCGAGGCAGTTGGACGCGACCCCCACCGTCACGGCGCCTCAAGGATGCCGACACCATCCGATCCTTGCCGGTAGAGTATCCGGGGTAGCGAGCCGATCGATTAGCACGTCGACGCGAGGATCCCGTCCATACGCAATCGTGCAAGTGCGCTCTAATTGCTTGCGACAGGGCTACAGTCCGACATGCGGAGCCCCTGCATCATGCTCTAGAAGGAGGGGACGACTTTGGATCCGATCGGGTCGATCGCCGCCGCCGCGGGCTTGGCCTGGGCCAGCGGCCTGCGACTGTACATGGTTCTCTTCTTCGCAGGGCTGCTGGGCCGCCTCGGCACCATTCACTTGCCCAGCGAGTTGTTGGTGCTGCAGCACCCCCTCGTGCTGTGGACATCGGGCCTCATGTTCTTCGTTGAGTTCTTTGCTGACAAGATACCTGCACTCGACAGTGTCTGGGACGCGATACACACGTTCATCCGCATACCGGGCGGCGCACTGCTGGCCGCCTACGCGCTGGGCGACCACGACCCTGCTGTGATGCTCGCCGCCGGAGTGCTCGGTGGGACTCTGGCGGCCGGCACACACCTCGCGAAGGCCGGCTGCCGGGCGGCGATCAATGCATCGCCGGAGCCCTTGACGAATTGGGGCGCCTCGCTGCTAGAGGACATCGCGGTCGGCGGCGGCCTGATCATGGCCTTCTTCCACTCGACAGCATTCCTTTTCATGCTGGCAGTCTTCGTGCTGCTTCTGATCTGGCTACTGCCGAAGATGTGGCGGTTCGTGCGGGGAATCGCCATGACGGTACTTTCCTGAGGGCCTGCGCAGCAACAGGCGGGGCAAGCGGGTTCGTTCATTGCGGGCCCGATCCTTGGCCACCGAGCCGCCGTAGGCTTCGCCCGGTAAGAAGCCGTCTATTTGTGATAGGTAACTGGAGCCGGGCTCTGGATCCAACTTGAAGGAGAAATCAAATGCTGCACTTGCTGTGGATGTTCATCGTTGGAATCGTCGTTGGCGCGATCGCCCGTTTCATCATGCCAGGCGCAGAGCACATTGGCCTGCTGATGACCGGCGTCCTGGGTATTGCCGGCTCATTTGTCGGCGGGTTCATTGCACGGATCTTCAACAAGCCGGCGGACGGGGCCATTGTGCACCCCGCAGGACTGGTAATGTCGGTCATCGGGGCCGTGATCCTGCTGTTTGTCTGGAACCACCTTGGCCGTTGAGGCCGCCGGCGACGGACTGAAGCGCGTCCCGGTCTGCGGCGCCGCAAACGATGGAACCGGGTTTCGCCGATCCTGAGAGGCACCTTGGCCTGTTAGTCAGCGCCTCCGTGGCGCACTCGGTGGGAATCGCCGCAACGGGTCGACCCGGTAATGGTCTCCACTATCAAGCGGACTATCGCACGGTGGTGATTTTCCGCGCATGGCAGATCGGCGATGGCCAATGGCTTCTGTGCGGTAAGCTGCAACTTGTTACGCCGACGGCAGAGCTCTTTGCTGCAACAGGGAGATAACAATGCGGCGCGCCTTGCTTAGGCCCTTGATGATTGTCGTTGCTTTGACGCTGGGTGCCTGCGCGAGTCTGCAGCGTCATGAAGCTGTTCAAGTCACCGTGGCCGACATCGAATCATTGCCGGCAGAAGGTCTTGAGTTGCGGATGATGGTCAAGCTTCGTGTCCAAAACCCCAACGACGCGCCGGTCGAGTACGACGGCGTCTACGTGAAGCTGGAAGTTCTCGACAAGACCTTCGCCACAGGCGTCAGCGCGGAGCATGGCACCATCCCCCGATTCGGCGAATCGATCATCGGCGTGCCGGTTACGGTGTCGACGCTGCGCATGGTCGTCAACGCACTCGGGACGCTCGACGGCCAGCCGATTGACAAGATCAACTATAAGTTGGATGGCCAACTCAACGGTCCGACGTTTGGGTCGACAAGATTTGAGGTGCATGGTGAGTTTGTCCTGCCGGGCGCAGCAGTGCCATTGACGAAACCCTAGCACAGTCGACCACGGCGTTTGCCCGATTAGATCCATTGGGGCGAATGGACGCTACTTCGATCTCCAAATAGCCGGCGCTCGAGGCGTTTTTCGCGCCCGCAAAGGTGGAGAATCGAGTGTCCGGTCTCGAGCTTTCGTAGCTGCTGGCGCGAGTTTGAAGGATCTCTGCGGTATTTTGGCACCGATCATTGCCAACGTCGCTTCACGAGCGTCTCAATGGTGAGAGCTGGTCGCTAGCGGCCTACTATCGGAACGACCCGCTTTCACCAATAGCGGGATTGAACGCAATGTCGTCACAGCGATTCTAGGGCGATTGATTTGCTTCAGAGGCCGCACGGTTCCAACACCTCTAAGCGGGATGGAACACTGGTTCAAATCAATGCGGCACTTATCGGTTTGCCGTCAAGCATATCTAAGGCGGAACTAGGTGACAGTCAGTTTGCTTTTTTTGTCGCATATCCAACCCTGGACTGAGTAACGAGTTTCGACGTAAGGAAGTCATCCGGGCAGGACGACGATAACAGTTCACATTGTTCGCACCTCGCCGCCGCTGCGCAGGGGCTGGCGCGTGCAACTGCGCCTGGGAGTCGTTCAGTTCATCTACAGTCGAGGCACGCGATCTGCGGCATGGCAATCGCCTGGGGGGCCTCGAGCGCCCGAGGCAGAGGTACGTACATGCGCAACGTAAGGGAAAACGCTCCTTCGGCCGGACAGGGAAGCCAGTTTTCGACGTCCACGCTCCCTCCTCGATGGGAAACCACGATCGTGAAACTTCCGTCGGCACGCTTCGTTAGCAACGACCGGTCTCCAACCGAATAGCGCTTCTCCGGGTTGGCGACCAGAAAACTATCCGCGTCGTACACGGTCAGGCTCCAGAAGCCCACGTCCGCGACGGGCGGACGCCCGTCGAAGTGCACTGCATACGAGTGCCTCGCATCGAGGAGCTGGCCGGTGCCATCGGTAAATGCATTCCAATAAATAGCCTCTTCCGCCTGATTAGCCGCAAGACCGATTTGCGCGACATATGCGCGCGCTGCCGCGGAAGTGCTGCTTCGCGCAAGATCGAGCCGCGTCGACCATGGCCCGTTCTTCACCGTCCCGCTCAAGCCTTTGGGGATCAAGATGCGCTCGATCGCGTAGTCAAGCAGCGGCAGCATCGAAATCCAACCGGCAGCATAAGCCCCGACCGTAAGAATGACGATTGCAGCAACGCGCGCTGCGAACGCGCCCGCGGGTCGCATATTCACCCCCCGTAGGGCAAAATGCGCAGCCCGTCCTGCAACTCATGGGCGCGGGGCAGATCGTCGGCCCCGTCGACGAGGAAGCGCGCCAACAGCCACACTCGTCTGGAAGGAGCCCGAATCACCTCCAGGTCTTTGGCGTCACCAGAGAAGTCAGCAGGGACGAGAAGTACTCTGGCCGGCCGGTTCAGACCGAGTGTTCGCGACCCGACGTAAGCGAAGACATCCGTGTTGTCGCGCATAAACTGCACGCTCCAGTAGCGGTCGGATGCGCGGGCTTCGATCAGCCGCGGCCCCTGGCCAAGGTCCACGGCAGCGTAGGAATACAGCGTGTCATCGTTCGGGCGAACAAGGCGCCGCGACGTCTCATCGGAGAGCTCGCGCAGGTGAAGCCAGCTGTTGGCGCCGCGATCGCGAACGACCGCCTCCCATGTCCGTCCGAATTCGCTGCGAGGGTACTCGATCAGGGCCGAGACCAACCCCGCAACATACGCCGCGACAACGAGCGCAAAATACGCTGCGACCCTGCTAGCGGATGCTAGAGCCCGAATTCGAACAGTCTTCATTGGCCGCGTTTCCCTTGGAGGAGGAGCCGACGACTGCCGCATTATTCACGCAGCTGCACCTCATCGGTTGGATCTGAACCTGAGGCCATGGGTTCTCGCTCGCGTCTGACCGACGGCAAAAACCCCATCGTGCCGCAGAAATGAAAAAGGCCCCATCCCCTTAAGCCTTTGTCTTACTTGGCGCGCCCGGCACGACTCGGGACCACGACCCCTTGGTTCGTAGGTGGATCCAAGCTTCGAGTCATTGTTAACAATCAAGTACTTGCAGCGCTTGCCCGTCGGCAATCCAGTCTTTCTAACGGACGTTAACGGCTCAACCAGCCTCGACGCGGTAAGAGCGCGGCGCTTGGTGGCTCTCGTTCCCGACGCGCCCCCCAAACGATCTCCGGCAGCTTTAGAACTCAGCTCATGGCAATCAGATCGACGCCGGGAAGCCGCGTCGCGGCCACATCGAACGTCAGTAACGGCCGGCGCCCCACGGCTCCCGAGGTTCCCACGTGCAAACAATCAGAGAACTCTGCGCGACCGAGGCGGTACGCGTGGATGGCACGTTCGATCGCACCTTCCTCGTGAAATTCGATTTCACGCGTTTCGAGGGAGAGCGTTGAAACCCGCCAAGACCGCGGTCTTGTCCAATCCGTACCTCGACCGAAGCACCTATTTGAGCCCGAGCGTTACTTTCAAAGGGACGAACAGTAGTTCCTCACGGCGTGCAGCGGCCTCGAAAATGGCCTCGACAGCCGCCAATTGCCGTTGGCCGTCCTTGATCAACCAGCGCGCCAGCACATTGGCGTCGAGGCTCGCCATCAGCGCTTGCCGATTTGCGGAACGGTCGCGATCATTCTGCCACTGGTCGCAATGCGGTGTATAGCGGCCGTCGGACGACGCGACGACTCCTTCCCGATCTACTGCGGACCAGGCGAAGCGACTCCGTCAGCGACAACATTTTTGCGGTCGCGACCCCAAGCGGCCGGCCGTACCGCTCCGCTTTTGGGTCATTCAACGAGGAAGTGTAATGCTCGTCATTCTTCTGGAGTAGGCGCCACGAGCACCCGCTCTGCTAACGCAGTGTCCATGTATTCCGTCAATGCAATCAGTTTTCCGTCCTCGTTAAATTCGCAAACGTAGCAATAGTCGTTGTCGTAACGGTGCCCCGATTTCGTTTCGACGTTCCCTTTGCACTCGACAACAACAAAATTGTCTTCCGCAATGATGCGCCGTGCGATGTTGCGATAGGTCGTTGCAAACTGTGTAAGCAAGGGGCGGAGTAGTTCCGCCCGCACGGCGGTTTTGCCTTGCCAACTGCGTGCCCAAGGTCCCTGGCCTTTGATGGTCCAGACAAAGTCGTCGCTCATTGCGTCGACAAACGGCCGTCCATTGCCCTCGGCAAGCTCGGCAAAGATGGCCTTCATCGTAGCTTTGTTCCGGTTCAATTTTGTCTCCAGTTCATCTCCCCGACTGTCATCCACGACCGGACTGCCCGGACGCGAACACTCGACCCACTTCGGAAGTGCCGCGTAATCGAGAGCGGTCACTGATGAGAGCAAAAGGAGACGTACGCATCCTCACCCGACGCCGTGTAGTCGCTCCAGCCACCGGCCTGACGGTCCGCGCGATTTCGTTAAGCCGCAGAATGTTCGGGTGCTGGCCGCCTCGCCGCCGGCGCACGCTTGACCTTCGGGGCTCGCGCCTTGCGCGCCTTCCAAAGATCGAACGCCATCTGCTCAGCGAGGAACGCGTCAGCGTGGCCACCCCGATCCGGGCCGAGCCAGGCCTCGAGGCGAAGCGCCATCTCCGGAGAGATCGCAGCACGACCATTGAGCACGCGCGACAGCGCGGCGCGCGTCACGCCGAGCTGCTCAGCGGCCTCGGTGACATTCAGGCCCAGGGCCGGGAGAACGTCCTCGCGAATCGCCTCGCCTGGGTGGGGAGGGTTGTGCATGCGGCTCACGGCAGTTCCTCTCAGTGGTAGTCCTGGTAATCCACGAGGATGGCATCGCCTTCCTCAAACGCGAACGTCAGGCGCCAGTTCCCGCTTACCGTGACCGCAAAATGCCCCGCGAGCGCGCCTCTCAGCGGATGCATGTCCCAACCCGGAAGGGCCATGTACGTAGCGTCTTTCGCGACATTCAGCCGTCCCAACTGGCGCCCTAGCTTGGCAGCGTGATGCGGCTGAATTCCGGCTTTGCTTCCCGTTTTGAAAAAGGACTCCAGGCCCTTGTGCCGGAACGTCTTAATCACGATGCCACAGAGTGTATAGCGTAGCGTCTCGCTAGTCAAGCGCAACCGGGTGCTTCTGGAGAATCGACACACTTGTAATCAGCCCCGACTCGAAGTCGCCGCCCGTTTCTATCCTTCGGCGCGTGCCGGAAAGCCTCTGACATCAGAGATGCAGTTAACTCTGGCGCAGTCGAGCGGTGCCGATTCCATCGAACCTTGCGTCGTTTCGAGTGATTCCGTACTGACCGCTGCCACTGGCCCATTCCGGACATCTGCACGCATCCAATGACTTCAGGGTAAGCCGTTGTCAAAAAAGTACGACGGGCACCGGACAGCTCCAACCACCGTATAGTCGTGGTATTTCAGTGACGATGCGTTGGTCTGTTCGTTTCATAACATACATTCCCAGCGTCGCAAGGGTTTGGGAGACGAAGAAAGACATGAGTGAGAGCGGCAAAGTTGAAGAGCAGCTGCGCGAAAGTCAGCGTTTTATCGAAGCCGTGGCGAGGGCATCTGCGTCATGGATTTACGTCTTCGATTTGGACGAGCAGCGTGCTACCTACAGCAACCGCTCGATCCTGGCTGATTTGGGTTATTCACCAAATGTGGGTACGGATCTTCTGGTCGAATTCCGGCGCTTCATGCCGACGGAGGACATGTCGCACTTAGACAGTCTCTTGGCGGAGTGGCGTCAATTGCGCGACGGGCAAGTTCGTGAAGATGAGTACCGACTGCGTGATGCGAAAGGATCAATTCGGTGGCTAATTGGACGGGAAATAGTTTTCAGCCGCCACGCAGACGGACAGGTACACCGCATTCTTGGCACGCTCTTCGACATCACAGAGCGCAAAGTAATGGAATTGCAATTGAGTGAAGACCTCGCCTTGCTAACGAGCCTCACGAGGAACGTGCCGGCGGTCCTTTACCAATATCGACGTTTTCCTGACGGGAGTTTCAGCGTACCGTTTGTTAGCGAAGGCATCCGAAGACTCTCGGAAGTCGCGCCAGAGCAATATCGCAAGGACCCGATGCTGGCGACAAACTATATGCACCCCGACGACGTCGACGCCTTTCGCGAATCGATCCGGGTATCGAGGGAGACGATGCAACCTTGGCACCACGAGTACCGGCTCATCTTGGCGCGCCAAGGGGAACGGTGGCACAGCGCCGAGGCGTATGCGGAAAAGTTGCCGGATGGCAGCGTTCTTTGGCATGGTTACGTGGTGGATATCACCGCGCGGAAGCGGGCCGAAGAAGAGAGCCGTCGCCTTGCCAACTTTGACGCATTGACCGGCCTCCCGAACCGCCGCTTACTCGTCGATCACATCGGTCTCGCGCTGGCGTCTGCAAGGCGCCTGGGGCAAATGAGCGCACTTTTCTTTGTCGATCTGGACCACTTTAAGCAAATCAACGATGCCCGAGGTCACTCGGCCGGCGATGCTGTGCTCATGCAGACCGCGCAGCGTCTGACGCAGCTGGTTCGGGCTGACGATACCGTAGCGCGCTTAGGAGGCGACGAATTTGTTTTGCTGCTCAACAATCTAGGCCGCCGTGTGGAAGAAGCCGCTAAGGCCGCAATGGAAATTGCTGAGCGGGTGCGACAGCAACTAGAGCGGCCATATTCGACTGAGATTTCCGAATACAGTAGCACCGGCAGCATCGGCATTACCATGTTTCCACAACAGCAGGAGGGAGCCGACGACTTGCTGCGCGAGGCGGACACGGCGATGTATCGAGCCAAAACGGCGGGCCGCAATCGTATTGTCTTCTTCGAACCGGCCATGCAAAAGGAGGTCGAGGAGCGCCTTGCTCTAGAAGGCGACCTCAAAGAAGCTATCCGCGCGGACCAACTGGAGGTTCACGTGCAGTCCCAGGTCGATGCGGCGGGAAGGGAGGTCGGCGCTGAACTGTTGCTACGCTGGAATCACCCGGTGCGCGGTCATGTGCCCCCGGTGCAATTTATTCCGATTGCGGAAGAAACTGGGTTGATCATGCAACTTGGCGAATTCGTTATCCGGAAGGCTTGTGATGCTCTTGTCCGCATGCAGGCAGCAGGACTATTGCTATCGATCTCGATCAACGTGAGCCCGCGACAATTTCACAGGGACGATTTTGTCAAGAGCGTTCGCGCGATTCTCGCCGAGACCGGAGCCAACGCTTCGGGGCTGATTTTCGAAGTGACGGAAGGATTACTAATCCAAAACTGGGACGACACGATCGCTCGAATATCCGAATTCGTGGCGCTTGGTGTCCGGTTCTCTATCGATGATTTTGGAACCGGTTACTCGAGTCTGGCGTACCTCAGGTTGTTGCCGCTGTACGAACTGAAGATTGACAAAACCTTTGTGCGGGACACGCCTCGAGACGCGAGCGGAACCGCGATCGTAGAGGCGATCTTGTCCGTGGCCAAACACTTCAAGCTCCGGGTCGTCGCTGAAGGGGTTGAAACCAGGGAACAGGCGGAGTTTCTAATTGAGCAACGCTGCGACTGCCTACAGGGCTACTTGTTTGCCAGACCCATGCCCCTAGAAGCCTGGCTTGCCGCACGCTTGGAGCCCGCTAGCTAGTCCGAGCGATTGGTCGTCCGTGGGTCTCGTCCCGGAAGCGGTCAAGCGTGAGTCTCCTGAGAGCGGACGTCACTGAATGTTCGCAATGGGTCGAGAGGGCGAAAATGTTGACGGTAACGGGAAAGTGCGGCGAAGTTCACTGCAACACCCAGACCGGACTACGGGCGGCCGCCCGATCTGTCGGTCAACCCGGCATATAGCTAGCGCCGCTTTCGACGCGTCGCATTCGTTCGAAGGAATGATACGTACGCGAATTCATCGATTTCGCCGGCCGCCAGGCCGATGACTGCTTGCGCTGCCTCTTCCTCCGAGGCGCTGAAGGCGAATCCGTTGATTTCAAGGAACAAGACTCCTAAGACGAAACCCACGCGCTTGTTTCCGTCGACGAAGGGATGGTTTTGTACGATTCCAACTGTATACGCTGCGGCCATGGCAACCAGATCTGGCCTTTCTGCGTACGCGAGCATTTGTTGGGGTCGTGCCAGCGCAGGCCGCAATAGTCCTTCGTCGTGAATTCCAGGTGCACCTCCGTGCAGGAGAATCAGTTTCTCGTGAAGCGCCAGGGCATCGCGCTGATCAAGCCTCGCCGGTTCCTTCACTTTGCCAGTACACGCAGCGTGTTTCGGTATCGATGAAGAATATCCTCAGCCTTGGCCATCCTACTTTCAAAATCGGGATCGTAGGGCGTCAGCCGATAGCTGCCGTCAGGACTCTCCACCAAGAAGAGTTGTTCGCCGTCGCGCGTGTTGAGACGATTGATCACTTCCTTTGGAAGAACGACGCCGAGCGAGTTGCCAAACTTGCGAACTTTTATTTCAATCATCGGGGCCCCCCAAAGTTATTACAGTTGTAATAACATTGCTAACCGCCGTCAATCTCGCCTTTGGCGCACTTCGATCGCACGGTTTGCAGCGGCGCGAAGACGCGCCAAGCCGTCGCTGCACGGCAAAGTGCGCAAGGACAGGTTTCTCGGTTCTATACGACCGGTATCCGGATCCGGAAACCTTTGAGGACTGGTATGGGTCGACTCTGCCCAACGTAGTCGGCTTTCGGCACGGTAAAGATGCTGTCCGCTAAGCGTGGTGGTGTGCAGGCGCGTGCTAAGTGTTTGGACCCCGCCCTCGGAATTGGTCAAAAACCAAGAGGTCGAAGAAAAAAGGCTTGCATCGCTGCAAGCCCTTGATTATTTGGCGCGCCCGGCAGGATTCGAACCCACGACCCCTTGGTTCGTAGGCGGATCCAGGGATCTAAACTTGCTAATCAATCAAGCACTTGCGGCGCTTGCCTCTTCGAATTCCAGCCTATCTCCAGCACGTTCACGGCACACCAATTCAAGGCGCGGCACGAACTCGGCACTTCCATGGCGTCCTGTCCCGACGAGGCAAGGATCCGACAGTTTCAACGTTCAGCTCGCAGAAATCAGATCGACTCCGGGAAGCCGCGCCGCGGCCACATCGAACGTCAGCAAAGGCGTCCGCTCGAAAGCTCCGGAGATCCCCATGTGCAAGCAATCCGTGAACTCGGCACGACCGAGGCGGTAGGCGTGGATGGCACGTTCAACCGCACCTTCCTCGTGAAACTCAATTTCGCGTGTCTCCAAGAGCGCGTTGAAAACCGCCAGGATCGCCGTCTTGCCGAATCCGTATCTCGACCGAAGTACCCATTCGAGCTCGAGCACGACCGTCAAGGGAACGAACAGTGGTTCCTCACGATGCGCGGCGGCCTCGAAAACGGTCTGAACTACCGCCAACTGCCGCTCGTCGTCCTTGATCAACCATCGCACGAGCACGTTGGTGTCGAGGCTCGCCATCAGCGCTTGCCGATGTTCATTTCGGCGATCCGCACCTTGCGCCGGCCCGGAGTTTTCGTTCCTTTCCCGAGCATTCCCTTTAGGTCGAGGATAGTGCGCGTCTTGGCCCTGATGACCGTCGTACCATCGTCGAGCCGAGTGAAGACCACCCGCTCGCCCGCATGCAAACCCATCGCCTTGCGGATTTCCGCCGGAATCGTGATCTGCCCCTTGCTCGTCATCGTTGCTTCCATCAGCACCTCCTTACGAATGCTTTCATTGTAAGGCGGCGCTCCGTCTAAGCCAAGAGGATCCGCCAAACGGTTATTGCGTCCGGGCTTGCACTGCGGGCGGCTTGGAGGCGCGCAACCGGCCACTAAGTCGCAATCCATCGCGGATGTTGAGGGCCATAAGCGTCAGGTTGCCCGCCCCCGCAAGCACTTCAATCGCTTGCACGATCCAGAAGTTGGTGTCGACAGAGCCGGCTGCCGCCCATTGATTCAGCACAATTGCGCACGGCACGAGTATCAAAAGACCGTTCGCGGCGATGATCGGCATGCGCTTTTTCTTGCTATCGACGATCCGCCCCTTGCGGGATTTCGCGAGGAAGAATCCGCTGCCGCCCGTGATCGCAATGCAAGGCAGCAGGATCCAGAGCCCGGGCATGACGATCAAGGATTTCATGGTCGCCACCGATGGACGGGAACCAAAGACCTCCACGATGATGGTGGAAAGAAAGAAGGTGGCGATGCAGGCGGTCGCGAGGATGCCTGCGAAGAAGTGGGCGCGTTTGGGCATGATGTTTCCTTCGATCCCGTATTCAGGCTACGCAAACGCCAGGCACCGCGATTTTTTGGAACAGGTGCGGCGTCGCCACGGCAGAAGCCGGATATCGCGACAGCTTCGACTGGAACTCGGGATTCGTGAAGGCAGCGCGGAAGTGGGCGGTGGACTCCCACACCGCATAGTTCAGGAACGTCGCGCCGTCTCCAATCGCACGGTGCAACTGGGTCGAAATGAACCCCGGTTGCCGCTTCATAAACTCCGCGTCGTCTTGCCACGCTTGAAGAAGAGCTGGCTCGTCGGCCTTGTCGAGGGTGAAGGTGTTCACCAGCACAACGGGACTGACTTCGACGGCAAGCTGGCGGTCGATCGGGAAGGTTGGATCCAAGGGGCGCAGCAGCGACATGACCGTTCCTTTCGTATTGAATGTATGGTGTCCATATGGTACGATGCGAAATGTACCGTTCAGACATCATGATGTCAAGTAGTTTTAATGGTGCCATATGGAAAAGAACAAGCCGACCCCCACTGCCGCTGCCGCAACAAATCTCATCCTCGCCGTTTTCCGCCTGAACAACCTTTTGTTGCGATCGGGCGATCGCCTGGTGGAAGAACTCGGCCTGACGAGCGCACGATGGCAAATACTCGGCGCGATTGCCTACGCTGAGCGCGCCCAGCCGGTTGCGTGGCTTGCCAGGGACCTAGGCGCCAACCGGCAGAACGTGCAGCGCATCGTCAACGACTTGGAGTCGGCTGGGCTCGTTGCGTTTGAAACCAACCCGCATCATCGGCGCGCGCAACTCGTCGTCCTGACGGACAAGGGCCGGCGGACCTTCGAGTCCGCTATGCGCCTTCAGGTGCCGTGGGTCGAATCACTTTGCGAGAGCCTGGCGCTCAAGGATGTCGATATCGCAAACCGAGTCGTTGGCGTCTTGCGCCAGAAACTCGTCCGCGAGGAAGAATCCGAGGAATGACGGCGCTAGAGCGGAGCGCGTTATTGCCGTGTCGCTACCGCCGCAATTTTTCGCTTTAGAGGATCTTGGCGAAAAACCAAGAGGTCGAAGAAAAAAGGCTTGCATCGCTGCAAGCCCTTGATTATTTGGCGCGCCCGGCAGGATTCGAACCCACGACCCCTTGGTTCGTAGCCAAGTACTCTATCCAACTGAGCTACGGGCGCGAGGCCGCGAATTTTACACGAAGCCCCAAGAACTCCCCCTGGCCGGTTCCCATTGCCTCGCCCGGGGCGCCAACGAGCCGCGCACCCGCCGCCGATCGCCCCATAGCACGTACACGCAATGCGTCTCACTTGACAATATCTGCCTAGGCAACTACATTGTTGCCTAGTCAATAATTGCCCATGCAAGCTAGTTTCATGCCCAAGAGCGATGCGGGCGAAACCCGCACTCCCAGAAAGTCGAAACGTCCCCTCCCCAAGGCGGACAAGCTCCCCTCGCTGCCCGTCGTCCGGCCAGGCTATTACCGAGGCGATCAGTACCGCACGGAAGACAGCGTCGGTTTTCTGATGAAGCAGGTGGTCGAGCAGATTTCGCGCACCTTGGACGCGCGCATGGCCGAACACAGCCTCACCGATGCGCAGTGGCGCCCTTTGCTGCTGCTCTCGCGCAACTCGCCCGGCACGGTGACGCAAATTGCCCGCTGGGTTGGCTGTGACGCCGGGGCCACGACGCGCATGCTCGACCGGCTCGAAGACAAGGGCCTGTTGCGGCGCGTGCGCAGCACCGATGATCGACGCGTGCAGCGCCTGGAGTTGACCCAGGACGGGCGCAAAGCCGCAGCAATCGTGCCCTACGTGATCGCCGACGTGCTCAATGCCCACCTTGCCGATCTCTCCCGCAAGGAGATCGAGCAGCTGCGCGAACTGTTGCAGCGGGTGCTGGCGGCAGGACGGCGCCTCGACACGCGCGCCGCGACCGCGGAGCTTGGCGTATGACATCCCCGGCGCGGCTCCCGCCAAAGGCAGGCGCGGCCGCACAGCGTGCGAGCATGCGCGCGTTCGCTCTCGCCTCGGGGCTTGCCCTGCTGGGGGGCTGCGCGTCCGATCCGTCGCTGTTACCTCGCGAGAAAATGCCCACGGAGCAAGACACCGCCGCGAAGCTGCAATTGCAGCCGCTCGAGCCTTCGCTTGCATCCGAGCCCTCGACCACGTGGTGGACCGCATACAATGACCCGGAGCTTAACCGCTGGATCGATGCCGGTTTGGCGGACAGCCCGACGATGCACGAGGCCGGCGCGCGCCTTGCGCAGGCACGGGCGGTCTTCGCGGCCACCCACGCGGCCGAGCTCCCCACGATCGGCGCGAGCGCCGACTCCACGGCACAGCGCATTTCGGGCACTGGAATCTTTCCGCCGCCGCTCGCGGGTCTGGTCGGCACGATCAACAACATTGATTTGGTCTCGTCGCTCGAACTCGACTTGTTCGGGCGCCTCGCGGCGCGCACGGAGGCCGCGCGCTTGAGCGCAGAAGCAAGCGCCGCCGATCGGGAACTGGCCGGCGTTCGCCTGGCGGGCGCCATCGCCCACGCGTACTTTGAACTCGCGCGCGCCCAGCGCGCGCGCCAGATCGCCATGGAGATCGAAAGCTCGCGCAAGCAGACCCTCGATCTCGTGCGGCGTCGCGTGAGTGCCGGCTTCGATACCCAGGTGGAGCGCCGTCTGGCCGAGGTCACGGTGCCGGAGATCAAAGTCACGGTGGAGCGCGCCGACGAACAAATCGCGCTGGCGCGACATACCATTGCCGTGCTGGCGGGCAAAGGCCCCCAAGCAGCCGACAATCTAGACGCGCACCTGCCCCAGGACGCTGCCCTCGTGGCGCCGACGACGCTGCCCATGGACCTGCTCGCACGACGTGCCGATGTGGCTGCGGCAAAGCGCCGGGTGCTCTCTGCCATGAGCGGCGTGGAGGCGGCCCGCGCGGACTTTTACCCCAACGTCAACCTGACGGCGCTCTTCGGGCTCAATTCCCTTACGACACAGGCGCTTTTCGAAGGCAATAGCCGCACTTGGCAGGTCGGGCCCGCCATTCACCTCCCTCTGTTCGATGGTGGTGCGCTGCGCGCGCGCCTGCGCTCGGCAAGCGCCGATGCGGACGCCGCGGTCGATGCGTATAACGACGCGGTTTTGCAGGCCGCGCGCGAGGTCGCCGATACGCTGAGCTCAATCGCATCGGTAAAACGGCAACTTGAGCAACAGGCCCTGGCCACGGAGAACGCCCAAGCGGCCTCCGATCTGGCAGCAATCCGCTACGAAGCGGGTCTGGGAAACTATCTGACAGTGCTCACCGCGCAAGCGGGCGTGTTGACGCAGCGACAGGCCGAGGTCGACCTCGCAGCGCGCGCGGCGGCGCTGGACGTTTCTTTGGCGCTGGCATTGGGTGGTGGTTTTCGCGAGTCGCCGACCCAGGCCCACGCCCAGGCGCAGAACGACAACCTCCTATCAAACAACGCGGCAAAACCATGAGACGGGGTGACATGCGCATCGTATCGGCCCGTTTCTGCATTCGGGGTGTTCGGCCATGACGCGGCAAAAGAACGACTCGGGCGCTGATCGCGGCGGCACAGTTGGTCCCGCGACGCGCGAGCGCCATCGTCAGCGCGGTGCCGTGCGTCGGCCCGCACTAATACTGACGGCCATCGTGCTAGCCGTCGTCGCCGTCGCCGCGACCCTCTACTGGTTCTTGGTGGCCCGAAACTACGAGGACACGGACGATGCCTACGTCGGTGGGCGTATCGTGACCATCACTCCGCAAACCAGCGGCACGGTCATCGCGATTGGTGCCGACGAAACCGATACGGTGGCTGCCGGGCAGATGCTGGTGCGGCTGGATCCTGCCGACGCACGCGTCGATCTGCTCGGGCGCGAGGCGCAACTTGCGCAAGCGGTGCGTGAGACCCGTACGCTGTACGCCAATAACGAGGTACTGCAGGCCAACGTTACCTTGCGCCAGGCCGAGCTCGAGCGCGCACTCGACGATTTGCAGCGGCGGCGCGAAGTGCAATACACGGGTGTGGTCTCGCAAGAAGAGATTCGCCATGCGGAACTCGGGGTAGCAAGCGCCAAAGCGGCCCTGGCCAGTGCGCGCGAGCAGCTCGTCTCCAACCGCTCCTTGACCGTGGGTACACGCGTGGCCTCGCATCCGAACGTACTTGCCGCCGCAGCACGGTTGCGCGAGGCGTATCTCGCGTACAAGCGCAGCGAGATTCTGGCCCCGGTAGGCGGGCAAATCGCGCGGCGCAACGTGCAAGTCGGCCAGCGCGTGTCGCCGGGTACGGCGCTCTTGGCGCTGGTCCCGATGGAAAACCTCTGGGTCGACGCCAATTTCAAGGAAGTGCAGCTGGAGAACATGCGAATCGGGCAACCCGTGCGCCTGGTCGCGGACGTCTACGGCAGCCGCACCGAGTATCACGGCCGAATCATCGGGCTGGGAGCGGGAACCGGAGCAGCGTTTGCGCTGCTGCCCGCGCAAAATGCCACGGGCAACTGGATCAAGGTGGTGCAGCGCGTACCAGTGCGCATCGCGCTCGATCCAAAGGAATTGCACGATCACCCCCTGCGCGTGGGACTTTCGGTTCGCGCCACGGTGGACGTGCGCGACCGAAGCGGTGCCCTGGTGTCGACGCATAACGAGGCCTCGCCGGACAACCGCACCGAGATCTTTGACGGCAGCGAGCGTGAGGCCGAAGCGCTCATCGAGCGCATTATTGCGAGCAACAGTGCGCCGGTTGCAAGCAGCGCGAGTTCGACCGCAGTGGCCACCGAGCCATAGCTTGCGGCCAATACGCCATGGCGCGCGAGACGACGACCAACGAGGGCCGGCCGGCCATCTCCCCGGGCGACGGGGGCGGAGGCGCTGCCGCGCCGGCACCGACCGACACGGCCGCCAAGCCCCAGGCCGTAGCGCCCCTGCACGGCGGGCGACTCCTCGCCGGAACGATCGCGCTGTCGCTTGCAACGTTCATGAATGTGCTCGACACGTCCATCGCCAACGTGTCGATCCCGGCCATCTCGGGAGACAACGGAGTAAGCCCGAGCCAGGGCACGTGGGTGATTACCTCGTTTGCGGTGGCCAGCGCAATTTCCGTCCCGCTCACCGGCTGGCTTGCGCAGCGCTTCGGTCAGGTGCGTATTTTTCTCACGGCGACCTTGCTGTTCACGCTGGCATCGCTGCTGTGCGGGCTGGCCCCCAACTTGGAGACGCTCATCGCGTTTCGCGTCATGCAAGGTGGCGTTGCCGGGCCGATGATTCCTCTGTCGCAGGCGCTCCTATTGTCGAGTTACCCGCCGGCACGCGCGGGCATGGCAATGGCGCTGTGGGCCATGACGACCCTTGTAGCTCCCATCATCGGGCCGCCGCTGGGCGGCTGGATCTCGGACAATCTGTCCTGGCCCTGGATCTTTTACATCAACCTGCCGGTGGGCATCATTGCAGGCTGGATCACGTGGAGCGTGTACCACACGCGCGAGACGGTCACGAAATCGCTGCCGGTGGATTTTGTCGGCCTCGGCCTGCTGATGATCTGGGTGGGCGCGATGCAAATCATGCTCGACAAGGGCCATGAACTCGACTGGTTCTCATCCAATGAAATCGTTGCCCTGGCCATCATTGCGGGCGCCGGACTCGTCATATTTCTCATCTGGGAGCTCACCGAGGCGCACCCCGTTGTGGATCTGTCCTTGTTTCGAAGGCGCAACTTCGCAATCGGCACCTGCGCGCTGGCGCTCGCCTACGGACTGTTCTTCGGCAACGTGGTGCTCATCCCCTTGTGGTTGCAGCAGTACATGGCCTATACGGCAACCGAAGCAGGCCTGGTGCTGGCCCCGGTCGGTGTACTTGCGTTCGTGCTCTCCCCCTGGGTCGGGCGCAACGTCTCGCGCTTTGACCCACGCGTTCTGGCGAGCACCTCCTTCGTGGTCTTCGCGATCGTCTTGTTGATGCGCTCCTGGTTTTCGACGGACGCCGACTTCTTCACGATCGCCCTGCCAGCGGTGTTGCAGGGCGTTGCGGTGGCCTTCATGTTCGTGCCCATGACCACGATTCTGCTCTCCGGCCTGGGGCCCGAGCGAATCCCCGCGGCCACTGGGCTATCGAATTTCTTCCGCATGACGGCAGGCGCCTTTGGCACATCCATCACGACAACGCTCTGGGACAGTCGCGCCCAGTTGCACCACGCCCAGCTGGCCGAAAGAGTGAGCGACTTCAGCGCGCCGTCCGTGCAAATCGGCGCGCAATTGCAGACGCAAGGTCTGACGCCGGAACAAACGCTGGGGCTGATGAACCGCCTGATCGATGTGCAGGCCTACACCTTGGCCGCCGACGAACTGTTCTACCTTGCGGCCTGGCTGTTTCTCTTGTTGATCGGCTTCATCTGGCTTGCCCACCCGCAGCGCGGACGCCCTGCCGTGGCGGTGAGCGACGCGCACTAGGAACATCGGAGCTGCCCTCGAAAGCGGTGCACGGCGTCATGGCCTGCGCCGCTGGCCAGGGACTTCCGCATAAGGCGTCGGGCCGGCGCCTTCGGAGCGTGCCTCGCAACGCCAAAATCCGCGGAAACGTCCTGTCACAACCGTTACGCAATTGCGCCGCGCAGCGCGTGGACACAGTAGCAAAATGATCCTGTCGCAACCGTCCGGCGCTGCACCCCACGCGCGGGACAACGCACAGAGGCGGGCGCGTCGACAGGGAGGCAAGTCATGAAGACGCAGTTGCAAGGAAGAGCAGTTCCGCGGGCGAGCCGTCTGGCCCTTTGCGCAACGCTATGCGCGGCGGCCTTGGCCGGCGCATCGGCCGAGGCGTATACAGGCCACGGGGGTGGCCATGGCGGCGGTGGACACTACGCGCGCGCGGGCGGATGGCACGGCGGCGGGGGTCCACACTACGTCGGCGGTTACTACGGCGGCTACCGCGGTGGCTACTACTATGGGCACGGCGGGTACTACTACGGGCGCGGCGGATACTGGTATCGCGGTTGGCGCGGCGGCGCGTGGGGCTGGTGGTGGTGGCCCGGCGCCTACTGGTGGCCATACTATGCGTGGGGTTACCCTTATCCGTATTACGGCTATCCGTACCCCAATGCCTACCCCCCGGCCGACCCGACGCCTTCATTCAGTGGCATGCCGCCGCCGCAGCAGTCCTGGTACTACTGCAATTCGGCGCAGGGCTACTATCCCCAGGTGCCAAGCTGCCCCGAAGGGTGGCGCAATGTGCCCGCACCGTCGGCTGGCAGTCCGCCGCCGGGCGGGCCTCCCCAGGGTGGCAACCCCTCGGCCCCGCCGCCCGAAAGCGCTATGCCACCGCCGCCCCCACAGTAAGAGCGAAGCGGGGCACTTCACGCCGTGATGCGAAGCCGCGCGCGGCCCGATCGACGCTGGGCGCGGCCGCGTGGCGGCGGCCCCTCAGGCGGTCGGGGTCCGTGGGCGCCGGGGGAT
The DNA here is from genome assembly GCA_035625725.1 of Burkholderiaceae bacterium. Lineage (GTDB taxonomy): Bacteria > Pseudomonadota > Gammaproteobacteria > Burkholderiales > Burkholderiaceae_F > GJ-E10. The sequence goes on from DASPPB010000053.1 coordinate 20,244, forward strand.
CGGCCGCGACGGGTTCACCTCGAAGGCGGCCGAGGCCGCGACTGCCATTTTCCAACGCGCGGCATGCGCAGATCGTGATTACGCATCGGCTCGGCTCCTCGGCGCGGCGTCGCCCAAGGTCCAGCATTGCGCGCTCGCGCGCTCCTCACCGCACGATCAGTGGACGGCGCCGCCGGCCGGTGTGGTTGCGCCCTCCTCGGCCAGCATCGCGCTGTTCCAACCGCCGCCCAACGCACTGACGAGCGCCACGCTGGCGCCAAATTCATTGCCCAACGTCGTGAGCAAATTCTGCTCATCGGCCAGAGCAATTGCCTGGACCGTCACCACGGCGGTGTAGGCAACCGTGCCGGCCTCGTACTGGTATATGGTCAATTGAACGGCCTGGCGCGCCGACTCGACAGTGCGCTTGAGAACCTCCTCTTCCTGCTCGAGTATCCGCAGGGCAGCGATCTCGTCTTCGACCTGCTGAAATGCGCTTAGCGCGGTTTGCCGGTAGCTCGCCACGCTTGCGTCGTAGGTTGCTCGGGCCGCACCGACCTGCGCGCTGCGCAGTCCGGCGTCAAACAGGAGCTCGGACGCTTGGGCGCCCGCGGCCCAGACGTAGTTGGCCGCAGCAAACAAGCCGGAGAGCTCCGAGCCGCTGAATCCGGCAGTGCCCGTAAGGCTGATGCTCGGGAAGTACGCCGCGATCGCCACACCGATCTGCGCGCTCGCCGCTGCGGCCGCGCGCTCGGCAGCGGCGATATCGGGCCGGCGCTCGAGCAGCGCCGATGGCACTCCCGCGGGTACCACCGGCACGGCGCGCGAAAAAGTCGCGGGCTCAATGGAGAACTGGTCGGGCGTCTTGCCGATGAGCACCGCGATGGCGTGCTCGAGCTGCGCGCGCTGCACCCCGATGCCGATGAGCTGTGCCTGCTCTCCCTGCAACTGAGTTTCGGCTGTGATCACGTCGGTCTCGGCGGCGGTACCGGCTTCAAACTGATTGCGCGTGATCTCGAGCGTTGCCTCGTAGGCCTTGACCGTTTCCTCGTACAGGTGCTTGAGTTCGTCGTCGATACGGAGCGCAAAATAGTCCGTCGCAAGGGTGGTTTGCAGCGACAGCCGCGCGGCGGCCAAATCGGCGCCACTGGCCTGCGCGCTGGCGCGACTGCTCTCTACTGTACGGCGGATCTTGCCCCAAATATCAGGCGCCCAGCTCGCTCCCAGATTGGGGTTCACCTGGTTGTACACGAAGTGGCTCCCCGGAGGAGAGGATTCCACGCGCGCGCGCTGGCCACTTGCATTGGCACTGACCGTTGGCCAATAGCCCGCACGAGCTTCGTTGACCAATTCAAGCGCCTGGCGATAATTTGCCTCACTCGCCTTTAACGACTCGTTGGACACAGCCACCTGGCGCTCGAGTTCGTCGAGCTTGGAATCGTTGTAGATCGTCCACCAGGCCAGGTCGCTGGCCGCGGGCCTGGGTTCGATCGGCTTCCAATCGCCCAGTTCCTTGTAGCGTTGTGGGGTCGGCGCGGCCGGACGTTGGTAGTCGGGCCCGACGGACATGCATCCGGTCAGGCTCAACGCCGCAGCCAAGATCGGGATGCGAATGCTGGGTCGAATCTTCATGCTAAGGGCCTCGTGGCGTTTGGATGCTCTGCGCATGCGCCCGGCGCTAGGCCAGGGAACTTTCGACGGGCGGCCGCGCATCCCCACCAGCGCCACCGCGCCGCTTGCGACTGAGCCATCCGCGCAGCCGATCGAGCACCAGATAGGTGACCGGCGTGGTGTAGAGCGTCAGGAGCTGGCTGAGCATCAACCCGCCGATGATTGTGATGCCCAGCGGCTGGCGCAGCTCGGCACCCTCGCCCGTGCCCAGCGCCAGGGGCAGCGCGCCGAACATTGCCGCAACCGTGGTCATCATGATGGGACGAAAGCGCAGCAGACAGGCCCGCACGATCGCATCGTGCGCCGAGAGCCCTTCGTTGCGCTGCGCAACCAGTGCGAAGTCGATCATCATGATGGCGTTTTTCTTCACAATCCCGATGAGCAGAAACAGGCCGATGAGGGAGAAAACATCGAGCTGCATTCCGAAAATGAGCAACGCCAGGATTGCCCCGACCCCGGCCGAGGGCAGGGTCGACATGATCGTGATCGGATGCACGGTGCTCTCGTAGAGTATGCCCAGTACGATGTAGATGGCCGCCAACGCGGCGGCAATGAGCACGGGTTCGTTCTCCAGCGACTGCTGAAACGCGCGCGCCGTGCCCTGGAACGTGGAATGCAAGGCGGGCGGAACACCGAGCTTTTGCATCTGCTCGCGAATCAGGGCAACGGCATCGCTTAGCGAGGCTCCGGGTACGAGGTTAAAGGAGATCGTGCTCGCCACAAACGGGCCTTGGTGATTGACCGCCAGAGGCGTGTTGCCTCGCTCAAAGTGCGCAACCGCGGCCAGCGGGACCATGGTCTCGGAATAGGCACTGACGGCCGCTCCGGTGGACGGGGTTGAACGCCCACTTGCGGCGATCTGATTGGTGGCCAAATTGCGCAGCGTATCTTGCGCAACGGTGGAACCCGAGGTCGTCTGGTTGAGGCCAACAACCGTTCCCGCGACGGCATTGGTCGACTGTGTGCCGCCCACCGCGCCGCCCGCAGTGCTGATGTATACGTCCTTGAGGGTGTTCGGATCCTGCCAGTATTTCGGCGCCACCTCCATGACCACGTGATATTGGTTCAGGGGGTTATAGATCGTCGAGACCTGGCGCTGGCCAAACGCGTCGTACAGCGTGTTGTCGATCTGGCTTGCGGTCAAACCAAGGCGTCCGGTCGCGTTGCGGTCAATCTCCAGGTCGGCCTCCAGTCCGCCTTGCTGCTGGTCCGTGTTTACTTGCGTGAGCTGCGGGATCCGCCGCAACGTCTGCAGGATCTTGGGACCCCATTGGTAGAGCTCCTGCAGATCGGTGTCCTGGAGCGTGAACTGAAACTGCGCGCTGGACAGGCGTCCGCCCATTCGGATGTCCTGTGCCGACTGAAGAAAAAGGCTCGCACCAGGTATTTCTGCCAGCTTCTTGCTCAGGCGCCCAATGACGTGGTCGGAGGAGTCCTTGCGTTGGCTGCGCGGCTTGAGCGACGCAAATATGAAGCCCGAGTTCGTCTGCCCCCCGCCCGTGAAGCCGACGACGTGATCGACCGCCGGCTCCTTCTCAAGCACCGCGCTGAACTGATGCAGTTTCTTGCTCATCAACTGGTAGGAGATGCTCTGGTCGGCCTGCATGCTGCCCACAATCTGGCCCGTGTCCTCCTGGGGAACGAAGCCTTTGGGCACCAGAACAAAGAGCACGCCACCCATCGCGAGCACCGCAACCTGAAAACACACGACCAGCACCGGGTGCGCGACCACGCGGGTGAGCGTGCGTGCGTAGGCCCCGTGCAGCGCATCGAACCCGCGCTCGCAAAGACGATGAAAACGAGACGGCGGCCCTTCCTTGACCCGCTGCCGCAGGTGCGCGCAGATCATCGGCGTTGTAGTGAGCGAAATCACCATCGAGACCAGAATCGCAAAGGACAGCGTGAGCGCGAATTCTCGGAACAGGCGCCCGATGATGCCGCCCATGAGCAGGATCGGCGTAAACACGGCCACAAGCGACAGGCTCATGGAAATGACCGTAAAGGCGACTTCGCGCGCGCCGATCAGCGCCGCCTTCATGCGGGGCATGCCCTCCTCGACGTGGCGCGTGATGTTCTCCATGACGACGATCGCGTCATCGACAACAAACCCGGTTGCAATGGTGAGCGCCATCAGCGACAGGTTGTTCAAGCTGTAGCTGCACAGGTACATGACGCCAAACGTGCCGATCAACGAAACCGGCACCACCACGGCGGGGACGAGGGTGGCCGATGCCGTGCGCAAAAAGACATACACGACCCCGATGACCAGGGCGATGGCCAGCAGCACGGAGGCCTCGATGTCGCGCAGCGACGCACGAATCGTTGTCGAGCGGTCCACGGCGACGTTCAGATCGATGTCGCCGGCGATCGAAGCGCGCAAAAAAGGCAACGCGGCCTTAACTCGTTCGACCGTTTCTATGATGTTGGCGCCGGGCTGTCGGTACAGAATCACCAAAACAGCGGGTTTGCCGTCGGCCAACCCGTCATTGCGGATGTTTTCGATGGAGTCGATGATGTCGGAGACGTCGGCGAGGCGCACCGGGGCGCCGTTGCGCCAACCGACGATGAGCGGTGCGTAATCGTTGGCGTGATTGGCCTGGTCGTTGGCATAAATCTGAAAGTGCAGTCCGTGGCCTTCGACCGCGCCCTTGGGTGCGTGCGCATTGGCCGAGGCCAATGCAGCGCGCACGTCCTCCAGACCAATGCCGTATTTGTTTAGCGCCGTCGGATTGAGTTCCACGCGCACCGCGGGCAGCGCGGAGCCGCCCAGCACCACCTGGCCGATGCCGCTGATTTGCGAGAACTTCTGCTGCAGCACCGAGGAGGCCGCATCGAAGATCTGTCCGCGGCTTAGCGTCGAGGAGGTCATCGACAGAATCAGGATCGGAGCGTCGGCCGGATTGACCTTGCGATAGGTCGGATTGCTGCGCAGGTTCGACGGCAGGTCCGCATGCGCGGCATTGATGGCGGCCTGCACGTCGCGCGCCGCACCGTCGATGTCGCGGTCCAGACCGAACTGCAGCGTGATGCGAGTCTGGCCCACGGTGCTTTGCGAGGTCATCTCGGTCACGTCCGCGATGATTCCCAGGTGGCGTTCCAGCGGCGTCGCAACGCTGTTGGCCACGACCTCGGGGCTTGCGCCCGGCAGGGTCGCCGACACCGAGATCGTCGGAAAGTCGACCTGCGGCAGCGGAGCAACGGGAAGCAGGACGAAGCCAATCGCGCTGGCCAGTGCAACGCCTGCGGTCAGCAACGACGTCGCGACCGGCCGGCGAATGCACACTTCGGTGATGTTCATCGCGGCGAATCCGCTCGAATTGCACCGTCCGGCGTCCCCGACAGACGTGCCCGCACCGTTCGTCCCAGCCGGTCAAACGCGAGATAAATGACCGGTGTCGTGTAGAGCGTGAGCAGCTGGCTCAGGATCAGGCCTCCGACGATGGTCAGCCCCAATGGGTGGCGCAACTCCGATCCCACCCCCATGCCCAGCATCAGCGGCAGCGCACCGAAGATCGCCGCCATGGTCGTCATAAGGATGGGGCGCAGGCGCAGCAAGCAGGCTTTGCGAATGGCATCGGCGGGCGCCATGCCCTGCTCGCGTTCGGCCTCCAGAGCGAAGTCGATCATCATGATCGCGTTTTGCTTGACAATTCCGATGAGCAGCACGATGCCGATGATTCCGATGATGCCCAGGTCACTGCCCACGAGCATGAGCGCGAGCAGCGCACCGATACCGGCCGAGGGCAGCGTCGAGAGGATCGTCAAGGGGTGTACATAGCTCTCGTAGAGCACGCCCAGAACGATGTACACCGTGACAATCGCTGCTATCAGTAGGAAGACCTCATTGCCCAGCGCCTGCTCGAAGGCGAGCGCCGCCCCCTGGAAGACGACGAAAATGCTCTCGGGTTGGTTCATCTCGCGCATGACCTGCTCGATGCGCTCGACGGCCTCGCCCAGGGATTGCCCGTGCGCGAGGTTAAAAGACACGCCCGCGGAAGGAAATTGCCCCAAGTGATTGATCTGCAGAGGCAGCTTGCGCTCGGTAATCGTCGTGATCGTAGACAAAGGGACCTGTCCCGTACCCGAGGAGGAAGTCGAAGATGGCAGATAGACCTCGAAAATGTCGGAGGGCGATTGCTGCAGCGAGGGGTCGGCCTCCAGGATGACTCGGTACTGGTTGGTCTGGGTGAAGATGGTCGAGATGATGCGCTGACCATATGCGTCGTACAGCGCGTTATCAACGGTGGCTGGTGTGATGCCAAAACGCGCCGCCGCCGCGCGGTCGATGTCCACGTAGGCCGCGGGTGCGCGCTGCTGCAAATCGCTGGCCACATCCTCGATTTCGGGCAACTGACTGAGCCGATCGATGAGCTTTGGGGTCCAGGACTCGAGTTCCTCCGGATCAGCGTCTTCCAGCACGAAGTTGTACTGGGTGCGGCTGACGGTCGTGTCAATGGTCAGGTCCTGGACGGGCTGCATGTAAAGCCGGATGCCCGCCACGTTGGCCGTGGCCGCGTCGAGCCTACGGATGACGTCGCTCGCGCTGGCGTGCCGCCCGGCGTGGGGCTTGAGCTCGATGAGAAAGCGCCCGCTGTTGAGCGTCATGTTGGTGCCGTCAACGCCGATAAACGAGGAGAGCGTGGCCACGTCGGGATCGCGCAAGATGATCGCCGCGAGCGCCTGCTGGCGCTGCGCCATCTCGGGAAACGAGATCGAGGCCGGCGCCTGCGAGATCCCCTGGATCAACCCGGTGTCTTGCACCGGGAACAGGCCCTTGGGAATCAGCACATAGAGCAGCACCGTGAGCACCAGCGTACCGACGGCAACGACCAGCACCATCGCCTGATGCCCGAGCACCCAGTCGAGCGTGCGTGCGTAGCTGCGCAGAATCGCTCCGTACCAACCCGTCGCGCTTGGGCCGTGCTCGGGCGGCACCTCGCCCGACGCCCCGGGTTGCGCGCGCAGCACTCGGGCGCACATCATCGGAACCAAGGTGAGCGAAACGACCGCCGAGATCAGAATCGTGATGGCCAGCGTGATCGCGAACTCGCGAAACAGCCGGCCGACGACGTCCTTCATGAAAAGCAAAGGAATGAGCACCGCGATCAGCGAGACCGTCAGCGAAACGATCGTGAAGCCGATCTGTTTGGCGCCTTTCAAGGCCGCCGCCATCGGCGCTTCGCCAAGCTCCAGATAGCGCGAGATGTTCTCGATCATCACGATTGCATCGTCCACGACGAACCCCGTGGCAACCGTGAGCGCCATGAGCGTCAGGTTGTTGATGCTAAATCCCATCAGGTACATTGCACCGAAGGTACCCACGAGCGACACGGGCACGGACAGCGCCGGGATGATGGTTGCGGGCAAGTTGCGCAAGAACAAGAAGATCACGAGCACCACCAGCCCCACCGCCACGGCGAGCTCGAGCTCGACGTCCTGCACGGACGCCCGAATCGTCGTCGTGCGATCGCTCAGGATCGCCACTTCGATCGATGGTGGCATCGAGGCCTTGAGCTGGGGCAGCAGCGACTTGATGCTGTCGACCACCGCGATCACGTTGGCACCTGGCTGGCGCTGGATGTTCATGACCACGGCTGGAGTCGCACCGCTCCAGGCAGCGAGCTTGTCGTTTTGCGCGCCATCGATCACATTGGCCACGCTCGACAGCAGCACGGGTGAACCGTTGCGGTAGGCGATCACCAGGTTGCGGTATTCGTCGGCGCTGCGCAGCTGGTCGTTTGCGTTGACCGTGTAGGAGCGCATCGGTCCGTCGAAATTGCCTTTGGGGGTGTTGACGTTGGCGTTGGAAATCGTGGTGCGCAGATCGTCGATGTTCAGGCCGTAGGCGGCCAGCTTGCGCAGGTCCGCCGCAATACGTACGGCGGGCCGCTGGCCCCCGCTGATGCTCACCAGTCCCACCCCGGGCAACTGGGAGATTTTCTGCGCAAGCCGCGTATCGGCCAGATCCTCGACCTGGGTGAGCGGCATCGACTCGGAGGTCAGGGCCAGCGTCAGAATGGGCGCATCGGCCGGATTGACTTTCGCGTAGATCGGCGGGGCCGGCAAATCGGAGGGCAGCAAGTTGCCCGCGGCGTTGATTGCCGCCTGCACCTCCTGCTCGGCGATGTCGATGTTGAGCGCGAGGCTAAACTGCAGCGTGATCACCGACGCACCGGCCGAGCTCGACGAGGACATTTGCGTGAGCCCCGGCATCTGGCCGAGCTGCACTTCCAGCGGCGCCGTGACCGACGTGCTCATGACGTCGGGGCTCGCACCCGGATAAAACGTCTGGATTTGGATCGTCGGGTAATCGACTTCCGGCAGCGCGGAGAGCGGCAGGTACCGAAACGCCAGAATCCCGGACAGCAGGATTGCGACCATCAGCAGCGATGTGGCGACCGGCCGCTCGATGAACGGACGCGACGGGCTCATCGCTTACTTCTCCGCGGGGATGCTCACCGTCGCGCCGTCGCGCAATTTGTCCGCCCCGTCGACCACCACCCGATCGCCCGGAGTAAGACCCGAGAGAGCCGCCACGAGCGTGCCGTCCGTGGCCCCGAGCTTCACGGGTGTCATAGCCACGGTCTTATCGGCTTTGACCACATACGTGTAGGTTCCCTTCGCACCGCGCTGGATCGCGGCGCTGGGCACCGCGACGGCGTCCGTGAGCACATCGGTGCGCAACACCACATTGACGAACTGGTTGGGAAACAAATTCTCCCGCTCGTTGGGGAACTGGGCCTTGAGGTTGACCGTGCCGGTGCTCGTATTGATCTGGCTGTCGATGGCGAGCAGCGTCCCGGTGTCGAGCAGGTGCGCCCCGCTGCGGTCATATGCCTGGACCGGGAGCTTGGCTCCGCCGTGCTGACGCGCGTAAACGGCTGGAAGATTGTCCTCGGGCAAAGCGAAGATGACCGCCATGGGGCGCATGCGCGTGATTACCGCGAGATTGGCCGTGCTGCCGCTGCCGGCCTGTACGATGTTGCCGGGATCGACGAGGCGCAAGCCGATCCGACCGTCCGTCGGCGACACGATCCGGCAATACCCCAGGTTGATCCGGGCCATGTCGACTTGCGCCTGATCGACGTGCACCGCGCCTTCGTTTTGCTGAACGATCCATTTTTGGTCCTCGGCCTGCTGGCGGTTGATCGACTTTTTCTGCACCAGCTCCTCGTAGCGCACGAGGTCCATGCGTGCTTCCTCAAGAGCCGCCTTGTCCTTTGCCAACTGGCCCTCTGCCTGGGCGAGCGCCGCTTCATAGGGGCGCGGGTCGATCTGCACGAGCAAGTCGCCCTTGCGTACCGACTGCCCTTCGACGAAGGGCACTTGAAGGATCTGACCACTCGCTTGGGCCTGAACCGTGACGGTCGCCAGCGGGGTGACCGTGCCCAAGGCGTTGATCGTGACCTGGATGTCTTGTTTCGTCACCGACGCCACAGCCACGGGTACGACTTCGGCGCCGCGCCCGCCGCCTCCCCCGGGCGGTGTGAGCGACTCGGCGGGTCGACGGAAAATCCAGACGGCAGCGCCGATTGCCACTGCGACCAGCAGCACAGCCAAGGGCCAGCGCCTGCGCCAGGCACTTCGCGCGTTTCCCGAGCCGGGCAGCACTGGGGAAGGGCTGTCGTTCATCGCGATCGCTTTGCCTTGAGTTGTGACGAAACGAATAACCGCAAAGCCGTGCCGGAGACGCCGGCGGGGCAATAACGGCCAAAACCGACTTCGGATTCTAGGCGAAGGCCCCTTGCACAAAGGCAGAAACTGGGGAACAAAAGTGAAAGTTTGCTACCGCTTCGTTCTGCCGCTTCTTGGCGCAGAGTCTTGGGTTATGATTTTTTCGCCGATTGCAAGCGCGCTTCGCCTTGCAGACCAGGGCCCGATCGTGAGGCGGACAATCCGCGGCGCGATGCTCCGATGGGTCCATCGGCACGGACCATTGCCACTGCGCGGCCGCGACACAATGTCGGGCCGACAAGACTCGATTTTCCGAATGCTTCGGCGAATTTACAGCAAGCTCTTTTTCGTGATCTTGGGCACCAACGCCCTGCTCGCCCTTTCGATGTACGTGGGATTGAGCTGGAGCTTTGACCGCCAGTTTCGCGAACACCTGCGGCTGCAGGAACTTGCGCGTCTGGACACGATTGCCGCGGAATTGGCCGATGGCTATAGCCATCAAGGCAGCTGGTCGTGGATCGCCGAGGACCCGCATCGGTGGACCGAGCTTTTGCGCCGCCGCCTCTCGCCTTCACGCCCGGGTGCCGTGGCGGTTGCGGCCGCGACGGGCCAGAATCCGTCGGCCGATGCGTCCGCCTCGTCCGATCTGCCGCGCCCTGCCGACACGATCACCTTGAGCCCGCGATTGCTGCTTCTGGATGCCGGCCACCAGCCCGTAATCGGTGCCGTGGAACTGTTGCCGCGCGCGGTGCTTCGACCCGTGAAGTGGCGCGATCAGACGATTGGCTACCTGGGCTACGTGCCGCGCGACGATCTGGTCGAGGCGCTGGATCGACTATTTGCCGAGCGCCAGGAGCTGAGCTTTGGCATTGTCGCGGCTGGCATGCTGATCACGGCGGTCTTGCTCTCGGCGGGCATCGCCCGCTGGATCAGCCGACCGGTACGGCAGCTGGCGAGCGGAACGCAGGCGCTCGCGCGGGGCGACTACGAGGTGCGCACGCCCGTTGTAGGCCACGACGAATTCGCGCAGCTCGGGTCGGACTTCAACGCCTTGGGCGAAGCACTGCTTCACAATCGCCGCTCGCGCGAGCGCTGGATTGCCGATATCTCGCACGAATTGCGTACGCCGCTCGCCGTGCTGCGCGCGGAAGTCGACGCGTTGCAAGACGGCGTGCGCAAACCCAACGCGGAAACCCTCGCGTCGCTATCGCAGGAGGTGGAAAAGCTCTCGCGCCTGGTGGAGGACCTGCACACCCTCTCGCTCTCGGACCAAGGAGCGCTGGAGTGCAAATTGGCACCGATGGGTCTGAGCCAGTTCGTGCGCGAGGAACTGGAGAACTGCCAGGACCAGTTGACGGCCGCGGGACTGCGCCTGGAGCTGGCGCTGGCCGATCGTGCGTTCATCCGGGCCGATCCAAACCGCCTGTCGCAACTGCTCGACAATCTGCGTCAGAACACGCTGCGCTACACGGATGCCCCCGGTGCGCTGCGCGTGACCACGCGCCTGCAGGACGGTCGTGTCGTCCTCACCTGGGAGGACTCGGCGCCCGGTGTAGGACCGCAGGACCTGCCGCGGTTGACACAGCGACTGTTTCGCGTCGAATCCTCGCGCAGTCGCGCCAGCGGCGGCTCGGGCCTGGGCCTATCGATAGCCCAGGCGATCGTTCAGGCGCACGGTGGGCAGATGAGTGCCAGCGCCAGCGCATTGGGTGGCCTGGCATGGACGATCGAGTTTCCCGCGATCTGAGCGTTGACGTGATGGCATCGGCTGGCGCGCACATCTTGATTGTCGAAGACGAGCCCAAGATCGCCGCGGCGCTGCGCGATTATCTGCAAAGCAGCGGCTTCGTGACTTCATGGCTGGACCGCGGCGACGAAGTCGAGCGCTGGCTCGCCACGCACACGGCCGATCTGCTCGTGCTGGACTTGATGCTCCCCGGTCTGGACGGACTGGAGCTTTGCAAGCGGCTGCGGGCACGCACCGATCTGCCGATCGTGATCGTCACGGCGCGCGTAGAGGAAATCGACCGTCTGCTGGGCCTGGAGTTGGGCGCCGACGACTATATCTGCAAGCCCTTTAGTCCGCGGGAAGTCGTCGCGCGCGTCAAGGCCATCTTGCGGCGCACGGGTGCGCAGGCGCAACCGCCGGGGCAGGGAATTGCGCTCGACGAAAGCACGCTGCGCGCCAGTGTGGAGGGCAAGCACCAGGACTTGAGCGCGGTCGAATTCCAACTGCTCAAGATTCTCGTGAGCGAACCCGGGCGCATATTCACACGCCGTCAGCTGATGGACGCGATGTACCCGGACACGCGCATCGTGGAGGCGCGCACCGTCGACAGCCACATCAAGAAACTGCGCAAAAAAATTGCCGCGCTAGTTCCCGAACGCGAAGTGCTGTTCTCGGTATACGGTGTTGGCTATCGCTACGAATGGTGAAGGGAGAAAAACCGGTCATGGCCGAAGCCGGCGAGACGCTCGCCCCTGTAACACTTGCGCCGGCGCCCGACGAAACGCAGCCCGCGCCACAGGAGCGAAGCCACGCCGAGCAGGTCAGCACGGCGCAATTTCTGCAACTGTTTTCGGCCGTCATGGTGCCGATGTTTCTGGCTGTCGTCGACCAGACCCTGCTGGCAACCGCAACCCCCAGCATTGCGGCAGAACTCGGGGGATTGCGCGATACGACGTGGATCGCGCTGGGCTACATGATCGCGCTCACCGTCACGGCACCGCTGTACGGCCGCCTGGGGGACCGCTACGGTCGCCGAGACATGCTGCTGGTGTCGATGGCGCTGTTTGCCTTCGGATCGTTGGGCTGCGGCGTGGCACCCAATTTGGGACTACTCATCAGCGCGCGCATCCTGCAAGGCCTGGGCGGCGGAGGTCTGGTGGTGCTCTCGCAAGCCCTGGTGGGCGAGGTGGTGCCGCCGCGCCAACGGGCCCGCTTTCAGGGCTACTTTGCAACGAACTATTCGATTGCCAGCATTGGGGGCCCAATCATCGGGGGGTTGGTCGTGCATCACTTCAGTTGGCGCTGGCTCTTCCTAGCAAATGTGCCGCTTTGCCTGGTCGCGACCTGGCGCGTGCGCAAGCTCCCACAGATGCACAACCTCGAGGTTCGTCCGTTTGCCGACGCGCTGGGCGCGGTGCTCTTCTCCACCGCCACGGGTGTGACGCTGGCCTGGTTGACTTTTGCCGGGCACCGTTTTGACTGGCTGTCGGCGCCTAGCCTTACGATGGTGCTGGCCGCCTCCGCCCTGTGGTGGGCCCTCTTTGATCGCGAGTCGCGGCACGCGGATCCTTTCTTGCCCGTGGAGCTGCTGCGTGATGCTTCCATCTTCCGCATGGCCCTCGCCGTGATCTGTTTTGGAGCTACCATGTTTGCGCTCGTCTTTTTTCTGCCGATTTTTTTGCAGCTTGGCCAAGGGACGAGTCCCAGTGAATCCGGGCTGCTGCTGTTGCCGGTCACGATCGGCATCGTCGTTGGCGCCACCGCCACCGGCAGGATCATCGCGCGCTTTGGCCGGCCGGTCGTGATGCCGGTCGTCGGCCTTTGCCTGGCGGGAGCTGCACTGATTCTGCTCGCCTTGCTGCCACTGAAGGACTACGCACTTGCCGCTCTGGGATTTGTCTGCGGCTGTGGTCTGGGTACCGTGATGCCCACGGCACAGATCGTCGTGCAGTGGCTCGCGGGGCGCCAACGGCTTGGCGCGGCCGCCGCCGTGGTAACGCTCTCGCGCGCCACAGGAGCGGCGCTGGGCACGGCGATGTTCGGAGCCGTGGCCTTCACGCTGCTACCGGGCATCGATCTCAACGCGATCGCGCTTGCCGTTCGCAGCAGCGCGAGCGCCAACGTGGCCGGCGGCGCTGCCGAGGCCATCCAGCACGCGTTTCGCGTGGGTTTCGCCGTAACGGCCCTGGTCGCACTCCTGGGCGCAGTTGCGGCCGCAAGGATCGGGCGCATTCGTCTGTGACGGCCGCGTGACCGGCTGCGGGGAGCGTCGGGTCTGCCGGTTCACGATTGTGTATGATGTTTGGTTTTACCGTCCGATCACACTTTGCAAGGTGACTGCATGCTTCGAGTCCTTCTGATAACCGTGGCCGCGGCCCTGGCCGCCGGTGCCTATGCGCAAGAATCCGCCCCCAAAGCCGGAACTGCGGCCCCGGCGGCGACCCCCGCGGCTCCCGCCAAAGCAAGTGCTGCCGCCCCGGCAGCCGACGCCAGCGGCAACATCGCGGTGGTCAATGGCAAGCCGATCAAGCGCGCCGAGCTTGAGCTCGTGATCCGCCAGCTCAAGCAACCCGATACGCCCGAATTGCGCGCCCAGATCAAGGACAAGCTCGTCGAGCTCGAAGTGCTGATGCAAGAGGCCAAACGGCGCAAGATCCCCGAGCGTGAGGACGTCAAGTTCCAGGCCGATAACGCGTACCGCACGGTGGTCATCCAGGCGCTGCTGCGCGACGAGATCGACAAGCACAAACCCACCGACGCGCAAATCCAGTCCGAATACGACCGGGAGCGCAAAATAGCGGGCGACAAGGAATACAAAGTCCATCACATTCTGGTCGACAACGAGCAGCAGGCCAAGGACATCATCGCGAAGCTTGACAAGGGTGCAAAATTCGAAGACCTCGCCAAAGGAACCAAGGACGTGGGTTCCGCAGCCAATGGCGGCGAACTGGACTGGGCACCGCCTGCGGCCTACGTCAAGCAGTTCTCCGATGCGATGATCAAGCTCGAAAAAGGCAAGTACACGACCACGCCGGTGCAAAGCCAGTTTGGCTGGCACGTCATTCGTCTCGATGACGTGCGTCCGATGCAGGCCCCGCCCCTTGACCAGATCAAGCCCCACATCGTCGAAGCCCTGCAGCAGCAAGAGGCCAAGGACTTTGTCGAGTCGCTGAAGAAAAACGCGACGATCAAGTAAGAGTGGTGGTGGGCCTGATCCCACCTCGATCTACCCAAGGGGTTTTGCGCCCGAAGTCGCGAAACCCCTTTTTCTTTTTGCGCCTTGCGCTCGGCGGCCGCGCCATTGCGCCACGCTCGAGAGGTCGCAGTGGGCCTCGCAAACCGTCCGATCGGCGTCTTAGTGCGAGGTTCAGGTTGCCTCGCAGGAGATTTTTGCCGGAACCTCAGCGCGGTCCGAGCTTTGCTCCCTGCAGGCTTCGGCAAATAGAAAACGCATTTTAAATCAGCATGTTATGCGCAAGAAAACGAAAAAAAAGCGCCAAAGCGCGGTCGAATTCTGTCATCCTGAGGCCTCGGCCATGCGTTATGCTGCTATGCAACATAGAGAAGGAGCCGCTGCATGAACGCGCAATCGATCGCGGCCGATGGCCAGATGGTCCCGGCCCAAAAAGGATCGTTGGCCCCAACGAACCTCCCCCTTGCCCTTGGCTCCCGCGTA
>DASPPB010000054.1:0-22534 GCA_035625725.1 Burkholderiaceae bacterium
GCGTAACAGATTTCGCCGCCCACGAACTTGAAGCCGCGCCGCTTGAGGTCCTTGCTCAACCGCTGACTGATTGCTACGGCGTCCTTTTTTCTCGCGGGCTTTCCCCCCGTGAATTGCCACAGGTACGCGTCGAAACTTCCGCATTCCTGCTGGATCTGGAGGAAAGCCTTCGCGTTTGCAATAACGGCGTCAATCTTCAACCGATTGCGCACGATGCCTTCGTTTTTGAGGAGGGTCGCTTTTTTGGTCGAATCGTACCGTGCGATCTTTTTGGCATCGAAGCGATCGAACGCCTTGCGATAATTGGCCCGCTTTTTGAGGATGGTGAGCCAACTCAAACCCGCCTGCGCGCCTTCGAGATTGAGCATCTCAAAAAGCTTTCGATCATCGTGAAGCGGAACGCCCCACTCGTCGTCGTGATAGGCGGCGAGCAGTTCGTGGGATTGAGCCCACCGGCATCTCTCTTTGCTCGGTGCAAAAGACATTTGCGAGTCCCTTCTCAACCTGATCTCGTCACGCAAGCCGCCCGCCGTCGTGCTTGTCCGGGCGAGTGCAACCGGCCCGGCGTCGCAATGCAAAGGAGACGGCAGTTTCTGAGGTCGCGCCGTCAGCTTTGCAGATCCATGGCGCGATGCCCGAACTCGCAAAAACTCGCGCGATCGGCGACGTAACCTCCGGGCAGGCGTCCTTGCATCGAACTCGGGGAGGCGACCCGGTCTGCCGATGATGGAGGCACTCGGGCCGTTCCCCTCGAGGCAGGGTTGGCCCGCCGCCGCGGACGGCGGCGAGCCGTCACATCAGTGCCTTTTTTCTCCTTGCGCCCCTCGACTCCCTCCTCGCAAGGGCAGCCAATCGGGGTTCGTGAAAACCTCCGCCGAGCGCCGCACTACTGCCGGCTCAAACCGACGCCGGCTTACTCCATGAACCAGCCGTGACTGACGATCATCGACTGGCCGGTGAGCGCATTGTTCGGGAACGCCGCGAAAAAGAGCGTCACTTCGGCAACGTCCTCCACCGTCGTGAACTCCCCGTCGACCGTATTTTTGAGCATGACGTTCTTGATGACCTCGGCCTCGGTGATCCCGAATTCCTTCGCCTGTTCGGGAATCTGTTTGTCCACGAGCGGGGTGCGCACGAAGCCGGGACAGACCACGTTGGCACGCACTCCGTGCTGCGCACCCTCTTTGGCAACCACCCGCGCGAGCCCGAGCAGCCCGTGCTTGGCCGTCACGTAGGGGGCCTTGAGCTTCGATGCCTCCTTGGAGTGCACCGAACCCATATAAATCACGCTTCCGCCCTTTCCGGACTTGTACATGTGCGGCAGACAGGCGCGGGTCGTGAGGAACGCGCCGTCGAGATGAATCGCAAGCATCTTCTTCCAGTCGGCATAGCTGAATTCTTCGACCGGGTGGACGATCTGTATGCCGGCGTTGCTCACGAGGACGTCCACGCCGCCGAATTTGGCCGCGACGGCTGCCACGCCGGTATTGACCGCGTCCTCGTTGCAAACGTCCATTGCGACACCCATGGCTTGGCCGTCGCGCCCCCGTATTTCGGTGGCCACCGCATCGGCCGCCTCCTTGTTGAGGTCGGCAATGGCGACTTTTGCGCCTTCGCGCGCGAAGGTGAGAGCGATCTGCTTTCCGATGCCGCTCGCCG
The DNA here is from genome assembly GCA_035625725.1 of Burkholderiaceae bacterium. GTDB lineage: Bacteria > Pseudomonadota > Gammaproteobacteria > Burkholderiales > Burkholderiaceae_F > GJ-E10. Next base: position 1,660 of record DASPPB010000054.1, read on the forward strand.
CGCCGGTGACGATTGCGACTTTTCCTTTGAGCTTCATACCCAGTCCTTTATTTGGTGAGATAGTCATGCACAACGGTGCCCAATCCGAGGGTGAGGTCGGTGACAATGTGCGCGCCCGAGATCACTTCGAGCACGGGTAGCTGCGCAACAGGGGCGAGCGCGTGGTGAAAGAGCTCGAGCGATGCGGGTCCCTCCCAGGCACCCTTGACGGTCACGTCCTCGAGGAAATAACGCACCAGCTCGCAGATGCGCGCGGTGCCGTCGACGTGCGGAATGATCTTGAGCAGGAAGTTGGGCGTTTGTAATGACGCCAGAATCTTGTCGTGCGGCAGCTTCTTGAACTTGTAGCCCATGGTTGCGACGGCAACGGGGATGGGGCCGTACTTGAGGACGCCGCCCAGCGTTTCTTTCTCGACCCGAAATTCGGGCCAGGCGAGCTTCTTGGGGAAACCCCAGATCTCGCGGCCGCCGGCAATCGGCGGGTGGTCGTTGAGGTACATCGCGTGCACGTAGCCTCCGCGCTGTCCGCGAAAACTGACCGGTATCACCTGGCCGCTTTCGGTGAAATCGCCAAATCCGGTCGAATCGGGCATGCGAATGAACTCGAACTTGACAAGCGGCTCGACGAACTCGAGCGGCCCCGGGATCACCGCCCGCAGGGCGTCGGGGTCCGTGCGGTAGGTGACGATGAAGTACTCGCGATTGATGAAGCGGTAGGGCCCCGGCGGAAATGCCGGGTTGGTAAGCGGCATCGCAAAGGCGCGGTCGCGAACTTCTTGTTCTTTCATTTTGCGTCCTCGGGGGCTTGGGCTTCGGCCAGTTCGTAGGATCGGACGCGATGGCCCAGATCGTACTCGACGCGCGCCTCCGGTTCGGCCAGCATCCGGCGTACGTCGTCGAGCCCGCCTTGCCACAGTTGGCTTACGGTGGCACGCGAGAACTCGTAGTCCTTGAAATCGGAGGAATGCGTGTCGTGACGGTTGACGAAGTGCACCAAGGACAGCGCCCCGCGCCGGCTCAAGGTGAGCAGCTTCTGCACGTCCGGATCGGTGTGCAGTTCGTGCGGCAGCTTTTCGAGAACCTTGGCCAGTGTCGACCGCAGGCCTTCGACCGTCTTGATCTGGTGCGTGGAGAAGCGCCGCCGGCTCGCGTACTGGATGTCCTTGGCGCGCTCCAGCACCTGGTCCATGTTCTTCGGAAGGCTGCCCTCGCCGCTAAAGACGTCGACCTGGACGACGAGCGCATCCATGCGAAAGTCTTCCAGCACGTAGTGCAGCGGCGAATTGGATACGACGCCCCCGTCCCAATACATCTCGCCATCGATCTCCACGGGAGGAAAGCCCGGGGGCAGGGCGCCGCTCGCCAGGACGTGAGCCGCAGTAATCGTCGTCTCCCGACTGTCGAAGTAGACCGGCTGCCCGCTGCGGACGTTTACGGCGCCCAGCGAGAGGCGGACCGCGCCCCCGTTGACCAGATCGAAGTCGGCCAGTTCCTCGAGGGTTTTCCTCAGCGGCGCGGTGTCGTAAAAGCTCAGTGCCGAGACAGTGCCCTGGGGGGATAGCAGGGGTGAGATCGGGCGCGGATGGAAAAATCCGCGCACCCCAAAGATGGCAGCCGAGGTTGCGCTCATTCGGTTCATGAGTGGCCGCCACTGGTCGAGCGCGGACGGCAGCATCACCGGCGAACTTGCCGACACTCGCTCCCAAAACTCGCGCAGCCGCTGCACTCGCCGCTGCGGCGGGTTTCCGGCAATCAATGCGGAATTGATGGCGCCAATGGAGATGCCGGTCACCCAGTCCGGCGCAAGGCCCGCCTCCGCGAGACCCTCATACACGCCTGCCTGATAGGCACCGAGCGCGCCTCCGCCTTGGAGCACCAGTATCGAATGCTCGTGCGTGCCCCACATGGTGGCCAACTTCGAGGTTTGCTCGGTCGGAGCTGATCGCATGGTTAGTGCCTTTGCCGCTTCTTGCAGAAGAGCCGATCTCGCCAATGGGCGCAGCCGCCTCGGCGCGCTTTGCGCGCAAAGCCCAAGCATCGCCGCGCGCGCTTGTCCCTGCTCCTCCCAAGCAGAATCTTCAGTATGCTCACGCAGAGCGCGCCTTGCAAGTCGAAAGGCGGGATCGTCCAATGGGTGCGCGTTTTCAGATATGAAATTGCGGTCGCGCTGTGGCCTGGACGGGTGATCCCACGCTTGCGCGAGGCAAGGAACTTTGCGCTCCTCTTCTTTCGTGGGCGAGCGGTTGCTTGCGCTCGCGCTGCCTGTTCTTTGGGCGCAGAGCCGTGTGTTCGGCAACCCGATCGCTCATGTTGTCGAGGCGCCATTCATCCGCTGCGCCGCGTTCGATGGGAATTTAGCCTGTGCGCCTCTGGACCGTGCACCCGGCGTATCTCGACGCACCGGGATTGGTCGCGCTCTGGCGCGAGGCGCTGCTCGCCCAAAAGGTGCTCCTCGGTTTGACACGTGGCTACCGGTTCCATCCGCAGCTGATTCGATTTCGCCAGCAGTCGGACCCCGTGGCGGCGATCGGTGCCTATCTGGCTGGCGTGCACGCGGAGGCGCTGCGACGCGGATACCGCTTCGATGCCGCAAAGATCGTCAAGCGCGGCCGAGAGGTGCGAATGCACGAGACCAAAGGGCAGCTGCTGCACGAATGGCAGCATCTGCGCCGAAAACTGCGCTTGCGCGGCGCGCGGCGCTACGCGCAGTTTGCGCGGCTTGCCTCGCCGGCTGCCCACCCGATATTTCGAATTGTTGCAGGAGGAGTGCGCGCCTGGGAGCGCGCCGCTCCCGCGGCCGGCCAGGTCGCCGTCACGAAAAGTAGATCTTTGCGCGTCCGTAGAGGTACTTGAAGACTCGCGCTACAACCTCGAGCCAGACGAAGCTCAGCCGCAGCAAAAAGACCGCCACGACGTTTGCCATGCAGCTCCACTTGAAGCCTTCCCAGTCGTCGTGCGAAGCGTTGAATGCGACCAGAAGATTCCACGCACCCAATATCGTGAGGAGCACGGCGAAGCCCACATTGATCCAGCGCCACTCCCGGCTGGAGAACAAAAAATAGGAGCCCAGGACGATCTTGACGGGGTAATCCGATCCGAGCGACGGCGCCACGAACAAAATGACCGCCAGCAACCAATACATGATTGTGGGTTTCCAAAGGAGCAGTTCGGCGGGCTCCTGGCCCGGCGCGGCGTACAGCCCGAACCAAAGCGCCCAGCCCCCCAGCAACGCGTAGACGACAAGCAGCGTCCGAGCAACGGGCGCAAGTCGGGCGCGCGGCCGCCAGAGCCAGGCAAGCAAGATGGCCGCGGCCGCGGCAATCGTCGCCAGCAGCGCGGGCGTCACTTCAGCCACCAATAGGTAATGAGCAGTCCGATCGCCCAGAGAATTTCGACCGAAACCACGTTGCGGATGGACATCGTTACAGGCGCGAGCTGCACGGAGTTGAGCTGCACCTGCGCGAGCGCGGCCTGAAAGGGCGAGGTGTGCGTACCTCGCAACGTCCTTTTCACATACGTCATGGCGCGTGCCGGAGACGTTTGCAGACGGGTGACAAACCTCTTGCGGCGCTCCACGTGTCCCTGGATGATGCCCTCGCGCAAACACGTGGGACAGCGCTTGCCGGCAAACTGCACGTGGCCTTTGGGGCAAAGCGACATGGCGCCGGTGCTTCTGTTGGCAAAAACGCTCAAAGCCGTGACCCATTCGTGCGCACTTGCCCTGGCTCCGGCAGCCGGGGCGAAGGACCGGTCAAACAGCTCCCGAATGCCGTCGGGAAAGGACTCGTGGACACTGGCCGGGGTCACGCGGACATGAGCAAGGGGACGTTTACCGTAGGGATAAAGTCCGAGCTTGATGCGTCCTGAGAGCTCTGTCGGATAGGCGAAGCGATTGGCCGCGATGCCCGCGTAGGGATGAATGCCGTAGTTAAGCAGCCGGAAAATGATTGCCGCCAGTGCGAAGCGGTCCTGGCTTTCCGGGTGGGTGACCGCCTTGTCGTGGAATTCGGGCGCAAGGTACTCCGGCGTTACTTGTGGCGCCTCCGATACGAAGCCGTCGGAATAGATGTGAAAGCCGTCGCAATCCAGGATCGAGACGTAGAGTTCGGATTTGTAGACTTTGACGTTGATGGGCTTTAAGTCCACCACCGCAATCTTCTTGCTGTGCAGGCAATTGATCAGCGAAGCCAGGTTGTAGCAAACCGTGATCAGTTTGCCGAAGTCCACTTCGAACCCCTCGCCCGCAGCCTGTTTGCGCGTTAGCAAATAATCGAGCTCCATCGTCCGGTCAAAATCGATTTTCTCCATGACGAAACCGGCGAAGCTCGAACCCCTCAACACCTGGGCCACCGGCCAGGCGAGCTGCACGATGCCCTGATACTGGGCGGGAATCTGGGGCAGCTCGGGTTTGTTGCGGATCATCCATTGGATCTTGCGCGCGTATTGGGCGAGCTGGGCCCGCCGGCTGCTCGCGTGGTAAATCTTGGCGACATAATCGGGCTTGTTGGCAATCGAGAAGACTTCGCCGGCGCCGCCCGATTTGCCGATGGCCAGCAGTTGGACCGCTTCCGAGCGACCGTCGGGCCACAAAAGCCGGACGGTATTTCTGCCGGGTTGCCTGCGGGAGTCCACGGGGGAGAGACGGTCGCTGTCGGCTGCCGACTAGCTTGCCAAGGCGAGCAACAGCGTCTTGTCGTCGGTCGTTATCGCGTGCGTCTTTTCGTCTTCCAGAACCTTTTGCAAGGCCTGGTTGCCGTTTTGTTCGGTCGCGCTGCTCAGAAAGGTCGCGACCGGATCGATAAAAGGGCGATAAAAGCCCGTACGCATGCGGTTAATCGCAAACGGCGAGGCGCCGTCGCTCATCAGGCCAATGAGACCGCCACGGTTTACTTCGCGAAATTGCGTCACTCGCAGATGCTCCTGCCAGTCCTTGTCCGTCACGAAGTAGGTCTGGTCGGCGTACTCGCCGTTTTCGGGTTGCGACACAACGGATTCGCCCGTGTCCCGCAGATAGACGGCAAAGCCATCACCTATGTGGAAAAGGCAACCTTCCTCGGGCGAGCTGATGCAGCCAACGAGCGTGCACGAGAAATCCCGCAGCTCCAGCTCTTGCGATGCGGCGATCTCGCCCAACCGGGCGCGCGCCCGCTCAATGAGCGCACGCAACTGCTCGCGGTACTCCGGCTGCGCCCCCGGCACGAGCTCTTTGGCTTTTACGGATTCGGCGATGAGTTCCGTGACGGTCCTCGCGAAGAAATCCGCTCCGGCCTGCCCCTGACTGGCCGACCCCGCGCCGTCACACACGGCCCCGATTAACACGTCGCCCATCACGACGAAATGCCCCGCGTCCTGGCAAGGAATGTTGCTGGTCAGATGATATTTACCGGTGGCCGACGCAAAAAACACCTTCCATTTCATCGTGGGCTCGGAACTCACGTCTGCATTTGCGCCCAGCTATCCACGGGATTGAGCTGAACGGTGCCTCCCGTTGTCGCGCGCGAGACGGCCTGAATGCTTCGGCTGAGCCAGATGAAGAGCTCTTTGAATTTCAGGCCGCTCAGGTTCAGCGCGCCCTTGTTGCTGAAGGCAGCCAGGACATCCTTGTTGGCCTGGTTTCCGATGCCGATCGGCATGACATTGACTTTGTGTGCCGTTTCTGCACTCATGCACTCGGTGGCCACCTGCCTCCATTCGTCAGTCGGTTCGCCATCGGACAGCAGCATGATGATGGGGCGCTTGTAAGAGACGCCTGCAGCACGCATCTGGCTCTTCTGGGACTCGATTTCATCGAGCGCACAGCGCATCGCGGCGCCCAAGGGTGTCAGACCCCCAGCCACCAAAGTCGGCGGCGTGAAGTCCATCGCATCGGTCCAATCGCCCATCATTTCCACGTTGCTGTCGCCACCGAAGGAAATCACCAGGACCCTTCCGCAGCGAGCGGCGATCGGATCGTTTTTGAGTTCCGATGCGAGGGTCTTCAAGCCCTCGTTCAATAGTGTGATCTTGTTGTCCTCCTGCATGCTGCCGGAGCAATCCAGTACCAGCACCAGCGGTGCACGTTCGTCGCTATTGTCAATCAGTGCGACATCCGGGATGACAGTGCTCATTGCTTAACTCCCCAGTCCATCTTTGGATAACGGTTCCGCCCGCTGGAACAATGAACATTCAGCCCGTTGTGCGGCGCAATCCGGTATTGCACAGGCCGATCATGCCTCAGACGCGCTGCGGCTTTGTCGGCGCAATTTGCGCGACGTGCTCGCGGCTCTTTCAGCGTCAACGAAAGTCCTCCCACCGCCGCAGGGGCGTCACCCCTTGGCGCGGAGGCAACTGCTTTCAGGGCGGCGTCAATGGCCCCAATGTTGCCCCCAGAGTGGTCCGAAAGTCAAAAAACGGCGTTCGAGGCGAAGGTCCGCGAGGGGTAGAAAAAGCCAACGGAATCCGTAAGTTGGGCCATTTTTTGGAACGCGGCGTGAGAGGTGGCGGATGATCCCTGGCGCTCGCGCGGGATGAATGCCCGTTTTTTTTGGAAGACCGGTGCGGCTTTTGGCGGCCGACTTCCGCCAACCGAGGCGCGTGGCGCGAAAGGCTTCCGGCGCAAGCGGGCCGCCCAGCGCATCTTCCACGGCATCGGGGACGGAATTTTTCTGAGGCGCCCTGCGCGCAGGCTGACTTGCGATTCAGTACATTGGATCTTCGCCAGAGTCTGGTCGCGCGGGCATGGTCCGCGTCGAAAACGACAGAAGAGGGGAGGATGCGTTGCGCAGCCCGAATGCAAAAGAAAAAGCGCCGCGGCCGCGCTCTGCCGCAGCGGCGGACCACAGCCGCAGCGCGGATGCGCGAGTTCACGCCGCGCTGGACGCATTTCCGTTTGGTTCGGCCGCCGCGCTTGCGCGCGCGATTCGCGCCCGCAAGGTCTCCTCCGTCGAACTGCTTACGGCCTATCTGTCCCGCGTCGACCGTCTCAACGGCGCCATCAATGCGCTCGTGGTCGACGATCGCGAACGGGCCCTCAGGCAGGCACGCGCCGCGGATCGTTCGCTTGCCAGGGGCGAGGTTCTGGGATCCTTGCACGGTTTGCCGATGACGATCAAGGAATCTTTTGATTTGCGAGGCTGCCCGACCACCCAGGGTTTTGTTCCGATGCGCGAGAACGTTGCGACGGACGATGCACTTGCCGTTCAACGCCTGAAGAAAGCCGGCGCGGTCATTTTCGGCAAGACCAACGTCGCTTTGCTCTTGGCCGATTTTCAAAGCTATAACGAAATCTACGGCACCACCTCCAATCCCTGGGATCTTTCGCGCACGCCCGGCGGCTCCTCCGGAGGGAGTGCGGCCGCGGTGGCGGCCGGCTTGACTGCACTGGAGTTCGGTAGCGATATCGGCGGGAGCATTCGCAACCCGGCCGCCTATTGCGGGGTTTATGGGCACAAGTCGACCTGGGGCATCATTCCGAAGCGCGGGCACTCTTTGGCGCGCACGGCCGTAGCCGAGGCGGACCTGTCCGTTGTCGGGCCGCTAGCCCGCTACCCGCAAGACCTGGCGCTGGCGCTTGACGCGACCATCGGTCCGGATTTGTTGACGAGCTCGGCGGTTCGGTATCGGCTGCCTTCGCCACCCAGATCGCTCAAGGACCTGCGCGTTGCGGTTTGGCTGCAGGAGCCCTTGGCGCCGATCGATGATTCGGTGCGCGATCGCATCCACGATGCGGCGATCGCGCTTAGGAAGGCGGGGGCCAAGGTCAACTTTGACGCGCGCCCCGCGTTCGATCCCGCGGCGGCCGAAGCCACGTATCGCACATTGCTCATGGCGCAGATCAGTGCGCGCAGGCCCGACTTTGACAGACTGGTGCGCAACCGCGCGCAGCTCGATCCGAACGACCAGAGCCCCCGAGCCGTTGAGCTGCGCAATGCCACCGCTTCGTACAAAGAGTACTTCGACGCCAGCAACCGGCGGGAAGGGTTGCGCTGGGCCTGGCGTGAGTTTTTCTTGCACCACGACGTGCTGCTCGCACCGGTGACGGCAACCGCCGCATTTGTGCACGATCACTCGGAGCCCGCCGCCGCCCGAACAATGACGGTAAACGGTACTCAGATTCCGTACTTCTCCCAGCTCTTTTGGGCGGGGCTGGCGAGCTGCTCGTACCTCACGGCGACGGTGGCGCCTGTGGGATTCGCGCCGTCAAATCTGCCTGTGGGCGTTCAAATCATCGGCCCTGAAATGGGGGATCGCACCACCATCTGGGCGGCTGCGCAGCTCTCAAAGCTGGTGGGCGGCTACGCTTCACCTCCCGATGCAGGCTGACGGCCTGCCTTCGTTGCAAGTCGCGGTAGCGAACTTTGCGCACGCCGCGCGCGAAATCCGCGCGATCATTCACCGGATCGGGACGCGCCGCCACGGTGCGTCGATCTTGCGCCTTCTGCGGCACAGCCCCTGAGCAGGCCGCCGCCACTGCGCACGCGATGCGCCAGCACGGCAACATGCGGCCGCGCCCCGGCCCGGCTCGTCCGTCCTAGCCGGGCAGATGCTGATGTCTCAGGTGCAGGGCGCGGGGAATTCAGGGTTGCAACCGAAACTCGACCAACTCGCAACTATGCTCTGTGCCTCGCCTGGCCGAGTGCACGACCCAATCGCTTTTTACAATGCTCCGCGCGGCCGGCGCGTACCACAGTACCGAGTCCGTCGTGAAGATCGCTCCTTGGATATCCGTGAATCGTTCAAAGACTGCCAGCTTGTAGGCGTCAAATTCTCCCGCCGGAACACGCACTTTTTCATAGCTGTCCACCGATACGGCGTATTTTTCTTGCCCTTCCCCTCGATATATCTTCGTCTGAACTACGCCGTAGAGCACCGCGTCGTTGGTGAATTCCCATTTTTTGCCAACCTCAAGCGGGAAACTCAGCGTCTTGTTCTCCGATAGCTTTCGGCGTGGTGATTCGAGTTCGTTGAGATCCGGGGTCAACGTCAAAGGCTGTCCGTTCTCCTTGCCCTTGATGACCGTCGGTTCCACGGAGGTTATTTCCCAACGGCGCTCGGTCTTTTGATTGCTGCCCGTGCATGCGAATTTCCATCGGTCGCCGACCTTGACCTCGGGCCTTTCCGCTTTTGGAGCTTCTGTCTCCGGTGTCGCAGCCTGTGTCGCTTGCATGGTAGTGCCGGTACAAAGAACAAGAGCAAGGGGCAAGGCAAATGTACTCGTGTTGTGCAACATGGCTCTACCTCCCCGACGAGTGGGCAGAACCGAACGATCCGCGAAACGCGTGTCCGCGGTACGGTTCGCGCTGTCCAAAATCGTGATCAGATCAAGATGTGGTCGTTTTCCTCCGAGTCGATCACACTGTGCTTCTGTGCGTGCCGCCACTGCGCACGAGAAGCGACGCCCGGAGCCTTTGGTCAGGAGTGCTCATTTGCCCGCGGTCCGACCAACGGCGACTTGCCCTTCGCTCGCGTCCCAATCGGCCCAGGCGTCCGCACGCGGGTCTCGACACCTTGCGCGCAGGACTCCTAGGCGCGCCTGTTTACTTCACCATCGCCAAAAGTTTGTCGTATCTATCCTTATTGGCGAGCATCTTCGCCGACTCCTCGGCCGCTTTTTTCTTGGCCTCGGCCAGGTTCACCGGTTTGCCCGCCTGAAGGACGGCGACCATGCCCATGTTCTTATGCAAGTCGCATTCGACGAGGTAGACGCCAGGCTTTTCGATCTTCACCGAGATCTCGGTATCGGCCGCCGCCTTCCAGGGTTTCGCGCCCTCAGGCACCAACAACGAAATGCTTGTGTGCCCGGCTTTTTGTAGCGGCTCGAAGGTGACGGTGTCGCCTACGTTTGCCTTCACGAACATCGGATCGAATACAAGCATCGTGCCGTTAGGTCCATTGGTCAGCATCTTGACCTTGATTTCCTTGGCCGCCGCAACGCTTACCAGACCCATCAGCACACCCAGCAAAGCAATCATTCGCACTTTCATGGCCGTTCTCCCGAGAAGTTGGCCGCAAGGCGGTTGCCCAAACATGCTACTACCGGCATACGCCACGCGGCACGCGCGTCTCGCCGCGCCCGCGGTATGGCGGCGAGCACCGTGTGGTCCGTCGCTGGGAATCTCCGCGCAACGAGAAGGGCCAAATCCCTTAAGTTCCGAGCATTCGTGGCCACGGTTGGCGCGCCAAGCGAGCGCCGCCACATCGGCGTCCGAACAGGGGCGAGCCGACGGCCCACACGCGAAACGCGCCCGGCCAAAGCCCTCAAAGGGCGAGGCCGCTTCTGTTGGTTGCTCCTCGAGTCGGGACACGAGGGCGAAGTGCGGTGCAGCGGTCGATGGGCGAGGAGCGGCACTGCGTTCCTCCCTCGGTCGACATCTAACGATGAAAACCGCCCAAGGCCGGTATATCAAGCTCCTGGGAGGCCTGCCGCCAAGGCGCACGGGCTGCGCGGCGGCGCGAATCCGTCAAAAACCTGGTTCGGCAATGCTGAGCACCTCCAAAGTTCCTTCGATCGTCTCTGCCTCCGTGGCGAGGTAGACGCGTCCGCCGCTCACGGACACGGCGATCCGCGATCGTCGCTGCAACTGCTGCATCCATCGCGCGATGAGTTGTCGGTCCACGGCAACCAGGTGCAGCGCCTGCGCACGAAAAATTCGGGCGCCGGTGAGCACCTTGCGCAGCTGCTCTGGCGGCTTGTGGGTGTACACGGCCACGCGCTCCGCTGCCTTGGCTGCGCGGTGCAGCCGCTTCGCCTCGGGTACGCCGATATCGATCCAGGAGCGATACGCGCCGGTCGCATCACGAACAAATATGGCGGGCTCGTCGGGATTGCAAAGGCCGCTGGAAAAGCCGATGCCTTCCGTGAGCTCAAGACAGTAAGCCAGTACGCGGGTCAGGAGAAAATCGGTCGCCTCGGAGGGATGCTGCGCAACGCGCAGTGCCAGCCGTTCATACACGCCCCGGTCGGCGTCGGCCAGGTCGATGTCAAAGGTAAAAATCGTCGCGCCGCGTGCCATGCTGCGCATCATGCAACATCCGGGAAGTCATTGCCCCGGTCGCGCATCGAGGTCACAATCGCGCCCACGTCCATCCTTTGGCTCTCGTTGTCTTTCGCCATGAGTCGTTCCTTGACGCCCCAGCACCCCTCGCCGCTGCCAAACCCGCCCGGTTTGGGCACGCAGTTGGAGGACACGCGTGTCGAATCCTTCACGCGGGTGGTGACCCCGGCGGAACTGCATGCGCAACTGCCTGCCGACGCCGCCATGCGCGCCACCGTCGGCCAGGGACGCGCGGCAATACGCGCCATCTTGCAAGGTCTCGATCGACGTCGCTTCCTGGTCGTGGGCCCATGCTCGGTGCACGATCCGGATGCGGCGCTCGAATATGCCCAGCGCCTGGGCGCGCTCGCTTCCGAGGTTTCGGACACGCTCGTCCTCGTCATGCGGGTGTATTTTGAAAAACCGCGCACGACCGTAGGCTGGAAGGGTCTTATCAACGATCCCGGTCTGGACGGGACGTTTGATGTCGAGCGAGGCTTGCGTCTGGCTCGCGGCCTGCTCGCCCAGATCAACGCCCTGGGTGTTCCCGCGGGCACGGAGGCGCTCGACCCCGTGACCCCGCAGTACTTCTCCGATCTCGTCTCGTGGTACGCCATTGGTGCGCGTACCACCGAGTCGCAAACGCATCGGGAGATGGCCAGCGGGCTCTCGGCCCCGGTGGGTTTTAAGAACGGCACCGACGGAAGTCTGGACGTAGCTATCAACGCGTGGCTCGCTGCACTGGGGCCGCATGCCTTCCTGGGCATCGACGCGCAGGGCAAAGTGAGCATCGTGCGCACGCGTGGCAACCCCGACGGACACGTGATTTTGCGTGGCGGCCGGCGCCCCAACTATGATCGCGCCTCGCTGCTCGAGTCCGGGCGCGCCTTGCTCGCAGCCTCGCTGCCCCAGCGCCTGGTTGTGGACTGCTCGCACGCCAATTCCGGCAAAAATGCGGCCATGCAGCCGCGCGTGCTCGATGACGTGGTGGGTTCCATGCTGCTCGAGGGCCCCGCGCCCTCAACCGATGGCTTGAGCCCGATGTGGCTCGTGGGAGCAATGCTCGAGTCCAACTTGCTTGCCGGATCGCAGCCGCTCGTCCCGGGCGCGAAGCTGCAGCGAGGCGTGTCGGTTACGGACGCCTGCATCGGGTGGGAGCAGACGCGCGAAAGCATCTTGCGCGCGGCCGATCGCCTACGCGCGCCGCGCCCGTGAAAGCGTGAAAATGCGCGCGCGCAGCCTTCTACGTCCGTCTGGCCGACTTGGAAATCTTGCGCTGGCAGCGCTTGCGATTTTTGATCCCGCTGCTCAAGCCAGAGCTACGGCACGCCAAGTTTCGAGGGCGCGCAAGTTTGAGAGCCCAGGAACGAACCGGAATTAATGGTTCTCGGTCCTTTGCGCGCCGGTGCACCAGGTCCCGGATGACATACACCGGCCATCGTAGGACTTGTATTCGAATGACTGCCGATGGACGGATTGTTCGAAATCCTCGTTCACCGATATCAGGGCCTCGACTTCATACGTGAAGTCCCTCCAGTGGGAACGGAAGCCGGGGATCTGTCCGTTGGCAATCGCCTCTTCCAGCCCCGGAACCAAGTATTCGCGACCCTCCGAGCGCTGTGGCTCGATGCGGACCGGACCCAGACCGGCCGTCACAGGACGCCCGCTTCCAGGCCGAGGCACCCGCATCAAATACGGCCCGAATTGATTCCCTTCTGAATCACGCACTACGAGCAGTGGAGGCTCGTACACATTCATCAGCACTGTGCCCAGGTTCTTGTAGCCGACGTAGGCTGTGATCCTGGGGAGCAAACTGCCTTCCTGCGATTCGACAAAGGTTGGACTTGTAATCTCGACGCGGGGCCAATATTCGATCTGTTCCCAGACGATCAACGACAGGGAGGAAAGCCCGGTGAGAGCCCCGATTCCGGCCAACACGAGCGTGATGCTGTCTCGCCTTATTGCCATGAAGGGAGAGTCCTTACGTTCCCGCCGGCCGGCTCGCGACTCCGTACCCCTTGGCGCGATGTCGCCTCAGCGATCTCGTGAGCCTACCGGCGGCCCAGAATGTGCGAAAACTTCGATTAGCGGCATTTTCGGGGCTCTTTTCGCCCTTCCCCTGACGGAAATCCTCGATCCCGCGCCTGCGTATCGGGCCGATATTTTTAGTTCAAACAATTTTCGCGGGTTTTCGCACAGCTTCGACCCGTAATACACAGCGTTTTCCGCCTATGAACCCGATGGCCCTTCTAGCCGCGGTCCGCGGTCAAGCAGCGTGGCGCCAATTCGACAGCGCCCTTGTGCGCGCGCGCGCGTCCCGCGAGACGGTTATCGAGTCCGTGGCACCAGCGCGAATCGCTCGAAAGCCTCGTCGGTGCAGCGCGCCATGTCAAAGTCGCGCTGCGTGAGCCCGCCGGCATCGTGCGTCCTCCAGACGACGTTCACCCGGTTGTAGACGTTGGCCCATTCGGGGTGGTGGTCGTGCCTCTCCGCGGCCAGGGCCACCTGGGTCATGAAAGAAAAGGCCTGGCCGAAATCGGTGAACAGGAACTCGCGCACGATCGCCTCGCGCTCAGCATCGTGGCGCCAGTGGGCGGCCTGGACAAGCCTGTCTCGAACCTGCTGTGCGCTCAGTTTCTTTTGCATGGCATGCTCCCGTTTGACGGCTGCTCAATGCTTGGGAAATCGATATTACGCGCGCGCCTCCTGCAGGCGCGTCGGTGGTGAGCGCAGGGTGCGCTAAGGTTCGGGGGTTCGGGGATGGCGCAAACGGGTTTGGGCCATGGCTGATCGGGGTTCTTTTCGTTGGGATGTCTTTTGCCACGTTGTCGATAACTACGGCGACATCGGCGTGTGCTGGCGGCTCGCCGCTCAGCTTGCCGCGCGCGGCCAGTCGGTGCGGCTGTGGGTCGACGATGCGAGTGCGCTGCGCTGGATGGCTCCCCAGGGGTGCCAGGGCGTGGAGGTCCACCCCGCGACGGACGCTGCCCTCGCTTTTGAGCCGCGCGACGTCCTCCTGCAGGCCTTCGGATGCCCTCTGGCGCCGGAAGTCATTGGAGCGATGGCGCGATCCAACGTGCAAGGGCGTGGGGGTGTTGTCTGGATCAACCTCGAGTATTTGAGCGCCGAGGACTTTGTCGCACGCTCGCACGGCCTGGTCTCGCCGGTGCACGGAGGCGCTGCAGCCGGTGTACGCCGATGGTTCTTCTTTCCCGGATTCACCCCCGATACCGGGGGTCTGCTGCGGGAGGCCGACCTCATGGATCGGCGCGCGCGATTCGAGCGCCGCTCCTGGCTTGCGCGCCAAGGCATTGCCTGGGCTGGTGAGCCGGTCGTGACCCTGTTTTGTTACGAGCCGATCTTGCTCGCCCAGTGGCTGGCGGAACTGGCTCGCACGCCCACCTGCCTGCTCGTGACGGCCGGGCGCTCGGCGGCTGCCGTGCGGGCCGCGCTCGCGAGGATGCCAGCCTCGTGGGAGGCGCATTCGGCACTCCGAATCACGTTTTTGCCCTACCTGAGCCAGACGGAATTCGACCATCTGCTGTGGTCGGCGGACTGCAACTTCGTGCGCGGTGAAGACTCCCTGGTTCGGGCGCTCTGGGCGGCCCGCGCGTTCGTCTGGCAACCCTATCCCCAGCAGGACCGCGCGCACCACGCCAAGCTCGACGCGTTTCTCGACTGGCTTGGGGCACCGGAGTCGTTGCGCAGGTTTCACCGCGCCTGGAACGGGATCGAAGCGACAGGGCTGCCGCCGGCGCCCTGGAGCGCCTGGCAGGGCACGGTCGAGGAGGCCAGGGCCCGACTGCTGGCGCAGGACGATTTGGTGAGCCGGCTGCTTCAGTTCGTTGCCAAAAACCGCTAGAATACGAGGTTGTCAGCCTTCCCGCGGGCGAAATTTCTAGGCCCGGCGGCACAGACCCGCTCTCGCGAAGGACCGGCGGGCGAGGCAAATAACCCGATATCTGATTTTCGCAACGCCGCGTATGCGGCCATAGACGCACCATGAAAACCGCTCAAGAAATCCGTGCCGGCAACGTCGTGATGCACGGCAAAGACCCGATGATCGTTCTGCGGGCTGAATACAGCCGCGGAGGCCGTAACGCGGCCACCGTGCGCCTGAAGCTGCGCGGGCTGCTGAGCAACACCGGTACCGAGGTGGTGTTCCGCGCCGACGACAAGGTCGAGCAGGTCATGCTCGACCACAAGGAGTGCACCTATTCGTACTTCGCCGATCCGATGTACGTGTTCATGGACTCGGAGTACAACCAGTACGAGGTCGAGGTCGGCAACATGGGCGACGCGCTCCATTACCTCGAAGACGGCATGCCCGTGGAAGTCGTTTTCTACGAGGGCAAGGCGATTTCCGTTGAGATGCCCACGTCGGTCGAGCGCGAAATCGTGTGGACCGAACCCGCCGTCAAGGGCGATACCTCGGGCAAGGTTCTGAAGCCCGCGAAGTTAGCCACGGGCTTTGAGGTGCCTGTGCCGATTTTTGTGTCACAGGGCGATCGGATCGAAATCGACACCCGCACGGGCGAGTACCGCCGGCGCGTCTAGCTGCCGCCACCCCGGGGCCCGGGCAATCAGGGGCGATCGCAGAGGGTTTGCTGGGCCGCCAGCACGACCTGGCGGTCGATCGCCTCGATGCTCGTGCAGCCGCAAAATCCCATCGTGAGGTCGAGTTCCTTGCGCAGGATCTCCAGACAGGTGTGCACCCCGGCTTGCCCCATGGCGCCCAAACCGTACAGGTAGGGCCGCCCGATCAGCGTTGCCTTGGCGCCCAGTGCGATGCTCTTGAGCACGCTTTGGCCGGAACGAATGCCTCCGTCCATCCACACCTCGATGCGGTCACCGACCTCGGCCGCGATCGCGGGCAGTGCCTGGATCGCGCTCGGTGCGCCGTCGAGTTGACGGCCACCGTGATTGGATACGATGAGCGCGTCGGCGCCGCTTTCGACCGCGAGGCGCGCATCGTGCGGGTCCATGATGCCTTTGAGAATGAGCTTGGCCCCCCAAAGGCGCTTGATCCACTCCACATCGTTCCAGTTCAGGGTGGGATCGAACTGCTCGTTGGTCCAAGCGGATAGCGAACCCAGGTCCTGGACACCACGCACGTGCCCGATGATGTTGCCAAATCCACGTCGCTTGGTGCCGAGCATCGCCGCGCACCAGCGCGGCTTGCTGAGCAAGTTGAGCATCGTCGCGACGGTGAACTTGGGCGGCGCCGACAATCCGTTGCGAATGTCTTTGTGGCGTTGGCCCAGAACCTGCAGGTCGAGCGTGAGCATCAGTGCATTGCAGCCCGCGTCTTGAGCGCGCCCGATCAGCCGTTCGACGAACTCGCGGTCGCGCATCACATAGAGCTGGAACCAAAAGGGTGCACCGGTGGCTTTCGCAACGTCCTCGATCGAACAGATGCTCATGGTCGAGAGCGTGAAGGGCACGCCGAAGTGTTGTGCTGCCCGGGCGGCGAGGATTTCACCGTCGGCATGCTGCATGCCGGCCAAACCCGTGGGAGCCAGCGCCACCGGCATCGCGACGTCCTGGCCGATCATGGTCGAACGCGTGCTGCGTTTTTCGATGTTCACCGCAACGCGCTGGCGCAAAAGCAGGCGCTCGAAGTCGCGTTCGTTGGCCCGGTACGTACTCTCCGTCCAGGAGCCCGAGTCCGCATAGTCGTAGAACATGCGAGGTACGCGCCGCTGGGCCAGGATCCGCAGGTCCTCGACGTTGGTGATGGGACGCATCCTTGGCTGCTCGCTGGGCTTGGTCTTATTGCGACGGCGGCTTTTGTTTTGCGCGATGCGTCGGCCGGCGCGGCTGGCCAAGCAAAAGCCCCAGGGTCGTAACTGTAGTGCACAAGCGCGGCGGTTGCCCACAGCCCCTTTACCGGGCGTAAAAAAATCAGGGGACCCGTCGGGTCCCCTGGAGGGAGGGTGTCGCTGCGCGGGGCTGTCGCGGTTGCCCCGGACTGCCGCAATGCGCCTAGAGCGTCATGCCGCAGAACTGCGGAATCGTGACGTCGGGCGTGGAGAGGTTGTAGCCAGCCGCCGCCAGGCCGTTGCAGCGCCAATCGCCTGTGGCCGGATTGCCATCATCAAAGGAGGTGTCGATAGCGCTTGCCGCCTTGTAGGTGAGCGTGTTCACGCTAAATTGCAGGATGGGGTTGGAGCCAAAGCCGGCGCCGCCCATCTGGCTGTTGCCGGCGGCCGGAAAGGAGGGGCCGCCAAAGGGCGCGGTCACGGAATCCGTGTAGTTGCCCGTGATGAAGCCCGCAAGACGCAGATCGTAGAGCGCGGTGCAGTTTTCGGTGACGGTGCCCGGATTGGCGCAGTTTCCATAAGCCAGAATGCCGTCGCCGTTGCCGTTGGCGGGCAGGGGATTGGCCGCCGGAAAGCGCGTTTGCGCCAGCGGATCGTCGCCCGGCAGGGCCTGGTAGCGATCCTGGTAGGAATTGAAGGCAGCCGACATGGACTGAACGAGATTGTAGGTGGCCTTGACCTTCGTGTTGAAGATCAATTCCTGGCCCTTCAATACGCCGCCCAGCAGCAGGCCGATAATCACCAAAACGATGGCGATTTCGACCAGTGTGTAACCGGATTGACGCGACTTCATCTGGCACGCTCCCTAGGGAAAGTTAGGTTGTTGATCGCAAATTGGGGCGGCGTCCGCAAGATCTGTCGAGCGCCTACCTGGCTTATCGGCGATCATGACGCAGCCTTGATTTTGGTATGGTCGGAATACCCGCCATGCAGCGGCCCCTATTTGGTCAATTGCCTCGGGGTCCCCGGTCCGGGGGCGGTCGCGGCCGGCTCTGCCAGGCGGGAGGCCAGCCGATCGATCTCCTTGGCCTCGATCCCCGGGGTTCCGAAGGCCAGACCGCCCAGCAAAGCGCGCTGCGCGTCGGTGGCATCCGGGCGATTCAGTACGAAGGAATCGAGTTCCCGCGCCCAGCGCGGCACGGAGGCCTCGGCCGGCGCCTCGCGCAGGCGCCTTGCGTAGCGCAGCGCCCGCTCGTCATCGTGCAAGGCAAACCGGGCCACATAAGAGGCGTGCGCCAGCCAGCGCCAGTGGCGGGCCGGATCATCGGCGAAGGCGCGCTCCACCAGATCGAGCAGCCTGGGGGCTACGGGCTCGACCGCGCTTTCGCCCTGCGACAGGCTGGCTTCGTCATGCAGGTGCGCGGGTTTTGCGTAATCGAATGCGGCGAGCATCAGCGCGTAACCACTGCGTGGATTGATCGCATAGGCGCGTTCGAGCCAGGCGTAGATCGCCTGTGCATCGGCCAGGCGCAAACTGAGCAGCGCTCCGGCCTGGGCGTCGAAGCCCTGCAGATACAGGTTCGCGGCATAGCCGGCGAGCGCCGGCTCATCGAGGCTGGCAAGGCGCAATGTCGTCATGCCAGGCGGGGCGCCAGGCGAGGTCTCCAGCGCACTGTCATTGCCAAGGTGCCCCGACCACAGGGCCTGCAGCGCAAGCAAAACCGCAAAACCCAAGGCCAGCGCGTGGCGAACCGCAATTCGGTGCGCAGCGGCAAGGATCGGAGGGGCGGATGTCACGGATGGCTCGCCTGGCGCGTTGGGACTTCGGCTTGCCCCTGGGGATTACGCGAGCGGCGCGCGTCGCAAGTCGATGATCGCCGCAACCAGCGCCAGGGACGAGTACAGGAGCGCTTGCACCGCGATTCCCCCCAGTGTCGACCAGGACGGCGCGCCGTCAAGCAGCCAGTCGGTGCGAGTAAACAGATCCAGGCGGGGCACGACCAGGCGAAGCAGCCGTACAAACGGTGTCAAGGATTCCAGGTCCGAGTAGCTTTGCGCACGCTCGCCCAGCAAAAGCACGATGTGCAGCAATCGAGCGAGCACATAAAACGCGATTGCGGCACTAACTGCTGGGGCGATTTGCCCTAGGACCCGGGCAATTGCCAAGCTCACGATCGCAAGGACGATGAGCTCAAGACCGAGTGACGCGGTCCAGATTGCAGCCGCTGGCATCGGGGCAACGGCGAGCACTGGAGCGGCGAGCAAAACGGCGGTGACGGTCGCAATCAGGGCAAAACCCAGCGCCTTTGCGGCGATCCACGATGCGCGGCTCACCGGAGCGGCCAGAGCAAGCAAGAGAGTGCCTTCGCTTTTTTCGCGCACGACCGAAGCGACCGTCGTGAGTACCACGATCAACACGGCAACGAGGCGCCCGATCGGAGCGGCAAACGCCAGGGTGACCTCGTGGGTCTCGGTCAGTGCCAGCGAGCGCGCAAAGATCGCGGCGGCGCCGACAAGCAATGCCGCGCTTGCCGCGAGCCACAACCAGCGCCCGCGCAGCGCCTCGAGAATCGTGTCGCGTGCGATTGTCTGGAGCGCGCGCCGACGCGCGGCCCAAGCGCAACGCCCCGCGACGCGGTTCGTCGATGGTGTATGCATCGTTATGGTGCCGGCCGATTTCATTGGACAAAGCCCGCGTATACCAGACGATCGGCAATAATCGGGTACGAAATCCAGGTCACCAGATCGTCGAATTGACCGCCCGCGGCTCCGAGGGGGGCATAGACGCGGTTGATGACCACGCGCGGGACCGTCAGGTTGTAATTTTGCAGTTCGTCGGCCGAGTAGTTGGGGATATCGGCCGCGTCCGACCCGAGCGACCAGATGATCACGGCGGCGTTGGACGACAGCGTATTGGCCGCAACCGGGCCGCAGCGGTTGCCCGCAGCCACGATCCCGGCGCCGCTGGCGCAGACAAACAGCCCCTGGTTGTTGTTAAAGGACGTTTGTACGGCCGCGCGCTGGGTGGGGGATCCGGGCGCTCCGAGCGATACCGATGTGAGTGTCCAGGCGGTGGGCGCGGCCAGTCCCGTGACCGCGTAACGGATTGCGCGTACAAACGTGCCGTTTTGGCTCCCCGCCCCGTCATTCCACGCCCCCTCGAGCAGACCCCATTGATCCAGGTTGGGCATGCCGAGCGTCACGGCGGGGAGAAAGCCCGCTTCGCGCGTGCAGGTGATGATGCCGCCCACGTTGCTTGCGATCGATTCGGCGCCGTTGCTGCCGACAACCGCCGGGCAGGGCAGCCGTCCGTAGGCGGTGACGAAGGACAGCACCGCGTCATGCGCCTTTAGCAGCGTGGCATTGGTGTCGGAGATGCGGTGCTGCTCGATTTGCTGTTCCAGGATGGCAAAGACGCCAACGGCGGCAAGCGAGAGCAGCACGAGACTGATGGCGATCTCAACGAGCGTAAAGCCGCCCGCGCACGACTTCTGGCCGCGTCGAAGCAACCGTGAGACGCCGCGCAGCCCGTGAGGGGTGCAGGCGAAGCGAAGCAAAAGGGCGTTTTTCATTGGACGATAAACAGCTGATCATCATCCGGCGCACTGCCGGGAGTTACGGCCGCGAAGACTCGGGTGGCGCCACCGTTGGCATTGGCGACACTGTCGACGTAGTCGGCTGCCAAAGGAGAGAGAACCCCGAGCGTCAAGGGCACTTGCGGCGCGCCGCGCGAAGGAGCAAACGGGGCGGCGATGATTGGCACGCCGGGCTCGAGCAGCATGGCGTTGACCGCCGAAGTCATCACGCCGACCGTGGGCGTGACGGTCAGGCCAGGGGCGCCACACGTGTTGTTCGAGGCCACGCAGGTTGGCGAGACCGCGTAGACGAAGTACTGGTGCCAGCCCGCGTTGACCCACCAGGTGGGCATGGACAGGGCCGTGCAGCCGCCGCCGTTGAGAACCGGCGGATGCCCGAAGAGCGTGGCGCTCGTGCAAGTGCCGTTGAACTGTCCGAACGTCGCAGCATAGGGATAGTAGCCGTTGGCAGTCTTAAAGGAGAGCAGAGAATTGTTCAGAACCTCGCGCGCGCGGCGCTGCAGGG
>DASPPB010000055.1:0-16729 GCA_035625725.1 Burkholderiaceae bacterium
GACCTACATCAACTACTCGCCCGATCCGCTCAACAACTTCTCGATCCGGCCGGAGTTTTACTACGACCCGCAGGGGCAGCGCACCGGCACACCGGCACGCTACGGGAACTTTGCCCTGGGCTGGCAGCACTGGTGGTCGCCGCAAGTCGAGGCGCGTCCGGAGATCGCCTACTACCACTCCTTTAACAACCCGGCCTTCAATGGCAACACGGACGCCGGCATCGGCCCCAGCGGGTTCAATACGAGCATTGCGCCCAACAAGCAAAACGCCGTGATCGTCTCGGGGGACATCATCTGGCACTTCTAAGCGAGCCGCAGATCGAAGGGCACGGCTAGCCGCGCAAGTGACGTGGCATGGTCAGACGGCAGCACCCGCAGCCGCCTGGCCAGTCATCCGCTAAGGCTAGCCGCTCGCAGCCGGGCGATTTGGGGGCGCTCACGCCGAAAAGTACGGCGAGCGCAAAGACCGTCGGAGGCGCGCAGCAGCAACGAAGGGCGGAAAAGAAAGTGCGCATGCCAGTGCTACAGAATAGCCGTCGCGAGACATCGGCCGCTTCGTGCGAACGCTCGCCATTTGTCTTCGGCTACCCTGGCGCCTATTTGGACGGCGCGCGAGCCCCACGATCTCGCTGTCCCGGCACGGGAGCCAGACGGGGGGGTCGGTCGCGAGCTCCGGCACAATACGCAAAACGCCGAAAACCAATATCAATGCTGAAAGACGTCCATGCCGCCTCGAGTCTTCGCGCGCTCTTTGCCATTATCGCCAGCCTATGACCTGACCGTGTGTCGAGGCGGGCCGCTGCTTGCGCCCCTTTTAAAGCGCGCGCTCGTGGCCCCGTTGGTTGCTGTCTTCCTGTGCGGCGCCGCAGCAGAGGAAGTCAAAACCAGCAGCGAATCGAGCGCGCCAGGCGCCGCGCCGAGCGCAACCGGGACCTTCAAACCGACGCCCGCGCAGCTTGCGGGACTCAAGATCGTCACGGTGGCGCGCGCAAGCTTTCGAGCTGAAGACATCACCGAAGGTAAGATCGCCCTCAACGCCGATCGCAGCACGCCTGTTTTTTCGCCGTATTCGGGTCGAGTCACGCGGATTCTCGTGGGTTTGGGAGACCGTGTTGAGGCGGGCCAACCCCTGTTTGCGTTGCAGGCCTCGGAGTTCGTCCAGGGGCAAAACGACTTACTGAGCGCGCAGGCGGCCCTGGCCACCGCAAATGCGCAGCTTTTGCTCGCGCAAAACAATGAGAAACGTAAGCACGCCATGTTCGAAGCAAAGGCCGGATCCCGGCAGGACTGGGAACAGAGCCAATCGGACCTGGCGGCAGCGCAAAGCGCGGCGCGCACTGCCGAGGCGGCGCTTGCAGCCGTGCGCAATCGCTTGACCATTTTGGGCAAGAGCGAGGAGCAAATCGATGCCTTGGGGCGCGCCGAGAAGATGGACCCCGTGGCCTACGTCCTCGCGCCCATCGTCGGCATCGTGACGGACAAGCAAGTTGGTCTTGGCCAGTACGTGCAGTCCGGCGCTTCGACCCCCGCCTACACGGTTGGAGACCTCTCCACGGTGTGGCTGATTGCCAACGTGCGGGAGACCGATGCACCGCGCATCAGGCGTGGTCAGACGGTGGAAGTGCACGTGATTGCATTGCCCGAGCGCGTATTCACAGCCCGCATCACCTACGTTGCCGCAAGCTTGGATCCGGCGACGCGACGCCTTTTGGTAAGAGCCGAAATCCCCAACCCCGACGGCGTGCTCAAGCCCGAAATGTTCGCGAGTTTCAGCATTCTCTCGGGGACGCAGGTCAGCGCTCCGGCCGTACCCGAAAGCGGTGTCATTTATGAAGGATCGGAGGCGCGTGTGTGGATCGTCGCCGATGACGGTACGCTTGCCCTGCGCCGGATCCGGCCCGGGCGCGCTGCCAATGGCCTTCTCGAAGTGCTCGATGCCGGCGTCAAGCCGGGCGAAAAGGTTGTCGCAAGCGGCGCGCTATTCATCGACCGGGCTGCGCAGGGGGACTGACCACGATCGTCCTCGATCGGTCATTTCTGCGCACAGAACCATGAGCCTTCTATGAACAGCATCATCGCCTATGCGCTGAAGCAGCGCATCCTGATGCTCTCGCTGCTAATCGGCATGTTCGTTGCCGGCGTGGTTGCATTTCTCAAACTCAATATCGAGGCCTACCCCGACCCGGTGCCACCCCTAGTCGACATCATTACGCAAAGCACCGGCCAGTCGGCCGAAGAAATCGAGCGCTACATCACAATCCCCATCGAAGTGCAGATGGCAGGTATCCCTAACGTCAAGGCGATCCGAACCATCTCCCTGTTTGGCCTGTCCGATGTCAAGCTGCAATTCACGTATGACTTCACCTATCAGCAGGCCGAGCAGTGGGTGATCAACCGCCTCTCGCAGCTGCCGCCGCTGCCCAACGGCGCGCAGCCGGGTATCTCGCCCTGGAGTCCGATTGGTGAGATCTACCGCTATCGAGTCGTCGGCCCATCCGGCTACTCGGTTACGGATCTCAAGACAATCGAGGACTGGATCCTCGAGCGGCGCTTTCGTGCCGTGCCAGGCGTGGTCGATGTCAACGGATGGGGCGGCAAGACCAAGACATATGACGTGACGGTCAACCTGGATCGGCTCATTTCGTACGGCTTGACCTTCCCGCAGGTGCTCAGCGCCCTGAACAACGCGAGCAGCAACGTCGGAGGCCAAACCATCGAATTCGGTCCGCAGGCAGCCGTCGTGCGGGGTGTCGGCCTGATTCGCACGATGGACGACGTGCGCAACTCGCTGCTCACAGCCGCCAACGGCGTCCCGGTAATGCTCAAGGACGTCGCCACCGTGTCGGTGGGCCATCTGCCGCGACTGGGCATCGCCGGCGAGGACGACGACGACGACATCGTGCAAGGCATCATTCTCATGCGCCGAGGCGAGCAAAGCCTGCCCACCTTGGAGCGCGTGAAGGCCGAAATCGAAAAAATCAATACGACCGGCGTGCTCCCGCCCGGGGTGCATATCGACAGGATTTACGACCGCACCGAGCTTATCAAGATCACGACCCGTACCGTTATGCACAACATGGTGGTGGGGGTCATTCTGATTTTCCTCGTGCAGTGGATCTTTCTGGGAAACTTGCGCAGCGCGCTCATCGTTGCGACAACAATACCGTTTGCGCTGTTTTTCGCTGTCTTGATCCTGATCGCACGAGGTGAATCAGCCAACCTGCTGTCGGTCGGAGCAATCGATTTCGGTCTCATCGTCGATGCCACAGTGATCATGGTGGAGAACATCTTCCGCCACCTGGTGGAATCCGAGCGCGGCGAACCCGATTACATGCTGCACCACGTGCGCTCGGCTGTGGGGCTACGCGGGAAGTTTGCGGTGATCGCCAATGCCGCGCAAGAGGTAAACAAAGCGATCTTCTTCTCCGCCGCGATCATCATCGCGGGCTTTGTGCCCTTGTTCACACTCTCAGGCGTCGAGGGCCATATCTTCGGCCCCATGGCCCGTACCTACGCCTATGCGATTGCTGGCGGCCTGATCGCCACCTTCACCATTTCGCCAGCGCTGAGCGGCCTGCTGCTCACCAGCAAACTGCAGGAAACCGAAACCATTGTCGTGCGCTTTTTGCGCAAGATCTACGCGCCGGTGCTGCGCTACGCGCTCGAGCATCGGCGCCTGACTTTGGGCAGTGCGGGGGTGCTGGCGATCGGGGCAATAGCTGCAGCGAGCTTCCTCGGGCTTGAATTTTTGCCCAAACTGGAGGAGGGCAACTTCTGGATTCGCGCAACGATGCCGTCGTCGATATCGCTGTCGGAGGCCAATATCTACGTCAATAAGATGCGCCGCCTCATCAAGAGTTACCCCGAGGTGGTTACCGCCGTCTCGCAAAACGGCCGACCCGATGACGGAACCGACTCGACCGGTTTTTTCAATGCGGAGTTTTATGTACCGCTCAAACCATTCGACGACTGGCCCAAAGGTGTCGACAAGGCCAAGCTCACGCACGAGATGAGCGATGCGCTCGAAGCGCAGTTTCCGGGCGTGGACTTCAATTTCTCGCAGAACATCGAGGACAACGTCGAGGAGGCGGCCTCCGGCGTCAAAGGAGAAAACTCGGTCAAGCTCTACGGTAACGATTTGGCGGTGTTGGAGAAGACCGCGAATCAGATCAAGGAAGTCATGTCGACGATACCGGGCATCGTGGACCTCGCGGTATTCCGGTCCCTCGGCCAGCCCACCGTCAAAATCGAGGTCAACCGGGAGCGCGCCGCGCGCCTTGGCCTTGCCCCGGGCGATATCAACGCCACGATCCAAGCCGCAATCGGCGGCCAATCGGCCGGCGACGTGTACGAAGACGGTAGCGACCGCCATTTTCCGATGATGGTGCGCCTGGCCCCCGAATACCGAAGAAGCATGGACGCGATACGGCGCATCACCGTGGGCGCGCCCAGCCCGAGCGGCAACGGAATTGTGCAGGTGCCGCTTAACGAAGTGGCCGATATCCGTCTCGTGTCAGGCGCATCTTTTATCTATCGGGAAGGCCAGCAGCGCTACATTCCCATCAAATTTGGGGTGCGCGAGCGCGATTTGGGCGGCGCGGTGTTGGATGCGCAGCGTCTCATCGCGGAGAAGGTCAAAATGCCGGCCGGCTACCACCTCGATTGGGCGGGTGAGTTCGGCGAGCTACAAGAGGCGCTTGAGCGGCTTGCCGTCGTCGTGCCGATCAGCCTGCTGATGATCTGCGTGCTGCTGTACACGAACTTTGGTTCGCTCGTTGATACCGCGTTGGCGGCGAGCGTCATGCCCATGGCCTTGATCGGAGGGATACTGGCACTGTTCTTTACGGGGACGCCCTTTAGCGTTTCCGCGGCGATCGGTTTCGTTGCGCTATTTGGCATCGCCGCCATGGACGGGATCATCGTCTTGTCCTATTACAACAATCTGATCTACGACGGAATGGAGGCCAGCGAGGCCGTGGTCAAGGCCTGCGAGGTCCAAATGCGTCCGGTCGTGATGACCTGTATTGCCGCCTGTGTGGGCTTGTTGCCGGCGGCTGTTTCGACCGGCATTGGATCGCAGGTGCAAAAGCCGCTTGCTCTTGTGGTGGTCGGCGGCATACTGGTGGCGCCCGTGTTGATTCTGATTGTGCTGCCCGTCCTCATTCGCCTGTTTTCGCGTAGCGCGCAGCGGCTCGAGGCGCAGGCTTCGGAGGCGCAATGAGGCAAACCGTGGTAAGCGGTCCGCGGCGCGTTGTTGTTGCCGTCTGCCTGGCCTTGTTCGGTAGCGGCTGTGCCGTTGGGCCCGATTACCAGCGTCCCGCCACGACGGCGGGGGACCGCTATACGCGCGATCCCCTGCCCGAACAGACGGTTGGGGTCGACGCGCCCGGTGGCACGTCGCAGCGATGGGCCTACGGCCAAGATATCTCAGCGCAATGGTGGGAAGCATTTCATTGTGATTCGCTCGACCGCCTGATTAAGGAGGCCTTCGAGGCCAACCCCAGCATTCAAGCCGCGCAGGCCGCTCTGCGCCAGGCCAATGAGCTGGCGGCTGCGCAGCGCGGCTTTTTTGCGCCGACAATCGCAGCGTCTTTTACGCCGAGCCGGCAAAAAAACCCGGTCGGGACGCTTGCGCCCACCTTGACCTCGGGTGTTCCCGTCTTCAGCCTCTACACGACGCAACTCAGCGTGGGCTATACGCTCGACCTTTTCGGGGCCAACCGGCGCCAGGTCGAGTCTTTGGTGGCACAGGCGGACATGCAACGCTTCCAGTTGGAGGCAACCTACATCACCCTGTCGACTAATGTCGTCACAGCGGCCGTGCAGGAGGCAGCATTGCGAGCGCAGATTGCCGCTACGGAGCGGATGATCGCAATCGAAACCGAGCAGCTGCAAATCATGCAGCGCGAAGTCGAACTCGGCGCAATTTCGGTGTCCGATGCCACGGCGCAGGAAGTGCTGTTAGCGCAGACGGCGGCCTTGCTGCCGCCCCTGCGCAAACAGCTCGCCTTGCAGCGCGATGCGCTAAGCGCGCTGCTCGGACGCTTGCCCTCCCAGGAGCCCGCGGAGGTCTTCGAGCTCTCGAGCATCGAATTGCCGGCTGACCTGCCTGTGAGCCTGCCCTCGCGGATCGTCGAGCAGCGCCCCGACGTGCGGGCGGCCGAGGAACAAATGCACGCAGCCAGCGCGAACGTGGGCGTGGCCATCGCCAACATGCTGCCGCAGTTAACGTTTGAAGGAACGCTGGGTGGGACGGCGACAAGCATCAGCAAAATGTTTTCGGCCGGCGATAAGTTCTGGACTGTGGGGGCCAGCCTCAGTCAGACCCTTTTTGCGGGCGGCACCCTCTACCATCGCGAGCGGGCCGCCGTCGATGCTCTGGACGAGGCCGGCGCGCTTTACCGAGCTGCTGTGATCACGGCCTTTCAGAACGTGGCCGACACCTTGCATGCCTTGGTGTTCGACGCGCAGGCGCTAAAGGCCGACCTGGAAGCAGAGCGCTCCGCGCAACGCAATCTGGAGTACACCCGCAAGGCCCTGGATCTCGGATCGGTGAGCTACCTCGCGTTGCTTAATGCCGAGCAGTCCTACCTGCAGGCCGTCGTCAATCGCGTGCAGGCACAGGCCAACCGCTATAGCGATACGGCGGCTCTGTTCCAGGCGCTGGGGGGTGGCTGGTGGAACCGCCCGAGCGGACAGACGGCGGAGCGTTAGTCCGTCGGCCACCCACGGGTGTTCGTACTACACTGCGCTTCTGTGGGAAGCCTGTTTAGCGCGATCGAAGGGACGTCTATGGAAATTCCCTCCTTCATCGAGGACCTGCAGCAACGTTTGGGAGCGCTGTTTGCGGCCACGCCAGCCGCGGATATTCAGCGCAATCTCAAGGCCTTGCTGAACCAGCAGTTTGCAAAACTCGACTTGGTAAGTCGCGAGGAGTTCGAGATTCAGTGCGAGGTGTTGGCCAAAGCGCGGGAGAAAATCGACGCGCTCGAAGCCAAGGTGGCGCAACTAGAACTTCGCCGCGGCTAAGGGGCCGCCAGGTCCGGTGGGCTGCCGCGCCCGGGCGGCCGCCGAAGCGGCTGCGGTCCGACGTGCGAGCCCGCGGCTGCGCGCTACGGCGATGATCTTTGCGGCTACGCGGATGTCGATCTTGCCCAGCTGGCCTCGAATGCCCGCTTCGTCGAAAACGCGGATTCCCTCGCGCTGAACCCGTTTCGCCAGATCCGCTTCGGTTCCCGCCTCTGCCGCTATCAGGAGTCGAGACAATCCGGAGGCGCGTGCGTGGGCGAGCAAGGAAGAGACTCGTTTGGAAGTGACTAGGCCGCGTTCCACGACAAAAGCGTAGGAGCGATCCCGGTCCTTGCGGTGATGGAGCACCAGCTCGATCGGGTGGGCGTCGCGAAACGGCGTCGTCGCCCGGTAGCCACGGGCCTCGAACCACGCCAGTACCAACTCCCGAACCGGAATTCGGAATTGGTTCTCTGGTGCCGACGCGGCCGGCTGCGAGGCAGCGTGCGCCGCGGGGGGCGGCGACCCGGTTGCAGCGGCCAAACGATCCGGCGGACGCGCTGGCACCGGGCGAGTCGCTTGCACGGAACTCGTCGGTTTTCGTGCGGCGTAACCGGTCCGCGGGCTTGGCGTCGAGGATGCGGCCGGCGCATTGGCTTGGGGCGGCGGGACAGGCCGAACCGGCGCTGATGCCGACGGGCGACTGGTGGAAGCCGGTAGCGCGAAGGTCAAATCGCGCAATCCTTCCGTTATGCCGATATCGGTCGTTGCTTCCAGCTGCCGCCGCGCTGCGGCGGCCACGGTTTCAGACTCCCCGGCCAACAGCGATTCGATTTCCACTGGGTTGGCCAGTTCCACGGCCTGTTCGATTGGCGCCGGAGGCAAGAAATAGGAGTCACCGCCCAGTTCAGGGCGCTCCGCCTCCCGGCGCGCGCGCTCGGCGCGCGCCCGTGCCATCTTGCCGCGCTGATGTGCCCACAGCGCGAGGGAGAGCGCCAGCATCCCCAGGGAGATCCAAAGGACGATACTGTAGCCTTGCAATGTGAGGGAACGCATGCGGCAGGGTGACCTATTTGGGCAAGTAGCCCCAGCCCGCTATTGTCCCCCGGCGCCAAGACGCCAATGCGATGGAAAAAGCTCGGCTTTTCGGGTTAACCATTAATCATCGCTAAAATTTGTCGAAACGGCCGATACATCGTACCGCGAGCGTCCCTTGGCACTGTTTTCCCAACGCCCCATCCGATGGCTCTTGCCGTAGTCCACACTCGCGCCCTGTCGGGCATGCTGGCCACCGAGGTAACCATCGAGGTCCATCTCGCCAATGGGCCGCCGAACTTTGCGCTCGTCGGGCTGCCCGAGTCGGACGTTCGGGAGGCCCGCGAGCGCATCCACGCCGCCTTGCAGAACAGCCGCTTCGAATTTCCGGCGCGCCGCACAACTGTCAACGTCGTCCCCGTAGACCTGCCGAAGGATTCGTTGCGCTTTGACCTTCCCATTGCCATCGGCATCCTGGCCGCGAGCGGCCAGGTTCCCGCACAGGTACTGGAGAAATTCGAATTCATCGGCGAGCTTTCCCTCTCGGGAGAGTTGCGGCCGGTGAATGGCACCCTGGCCATGATTTCTGCGGTCGCCAAGACGGCCCGGGAGCGCCAGCCGCGCGGATTCATTATGCCGATGGAAAATGCCGACGAAGCCGCGCTGGTGGGCGGCGTTGCCATTTACCCGGCCAAGAGCCTGCGCGAGGTTGCCGCTCACCTCGAGTTCGTCGCGGGCAACGCCAAGGGGCAGCAGATTGCGGAGCGCTTCGCCCAGGTGCGACTCTCCCCTCCGGCCTATCCCGACTACTTCGACGTAAAGGGCCAGGCGAATGCACGGCGCTCCCTCGAGATCGCCGCGGTGGGCGGCCACAGCGTGCTGATGGTCGGTCCGCCGGGCAGCGGCAAGACGATGCTCGCACAGCGCTTCGCGGGGCTTATGCCACCCATGAACATCGAGGAGGCGCTCGAATCGGCTGCCGTGCTCAGTCTTGTCGGAAAATTCGCACCGCAGCGCTGGGCGACACGCGTATTTCGCGCACCCCACCACAGCATTAGCCCCACGGGTTTTCTGGGCGGCGGACCCAACGCGGCCCCGGGCGAGATCTCGCTTGCGCACAACGGGGTCTTGTTCCTCGATGAACTTCCCGAAATGGACCGGCGCGTACTGGAGGTGCTGCGCGAGCCCCTGCAGACGGGAAGAATCACGGTCGCCCGCACGGCGCGCCATGTCGAGTACCCGGCGCACTTTCATTTGCTGGCGGCGATGAACCCGTGCCCGTGCGGATACCACGGCCACCCGGCGGGCTCTTGTCGCTGCACGCCCGAAATGGTCTCGCGCTATCAGGACCGCATCAGCGGGCCCGTGCTCGAGCGCATCGACATGCGGGTTGAACTCGAGGCTCTGAGTCCCGAAGAAATCGCAAGTCGGCCCGACGGGGAGCTGAGCCGCTACATGGCCGAACGCGTGGCGCGCGCGCGCAAGCTGGCGCTGCAGCGCCAGGGCAAGATCAACGATGAGCTCACCTCCGCGGAAATTGAGCGGGTCTGCCGGCCCGAGGGCGCGGTGCGGCAACTGCTGCATGCCGCGAGCGCGCGATTGGGCTGGTCGGCCCGCGCCTATCAGCGCGTCTTGAAGGTTGCCCGGTCCATCGCGGATCTGGACGCCGCCGAGAGCCTCGACAGCCAACACGTGGCCGAGGCGATCCAGTACCGGCGCTCGTTGCGCGAGACGTAGGAGCCCGCGCCGCTGCTCGCCTAGCGGCCGAGCTTGCGGCGCAGCGTCTCGTTTACTTGCTGCGGATTGGCCTTGCCGCGCGTGGCCTTCATCGCCTGGCCGACGAGCGACTGAAACGCCTTTTCTTTGCCGCTCCGAAACTCGGCAACCACGGCAGGGTTGGCTGCCAAGACCTCGTCGACCACGCGCTCGATCGTTGCGCTGTCCGAGATCTGCGTCAAGCCCCGGGCCTCGATGACAGCGTCAACCGACGTGGCCTCGCGCTTCCACAGCAGCGCAAACAAGTCTTTGGCCGTCTTCAGGTTTACCGTTCCGTCGGCCACGCGCGAAAGCAGGGCCGCGAGCTCGGCGGCCGGTACCGGACAGCGTTCCACATCCACACCGTCGGCATTGAGCGCGGCGCAGACCTCTCCCATGATCCAGTTGGCGGCCGCTTTCTTGTCTGGGACCGCCTGCGCGACCTGCTCAAAGTACTGTGCCAGTGCGCGACTGGCCGTGAGCGTGGCGGCGTCCTGAACCGACAATCCGTAGTGCTGCACCAGGCGCTCGCGCATCGCGCCAGGCAGCTCCGGCATCTGTGCGCGCACGCGCTCGATCCACTGGGGGGACACTTCCAGGGGAAGCAGGTCCGGATCCGGAAAGTAGCGGTAATCCGCGGCATCCTCCTTGGATCGCATCGAGCGGGTTTGGTCTCGGTCGGGGTCGTAGAGCCGCGTCTCCTGGACGACGTGGCCGCCATCCTCGATGAGTTCGATCTGGCGGCGTACCTCGTGCTCGATGGCCTGTTGAAGAAATCGGAAACTGTTGAGGTTTTTGATTTCCACACGGGTGCCCAACGTCTGCGCTCCTGACGGCCGAACCGAGACGTTGGCATCGCACCGGAAGCTTCCCTCCTGCATGTTGCCATCGCACACGCCGAGCCAGACCACGAGCGCATGCAACGCGCGTGCATAACCAACGGCTTCGGCGCTGGAGCGCATCTCGGGCTCCGATACGATTTCGAGCAGAGGCGTGCCGGCGCGGTTCAGATCGATGCCCGACATCCCGTGATAGTCCTCGTGCAGCGATTTTCCGGCGTCCTCCTCCAGGTGTGCGCGCGTGAGCTGGACGCTCTTCGAGTACGCCTCGCCATCGCGCGGCGTAACCGCAAAGCTTAGCGACCCGCCCTGCACGATCGGGATCTCGTACTGGCTGATCTGATAGCCCTTTGGGAGGTCGGGGTAGAAATAGTTTTTGCGGGCGAACACGGATCGAGACGCAATGCGCGCGCCCAGGGCAAGCCCCAAGCGGATTGCGCACTCCACCGCCCCGGCGTTGAGCACCGGCAAGACGCCCGGAAGCGCCAGATCCACGACGCTGGCCTGCGTGTTGGCCGCGGCACCGAAGGCGGTCGAGGCTCCGGAGAAGATTTTCGATGCGGTGCGCAACTGGACATGCGTCTCCAGTCCGATGACCGTTTCCCACGCGCTAGACATGATCTCCCCGCAGGATGCCTTGGGATCGCGACCGGGGCGACATCGTGAGTTGCACGGTGCCCGACTCAGTACCCGCGCGGCACCCGGGCGTGCCAGTCGGTAGCCATCTGGTAGCGGTGC
The DNA here is from genome assembly GCA_035625725.1 of Burkholderiaceae bacterium. GTDB lineage: Bacteria > Pseudomonadota > Gammaproteobacteria > Burkholderiales > Burkholderiaceae_F > GJ-E10. Next base: position 11,376 of record DASPPB010000055.1, read on the forward strand.
GCAACTCCCAGGAGGCGCGCCTCGTCATAGTGATTGGCCATGAGCTGCAGTCCGATCGGGCGGCCGTGACGCCCGAAGCCGCAGGGGATGCTCATCGCCGGAATGCCGGCAAGGCTGCTGGGCACGGTGTAGAGGTCCGCGAGGTACATCGCGACCGGATCCGCGGATTTTTCCCCAAAACCGAAGGCCACCCCACTGGTCACCGGCCCAGCAATAATGTCGCACTGTCCGAAGGCACGCTGAAATTCATCGGCGATGACGCGCCGCACGCGCGATGCCTGAAGGTAGTACGCATCGTAGTAACCATGCGACAGCACGTAAGTCCCGACCAGCACCCGGCGCTTGACCTCGGCGCCGAAGCCCTGGGCGCGGGTCTTGCACATCATGTCGCGCAAGTCCTCATATTGCTTTGCGCGAAACCCGTAGCGCACGCCGTCATACCTCGACAGGTTGCTCGATGCCTCGGCCGATGCCACCACGTAATAGACGGCAATGCCCAGCGCTGCATTGGGCAGGCTCACGTCGACGATGCGCGCACCCAGCGCCTCGTACTGACGCAGCGCGCTACGCACCGCAGCCTCCACCTCCGGCTCGAGGCCCGCGGCGAAGAACTCGGTCGGCACGCCGATGCGCAGCTCGCGCAGATCGATCTGCAGGTGGCGGGTATAGTCCTCTGCCGGCCGCTCCACACTGGTGGAGTCCTTCGGGTCAAAGCCCAGCATTGCATTAAAGACCAAGGCGCAGTCCTGTGCACTGTGCCCCAACAGCCCAGCGGTGTCGAGGCTCGAGGCAAATGCGATCATGCCCCAGCGTGACGGCCGACCGTAGGTGGGTTTGGCGCCGGTCACGCCGCTGAAGGAGGCCGGTTCGCGGATGGAGCCGCCTGTATCGGTGGCGGTTGCAACGGGCGTCAATCGCGCCGCCACGGCCGCGGCCGATCCGCCCGAAGAACCTCCGGGAACCGCGGCGCGGTCCCAGGGGTTGTGTACGTTGCCGTAGGCGCTGTTCTCATTGCTCGAGCCCATGGCAAATTCGTCGCAGTTGAGCTTGCCCAGGCAAACCATGCCGGCCCGCGCCAACGCCTCGACCACGGTGGCGTCAAACGGGCTCGTGTATCCCTCCAGAATGCGGCTGGCGGCCGTCGTGGGCCAGTCGCGGGTGACAAAAACATCCTTGTGCGCGACGGGTACACCCAGAAGCGCTCCGCTTTCTCCGGCTGCGCGGCGGGCGTCGGCCGCTCGAGCCTGGGCCAGCGTGCGCTCGGCGCGCACATCGAGAAAGGCATTGAGACCGCGATGTCGCTCGATGCGCTCGAGAAAATGGGTGGCCAGCTCCACAGCCGAAACGGACCCCCGGCCGAGCAGCGCGCCCAACTCGCTCAGCGTTGCGTGGGCCAGCTCGCTCACCGCTGCGTTCTCCCGGCTGCGGTCATTCGACGACGCGCGGCACGAGAAACAGCCCGTCGCGCTGCGCCGGTGCGTTGGCCATATTGCGCTCCCGATCGGGCAACTCGGTCACCGCATCGGGTCGCAGCCGCTGCGTGCCGTCCAGGGGATGAGACATGGGCGCAATGCCGGCGGTATCGACGCGTCCGATCTGCTCGATCATCGCCAGAATGTCATTGAGCTGTTTTGCCGCTTCCTGAGCCTGGGCGTCGGTTATTTCGATGCGCGCCAGGTGGGCGATGCGGTGCACGTCGGCCAGTTTCAGAGACATAGTCTATTATGGCGCACCGGGCTGCAAGGCCAACCCTGCCCGGCCCGCAAAACTCGCCTAATTAATCCAATGTTCGGTTTTTTCCGCAGCTTCTTTTCTACTGATCTCGCCATCGATCTGGGCACCGCCAACACCCTGATCTACGTCCGGGGCAAGGGCATCGTACTCAACGAACCGTCGGTCGTCGCCATTGCGCGCGAGGGCGGTCCGCACGCCAAGGAAGTGGTGCGCGCGGTCGGTCTGGAGGCCAAAGCGATGCTGGGGCGGGTGCCCGGCAACATCGAGGCCATTCGCCCGATGAAAGATGGCGTCATTGCCAACTTCACGGTCACCGAGCAGATGCTCAAGCATTTCATCAAGGCCGTGCATCCGTCGAGTCTGCTTGCTCCCAATCCGCGCATCATCATCTGCGTGCCCTGCGGCTCGACGCAGGTGGAGCGCCGCGCGATCAAAGAGTCGGCCGAGGCAGCCGGCGCAAGCCAGGTGTTCTTGATCGAGGAGCCCATTGCGGCGGCGCTCGGGTCGGGTTTGCCCGTCTCCGAGGCATCGGGTTCCATGGTCGTGGACATCGGCGGCGGAACGACCGAGGTCGGGGTGATCTCGCTCGGGGGCATGGTCTACAAGGGTTCAGTGCGCGTCGGTGGCGACAAGTTCGACGAGGCCATCATCAACTACATCCGGCGCAACTACGGCATGCTCATTGGGGAACCTACCGCCGAGGCGATCAAAAAGGAAATCGGCTCTGCGTTTCCGGGCTCCGAGGTGCGTGAGATGGAAGTCAAGGGACGCAATCTGTCGGAGGGCATACCACGCAGCTTCACGATTTCGAGTAACGAGATCCTCGAAGCGCTGACCGATCCGCTCAACCAGATCGTCTCCGCGGTGAAGATCGCGCTTGAACAAACTCCTCCGGAGCTCGGCGCCGACATTGCCGAGCGTGGCATGATGCTCACGGGCGGGGGTGCTTTGCTGCGTGATATTGACCGCTTGATGATGGAAGAGACCGGATTGCCGGTGATCGTTGCCGAGGATCCGCTCACGTGCGTGGTGCGCGGATGCGGGATCGCGCTCGAGCGCATCGACAAGCTCGGCTCGATGTTTGCCAGCGGCTGAGGGAGCAGCTCGTCGATCGGGGCGACGACGCTGTGAATCAGCTCCCAGACTGCACATCCTGAGTACACTGACCACCGATGGAGTACGGACCGCCGCCCCTCTTTAACCAGGGCGTTTCGGCGCGCGCTCGGCTTGCCTTTTTTTCGGTCGCCGCCGCGATCCTGATCGTTATCGACGCTCAGGTTAACGCGCTGGACACAATCCGCAACGGGGTCGAGATTTTGCTCTATCCGTTTCAGCGCGCGCTGCTTTGGCCGCGCGACCTGGCCGAGGATTTTGGCGGATATCTGTCGACGGTCAGCGACCTCAACGAGGAGAACGCCCGCTTGCGCAAGGCGGCCGTAGAGCAGGCGCAGCGGGCGCAGTTGGCGGGTGCGCTCGAGCAAGAAAACGAACAGCTCCGCAAACTGGTAGGTCTGCGCGAACGCGTCGAGCCTCACTCGCAGATCGTCACCGCGCTGTATGAGTCGCGTGACCCGTTCTCGCACAAGATCGTCATCGATCACGGCAGCAAGGATGGGATCCGTGCCGGCGGTCCGGTGATCGATGAGGCGGGTGTGGTCGGTCAGGTTACCCGGGTCTTTCCGATGACTGCTGAAGTGACGCTGCTCACCGACAAGGAGCAGTCGTTGCCGGTGCAGATTGCGCGCAACGGTCTGCGCGCGGTCGCTTTTGGTGGTTCGGAGCCTATGACGCTCGAATTGCGCTTTCTTCCGAGCAATGCTGACGTGCAAAGCGGCGACACCGTTGTGACCTCGGGGCTCGATGGTCTGTACCCAACCGACATGCCGGTGGCCACCGTCACGCGCATCGACCGCGACGTCAAGGATCAATTCGCGCGCGTGATCTTGAGGCCAGTTGCGGGCATGAGCAAAAGCCGATTGTTGCTCGTGCTGTTGGCAAACCCTCCGCCGCTTTCGCCGGCGGCTGGTGCTCACGAAAATGCGGCTGGCAACGCTCGCGGCGATCGGGCGGGCGCGAAGGCGGCGCGTCGATGAGCGCCTCGGTGAAGCAGTGGTTGCAACGCTTATGGGGCGGCGCCGGCCTTGCGTCGGACCCCGCGGCCGACGTGCGGCCGCCCACCATCGGACGCAATCTGCGCGAGCAAGTCCTGCGCCCCGTGCGGCCCGGATTCATTTGGACGACGCTGATCGTCGCCTTTTTAATGAATCTGCTCCCCTGGGGTCGAGCAATCTGGGTACCGGACTTTTTTGCCGTGACCCTTGTTTTTTGGAATGTGCACCAGCCGCGTAAGGTCGGCATGGGTATTGCGTTTGTCTTCGGGTTGATGATGGACGTACACAACGGGGCCTTGTTCGGCGAGCACGCCCTTGCGTACACGTTGCTGTCCTATGGCGCAATCACGCTGCACCGACGGATTCAGTGGTTTCCGCTGAGCAGCCAGGCAATTTACGTCTTTGCGCTGCTCTTGGTGGCCCAGCTGGCTTCCGGTGCGGTTCGACTTTGGGTCGGAGGCGCTTCTCCCGGCTGGTGGGTCGGGTTGCTTTCGAGCGCGCTCGGTGCCGCCATCTGGCCCGTCCTTCACTCGGTGCTGCTGGCGCCACAGCGCCGACCCGCGAAGCGCGACGACACTCGACCCTTGTAGGCGCCTGCACTGCAGTCAGGCGACGATTGCCTCAGTAGCCGCCGTACAGGATGAACGGCGCCCAGGCTGCAGGAGTTGCAAGCTTCGGGTCTTCCGAGTGCCGGAATTCTCGCTGCGTGGCGGCCAGGGCGGAAACCGGGTTCCATCCACGGCGCAGTTTTGCATACAAATGCTGCATGAAGATCGCGGTGGTTTCGTCCGCGATAGGAAAAAGCGATAGCAGCGCTGCGCGATTCCCGGCTGCTAGGCCGGCAAACGCCAACCCGAGCAGGCCCTGCCCATGCTCGAAATGCCCGACGCCCGTCTCGCATGCCGACAAGACGAGGAGTTCAGAGCTCATCTGGAGCCCCGCAAGCTCCGCTGCCGTGAGCGCGCGTTGCGTCGGACGATCGTCAGGACTGCGGGCTGCGAGAACGATTGCCGACGCTTCGGGCCGATTCGGTTGCGCCCAGGCGTGGGCGGCGAAATGCACGTACCGATATTGCCGCAGTTCGCCACTCCTCGACGCTCGAAGCACGGCAGCTTTGTTTGCCTGCGTCCCCGTCCATTCGGTGGCGCGCTCCTTCGGAAATTGCGCGGCAATCGCGTCGATCTCGGTTCGTGCGAAGGGCAAAGGATGATCCTGGGCAACCTGGACTCCGATCGCGATGGGATCGTCAGTCGCCGGCGGTGCGATTGGCTTGTAGTCGATTCCGCCGATGGCAAGTAGGTCAAGGTTATGCGCGGCCGTGCGCGCACGCCCTTGCCATTGGGAGTAAGTGGTTAGGGAAGGCGCGTAGCTAATTTCAAAGCGATCCAAGCCGAATCCCGAACGCAAGGGCAGAGCCTGCAAGGGGACGCCGACCAATTCGTCGTCGCCGACAAAAACAAGGCGTCTGGCCTTGCCCACGGCCTTTTCCAGGGGCACGAGTAGTCGATT
>DASPPB010000056.1:0-15846 GCA_035625725.1 Burkholderiaceae bacterium
CAGTAGCGCCCCGCCCGCGCCTCCTCCGGCACACGCACCTCCAGCACCTCGCCCCCCTCGTCAATGCGCAGCAGCGTGTCGGGCATCGCACTGAGCATCGCCGCATTGCGCGCATCGGCCACGCGCAAATCACGCTGCGCGGCAAAAGATCGCAAAAGATAGCGGATTCGATGTCCCAGAAGCGCCCAATTGATCGGCTTGGGGATGAAGTCCGTCGCACCGCACTGGTACGCCTGCTCGACCGAGTTGGTGTCGTCCATGGCCGTGACCATGACGATCGGCAGCAGATCGCCGGCCTCGGAGCGCAGCTGCGCACAGATTTCGTGACCGCGCTGGCCCGGCATTTCCTCATCGAGGGTGACCAGGTCAAAGGGTTGCTCGCGAAACAGTTGCAGCGCCTGCTCGCCGCCCGAGGCCAGGGTCACGTCGAATCCCGCTTTGCGCACGCAAGCGCCCATGAGCGTCCGGATCGTCGCGTCGTCGTCGACGACGAGGATGCGGGCGCGCGCAGCCATCATGCGACCGCCGCGAGCAGTTCGCGCAGGTGCGCGCCGGCCCGGTCTTGTTCGTGGCGCGTGCGCGCGAGCAGTTCTGCGTCGGCTTCGATGCTGCCCGCCGATGCGAGCCGCTCCAGTTCGCGGTAGTGCTCCGAGAGCGTGTGCGCGCCGAGATTGGCGCTGCTCGATTTGAGCACGTGGGCGAGTCGACCCACCGCCCTGGCGTCGCCAGCGCGTGCGGCCGATTCGATCTCGGCGAGCTGCGCGGGCGCCGTCTCGAGGAACAAACGTATCAGCGAATGGGCGAGCGCCATGCCTCCCGCCTCGTCGAGCTCGCGCAGCGCGCCCAGCACGGTCTCGTTGATTGCGGGGGCTGCCGGCGCGTGCGGGGGCACGGCCGCGGGCTCGCTTGCTGCGGCCGCAGCCGCATCGCGCGTGGCGGGCAGCCAGCGCTGAAGTGCTGCCTTGAGTGCCGCCATCGTGCAGGGTTTTGCGACAAAGTCGTTCATCCCGGCATCGCGGCATTTTTGCTGATCGCCCGCCAGCGCGTTGGCGGTGAGCGCAATGATGGGTAGCGTTTGGCAGCGCGCATCGGGCAGCTGGCGGATGGCGCCGGTGGCCTCATAGCCGTCCATCACGGGCATCTGGCAGTCCATGAAGACCAGGTCAAACGCCCGGGCGCGCACGGCATCGAGGGCCTGCGCACCATTGCCCGCCAGTGTCACCTCGCAGCCGAGCTTCACCAGCATGGCCTTGGCGACTTGCTGATTGATCAGATTGTCCTCCACCAGCAGCACGGAACTCGCGAGCGGCGCCGCCGTGGGCAGGGTTGCTGCCACCGGAGTCTTCGGGGCACCGGTCTTGGCGCTCAGGACCTCACTTACGGTGCGCAACAAATCCGTGCGGCGGATCGGTTTGTTTGTAAAGCGCACCACGCCAGCTTGCTGACGGGCCAATTCCTCCACGTTTGTGTGCGTGGAGGTGAGGATGACGATCGGCGTTGCCGCCGCGCCTGGCTGCTGCTGAATCGCGCGGGCGAGCTGCAGACCGTCCATCTTGGGCATGTGCATGTCGAGCACCGCCAGCTCGAAGGCAGACTGGGAGGAAACAGCACGACCGACGAGCTCCAGGGCCTCCTCGCCGCCGCTGGCGCACGAAACGCGCATGCGCCAGCTCTCGAGTTGCTGCTGCAAAATTTCGCGGTTGACCCGGTTGTCATCCACGACGAGCACGCGCACTCCCTCCAGCGCCTGGGGCGCGGGGCGCGCGACGGGTGCACTGGCCTTGGGCAAACGCAGCTCGATGATGAAGCGCGAACCCTTCCGCGGCGCGCTTTCGACGCGGATGCCGCCGCCCATGAGCTTGAGCAGCCGCTGGCAGATGGCCAGGCCCAGTCCGGTGCCGCCATAGCGGCGCGTTGTCGTGGCGTCGGCTTGGGTGAACTGCTCAAAGATCTTGGCGTGCGCTTCGGGAGCGATGCCGATGCCGGTGTCCTCCACGCTCAACCGCAGGCCCACGTCGTGATCGGTTTGTTCGAGCACGGCAACGCGTACCACTACTTCGCCGGCTTCGGTGAATTTGATCGCATTGCTGACCAGATTGGCGATGACCTGACGCAGCCGCAGCGCATCGCCGCGCAGCTCCAGCGGGGCGTTGGCCGGCGTGAACTGCGCGGCCAACTCCAGGCCCTTGCTCTCAGCGGGCTGGGCGAACATCGCCAGCACGTCTTCGACCACGTCGACGAGGTCGAAGTCGTTTCGCTCGAGCTCCATGTGGCCGGCCTCGATCTTGGAGAAGTCCAGCACGTCGTTGATCACGCCCAGCAAATGCTGCCCCGAGGCCTGCACCGCTTTTGCCCACTGACGCTGCTGCGGTGTGAGCTCGGTGCCAAGCAACAGCTCGTTCATGCCCAGCACGCCGTTCATGGGCGTACGGATCTCGTGGCTCATGCAGGCGAGAAACTCGGACTTCAAGTGGCTCGCCCGGATGGCCGCATCGCGCGCGGCCTCGGCGTCGCGCTTGCTCTCCAGCTGGGCCAGCATCTGGTTGGCGGCGTCAACGAGCGCGCCGATCTGATCCCGATTCGGAGCGGGCGCAAGACGCGCCGAGAGGTCGCCCTGCGCCCCGATGCGATCCAAACCCTCGCTTGCCTGCTGTATGGGGCGCAGCAGCCGCCGCTCGACAAAACGCAGCGCGAGGATGCTCAGTACGGTACCAAAGGCAAGCGTCGACCACAAAAAATACTGCGAAGCGCGCGCGGCGGTGGCGTGCACCTCGCGCGGCGTCGTGACCGTGAGATCGACACTGTGCCCCTCGTCGAGCGCTCCGAGCGAAAAGCGCGCCTGAAGTTCGGTTTCCCCGAGCAGCGAAAAGTGCACGTCCTCATAGTTGAGCGGCAGGTGGACCTTGGCGCTTTGCCCCGCAGCAAGCGGGCGCACGTCGAGTCGCACGCCCGATTGCAGCGTTTCTGCAGACTCGCCAAGAAAAGCATCGTCCAGGGCGCTGATGAGCACCAGAAATCCGACGGGCGGTCCACTGCCGTCGGAGTGCACGACCGATCCCGCGCCCCAGGCACAGATGCTGTTGCCGATCTGGACGAATCCGGTCGAGTCGCCCTTGGTTTGCAGGTGCCTGCCGATGGAGCCATGCTGGGAGAGGACCTGCGCGAGCTGGGGATCGGGCGGAAACACGGGACCGCGCTCGTGATCGAACTGCTGAACGTATACCAGACGGCCGTTCAAGGTGAGGAATGCAAACGCGCTCAGTCGCAACAGCCGATAGGTGTCGGCGGTGAACATGACCTTGGGATGCGTAGGGTTGTGCCCGAGGATGAAGCTGTAGGACTGGTCCCAGGTAGCGTCGTCGATGGCGGTTCGTTTCAGGAATTCCGCCTGGTCGTGCATGATCGCCTGTGCATGCCGCGCGCGCGCCAGCGCATCGCGGCGTTCCGCGGCCACGAAGCTGCCGTCGTAGAGCCACAGCGCGCTGACCCACTGACCCACGGCCAGGGTGACGAATGCCAGCAACAAGACGACAAACGTCGCCGTTCGCAGGTTGCTTCGATTTCGTGCGAATACGCTCGTAGCCATCGGGTGGGCGGCGCGGAACACCTCTCCGCTAGGAAATCGGCAGCGTGCAGGTGAACTTTCGGGACAATCGGCGAGGCCAAAGCCTTTATTTGGGGTGGGTGCGCACCCGACTCCCGATGGGCGCTCGGGCGAATCCGCAGGCCCGCCCAACCGTGCGCGGCAGCTTCGCACTGCTCTTGGGCAAGCATCGGATTTGGAGCGCAACAGGCCGTTATTTCAGGCAATAGGCTGACGGCGACCCGTAGTTGGGTCCGTGCGCAATTCGGTCAGCGAATCGCGCTGCGGCGGCACACAACGGCCGGTGCGGCCGACGCCTGGAAGACCCGTCGGCGGGCCTCGCCGCGCATCGGGGCGATCGCACATGCGGCTTGAAGGCGCAGCCAAGGCGGCGCGCGCGCGTGGGCAGGCTATTGCCGATTTGCCGATGCCGCCCGGCGCGTTGTGGTGCGCACAAGCAACAGTGCGGCTGCGATGCCCGCCAGCAGCGCCGCGTAACTGGCAAACGCCGATGCGGACAGGGAGGGTAGCGCCGTGAGCAGCAACGTGTCGTTGCCGCCCGGCAGAAGGGCTGCGCCCAACCCCATCAATACGCCGCCCGACAGGCACGCAAGCGCCTGCGATCGGCGCGGCACGCGAAGCGCAAACGAACGACGTTGCAAGGACGAGGCCACCATGCCGCCCACCAGTGCAACGGCCAGCATCGTTTTGCCGGCCATCGACGGAGTCATGCCCAAAGCCCAGGCGACTTGGTTGCGCAGCACGTTCGTGTACGTCCAGCTTCCTTGCAGGGCGTAGAGCACTGCGCCACCCATGCCCAGAAGCGCCGCGGCCGTGGACAGGCGGTACTGGGGTGCGCGCAAGCGCTCGGACCAGGCCAGCGGCGGGGTTCCGCGCCACAACCGCACCGCTTCTTGCAGCGCCCAGGCCCAAAAAGCGACAAGAGCGATTTTCGCGGCCGCCGGCATCCCTTCCCAGGGTGTGGCGATGCCCACCAGCGCCGTGGGCAGACCCCGTGCTTCGAGTCCGGTCCACGCCAGCAGGCCTAGCGCAAGCCCTGACAGTGTGGCGAGCATCGCCAACTCGCCGTCGGCCAGGCGCTGCAGCGTCGAAAGGGAGCAGCCACCGTTGACCGCGGCGCCAAGCCCGAAGACGAAACCGCCGGCCACCGCGAACGAGAGGGGTCTGCGCTGCGGCAGCGACGCGACCGGCCAGTGCAGCGCGACGATCAGCGTGCCCGCCACGGTCGCCGACCAAAAGACCGCGACAAACAGGCTTGCGAGCATCCGCGGGCGCTCGCCCGCGAGCAGCTCGGCAACGGCCCGCACGTTGCACAAGCTGGCGCGGTGCACTGCAAAACCCACCAGTGCTGCGACCAAGAGACACAAGACGTCGAGGAAGGGCATTGACGGGGCGGCCGCAGGATGCGGTCGTGGCAGAGGGTGCGCGCGCGCGCGCCCCAAGCGCCGTTTGGGCGACGGCGCGCTAGGAGCCGCCGAACCAGTTGTAGCCCTGGTCCTCCCAGTAGCCGCCGGGGTAGTCGTTGGTCACGAAAATTTCGACGATGTGCTTGGGATTTTTGTATCCGAGCTTCGTCGGAATGCGCAGCTTCATCGGAAAGCCGTACTTGCGCGGCAGCGTCTGGCCATCGTACTGCAGAGTCAAAAGCGTCTGCCGGTGCAGCGCGGTGGGCATGTCGATGCTGGTGTAGTAGTCGTCGGCACAGCGAAAACCGACATAGCGGGCCGTGGTGTCAGCGCCGATGCGCTGCAAGAAGGTCGCAAACGGCACGCCGCCCCAGCGACCGATCGCGCTCCAGCCTTCGACGCAGATGTGGCGCGTGATCTGTTCTTCCTGGGGCAAGGCCCGCAGCTCCGCAAGCGACCAGATGTCGCGCTTGGCCACCCGGCCGCTGACCTGCAGAAAAAAACCGTCGCCGTCGATCACGGGCGCTTTGGCCTCCTCATAGTACGCATTAAATGGAAATGGCCGCGTGATCATCGAGGGGGGATACGTGGGTGCCATCTTGTTCGGATCGAACAACCAGGCCTGGACCTTGTCGTTGAAGCGCGAGACTTTCATGAGCAGCCGTTCGGCATCGTCGGAGTCCGCCACGTTGCAGCCGCTGAGCAAGGCCAAGCCACCCACGGTCAGGCCGCCGCGCAGGAACAGCCGTCGCGCCGAAGGGGTGAGGAGCCGCCCGGCCTCCTTGAGCAATTCCCGCTGGTCGCCGGGCGTGAGCGTCCGTTGGTCCGAGTGGGGAGTGTTGCCGTTGCCTCTCATGAGCGAGTTCCTCGTTTCGACGCGCCGCGCTTAGCGGCCAAAGATCATCAGACGCAGGGTTTTGGGCACCACGACGACCATGACGACGTGGATCGCGACAAAAGCTGCGAGACCGCTCATTGCGACGAAGTGAACGACGCGAGCATTGTCGAACCCGCCCATCAACTCGCGCAACAGGGGCAATTGCACGGGCTTCCAAACCGCAAGACCCGAGACAACGACGAGCACTACGAGCGCCCAGGCCGCCAGATACGCGGCTTTCTGCACCGCGTTGTACTGTGCGAGATCGCCGTGCTCGAGCCTGCCGCGCAGCGCCGCGCCCAGGTCGCGAAGAACCTGGCGGGGCGTCAATGGCAAAAAACGCCGCGCCCATCGACCGCTCAGCAGATTCCATACGAAGTAGGTCGTCGCGTTGACGACGAGCAGCCACATCGCGGCAAAGTGCCACAGCAGCGCACCGCCCAGCCAGCCTCCGAGCACAATGGACTTGGGAAAGCGAAACTCGAAGATGGGAGAGGCGTTATAGATACGCCAGCCGCTGGTGATAAGCACCAGGACCGCGAGCGCGTTGAGCCAATGCGTAATCCGAATCCAGGCGGGATGCACGACGGCTCCCCGGGACAGGACGACCGCGTGATCTGCGCTGCGCCGCGAAGGCGTCGAGCCCTCAGGGACCATTGTGGAAGCCATAGTCGCGATGAGAAGTGTGAGAAAGCGAAGTTTGAAACGAGACTTTGGGGGCCGCCCCACGCGCTTCGGAACCGGTAGCGCGCAGGGCCCCACGGGGAGAGCGCGCGTTTGCGGCGCCTATTTCGCCATCTCGTCTTTGCCCATCGTGTCCTTCTTCATGCTGTCCTTGGACATCGAGTCTTTCTTCATGCCGTCTTTGGCCATGGTGTCTTTTTGCATACCATCCTTGGACATGCTGTCCTTGGCCATGGAGTCCTTCTTCATGCCGTCCTTGGACATCGAGTCATTTTTCATGCTGTCGCTTGCCATGGAATCTTTTTTCATGTTGTCGTTGGCCATGGAGTCCTTGGACGTGCCGTACTGGCCCAGTGCTCCCGCACTGGCAAGCACCAGACAAGCAGACATGGTTGTTACGGTGATCCGGCGCATCAACATTGGTCTTCCCCTTTGGTTTTGGCAAATATGCCGCTTTCGATGGTGACGTGTGGCGGTACCTCCCGAAGACCACACGTCGTTTCCGACCCCGCCAGCCGACTTTGCGCAGCCGTGGCGGCCGTCTGCCCGTTAATTCGTCCGGCACCGCAAGGCGGTTACAGCAGACGCACCGGGTGCGCCCTCGCGCAAACGCGCGGGCCGGAAGCCGTAACCGAAACGCGCGGTCATCGAACTCCGACAGAAGTTGGCAGCCCGGGCGCAGCCGCGCGAACACCGCCGCCTTGCCGCGATCGGCCGTCGGAGCCGCGGCGCAACCGGGCGCGCGCGGCGCGGGGATGAAAGGAAGGCCGTTGTCCTACGCGCGCTCGAGCTCCTGATGTAAAAACACGGCGGCGGTGAACAGCAGCAAAGCACCGGCCTGATGAGCGGCCGCCAGTGGCAGGGGCACGAGGTGAAGGAGCGTTGTGATCCCCAAAGTGACCTGAAGAGCAGCCGCAGCCACCAGAAGCGAGCCGGCCCAGCGCACGCGCCGGGGCGCGCGGCCGCGCACCAGATGCCACCAGAAGCTCGTAATTGCGATCACGAGTACGAGCGCGGTCACGCGATGGTCGAATTGAACGGTGCCAGCGTTTTCGAAGAAATTCCGGTACCAGGGCGCTATCGAAAACGCGTCGGGCGGAAGCCAGCGTCCGTCCATGAGCGGGAAGGTGTTATAGACGAAGCCCGCCCGTGTGCCGGCGACCAGGGCGCCGGAGAGCACCATGAGGAAGATCAGACCTGCCAGTGCCGCGGCGAGAACCCGCGATCGGTGAAAGTGGGCTTGGGGTGCCGCCAGACCAGGGGAGCGCAACTGCAAGGCGGTTCGCAAAATCGCGCCATAGATCGCAAATGCGAGGCCCAGGTGCGCGGCCAGGCGATACGGGCTCACGTGCGGCTCGTCAATCAGGCCGCTACGCACCAGGAGCCAACCCAGCGCGCCTTGCAGACCGCCCAACGCGAAGATAAGCGCAAAATGGCGTGCCCGCGGCGGGTCGATTTTTTTGCGGGCGAGAAAGTAGAGAAACGGCAACAGAAAGGCCAGCGCGATGACCCGCCCCAGCAGCCGGTGAAAGTACTCCCACCAGAAGATGCCCCGAAACTCTTCGAGCGTCATTGCGCGATTGATCTTCTGATATTCGGGGGTCTGCTGGTACTTCTGGAAGAGTTCGGTCCACTGCGCCTCGTCGAGTGGCGGGACGGCGCCTACGAGCGGCCGCCACTCGGTCACGGAAAGACCCGAATGGGTGAGCCGCGTGACGCCACCCACGACGACCATCAAAAAGATCAAGGCGCAGCACGTCCAAAGCCAGACGGTGATCTGCTTTCTCGTTGCCCGGTCCATGTCGTTTTGCCACGAACGCTCACGCAGCACGTTGCCCAGCCGGGTTTTTGCCGGACTTCACCCTCGTCCGAGACAGGCGCAGGCTGTATTGCCCGCCATGGTCGGCGCACGCGTGCAGCGCCTGGGAAAACGCAAAGGCAAACCGAAGGACCCACCCTGGCTTCCCACTGGCCACGAGAGCCGTGCGACATGGGCAACACCTTGGCCATTGTAGTCCCCGCGGCTCGGGCGGAGCGCCTGATGCCCGATGTGCATCAGAACCCCGGCGCGTGCTATCGCCAGGGCGCGCCCGCGGGCGAAAATCAGATTCGCCGCGCGGACTGATCGATTGCGCGCCGAAGTTCGGTGTAGTTCGACGCCACCTGGAACTGGGGAAATTCCTCCTTGATGTTCGCGGGCGGGCAAAAGAAAACACCCGCGTGCGCCTCCTGGAGCATTGCCGTGTCGTTGTAGGAGTCGCCCACGGCTATCGTGCCGAAATTCAGGTCGCGCAGCGCGGCCACCGCCGCACGCTTTTGATCCTTCATGCGCAGTCGATAGCCGACGATGTGCCCCGCGGCATCCATCTCGAGATGATGGCAAAACAAGGTGGGCCAGTCGAGCTGCCGCATGATCGGCAGTGCGAATTCGTAGTAGGTATCGGACAAGATCACGGCTTGGTATTGCGTGCGCAGCGCGCTCAGAAATTCCCGGGCCCCGGGCAGCGGACCCAGGCCGTCGACTACGCGCTGGATGTCCGAGAGGCGAAAGCCGTTGCGCTCGAGCACGCGCAGCCGATGGCGCATGAGCTTGTCGTAATCCGGTTCGTCGCGTGTCGTGAGCTTGAGCTCGTCGATACCGACCTGGCGAGCGAATTCGACCCAGATCTCGGGCGCAAGCACGCCCTCCAGGTCCAGACACACGACGATCATGACGCTTCTCCAGGCCGTTGCCACGGCCGCGCGCCCCACCCCGGTGCCTCGAGGCGGCCTCGCGCGGACGACGAAACCCCGCAGGATACTGCAACCCGAGGTCGCGGCGAGATTTCGCGCGCCGCGATCGCACAGCTTTTCAGCGCTCCTTCGGCCTTGAGGGGTGGCCCGATGTTCGGGATGGGTGCGCTGGGCAAATCGGTGCAATTTGCCCGAATTTTCGTCGCATATTGCAAAACGCCATTGCGTCCTTGCCGGTTAGGGTTTCGTCTTCGAACGAAAATTGCGCGGGCGACGTCACATGCCGATGAGCACCCCGGTTTCGCATTCCAAGCAACGCGCCGCCGGCGGGGTCGCCTCGGCGCGCGCGAGCACGGGCGGCGGACGGCTCGTCCTCGGGATGCTTGCCGCGGTCGTGTTCGGCGCCGGTGCCGGCGGGGGTTATCTGACTGCCTACGTGCAGTACGAAGAGAAGATCGCGGCCATCACCCAGGCCGCCGAGCTGCGCGTGAGTGCGAAAAACGACCGCATACGCGAGCTCGAAGAGCAACAGCGCGAAAGCCAACGTCAGGTCGAGCAGCAAGAGCGCGAGCTCACGCAGCAGGCCAGCGCCCAGGAGCGCGAGCTCATCGCGCGGGCCGACGAGCGCGCGCGCAAGCTCGCCCGGCCCGATTTGCCCGTGCGCGTATGGGTGCGCCGAGCCGTGGGGAGCAACGCGCTCGTTGCACGTGTGCATAACTTCGGCGAGAAGGATCTCGTCGTCGCGGTCTCGGTGCACAGCGCCCTCAACGACCAGCGCGGCGCCTGGAACGTTGACCTGGCGCCCAGCGGCACGCAGATCATCGGCAAGGAACAGGGGTGGAAATTTGCCGCGGGCGACGAAATCGACTTGGCGGCAAACGGTTTTCGGCCGGTCAGCTTCCACGTTCCCGCCCAGGTGCGCGAACAAGTGCGTTGACTCGGCGCCCCCGGGTCGCAGCCGCGCGCGCGGGGCCATCTCGCCACCCGGGCACGGTGGCTCGCCCGGGATCGAACACTCACCCGAGAGCCCATAGCCCGTTCGTTGGTAAGATCGCCGGCAACGGATATTGCGCGGCCATCCCCGAGAAGCGTCGCTCGCGGCATTGGGCGAGGCCAGGGCCGAGGCCGCCCATCCGGCCCTTTTCGCCACGAACAGAACCCGAGCAGCGTCTTGACGAATCTTCCGCCGCCCCACATCACCCCCTTGGAAAGCATCCTGCCCGAGGAGCCGCTCCTGATGATGGGGGCGGGTCCCGTGCCCATTCCCCATCGGGTCGCATATGCGAACTCGATCGTGATCAATCACCTGGGGGAAACCATGGGCAAGGTGATCACCCAGGTCAAGGACATGGGGCGCTACGTGTTCCAGACGGTCTCGCCGCACGTTTTGGGCGTTGCGGGGCCCGGTTCGGCGGCCATGGAGATGGCCATCACCAATCTGGTTGCACCCGGCTCCAAGGTGCTTTGCGTGTCCAACGGTTTTTTCAGTGAACGCATGGGCGAGATGGCGCGTCGCGTGGGCGGCCAGGTACAAATGCTCGAAGTGCCCGAGAACAAGAGCGCCGACCCGCAGCTCATCGAAAAACAGCTGCGTGCATCCAAATTCGACGTGCTTACCATCGTCCAGGGCGAGACGTCCAACACCGTGTGCAATACCGATCTGCACGCAATCGCCAGGCTGGCAAAGTCCTACGGGTGCCTTCTGATCGTCGATGCGGTGTGCACGCTCAGCACCATGCCGCTGCAGATGGACGAGTGGCAGATCGATGCCGTGATCACGGGCGGTCAGAAGGGCCTGTCGTCGATACCCGGGGTGTCGTTGCTCGCGTTTTCGGAAGACGCGTGGAACGCCATCGAGCGGCGGCGCGACGTGCTGCCGCACTGGTGCCTGGACGCCAAACTCGCGGACAAATTCTGGAACCAGAACTCGTATCACTACACGGCGCCGGTCTCGGGCATCCTTGCGCTTCACGAGGCACTGCGGCTCGTGTGCGATGAAACCCTCATTCGGCGGTTTCGCCGGCACCGCCTGTGCTCGGAAGCGCTGCAGGAGGGCATCGAGGCCCTCGGTCTGTCCTTGCTCATCCCCAAGCAATGGCGTCTGAATTCCGTGGTCGGGATCTGCATTCCACCGCAGGTCTCACCCGATCGGGTCCGCTCCCACATGTCCAAGGTGCATCGCGTCGAAATCTCGGGCTCCTTCGGTCTGAACATCCTGCGCATCGGCCAGATGGGCGAGCAATGCCGGGAGCACAACTTGTTTCGAACCTTGCACGCCCTGGGGGTAAGCCTGAACGCAAACGGTCTTCGCCCGGACCTTCCCGCCGGAATGGCGGCGCTGGAGCGAAAGCTGGCCGAACGCGCCACCTCGTAATGCGAGTGCCCGAGGCAATGTCCTTGCCCCCTGGCGCTCGGCAAAGCGCCGCCCGGTGCGGCGCGATTTGTCCCTGGGGCCTCTTGCGCACCTTTGAACGCGGCGCGGTCTTTTTCGTCGTGCCGGCAGCCCTGACGCAAAGCGCATGACATCGCGCGCGGGCTCCTTGCCGGGCATCGAATAGCTCGGACGAGCAAACCGCGGGCTGCTGGCTCGGACGCTGGCCGAGCGCGCCGGCCATCGGCCGCCTGGTTTGCCCGCGTTTTGGATTGCTTCCCCGCGGATCGTTGTCTTTGGGCCGCCTGATAATGCAGGGGACAAAACGGGACCCGCACGGCGACAGGCCGCACCAGCAAACTCATGGTTTCGATCGCCGAACAGGCAGCGCGTCATGCGGGCGCGCGCCCGCCGGGGACAATCGGCCCAGCGTGGGCGGGCTCCGGCGCCTGGGAGCCATTGCGGGCGCTCTCGCAGAGCCTGCAAGGTATCGACGCCGCGCTCGCAGAGCACCCGCATAACAAGGATTTGCTGGTACTTCGCGCCCAGGCG
This sequence comes from Burkholderiaceae bacterium, assembly GCA_035625725.1. Classification (GTDB taxonomy): domain Bacteria; phylum Pseudomonadota; class Gammaproteobacteria; order Burkholderiales; family Burkholderiaceae_F; genus GJ-E10. The sequence continues at coordinate 12,228 of DASPPB010000056.1, forward strand.
CTGCAAAACCTGGGTCGCGAAGCCGAGTCTCAGCAGACCTATCTGCAGGTCTTGCAGCAGGACCCGGATCACGCCGCGGCGCTGAGTAACCTGGGCCGTGACCTGGCTGCAAAGCGCTGCTTTTCGGCCTCCCGTTTGCTTTTGGAGCGCGCCGTGCGTCGGCACCCGTCGCACGCGCCCAGCCATGCTGCCCTTGGCCTGCTGCTCTATGAGATGGGCGAGCCTGCTGGCGCGCGCGACGCGTTGGAGCGGGCTCTGCAGATTGCGCCCCATGATCAGCTGGCGCACACGACGATGTCCTTCGTGCTGCAATCGCTCGGTGAGCCTGCGAGAGCCGCGGCCCATCGCCTCGAGGGTTTTCGCAACCGTACCCTGATCTGCCAGCCCTACAAGGGCGAGGGACCGCCCCTGGCGCGCATCGTCTTGCTCGCGGCAACCGACCGGTCCAACGCCCCGGTGTTGCGGTTTCTGGACGGCGGCGCGTTTGTCTCATGGGTGGTCGTTTCCGAATTCCATGATCCGGCGGTACCGCTGCCCGAGCACGATCTCCTGTTTAATTTGATCGGCGACGCGGACGCGGCAAGCCCGCTGTTGCGCAAAGCCGAAGCGATCATCTCCGCCAGCGGCGCGCCGGTCATCAATCCGCCTTCGGCGGTCGCACGGACCGGGCGCTGCGAGAACTGGCAGCGGCTCGGGCAACTTGAGGCGGTGGTGGTTCCCCGGGCGTGCAAGCTGCCGCGTACCGCGCTGGCCGGGCCCGACGCGAGCGTCGTTCTGGGCGAGCGAGGGCTTCATTTTCCCCTGCTGCTGCGCGCGCCAGGCTTTCATGGCGGCGATTACTTCGAGCGCATTGAAGATGCGCGCGCCCTGCCGGCGGCGCTGGATCGGCTGCCGGGGGAGGAGTTGATTGCCGTCGAGTACCTCGATACCCGGAGCGCCGATGGCAAGACCCGCAAATATCGGGTGATGATCGTCGATGGCGAACTCCATCCGCTGCACGTTGCGGTGGGCCATCAATGGAAGCTGCATTACTTCAGCGCCGACATGACACACAGCGCTGCCCATCGTGCCGAGGACGAGCGGTTCTTGTCCGACATGACCGGCGTGCTTGGCCAACGCGTTTTTGCAGCACTGCAACGTATCAGCCAATGCCTGTGCCTGGACTATGGCGGGATCGATTTTGGCATCACCGCCGAGGGCAATGTGGCGCTGTTCGAGGCCAATGCCACGATGATCGTGCCCACCCCGCCGGCCGATGCCTGTTGGGACTACCGCCGTGCGGCGGTGGCGCGCATCGACGCGGCAGTGCGCCGCATGCTGCTCGCACGCGTGCGAGCCGGGCGCGCCCCGCTCGTGGCGGCGCGCGGCAGTCGGCTCCCCGCCAACGAGCGCAACTTCTCCGCCGGGCCCGGTGCACTGCCCTCCCAGGTGCTTGAAGCGGCACAACAGGCGATCATTGCTTTGCCCGAGACCGGGCTCTCGGTGCTCGGGATGAGCCATCGCAGCCGTTGGTTCGAGCAACTGCTCGAAGAGGCTGAACGCAATCTGCGCGGGTTGCTTGCGATTCCCGAAAGCCATGCCGTGCTGTTCCTGCAAGGCGGCAGCAGCTTGCAGTTTTCGATGGTTCCGATGAATTTCGCGCCACAGGGGTTGCCCGAACCCCTGTACGTGCGCTCCGGCCACTGGAGCTCGAAGGCGATCGAAGAGGCGCGCTGCGTCCGCGCGCTGCGAATCGCATGGGACGGCTCGCTTTCGGGCTACCGCGAGATGCCGCTGGCTGGCGAGCTGGCCACGATGATTCCTTGCGAGGCGGCGTACCTGCATTACGTGTCCAACGAAACGGTCGAAGGACTGCAAATGCAGCAATTGCCCGTTTTGCCATCCTTGCCCTTGATCGCCGACATGTCCTCGGACCTGCTCTCCCGCCCGATCGACGTGGGCGCGCACGCTATGGTGTATGCGCACGCCCAGAAAAACCTGGGTCCGGCGGGAGTGACGCTGTGCCTGGTGGATAAAGCGCTGTTGGATCGAGTCCCGACGGGAATAGCGCCCATGCTGGACTTTCGGACCCACGTGCGCTGTGGTTCCAACTACAACACGCCGCCGGTGTTTGGGATCTATGTGCTTACGCTGGTGACCCGCTGGCTGCGCGATGTCGTTGGCGGGCTGCGCCAGATGGAGCAGATCAACCGCGCCAAGGCCGAGCGTCTGTACCGGGCGATCGACCGCTACGCGGGGCTCATAGAGCCGCACGCGCACACGGCTTTTCGCTCCAGCATGAATGTGAGTTTTCGGTTTCGTGACACCCGACTCGATTCGTTGTTTCTCGAGCAGGCCGCGGCAGCAGGGTTTACCGGGCTTGCCGGCCACCGGTCGTTGGGCGGCGTCCGCGCTTCACTGTACAACGCGGTTCCACTTGCATCAGCAACCGAGCTGGCGCAGTTTCTCGAGGACTTCGCCGCGACGCACGGCTAGCGAGCGGCCGTCGCTGTCGCGCGCCTAGTTCTCGGGCTTGTCGGCACGGGGATGCGCGGGGCGGCAGGCGAGCGGGTGGCTGGGTGCCGGAGCACCGGAATTGGACGAGGCGCCTGGGGGAGGCGCAAAGCACGTTCCGGTTCGCGTCTCATTGTGGCGGTCGACGAAACTGCAGGGCTCTCCACTGGCTTTGCCATTGCATGCAGCCACGGCCTGCGGCGGTGGCCCGTGGCGGCCGCGTTGCCCCTCGCCAGGCCCACCCGGTGGCTGGCCGCCTTCCTGCTGCGCCTGGGCCAGTTCGAAGGAGGAAATCTGCGCGCGAGGGAAATTCGCGTCTTGATTGCCTCCAGAGATCGCTGGATCAGCGGCCCGCGCGATGCCTGCGATCGCGATCAGGCCAAGCAACGAAGCGCTGCCAACTTGCCTAAGTCTCATCATCGAACTCCCAGTTGAGGGCGGTTCATGCTAGCCGCCGCGCAGGCTGTGGCCTGCGGTTTTTGTTTCTGCGCTCGACCGCCGGGTCATTGCCTTGCTCCCTCGGTTTTCATTGGGCTGCGCCACCGGTTTCGACGCCTCTCGTGGAGAAACACAATTTACAGACGCTTACCGCTGCCGCCCCGGACACACGCACCGGTTCGAGTTTCAGGTCGATCCGTTCGTGCGATACCTGCTTCCGCGCAGCCGTGGACGATGCGAATCATGCCGCAGTGCCGCGACAGCCGTGGGCGCCCTGTGGCGGCGTTTTGCACTCGTATCCGTCCCGCTAATGGTGCGCGCGTGTCAGCAGCCGAGCGGGCGCCGGCACGAGACGAATTTTGTTTTGCGCAGCCAAGCAGCCCATGATCGCGCAGCAGGTATTGCGGCGCGCTTGCGGGCACTGGCGCTTGCATTGCGAGGCGCGCGCACACCTGCTCTCAGGCACCGCAGCGAGCGAAGAGTCGCGCGTCACTTTCCGCTCGTTGCGAAGCGGCGGATTGCAGGTTGCAGCGACGGATCCATCACACAAACCCGGCAACCGTTTCAAGGCTTTCGATCATCGGTGCCGTCAAACGACGGTGTCGTTGCGCTACTGCCCGCACTGTTGCATGGATCGCAACGAGGCCCGTCTTTTCGCGATCCGTTCATCGGCTCAACCCGTGCTTTT
>DASPPB010000057.1:0-42559 GCA_035625725.1 Burkholderiaceae bacterium
GAGCATCGACGAGCTCCGGGGTGATGTCGGAGAGTTCGATCCCAAAGTAGCCGCGTTTGACCCGGCCGTTTTGCACGATCTGGTTCATGACCTGGGTGACGATGGTTGTCGGGATCGCAAAACCGATGCCGATCGACCCACCCATGCGCGAGGAGAAGATCGCGGTGTTTATCCCGACCAGATGGCCGTTGCTGTCGACCAGCGCACCGCCCGAGTTGCCCTCGTTGATGGCCGCGTCGGTCTGAATGAAGTTCTCGAAAGTGTTGATGCCCAGATTCGACCGCCCCAGAGCCGAAACGATTCCCATGGTCACGGTTTGCCCGACGTTAAATGGGTTGCCAATGGCGAGCACGACATCACCCACCTTGAGCGTTTCGGAGCGCCCAAAGACCATGACCGGCAGATTCGGCAGGTCGATCTTCAGTACGGCGAGGTCCGTCTCCGGATCAGAGCCCACGAGACGCGCTTCGACCCGGCGACCGTCGCCCAGCGCGACGGCAATCTCGTCGGCCGCCTGAACTACGTGATTGTTGGTGAGCACGTAGCCGTCGGCGCTCACGATGACGCCGGAACCCAGACGGGCGACGCTCTGCGCCTCGTTGGGGGCCGATTCATCGACGAACTGCCGCTCAAAAGGATTGTCCGCTCCGCCCCGGGAGATCTGCTTGGTGGTGTACACATTCACCACGCTGGGCATGGCGCGCATCGCCGCGTCGGCGTAGGAGCCCAGAGCGTTGACGCGGGTCACCGGTTCATCAGCGGGAACCTGGTGTATCAAGGTTCCCGCAACCGGGGTGGCGGGAGGCACCGCGGCCTGCGTAGCAGCGCTGAGCGTCGGGGACTCGCGTGAAATCCACTGCGGCTTGAGCGTGGAGACGACAAACAGCAGCGCCATCCCCACCGTCGTGGCCTGGGCGAAAACCAGCCAGATGCGGCGCAGCATCAGAGCTCCCGCTGCGCCGGGCGCTTGCGGTCCGCGCCACGCTTGTAAAGGGTCACGTCGATCATCGGTCCGGACAAAAGGTAATCGGAAGCCCAACGGCTGGCTGACAGCAACTGCTCAGAACTGCTCTCATATCCGCGCTTGTTCGCTCACTGGCACGCAGACGAGCGAATCGAGCGCGGTCCCCGCGCCGCCCACCCCGCCTTTGCGGCATCTGAAGTAGAATAGCAGGCTCCCCGGAGCCGTGCCCGCCGCAGGGCCAAAGTTTCACCGTAGTGCCGCCTGCCGACGCGCGGGACGATACACAAAAGGCGATCTCACAATGGTGCTGTATTCCGGTACGACCTGCCCGTTCTCGCAACGCTGCCGCCTCGTGCTTTTTGAAAAGGGGATGGACTTTGAGATCAAGGACGTCGATCTTTTCAACAAGCCCGAGGAAATATCGGTCATGAATCCGTACGGGCAGGTACCGATTCTCGTCGAGCGCGAACTTACGCTGTACGAATCGAACATCATCAACGAGTATATCGACGAGCGGTTTCCCCATCCGCAGCTTATGCCCGCCGATCCGGTGATGCGCGCGCGCGCTCGGCTGTTCTTGTTTAACTTTGAGCGAGAACTGTTCGTGCACGTGCAGACCCTGGAAAACAGCAACAACCAGAAAGCGATCGAAAAGGCGCGCGTGCAGATCCGCGATCGGCTCACGCAGCTCGCGCCGATTTTGCTCAAAAGCAAATACATGCTGGGCGACGAATTTTCGATGCTTGACGTGGCCATTGCACCGCTGCTCTGGCGTCTGGATCACTATGAAATCGAACTGCCTAAGAGCGCGGCGCCGCTGATGAAGTTTGCCGAGCGCATCTTCAGCCGCCCCGCCTACATCGAGGCCCTGACCCCAAGCGAGAAGGTGATGCGTCGCTGAGGCCTTGCCCGGTTCGCGCGATTCGATGCCTTCGATGCCAGAACTCTCCGCCAAGCCGTACCTGGTCCGCGCGCTGTTTGAGTGGTGCAACGACTGCGGATACACGCCCTACGTGACGGTAGCGGTTGGCGAGACCGTGCTCGTACCTCCCGAGTATGTTAAGGACGGCGAGATCGTGCTCAACATCTCACCGCTGGCGACCAACCGTTTGACCATCGGCAACGAATTTCTCGAATTTCAGGCGCGTTTTGGCGGCGTCGCCCGCGACGTTCGCGTGCCGGTGGAATGCATCCGGGCGATCTACGCGCGAGAGACGGGTCAGGGAATGGCCTTTGAGGTACCAGTCCCGGCGCCCGCGGCCCCGCCCGCCGCGCTGCCCGCCCCGCTGCCCAGCGGGACTGGCGCCAAACCGTTGCGCGTATTGCCGTCGCGCGAGCCCGGAGAGCCTCCACCCGAACCGTCTCCGGGACCCACGGGAGACCGACCCCGCCTCACCCGGGTCAAGTGATACCCGAAGCAAACGAATTCCGATCGGCCGGCATAGCTCAGCTGGTAGAGCAGCGGTTTTGTAAACCGAAGGTCGGGGGTTCGAGTCCCTCTGCCGGCACCGACGGCGCGCGTGTCTGACCCCAACCTTCGGGGACCGCAGACGACGGCTCGGAGCGCTGCTGTGCAAGCGCTACTGCGCCGGCGGATAGCCCGGAGGTGCGGGCGGAGGCGCGTAACCGGACGGCGGCTGCGAATACCCGCCCGATGGCGGCGGCGGATAGCCTGAGGGCGGCGGTGGCGGATAGCCCGACGGGGGCTGCGGATAGGCCGAAGGCGGGGGATGGTAGCCCGGCGGCGGTGGCATATGCGCCGTGTTGTACGGAATCGTCTGGCCGGGCAGCAAGTTGCCCTTCGCGTACATACACTGCTCGTAGGCGATGTCGTAGCGGTGCTGCAAGGTCTGGCCGCTTCGCTGACTCTCGCCTGCGCCAATGGCAGATCCGGCCAACAGCCCCATACCAGCGCCCACGCCAGCGGCTTGGCCGCTTTGGCCAATCAACGCCCCGGCGGCCGCACCGACCGCGGTCCCAACGGCGGCCGAGCCAATCGCGGAGGTGTTCGCGGCCTGTTGCGCATTGCCGCCGGCGCTTTGCGAGGCGTAGCTGCGACAATACTGATCGTCGGCGACGAATACCTCGAAGGGTTTGCCCGGCGCCGGCATAACGCGAACGCTGGGTCCCTCCGGCATCACAGTACATCCGACCAGGACCACAGTACCCAGAGCGAAGGGCGTAGCCCACTTTAGCGGGTGCATGACAGAGCTCCTAGAAAAATTGCAGCGCATCCATTAACACAACACGCATCCATTAACACAACATTGTCTCACGCGCGGCGCCCTCATCGTGGCGTCGCGGCCTGCGCTGGCGCTACCGACTGCCAGCCTGCCGGACACGAGGTCACGTAGGGGTAGTGACCCTTGGCGCAAACACAGTAGTACCAGGCAGTGGGTGTTGGCGGTGGCGAAACGGCGGTCACCGGAAGATCCGGGCATACGTACGGATCGGGCCAAGGGTAGCCCTGGAACGGATGCAAAGGACCCGATGCCGCATGCAATCGACCACCCGCCGAGAAAACCGGCAGGTTCGCCGTGATACCGGGGTCCTTCATGCTAGACCTTCCCGTCGTGCTCATGAAAGTGGGCAATGTCACCGCGGAAATTCCGAGAGCCCGTGATGCGCCTCCCCATGGCCCGCATGCTCCTCCTGCAGTGCCCAGGGCCGCGCCTGGGGCAGCCCTGCACCCACGAGGAGAACGACCGCCGGAGCTGCGCCCTTCCACATCATCATTCGATCCCTGTCGAGCCGCGCCTACGCTCTCGCGTGCGCTTCGCATCAGCACTTTGCCTCTTCTTACGACTTCCTCGATGGCCGCGCGCGTTGCAATCGAGTGCACATCCACCGGTCCGAGGCATCCATTGCGTGCGCCACGAGCGCGCTCGCGTGCGCTCTTTACGACCGACGCACCATTAGGCAACGCTACCCGTTATTAGATCCGCAACGGCGCTCGACAAGCGTAACTGCTTGTAAACAGACCGACTCGTGAAAAAGTGTTTCGGACACCGCCCCGGGACAGGCACTGGCGCAAAGCGATCGGTGCGCCCGCAGTGCTAGCGCAAGCCCGCGGCATCGCGCCGGCGTTTGCTCTGCGCCCGTTGGGGTGCCGGGAACGAATATCCCAATAGGGAGCGCACGACGATCAGCACCGAGAGGACGGACAGCACCTGCCAGAGCGCGCCGATTTGCGGAAAGAGCACCGACAGCAGCGCCACGAGCACGGTGCCCAGCGCGCCAAAGACAATGCCCCAGCGGTGGGCTATGCGCGACGATTTCCTTCTGATCAATTGCGTGTCAATCCGGGTGGCCGCTGCGCACCGACGGCAAGTATCCGCGGCGAAACCGGGCGAGCAACGCTATCGCAATGCCCTGGCTCGGTCAGTTCCCCGAATTGGCGTCGACTTTTCGACGGATCGAACAAGGACGGCGCGCTAGGGCTGCATGCCACCCCAACGTGGTGCGAGTGTGTGCTCGATTGCCAACAAGTCAAGCACCCGGCCAAGGGTCTGGTCCACTACTTGTTCGAGTGTTGCGGGCCGGTGGTAGAAAGCCGGCGCTGGCGGAAAAATGATGCCGCCCATGAGGGTCACGGCTTCCATGTTGCGCAGGTGAACGAGGTGCAGCGGCGCCTCGCGCACAAGCAGCACGAGTCGACGCCGCTCCTTCAAGCAGACATCGGCGGCGCGCGCCACCAGGTTCTCCGCGTAGCCATTGGCAATGGACGCCAGTGTCTTTGCCGAGCAGGGCGCAACGACCATCGCGCTTGCCGCGAACGATCCGGAGGCAATGCTGGCCCCCATGTCGGTGACGGCATGGGCGCAATCGGCCATCTGCTCGATTTCTGCGCGTTTGAGGCCCAGTTCGTGGTGTGCGCTGAGCGCGCCGGCGTGGGAGACCACGACGTGGGTCTCCACGCTTGCGCTGGCCCGCAGGTGGGCGAGCAGTCTCGTGCCGTAGATGGCGCCCGACGCACCGGTAATTGCAACGATGACGCGTTGGCGCTGGGGCCGCGGCGTGTTGCCGGCCACGTTCAAGCCGACGACACTTGTTTGAGTAGGTCCTGAAGCTCGCCGCTTTCGAACATCTCGGCCATGATGTCAGAGCCGCCAATGAAATGTCCGTTGATGTAAAGCTGCGGCACAGTAGGCCAATTGGCGAAATCCTTCACCGCCTGGCGCACTTCCTCGTCTTCGAGCACATTGACGGTGACGAGGTTCTTCACAGCGCAGGACTTCAGGATCTGCACAGCTCGGCCCGAGAAACCGCACTGCGGAAACTGCGACGTTCCCTTCATGAACAACACGACGGGATGTTGGGCGACGGTCGTGCGAACAAATTCTTTTGCATCCATGAGTTCAACTTCCGGCAAAAAATCATTGCTGCGCGCATTGGCGCCATGGGACATCACAGTGTAGAAACGACATCCGCTGGCGTCAAACGATCGCCCTGCGCCGGTGCGCGGGGGCAGCCCAGGGGCTGGACAATGCAATGCGGAGCGGTCGGTGCGCCTCGGTCGCAGTCGCAAGACGCTGACTGCCCGGGTGCGGCGGTTTGCCCCGGTGTCGTCGGGAAACATCGATTAGTCCGGATTGCTGCGTGGTTTACAAGTCCGCCGGCTGCCTGCCTCCGCGAGCCCGTGTTGCGAAGGCGGGACGGGAGAGTATGGAGGTGTTTTCTCACCCTCCCGGGCGCGCTCCTGTTCTCAAGCGGGCAGTGTCTCCGCCCGCACGTGGCACCGCACCTTCTAGCGGGCTCTTTGACCCAGTCCGGCGCGCTCTTGCCCGGAGAGATCGCGCAGTGTGACCACGCGCGCAAGACCGTGCTGCCGCATGATGCCGCGCACCGCCGCGCCTTGATCGTAGCCATGCTCAACAAGCAGATGGCCGCCTGCTGCCAGGCGTGTCGGTGCCCCCGCGATGACGGTTCGCAGCGCGGATAAACCGTCGTCCTCGTCCGTGAGCGCCGCGCGCGGTTCAAATCGCAGCTGCGCAAGGTGCGGATCGGCCACGCTGACATACGGCGGATTGCTCACAATGAGGTCAAAGCGCCCCCGTATCGGTGCATACCAGTTGCCGGCAACGAGCTGCACTGTCGCACCGAGGCGGGCGCAGTTTTTCCGTGCGACGCGCAGTGCGGCTTTTGAACGGTCCGTCGCCACGATCCAAAGGTCCGGCCGCGCAAGCGCTAAGGCGACCGCAATGCAACCCGAGCCGGTCCCCAGCTCCAGGACGCGGGCCTGTGCGCGACCGCAGAGCAGTTGCAATCCGGTTTGCACCAGAACTTCGGTCTCGGGTCGCGGAACCAGAACCTCGGGCGAGACACACAGCCCGTGGCCGTAGAACTCCTGGACCCCGAGCAGATAGGCCATCGGCATGCCCCGTTGGCGGTCGGCTACGAGGCGCTCGAAGTCCGCCCTGGTTTGCTCGTCAACCGGCTCCTCAGGGTGCGCGATGAGGTGTTCGCGCCGAACGCCCAGGCTGTAGGCGAGCAGCGATCGCGCCTCCGGCAAAGGCAGGGCGCAGCCGCGCAGCAATGCCTGCGCGCGCTGCACGTCGCTTGGACACAAGAGTGCGTGCGCCAATTAGGCCGTCTCCGCGAGCGAGGCCAAAAGCTCGGCCTGATGCTCGGCGCTCAGCGCCCGAGTCAATTCGTCCAAGTCACCGTCCATGATCTGATCGATCTTGTAGAGCGTGAGATTGATGCGGTGGTCGGTCACACGCCCCTGCGGAAAGTTATACGTGCGGATGCGCTCCGAGCGATCGCCGCTACCCACCAGCAAACGCCGGGCTGAAGCCTGCTGCTGTTGCTGGGCGCGCATTTGGGCGTCCTTCAGGCGAGCCGCCAGCACCTTGAGGGCGCGCTCCTTGTTCTTGTGCTGCGAACGGTCATCTTGGCATTCCACCACGATACCGCTGGCCAGATGGGTGATGCGCACCGCGCTCTCGGTCTTGTTTACGTGCTGCCCGCCGGCCCCGGAGGAACGGAACACGTCGACGCGGATCTCGCTGGGATCGATGCGCACGTCGTTGATTTCGTCGACCTCGGGCAGCACCGCAACCGTGCAGGCCGAGGTGTGGATCCGTCCCTGCGCCTCCGTCTCCGGGACGCGCTGCACGCGGTGCACCCCGGATTCGAATTTCAGCTGACTATAGGCGCCGCGGCCAATGATGCGCACGATGACTTCTTTGTAGCCGCCCAAGTCGGAGCCGCTCTCCGAAATCATTTCGGTTTGCCAGCCCTTGCGTTCGGCATACCGCATGTACATGCGCAGCAAGCCCGCCGCAAACAGCGCCGATTCTTCGCCGCCCGTCCCGGCGCGAATTTCAAGGAATATGTTGCGCTCATCGTTGGGGTCCGTGGGCAGCAGCAGGCGCTGCAGCTGCTCTTCGAGCTCCGCGATGCGTTTGCGCGCCAGTGCCTCCTCTTCTTCCGCCAGCGACCGCACCTCGGGGTCGGCCAGCATCTGCTGGGCGTTGGCCAGCTCCCGCGTGGCAAGCAAATACTCGTTAAAGCCACTGACCAGCGGTTCGATTTCTGCGCGTTCGCGCGACAGGCGTCGGAACTGGTCGAGGTCCGCCGTCGCGCCCTCTTGCGACAGCGCGGCGTCGATTTCCCCCAAGCGCTGCACCAACTGGGCCAACTTGGCCCGCATGGATTCCTTCATCTGTGGGTCAGGGTGCGTCTAGCGCCCACCTGGTTGCGGGTGAGAGCGGTAAAAGCGCGCCACCAGCTCGAGCTGGCGCTGGCGCTCTTCGTCAGGGGCGGCTGCAGCATCGTTCAGAACCGAGATCGGTGCGTGCAAAAATTTGTTCGTGAGCGACTGTGAGAGCTTCTCGAGAACCGCGTCAGGCGATTCGCCGCGCGCTAGCAGGCGGCGGGCGCGCTCCATCTCGTAGCGGCGCATGTCTTCGGCCCGCTGGCGAATGTCGCGAATGAGCGGCACCGTGGCGCGTCCTGCCAGCCAGCTCTCAAAGTCACGTACCCGCGATTCGATGATGGCTTCGGCTTGCGCCACTGCGGCTTGCCGCGACTCGTGCCCCGTCTGCACCATGTGGCCCAGGTCGTCGATCGTGTAGACAAACACGTCGTCGAGGCGGGAGACCTCGGGTTCCACATCTCGGGGCACGGCAAGGTCCACGACGACCATGGGCCGATGACGCCGCGCGCGCACCGCTCGCTCGACCATGCCCAAACCGATGATGGGCAGCGAACTCGCGGTGCAGGAGACGACGACGTCGTAGCGCGCCAAGCTATCGGGAAGTTCGGACAAAGGCAGGGAGCGGCCGTGAAAGCGCGTCGCCAGGCCGTGCGCGCGCTCGACCGTGCGATTGGCTACGGTGATCGACTTGGGTCGGCGCGCCGCAAAATGCGTCGCGCATAACTCGATCATCTCGCCGGCGCCAACCAGCAGCAAGTGGCAATCTTCAAGGTCGCCGAAGATGCGCTCGGCCAATTTGACCGCGGCCGCGGCCATCGAGACGGAATGCACGCCGATTTCGGTAGAACTGCGCACCTCCTTGGCCACAGCGAACGTGCGCTGAAACAGGTGATTGAGCAGCAGTCCCAGCCCCCCGGCTTCCCGGGCTAGCCGTTCGGCCTGCTTCATCTGCCCGAGAATTTGGGGTTCGCCCAAGACCATGGAATCGAGCCCGCTCGCGACGCGAAAGACGTGGCGCACGGCGTCACCCTTGGGCAGCGTGTAGGAAACCCGCGCCAGGTCCGCCGGGCCGATGCCCTTTTCTTGAGCGACAAACTGCGCCAGGGTCGGCGCTGCCCGCTCGGGTTCGGTCACGGCACAATACAGTTCCGTTCGATTGCAGGTCGAAACGATTGCTGCTTCGCTCAACGAGCCCGCGTCGGACTGGACGAACCGTGCGCGCAACCGCGCAATGGCACCTCGCACCTCCTCTGGCAAGAAGGTGACGCGTTCGCGCAACGCCAGGGGCGCGGTTTGGTGGTTCAGACCGAGAGCCAACAACTGCATCGATTTGACGGCGTTTTTCGGGGTTGGCCGACGCCCCAGTTAGCGAGACTGTGGGCGCACCGCGCCCAGCTTCGCAATTGTAACCAGACCACAGGCCCCGTCATGTTGCAGGACGGGGCCGCTCTCGCCTCCCCGCAACAGCACTCGCGAGCCTCGGACGGTGAGCGCGGCGCGCTTTCGATCGGATTTCAACTGAGAACTATTATCATCTGCCATATTTCGCTTGGATCGAAATACGGTCGCTGCCGGCGGCACGGCCGCCTCTTGCAAGCAGCGGCATCGCCTGAAGTTGCGCCAGGTCGGCACGAGCCTCGCGCGGAGCCTCGATTTGGGACGCCGCGGTTTCGCCGACCGCTGCGCCAGACTCATTGTTGGCCAGCAGCGCTCTGGAACAGGCGCCGGCGCCCGCGCTTGCGCTCTTTACTAAAACGACGATGCGTTCGCACCCGAAGAATCCAGCGCAACGAATCCCTGACCGTTGCTGAAGATGGCCGTTGGAGCGGTAAGACCCGAAGAACCCACGAGGGCCCAGCTCGTCGCGTTTTGGCTTGCATAGGTGTTGCCTGCGGCATCGAGGGCAACGAACCGCGTCGTGTAATCCATTGCGACGACCGAGGTGGCAATGGGTGCATTGCCGCTGATCCAGGTTCCGGGCGAAGTCGTGTACGCGTAGTTGCCATTGGCATCGGCGATCACCCAGGTACTGATGTATTGCGCAGGGCGGTTGATGGTCAGCACTTCGCCGATTTGCGTCACCACGGGGGGGTTGGCATTGGCATCGTTGTTGCCGTAGGCCACCGTGATCCAGTCGTTCAGCCCCTGCGGATACAGAACCCAGCTCGCACCCGAGCTCGTCGTCCATAACGTGGTTCCGCCCGCACCCACGGCGAGACAGTAGCCGCCGGTACAGTGAATCGCGTTGAGATTGTTCGACGAGATCACGGCAGGCCCGAGGCTTTGCGTCCAGGTCAACCCGTTGGAGCTGGTGAGCACGACACCGCCGTCACCCACGGCAATGAAGGCCGAGCCGGCGAACGCGACCGCGTTGAGGTTATTGGTTGTGGGCACGCCGGAGATTTGCGCCCAATTCTGGCCGTCGGTGCTGCGCAAAATCGTGCCGTTCTTGCCCACCGCCACGAAAATCAAATTCGGTGCGGCCGGATTGATAGGTCCCGAGTAGGCGGCTACGGCTGAAAGGTCCTGATTGAAGCCGGGCGGAAGATTGCCTGCCGTCCACGTCATGGCGTTGTTGCCGTTAGAAGCCGCGAGCGCTCCGGCTACGGTTGGAGCCAGATAGCTGCTGTAGACCGCTCCAGCCGGACCCACGGCCACGTAGATTCCTGATGGCGGCCGACCGGACCAGCCGCAAGGGGTAAGAATTCCGTAGCCGAGGCCCGCTACGGATACCGGGATCGGCGTGCCTAGAACCCAGGGCGCTTGTGGGCCGCCCGCGGGCCGCGGCGAGGTGCTGACCAACGGACTGCCAGCTCCGCCGGGCGAGGTCCCGGTACGTCCGTTAATCGTAAAAAAGTACTGTGGAAAGAGCGAGGTGGGGTACGGATTATTGATCAAGTTGCACAAGGTCATCGGCGAACTTGTGTTGACGATGGCGTTGGCACTTAGCAAATTGGTCCAGTTCGTTGTCGAGAGCGTCGGGTCCTGGGCGTAGAAGACCCAGTATTGGACCGAGGGATTGTCGTCCCAGGTCACCGTGATGTTGCCGTCACCCGGAAACGCCTGCACGTTCGTCGGCGGATCTGCCGGACTGCCGGAGTTGCCGATGCAGCTGCTTAGTACCAGGCAAGTGAGGATTGAGACTATGGCAAGTCGAGTGATCACGATCAGCATCCGTCTTGTCGCGTGGAGCCCGAACCGTACAATTTATCATCTGCGGAGGTTCCCCGTTTGCGGTATCATGTCGACCGCTTTCGTTTGAGTCTCGTTTGCCCCCGGTCCTTCCAGCTGGTCGCCTCGCTCGCGTTCCTGCGGTTTACCTAGCTTGCGCTGCTTGATCGTTTGCACGCCGTGCGATGCCCGGCGCATTTTTTCTCGTCATTTGTTATTAGGGAGTTTTCATGGCAACTGGGACCGTTAAGTGGTTCAACGATGCAAAAGGCTTTGGTTTCATCACGCCCGACGACGGCGGCAAGGATCTGTTTGCGCATTTCTCGGAAATTAAAGGAGACGGTTTTCGCTCCTTGCAGGAGAGTCAACGCGTTGAGTTTGTCGTAGTGCAGGGGGCCAAGGGTCCCCAAGCGACGCAAATCCGCGCGATCTAAGCCTCTCCGTAAGCCTCGGCGGCCGCGGTATCGACCGCGGCCGCGCGCCGTCTGCGAGCCGGATGGCGCCGCCCCACCCCACTTCTGCGGCAACGAACTTGCCCGGCGCTGTACCGATGGCAAGCCCCGCTATTGCGCGGCCAAGCGCCACGCCGAACTTGCAAAAAAAAGTGCATCCGCGGCGCGCCCGTCCCTGAGGAAGGGTCCTCAACCGCCGGGAGTCGTACTGCGCTTCCCACAAGAAAGCGCCGATTCAAGCCGTAGTTGCCGCGTATTGCCCGAGGCATTGACGCAGGAGCCGTCGGCGCGCGAGCATCCGATGGATGCCGTGGTCGCGCCGAATCGCCGGCGACCGACAGCGCAGGCAGATGAAGCGCGGCCGCGCGTGGAGGCCGAAGGCATGAGTCCTTGGATCGAACTCGGTGCGGCTGCGTTTTGTGCCGGGTTTGTGGACGCCGTGATGGGCGGAGGCGGCATGGTGCAACTGCCCGCGCTCCTTGCACTGTACCCAACGCTGCCCCCCGCGCTACTGCTGGGCACCAACAAGCTCGCCTCATCCGTCGGCACCACGGGAGCGGCATTGCAATACGCGCGCGTGAGCGCTCCGCGTTGGACTACCGTTGCGCCGGTGGTGATAGCGGCATTTCTCGCTTCCTTACTCGGGGCGTACGCCGTCTCGCGCGTTCCCGCCGATCCCCTGCGCAAAGCGCTCCCCTTTTTATTGCTCGCGCTGCTGCTCTACACGGCAGTGAGCGACTTGGGACTTGTCCACGAGCCGCGCTATGGCAGGCACAAGGAGGCGGCCGTGGGCTCCGGCGGTGCCGCTGTGGTGGGTTTTTACGACGGTTTTTTCGGACCCGGCGCAGGGACGTTCTACAAGCTTATTTTCGTGCGCGCTTTGGGTTTCGACTTTTTGAATGCGGCCACGCCAGCGAAGCTCGCAAACGTCGCGTCCAACCTGGCCGCCATTGCCATTTTTGCGGCCAATGGCCTGATTCTGTGGAAGGTGGGGGCGGGCATGGCCGCTGCGAATTTTCTCGGCGGCCAGCTGGGCAGCCGCATTGCGCTGCGCTATGGCAATCGCCTCATCCGCTGGGCTTTTGTGGCTGTTGTGGGCGCCCTGGTCGCACGAACCTTTCGCGATGCCTACCTGCTGTGAGGCCAGGTCGGCTGCGCACGGCTGTGCCGCGCTGGGCTCACGGCGCCGTCGCAGTCGCCCTGTGACCATCCAATCGTGGTGGGCGGCTTCACCGCCGTTCCGTGAATCGGCGTTATGGCATTCTTAGGGTCAGCGCAAAACAGCTTCGCGAAGCACCGCGGTTGGGCGCGCAAACGGGCCGACCGAACAAGATCACCGGAGAAGGCGGTGGTGGCGTCGCTTGTCCCCTGCGGCCGTGTACCGGGGGAGGGGCACGCGCGGTGATCCTCACGGTGCGCGGGCGTCGATACGGAACAAGCCAAGAGGTCCAAACGAATGACCACCCAATCGCCCCTTGCCGACTTCGCCCGCAACGTGTACTCGCAAAACGGGGAGGACGGCATCCTCGAGGAGATCCTCGAACGGCTGGCCGCGGTCTTGCCCCGGGACAAATGGTGCGTCGAGTTCGGTGCCTGGGATGGCATACATCTGTCCAATACCTACCAGCTAATCAGCGCAAAGGGCTACAAGGCTGTCTTGATCGAGGCCGATCGGGACAAGTTTGAGACCCTCTGCCGCAATATCCCTCGGCCGGATGTCTACAAGATCTGCCAATACGTCGGCTTTGAGGGAGCTTCGAGCTTAGACCACATTCTTGCCTCAACCCCTATTCCGCGGGACTTCGAACTTCTGTCGATTGACATCGACGGCTGCGACTATTTCGTTTTCGAGTCCTTGCAACAGTACCGACCCAAGATCGTCTGCATCGAATACAACCCGACGGTCCCCAACGAAGTGGAGTTCGTGCAGCCCAAGGATTTCAAAGTCAAGCAGGGCGCAGGCGCCAAGTCGTTGAATCGCCTCGCATCGGAGAAGGGCTATTGCCTGGTCGCGGCCACCTTGACCAACCTGATTTTCGTTCGCGAAGAACTGCACGATCTGGTCGCGGGTCCGCAGCGTGCGCCTCTGGAGGCGGTGCGCGACGACGCGCAATACAAGGCCTTTGTGTTTGCCGGCTATGACGGGACGATCCTGTCCAACAAGACGCACGTGCCGATGCCTTGGCATGGCATGAATCCGAGCCTCAGCGCCTTTCAGCAACTTCCGCGGTTTCTGCGCGCACTGCCGACGGACTACACCCTGCTGCAAAAGCTTGCATTTGGGCTGCTGCGCGCGGCCCGGGGTCTCGGCGCACGCAAAAATTAGTCTCACGTCCGAGAGGTTTGGGACGTGCCTTCAGGACCGTGTCGAGCGCCGCGCGTCAGTTCCGGATGCGCCAGGATTCCCACACAAAGGGATAGTTCCACATCTCATCGTGCGTATGTCGCAGCCGTTCGCGGATGCGCTCACGTCGGTTGACGGCATCCGGTACGAAGTTGTGGAACTGCACCTGCAGGAAGCGCACGCGCTGCATCAGCCCGCTATCGATGAGGTGTGGCAACACATCGAATTCGCCGCCCTCGATGTTTAATTTGAGCAGATCGATGCGCGCCAAACCCAATTCCTCGACGACATCGGCGAAGCGTCGAACTTCGACCCACTCATGCGGCCCGGATTGCGAGGCTTTGGTCAGGGACGAACCATCGGCCTCCTGGGTGATTGCGAAGCGTCCGGCCACGGCCGACAGACCGTAGTTGAAGCAACGAACCTGGGGGAGGTCAATGAAGCGCTGCACGCAATGGTCAAAGAATTTTCGAACCGGCTCAAAGACAAAGACGCGGCAGCCATAGCGTTGCTGGATCTGCGCAGCAAAATCGCCATGGTAGCCTCCGACGTCAAACACGATGCTGTCGCGGTCGAGCGGGTAGTCCAGGCGCAGCCGTCCGTCACCTTGTTCACGCCGCCAGCGCATTGCCTCGCGCAGCACCGGATCGCGCAGCACATACAGCCGCCAGGCGGTCCGGATCCGCCGCAACAGCCGCATCAAGCGCCGCTCCACTGCCGGGTGGCATCGAGCCGAGCGGACCACGGCTCACGCAAGGCGGCGCCGCGCCCCGGTACTATGGCGCCAGTGCAACAGCGCCCGCCAAAAAAGACGATGTCGGTTTCCACCCTACGCCTGTACATTTCTCGATGGTCGAATCGGTTGCGCGCACGGCTGCTCGCAACACGTGAGTGGAAGAAGCGCCGCTACGCGCCGCCCAGCCCCGCCTATGTCAAAGCCGAGGTGCTCCTGCGCAACGGCACTGCCGATGCGATCTGGGTCGAAACGGGCACCTATCTCGGCGACACGACCGACCTGCTATCGCGACACGCGCGGCAAGTCTATAGCATCGAGCCCGCGCCGCTGCTCTACCGGCAGGCAGCGGAACGATTCCGGACGGTGCCCCATGTGCGCATCCTTGCCGGCACAAGCGAGGAACAACTGCCCAAACTGCTGCCGACGCTCTCGGGCGACGTCAACTTCTGGCTCGACGGCCATTATTCGGCCGGCATGACCTACCAGGGCAAAGTCGACACGCCCATCGTGGCGGAGCTGTCCTGCATCGAGGCCCAACGGCAGCGGTATCGAAATATTGTCGTGCTCATTGATGACGTACGATGTTTCGATCCGAGCGTCAAGGAGTTCGCACACTATCCGAATTTGGATTTTCTGGTCGACTGGGCGCGCCGTAACGGATTCAAATGGCACATCGAGCACGACATCTTCGTGGCGCGCAAGCTTGCGGAGAGTCGATAACTCGGGCGTACGGCGCAAGCGAGCGGGCACTGCCCCGCGTCACTCGGCGACGGAAAGCGGTGGCGTGTCTGCGAGCGGGTCGGCGGCCGACAGACGCCGGTTTGCAAACAGCACGGCGCCGAGGTACAGCACGGAGGAAACCGTGAGTGCAATGACCAGCCCGACGAGGCCGTAGAGGCGCGTACATACCAGACCGCATCCCACCAACGCGAGCGCCTGCAAGGCCTTGGCCCAAAAGTAAATGGACGGCCGATTGTGATACATCCCTCGCAAGGTATAGAGCTGGCCGAGCTGAAAGATCGCCAGCGCCAAGACGATGGGAGCCAACAGTTCCGAGCGCTGGGCGAACTGCGCAGTGGTGAGCAACAACAAGGCAGGCCGCGCCAATGCCCACGCGGCGAACACGAACGCCGCCATCAGGATCGCGGATGCGGCGATCGTGTGGTTTAACAGTCGATCGCTGCGCTCCAAAGCCTGCGCCGCCGTGGCTTCGCCCGCGCGGTCATAAAGCGCGGGTGTTATAAGTTGCGTGACGACGCCAAGCAGCACGACGAAGGGAACGTTGGCAATCTGGTACATGGCGGCATACACGCCCAGGTCGTGTTCGCCGGCCAGCCCCAAGGCAATCCAGCGGTCGGAGTACGCACTGATCGCCCCGAAGAAGGAAAACACTCCCAGCGAAGCGCCGTAGCCAAGCAGCTCGCCGCGAAGCCGGCGCCGTGCTTGCGCGCTTACAGCACTGGTCGACGGGGGCCGAAAGCCGCCTTGGCGCAGCCACTGCACGACCGTTACGGCGAGTGTGCCCAAGAAAAATGCCAGTAAAGCGAGGCTCGGGTCGGGGCCCTCCAACCGGAGCACGACAAAAGCAACGAGCGGTTTGAGCCATGCGTCCAATGCCTGGAGCAGCGCCACGGCGCGACGCATTCGCTGCGCGCTCAGGACCGTGATCAGATACCCGTTGGTTCCGGCGATCACGCCCACGGCGAGCGCGGCCAAGACGAGTTGCGCCCAGCTTGCATCCAAAGCCAGCCGGACGCCGACGCCGGCCGCGGCAGCTAGCGCGACGAAGCCCGCGCCGATCACGGCATACAGATTGTCGGCCACCGTAAAGTAAGCCGCGATTTCGCCGCGCTCTCGGCAAATGGAGTAAAAGCGCAGCAGCGCCTGCGAAAGTGGCCCGTAGACGAACATGTTGCAAAGACCGGCCAGCGTCAGACCGAGCGCAAAGCGCCCGTAGCCCTGGGGCCCGAGTAAAACCGTGAGCAGCTTGATGGCGAAGAAACCGCCCGCGAAGGACAGCACCTGGCCGGCCAAAACCCAGGCGATTTCGCTGCGCGCCTGAGCAAATCGCGCAAGCGCGGCGCCGGCAAAGCGAACGAGAGGTTTCAAATAATTTCCGTCGATGGCACGGCCGGGCATTCTAGCCACGATCGGCGCGGCTGCCTTGCGTGTCCCAACGCGCGGCGCGCGCCCGCCGATCCCGGTTGGGCTGCACGGCTCCGCAAGATGGAGCACAATGCGCACGCAGGGGTCGGCGTGGCGCGGGCGTTGGGGTGCCGGCGCGGACTTTGGAATCACGGAAATTGTGCTGGCACGATATGCGCGACGGACTGCGCTTTGCGGCGCACGGCATCGCGGCTCATGGGCGCGGCCTCGCGCGTGCTGCCTTGCGCCGTGGCTTGGGCCTGGTTTTGGTGCTTGGCGTTGCGTTGGCTGTGCAGGCACAGGACGCTGCGGCACCCGTCGCGCAAGCCCCACCGGTGTATTCGTCGGCGCAACTCGACCAGATGCTGGCGCCCATCGCCTTGTACCCCGACGATCTGCTCGGGCAGATCCTCATGGCCGCGACCTATCCTTTGGAGATCGTCGAAGCCGACCGCTGGCTGCAAAACCCTGCCAATACAAACTTGCACGGCACGGAACTCGCGCAGGCCCTGCAGCAGCAGTCCTGGGACGCAAGCGTCAAAGCGCTTGTGGCCTTTCCCCAGGTTCTGAGCATTCTCGACAACAACCTGCAGTGGACCGAAGAACTGGGCGAAGCGTTCCTGATGCAACAGGCCGAGGTGATGGATCACATCCAGCAGTTGCGTAGCCGCGCGCTCGCGGCGCGTACCCTCAACTCCACACCGCAGCAAACGGTGGTTGCCAGCGACCAGGGTATCGAGATCGCGCCCGCGATGCCCGACACCGTGTACGTGCCGGTCTACGACCCGGACTTGGTCTATGGTGACTGGCCCTATCCGGATTACCTTCCTTACTACTTTGACTTTGCGGGTTTCCCACTGGGCAGCTTTGTGGGATTTACCATCGTCGCTCCGCTTTGGGGGTGGAACCACTGGGACTGGAATCATCACCGCCTGAACATTGGCGGCGGTGGAAGTTTCGCTGTAGGGGGTCCCGTGCTGCCGCTGCGTCCTGGGCCTTGGCATTACGATCCGCAACGACGCGGCGGTGTGCCTTTCCGCAGCGGCGCTGCGCAGGCGCACTTTGCCGGGCCGCAGGAGCGGTCGATTCAGCGTGAGAGTTTTCGCGGCTATGTCGCGCCGATGACCACGCCGGCGCTTCCGAGCATGCCTGCGCCGCGCGCTGCGGCGACGGCACCGGCCGCCCGCCCCCTGACCATGCCCGAGACTCCACGACTTGAAGAGCCGGGAGCTGCCATGCGCATGCCCGAGCGAGTGGCCCCTCCTGCGATGGAATCGTTCGGCAGTGGCGAGCAGGTACGGATACAAGAACAACGCGGCGCGAGCAGCCGTATGTCGATACCCGCCACCCATGGTGGCGGTGGCAGGTCACCACGATGAGGTCCCTTGACTCGAGAACTGGCGTTGGGGCACCCGGCCTGATCCGCGGAGCAGAGCCCTACCCCTGGCGACGGATCGCAGCTGCGCTAATCGCATTGACTGGATTCGTGCTGAGCCCATGCGCCCTGGCCGCCGAGGCACCGCAGAGGGACTTTGGAAGCGCCGAGCAGGCCGCCACCGCGCTCATTGCGGCAATGCGCAGTAACGACGATCAGGAAGTGATGCGGATTCTAGGGCCGAGGGGGGAGCCGTTGCTTCGCTCCGGTGACCGCGTGGCCGACGAACGGGCTCGGGCGCGTCTGCTCAACGCTTACGATACGTCGCACCGGATCGAACAAGACGGCACGGCGCGGGCCCTCCTCGTTGTCGGAGAGCAACAGTGGAGCCTGCCCATCCCGATGGTCAAGCACGCCGAGCGCTGGCAGTTTGATACCGAGGCCAGCGTGCAAAGGATCATCGACCGGCGCGTTGGCCGCAATGAGCTCAACGTCATCGAAGTCTGTCGCCAGTACGTGAGCGCGCAACGCGAGTACGCATCGTTGGACCGGCTGCACAACGGACCGGGACAGTATGCGCAAAAATTCGAAAGTGCGGCGGGCAAGCGCGATGGGTTGTACTGGGAGGCGGAAGCCGGAGAAGCGCCGAGTCCGCTGGGACCCCTCGTTGCCAAGGCACGGGCCCAAGGCTACACGGCGTCAGATCAGTTCAACCGGCCGTTGCCCTACCACGGCTATCTTTACCGGATTTTGACGCGCCAGGGTGCACATGCGCCCGGAGGAGCAAAGGATTACGTGCTCGAAGGGCGCATGACCGGTGGCTTTGCGCTCTTGGCCTATCCCGCAAAATGGGGGGACTCGGGAGTTATGACCTTTCTCGTCAATCAGGACGGCATCGTCTTTGAAAAAAACCTGGGGCCAGGGACCGAGCAACTTGCGCTCGAAATCACCCAGTACGACCCGGACCTGACGTGGGGCACGACGCGCTAGGCTGAGACCCTGGTCTGTGCGCGCGATGCGACAAATTGGCCGCGGCCGAGTGCTGCGGCGCCGTCGCTTGCAAGAGCGGGTCTTTCGCGTTGACCCACGCGCCGCGCCGGCGCCTTCCCAGCGCGTCGCTTCTTTTGTTACGGGCCGATGCCCCACGCGGGCAGGCGACATACCTGCGCGCGTTTCACGATCCGAGATCGGGAGTCGCTACCGCGTTGTGCAAGCCGACACCGTGCAAGGAGGGGGCGCACGAGGCCGGTCGAAGTGCCCGGGTAGCGAACCTGCTCGATTTCGAGTTAGCATGAACCGGGGTGCGGGTGCAGTGGTCCAACGGGCGCCAAGGCCTGCTGGGGGAATACAAGCAAAGGCCAAGCAAACGTTGGCCCGCGATGCTCTGCTGAGGATGAGGAACCTCACACGGCAAACGCCGCAAGAGGGCGATTTTCGGACAAGGAGGGCCGCGTGCGGCGAGCGTTCGCGCAGCGCGCCCGCGCGCCAGCCGCTTTTTTCTGGGGAGATACGTCATGGCGGATCTTGCACGCTTTAATCCCTTTCGCAGTCTGAGCCGGTTCGACCCATTGGGCCGGGAAATCGAGGACCTGTTCAAGGGCTTTTTCCTCACCCCCGTGCCGTTTCAGCAAATGTCTGGTGGGCAGATTCCCATCGACGTGACCGAGGACGAGAAGTCCTACAAGGTTCGAGCGGAGATTCCTGGCTTTAATCGGGAGGAAATTGACGTAGCGGTGAACGGCGACCAGGTGTCGATCAGTGCCGAGACGAAGAAAGAAAAAGAGGAAAAAAAGGGCGATCAGGTCGTGTTGCGGGAGTGCTACTACGGCAAGCAGTATCGCGCTTTTACGCTGCCGCAGTCCGTCGACGACAGCAAGACCACAGCCAGGTATACAAACGGTATTTTGGAGCTTGTCCTGCCCAAGAAGGGGGCTGGCGAAACCAAGAAAATCACCATCGATTGAGGTGCGCTGTCGCCTAACGCCGCGCTTGGCTCGGGGCCCGCGCGGCCGCGGGCGCGGTTGGAAAAACAGGCCGCAAGCGGCTTTTCGGAAAACGGCATGGAGTACAACTCGTGCACTCGACGCTACAAGACCTAAGTGCCCGGCCCTTCGCGCCGGACCATGAGCAGGCCGTCGACCGAATTTTTCGCGGGCTGCTGCGCGGTTTTGGAGGTTCGGCCGCAATCCGGATCCGAAACGGCCTCACTCACAGCATCGGGAGCGGCAGACCCGCTTTTACGCTCGTGCTGCAAGACGCCTCGATACTGCGAGAGCTGGTGTTGAAGCGCAACCCGATCGTGCTGGCCGATGCCTATTTTCGAGGCCTCGCGGACTTTGAAGGCGACTTTTATGCTGCGCTTCGCATCAAGCATCACTTCCAGTCGCTGTCGCTAAGCTGGCCGGAGCGCTTCGTCTTGCTGCGCGAGGCGCTGCGGCTGCCGCGCCGGCGGGTGCAGCCGGCGCTCGTAGGCGTTCCGCGCAGTGGCGAAGCGTTTGCCAAGCACCACTCCAAGTACAGCGATCGCGCGGCAATTTCCTTTCACTATGACCTGTCCAATGCGTTTTATCGCCTGTGGCTCGACGAGCTCATGGTGTACTCGTGCGCGTACTTTGAAACACCGGACGATAGCCTTGAGCAGGCCCAACGCAACAAGCTCGACCACATCTGCCGCAAGCTGCGGCTGCGTCCGGGCGAGCGCTTTTTGGATGTCGGCTGCGGCTGGGGAGCTCTTGTTTGCTGGGCGGCGAGCCGCTATGGCGTGCGCGCGCACGGCATTACCCTCAGTCAACGGCAACTGGACTATGCGCGCGAGCGCATCCGCGCCCAGGGGTTGCAGAATCTTGTGACGGTCGAGCTTCGCGACTATCGCGACTTGCAGGGCGAAGGAGTCTATGACAAGGTTGCAAGCGTGGGGATGTTTGAACACGTCGGGCTGGCAAATCTTGCCGTCTACATGGCCACGGTCAATCGGGTTCTGCGTCCGGGCGGTCTGTTCCTCAATCACGGCATAACCCACGACGAAGACGGCTGGAACCAGACGATCGATACCGAGTTCATCAACCGCTACGTGTTTCCGGATGGTGAGCTCGACATGGTAAGCAACATCCAGCGAAGAATGGAGCGCTCGGGCTTCGAGATTCATGACGTCGAAGCGCTGCGATCGCATTACGCGCTCACGCTGCGACAGTGGGCGCGTCGATTGGAGGCTGCGCACGAGGCCGCCGTGAGCGAGGTGGGCGAGACAACGTATCGTGTCTGGCGCCTGTACATGGCTGCGTGCGCGCTGGAATTCGAGGATGGTGGAACCGGCGTCTACCAGATTCTGGCTTCGCGCCGAGGCTCGAGCACGGTGCCCGTCCCGCTGACCCGGCGCGACCTCTATAGCTAGTGCGCGCCGCGCGAGCTTCACTGCTCGTGTGCAAAGACCGGAAGACCTCGGCGGCGCGCCCACTGCTTGGCTCTGCTTATGGCCACACGGATGGCCATGCCCTCTTCCATCTGTTCTGCAAGCAGCGCGTTGGCGATCTCAATGGCTTTTTCGCGCGTGATCAGGCTCAGATTCTGCATCGATGCCGGATAGCGCTCGCTGGTCCAAGGCATGGCGGCGATCTACCGAACCTACCGAAGGCAACGCCGGCGCCGCGAGGACCGCTCGACGCACGCCGCCTTTTCTGTCGCTCGACCCCGCAACCGCCCCTTACGGTTTGGGCAGCGGCGTAGTGTCCGTTCGCGGCGGCAACTGGGGAAGCTCAATGCGGGGTAGTTCTCCCGTCAGCGAATGCAGGAACGCGACGATCAAGTCCTCCTCTTGGTCGGAGAGTTTCTTGCCCAGCTGGACGGTTCCCATGATTCCGACCGCCTGCTTGAGGCTCCAGACCTGACCGGAGTGAAAGTACGGCGCCCGCAGCGCAATGTTGCGCAGTGGGCCGGCGCGAAACACATACTCATCGCCCTGGGTCTCCGTGACTGCGAAGCGCCCCTTGTCGTTGGGAGGCAAGATTTCCGCATTGGGGGTCACGACGAGCCCGAACGGAAAGTAGGCCTCGCCTCCCACGTTGACGCCGCGGTGGCAGTTCGAGCAGCCTTTGGACATGAACAGCGTAAGGCCCTTTTTTTCCTCCGCCGAGAGCGCCTGCATGTCTCCTTCGAGGAACTGGTCAAAACGAGATCCCGGGGTGATGAGCGTGGCTTCGAAGGCTTCCAGGGCCCGGGTGACGTTGTCGAAGGTCACCGGCGAGGGATTGCCCGGAAAAGCCCGCCGGAAGCGCTCGACGTACGTCGGCATGGATGCGAGGGTTTGCTCAACGAGCTTTGGCGTGGCATTCATTTCGATACTGGCCTGCACCGGCCCCTTGGCCTGGGTTTTCAAATCCTCGGCGCGCCCGTCCCAGAACTGCGCAATGTTAAAGACCGCGTTAAAGACGCTCGGTGCACGACGCGGACCTTTTTGCCACCCATGGCCGGTGGAGGTCGGGCCGGCGTCGGCCCCGCCCGTGGCGAGGTTGTGGCACGTGTTGCAGCTGATAATCTGGCTCGACGACAGACGGGGATCGAAGAACAGCATCTTTCCGAGTTCGGCTCGCTGGCGGGTAACCGCGATGCCCCTAACGTCGGGCACCATGGACGGTATTGGTCGAAAGCTTCCGCGAGCCATATTGAGCAGCTCGTAGTCGTCGGCCCATGCCGCCGGGGCGGTCGAAGTGCCGACGATCAGCATGCATATCAGCAGGGTCTTGCGCATCTTCTGGTCTTCCTCCGATTGGTTCTTTCCGCTCGGCCTTGTCGCGCAGGCCGCTTCTTTGCAGCCAAGGGACAGGTTCCCACGGCGGAATTTTGCCTGTCAATTGCGCTTGACGCCATCCACCGGGTCAATTGCCCGCATCCGTTTGCGCCGCGCGCTCTGCTTCAGTGGCGCTCGTAGAGTTCGCGGCATTCGGCTTCGCGGCCGCGCACCACCCGCTGACCGACAAGGGAGCCGTGCGTCTCGGTAACCACCGTCTGTTGGTGCTCGACGTGATCGTCGTCGTAGAAGTACACGACCACCCAGTCGTGCTCGCGTCGGAGTTCATGCGCCTTTGCGGTATTGGAATACAAGGCGGTGAAGTGCCAAGGACCGCGTCGCGTGTGCAGTACCGGCAGCCACGATTCGCCGCGCGGATTAAAGCGTCGTGGCGCTATCGTGGGCAGTTCGCCGCCGGCTGCCCGCCGACGGTATTCCCGATCGACATCGAGCAGTACCTCGACGGAGGGTCCGTCGCGTTCTGCGCCCGGTGTACGGGAGCGGCGCAACGCGCGCGCGCGATCGAGCATCTGCGTGAGCGCGGCGCGAATCGCACTGGCACGCCGCGGTCCGATTCCGTGCACGCGCTCGAGCCGGCCATCGAGCGCGGCGGACTCGAGGGACTCGAGGGAATCGACGCCGATTTGTTCGTGAATGCGTCGAGCAAGTTCCTCGCCAATTCCCGGAACCGTTTGGAAGAGCTCCGGGGCGTTGGACTCCCCGCGCAGGCGATCGAGTTGGCTCCAGCGGCCACTTAGCAGGATCTCGGCGATCGCTGCCGCGATACCGGGCCCTACGCCCGGCAGCGAGTCGAGCCCCGCGCGCCCTCCTCGCGCGAAGAGCTCGCGCAGGCTGCCGGGCAACGCCGAGACTGTGTCGGCCGCTTTGCGATACGCAGCAACCCGGAACGGGTTGGCGTCTTGCGCAGCCAACAGAGCCGCGGCCTCGCGCAACATATCGGCCACCGCCGCGTTTTCCGGCGCATTGTGAAGCTCGCTTTGATTCATGACACGTCGGGACAGGTCTGCCGTGGCAATTATGTGGCAAGAAACCGCGTCTTCCGCGCCCTGATCGGCCATCAATTGGCGACAAACGGCATTGCGGTCGCGTGGGCCGATCGCGTAATCTCCGATGCGGTGCATCGTGCGGGTTTGCGCCGATTCTCTCCTGGAGCAAGGACAAATCATGGTCAAGGGCCATCCACCGCAAGTCGGTGCCGTCGATCCCGAACTTCGCACGTCGCCCATATTGGACGACGAGCAGGAGTTTTCGTTAGATCTCGAGCTCGAAAGCGGCGTTTGTTATTTCAACAACGTCGCCTACCCGATCGGGCAATACGTGCTAAGCGGCAACGAACTCCTGCATTGCGAAGGGCGTGGACTTTGGGTCCGCACGGGGGAAATGCGCGCCGACTAGGCGCGCGCGCTGCTGCCAGCGCGCACGGGTGGGCACCGAAAACCACTCTACGCGTGCGCCGTGGCAGCATGCTCGCGATCGTGCACGGCGTGGCGCAAGATGCGGCGCAGCTTTCCTCCAGCGCCATCGCGCTGGGGCGGAGCTTCGTCCAGTTCGATGTGCGTGCCCTGCAGGCCCTGCGAGTCGAGAAAGGCGCGCAGGGCCTGTCGCGCCCGAAGGGATTTGTCGTGCTCGTGCGCGCCTAAGCGCAGACGCAATGTACGAGGACCCACCTGCAAGAGCTGAAAATCGTACAAGGCGACGCCTTCCTCCAGAACGGTCGTAAGCACCAGTGGTAGCAACCGAACGGCCCCCGCCCTTTCATCGTGCAACTCCAGCAGATCATCACCGCGGCCCTGAATTCGGATGGCTGGAAGCGGGTTGCCGCAGGGGCACGGCTCGGGGCGCACCGTAATCGAGTCACCCAGGTCGTAGCGGATGAGCGGTTGCGCGCGGTTGGCGAGATTGGTGAGCAAAACGGTATGCGAGGGAACTCCGGGAGGCACTGGTTCGAAGCGCTCGTCCACCGGTTCGAGCACGACCCAGTCGGCGTTGACGTGCATCCAGCCCGCGCTGCACCCCACCGCGATGGAGGCAAATTCCGAGGCACCGTATTCGTCTCGAACCTCGACCCCGAAAGTCTGCTCCAAGTTACGTCGCGCAGACTCCGACAGGCACTCTCCGCCTGTCCAAAATTGCTTGGGGGCGATGCGCAGGTTCGCGGCCCGGGCTTGCTGCGCGAGCAGCGCCGCGGCGCTTGGATAGGTTGCGACGATGTCGGGCGCGTAGGCGTTGAGTTGGCCGACCAGGACGTCGATGGGCTGCATTAAGGAGAACACCTGCATGCGCTGCGCCATCCACGGATACATGCTGCGAAGGCGCTCGACGCTTGCCACGCCGGCGAAGTGTCCTCCGGTGACGGCCACGAGCGCATAGCGCTCCATCGCAAAGGCGGCATTGTTCCAGTCCATCGAGGGAAGCGCGCCGCGAAAGCGAAATACTTGCAGCGCGTCGTAGACCGCCAGCGCGTTGCTATCGTGGACGAAAATTCCTCGCTCGCCGCTCGTGCCCGAGGATGTCCAAACGGCGAAACCACCCGCATACGGTTGCCCGGCGAGCCGAGGATCTGCGAGGAAGCTCTCGAGCGAACCGCGACGCAGTACCGGGTCGGTCACCACGGCGTCGAAGTTGTCCATAATCATCGTCTTGGTGACGATGGGCACTCGGTCCAGCGAGGCGAGGCCATCCTCCGGCAGGTCGGTGTATAGGTCGCGATAAAACTCCGAGCGGTCACGCGCAAAGGCGATCAGCTCCCGAAAGCGCCGCAGCGCCAGTGCTTCGCGGTCGGCCGGGGCAAGCCACGGTACGCTGCACAGACTCCAAGCGCTCGTAAGCGCACGGAGGGGATCAGGCCATGCCCAGCGCGCGGGGCGCGCGGGGGTGCGCCCGATTGTTCGATTTAATAGGGGTTGTCCTTCCGGTAGCGCCATGACCTTGCCTCTCCCCAAGGGCCGTGCGCAAAGCATGCATCTCGGGATCGCAATCTTAGATCGAGAATGAGCACGACCGATGCGAACAGACTCCGCGCTGCGGCGCTGAGGAAGATATACGAACGCGCGCACCGCGGGCGGCATGCTAGCGGATACTGGTTAGAGGCCAACGCATAAACCCTGTCCGCAGCAAACACGCAAAATAAAACGGCGCAGCATTTGTGCGCTGCGCCGCTTCGTCCCTACAGGGCGATAACCTTGTAGGCACTACAACCCGCCGTGACGGCGGGGGAGGAAGCACCGGCTGGGTCGCCGGTGTTTGCATCACAATGTACGCTGGCCCCTTACAGGGTCAAGCGCCATTTGTATGTGGGTTGATGTACATCAGAACACCGCCGCCTATCGCCGTGCGCCGGCAGCACCACCCGGCGGTCTGGGGTGAACCCCGTCGCTCCTCGTGGCGCGCAACGCAGGCTTGGGTCTTAAGTGAGCACTGCCTTGCGCTCGACGAGCAAGGTCCGCAGGATCGACCGGTGGCAGCGTGCCTCCTGGGGACAGTAACAACCGAGCGATAAGTTGGTTTGATGAGACAAGGCAGCAAGCAGATCCAGGACGCGGGCGGCTTCGGCTTGGCGCATCTGCGTGCGAAAGCCGCGCGCAAACGCGGCCCAGGCCTTGGCATCGGCACCTTTTTGCGCCTGCTGAGCCTTCTTCATCAAAGGCACGCTCGGCGAGAGCAGCGGCAACCAAACGTCATAGTAGTTGCGCTTGGCAAACTCATCCTTGGGTACACCACGTGGCGGGCGGCGGACAGTGCCGATCCGCAGGCCTTCGTCCGGAGCCCGAGCGCTGCCCAGCTGCACGATGCGAATGCTCACTACCGACCTCCTATGCCCGCAGGCGGCTTTGCAGGCTTTCAAAATCGGCTGCGCGAGGCAGGCGCAGGAGCGCGGCAAACAAGTCGTCGGGCGCGGCACTCAGGCACCGTGCGTTCAGATCTAGCCAGCCACCGCAGCTTCGAACGCGGGCGGCCAGTTCGCCTTGACCCCGATAAAACTCGTTGCACATTGTCCAGTTGCTCCCATCATCGGAGAGGCCTGCGAGCAGCAGCGTGACGCGAATCGGCTCCAAAAGAGATACCTCGCGCCGATAATCGAGCTCGTCGCGCAGGATCACGGGTCCGAGCTTGCGGCGTTGGAACTCGCGCATGGCAAAGCCATTTTCCGCGAAAAATTCCATGCGGATGTCGGCGGACTTGTCCAGATACGCGGTGTTGCGCATGTGGCCGTTAAAGTCCATGTCACCCCACCCGGCCTTCACGGTTTTTTCATACATGTGCGCCTGCCTTTGGCCTTCCCTGTCTGCCACGACCAATAACATGTATATGCATATAATAGGCGAGTGCACAACCGAAAGCAACCGCTGCCGGACGTCCGCAAGGCGGCCGCCCGGGCCTTGCAGGACGACGTGGCCTGGCAGGCCCGGGTCCTGGCGCGTCGTCTGGGCGCTTTGGCCGATCGAAGACTCGAGGGCACGGGGCTCAGCCATGCACAGTTCGTTTTGCTGTGTTTGATCTCCTCGGCAAGCGACGACACCATAGGCGCGCTGGCGCGGCGCGCGGGCCTGGATCAGTCGACCATGTCCCGCAATCTCGACGTGCTTGCGCGCGCTCAACTCGTGGAGGTCACCACGGCGGTGCCGGACCGGCGGCGCCGAGCGGTCTGGCTCACAGAACGGGGACTCTTTACCCTGGCGCGCGCCATCCCGATCGCGTCGAAGCTGCAAATCAAATTGACGTCGATTCTTGAAGAGTTCCGGCGGCGCGATGACAGCACGGCCACGGAGCCCGAAGCAACAATCGGGACGGAGGCGCCTGCGGCGCGGGTTCGTCAAAAGCGAGCGCCCGCTCGCTAGAGCCGCCCCGCGGGAGGAGGCCGCGGGTGCAACGCATCGCACCACGGGCTGCCCGTTTGGGCCGAAGCGAACTTGGCCCATGGAACTGCGCCGGTTGCGCGCACCTCCCATACAATCCGCCGCATGTCCTCCGCTTTTGATGTTGTCATCATCGGCACCGGCCTGGCTGGCCTCACGACAGCCTTGCGTTTGGCCGATGAGACACGCGTGCTGCTCGTCGACAAGCAGCGGCTCGGCGAGGGCGCCAGCGATCGCGCGCAGGGCGGAATCGCGGCAGCGCTCGACCCCAATGACAGCGTCGAGGCGCACGTGCATGACACCCTGGTTGCCGGAGCGGGACTGTGCGACGAGAGCGCAACCCGGGAGATCATTGCCCAGGGCGCGCAAGCCATTGGGTGGTTAATCGAGCAGGGCGTTTCCTTCACCGGCGACAGCGCCACGGCGCTGGGCTTTCATCTCACCCGCGAGGGGGGACACAGCTGTCGGCGCATTTTTCATGTTGCGGACTCTACTGGCCACGCAATTCAGCAGACCCTGGGCCGCAAGGCCCGCGGCCACCCCAACATTACCGTGCTCGAAGGCCACATGGCCATCGACCTGATCGTTCAGGCCGGCCGCTGTGTCGGTGTATACCTACAGGAAGTTCAAAACGGTCCGATTTCGGCCATCGCGGCGCGCCAGGTGGTGCTGGCCAATGGCGGGGCCGGCAAGGTCTACCTGTACACGACGAATCCGGATAGCACCACGGGCGATGGCGTCGCGATGGCCTGGCGGGCAGGCTGCCGTGTCGCGAACATGGAGTTCATTCAGTTCCATCCGACCTGCCTGTACCACCCTTACGCGAAGTCCTTCCTTATCAGTGAAGCGGTGCGCGGTGAGGGAGGATTGCTCAAGCTGCCCCCGTCGGCGGGCCTCGACGCCGGTTTGCGTTTCATGCCCGAGCACGACTCGCGCGCCGAGCTCGCGCCGCGGGACATCGTTGCACGCAGCATCGATTTCGAGATGAAGCGCCGCGGCCTCGACTTTGTGCACCTGGACGTGACTCATCTGGGGGCAGACTTGCTGCAGCGTCACTTCCCGACCATCAGCGCACGCTGCCGGGAATTCGGCATCGACATTGCGCGCGAACCCATTCCGGTGGTGCCGGCTGCGCACTACATGTGCGGGGGTGTGGTTACGGACACCGCTGGCCACACCGACGTACCGGGCTTGTACGCTGTCGGCGAAGTCGCGTGCACCGGATTGCACGGCGCCAACCGCTTGGCTTCCAACTCCCTGCTGGAGTGTGTGGCGCTCGGACGAGCGGTTGCCGCCGATATCCTCGGCCGCAGCCCCGCGCAGCTGGTCTCCGTTCCGCCTTGGGACGATAGCCGTGTGCGCGACAGCGACGAGGACGTCGTGATCGCGCACAACTGGGATGAACTGCGCCGCTGCATGTGGAATTACGTTGGTATCGTTCGCACCACGAAGTGGCTCGAACGCGCCCGGCGACGGATCGCTTTATTGCACGAGGAAATCAACGAGTACTACGCGAGTTTCCATGTCACTCGCGATCTGCTCGAGCTGCGCAACCTCGTCGATGTCGCCTCGCTGATCGTCGACAGTGCGCTGGCGCGCCACGAGAGCCGCGGCCTGCACTATTCGCTCGACTGGCCGCAGACGCTGGCCAAAGCGATGCCGACGATCATCGAGCCGCGGACGATGCAACGACCCGCATTGAATAGTCGATGGCCTTGATATCCTTGGTAAGCGCGCCCACCGAAATTCGATCGACACCGGTGGCAGCGATCTCTTGCACCGTCGCGAGCGTCACGCCTCCCGAGGCCTCGAGCAAAGCACGTCCCGCGTTGATTCGCACTGCCTCACGCATTGCCGCAAGGGCGAAATTGTCCAGCAGTATCGAGTGTGCACCGGCTTGAAGGGCTTCTTCGAGCTGTGCCAGGGACTCCACCTCGATTTGCACGGGAACGCCTTTGCCCCGGGCGGCGTGTAAGGCCGCGGCCACACCCCCTGCTGCCGCGATATGGTTTTCCTTGATGAGTATCGCGTCGTACAGGCCCAAGCGCTGGTTGCAGCCGCCACCGACGCGAACCGCATACTTTTGTGCCAGACGCAGACCCGGAATCGTCTTGCGCGTGTCGAGGATCTTGGCGCGACTGCCTGGGACCTGGGCGACGGCATCGACATAGCGCCGGGTGACGGTCGCGACTCCCGAGAGCAGTTGCAGAAAATTTAGCGCACCGCGTTCGGCCGTGAGCAAAGCGCGGGCGGGGCCTCCCAAGCGACACACGGTCGCCCCGCTCTTGAGCACTGCGCCCTCGGCCGCGAACCACTGCAGATCGATGCGTGCATCCACACGATGCATCAGGCCGTCGAACCAGGGCGTTCCGCACAAAACCGCCGCCTCGCGCACGATCAGCTGGGCATCGGCCTGCGCGCCGGCATCGAGCAGATGCGCCGTCAGATCGCCTTGCCCCACGTCCTCGGCCAGCGCGCGCGTAATCGCCTCCTCGAGCGCGGCGTCCAGGGCTGATGACTGCGCAGGGTCCTCCGTAGGCCAGCGCCCGTGGCGCGTGCTCACGCGGGCCCCATGCCCTGCGAGCCCTGCTTGGCAAACGCGGAAGCGGCGAGCTTGCGGGCCGCAGCAAAGTCCAGCATACGATCGATCGGACGGCGCGCACGCATTGCCAGTTCGCGGTCCAGACGGATTTCTTGCGCCGTGTCGCCGCGGCTGGCCGACTCCAGCGCGCTGGCAAGTTGCGCGAGCGAGTTCATCGCCATCCAGGGACAGTGCGCGCAACTCTTGCAGGTGGCACCGCGGCCGGCCGTCGGCGCTTCGAGAAACCGCTTATGCGGTTGCGCCTGACGCATCTTGTGCAAGATGCCGTTGTCGGTGGCAACGATGAATTCCTCCGCCCCAAGCTCCTGCGCCGCACGCAGCAGCTGCGTCGTGGAGCCGACAACGTCGGCCTGAGCGATTACCGCGGCGGGCGATTCCGGATGCACCAGCACTTTGGCACGCGGATGCTCCTTGCGCAGCATTTCGAGTTCCACGGACTTGAACTCGTCGTGAACAATGCAGCTGCCGTTCCACAGCAGCATGTCGGCACCGGTCTGCTCTTGCAAATACCGACCGAGGTGCACGTCTGGGGCCCACAGGATCTTTTTGCCCTGGGCGTGCAAATGGCGCACGATCTCCAGCCCGGTGCTGGAAGTCGTGACCCAGTCGGCCCGCGCTTTGACCGCCGCGCTCGTGTTGGCGTACACGACGACGGTGCGGTCCGGGTGCTGATTGCAAAATGCATCGAACTCCTGCGCAGGACAGCCCTGATCGAGCGAACAAGTTGCCTCGAGTGTGGGCATCAGGACTCGCTTGTCGGGGCTCAGGATCTTGGCCGTTTCACCCATGAAACGAACGCCCGCAACCACGAGCGTCTGTGCGCGGTGGTCGCGCCCGAAGCGCGCCATCTCCAGGGAGTCGCCAACGCATCCCCCCGTGGCATCCGCGAGATCCTGCAGCGCACCATCGACGTAATAATGGGCAACCAGCACCGCGTCGAGCGCGTGCATGAGCGACGTGACCCTTTGCGCAAGTGTGTCGCGCCCGGCCGGGGTCGGTACAACAATGGGCTGCGGGGTTTGCCGAGGGTCGGACATCGTGGTTCGCGCAAAAGGACAACGTGACAGACAAGATGGGGCCAGGGGCCCCGCAATCAAGCGCTTAGATCAGTCTAGCACCCGCCCTCTCTATAATGGCCGCCCAGCAGCAGTGGCAAAGGGAGGGAAGGGCAGGTGGCAAAGGAGGCAACTCGTGGGCCCGATGCGGGCCCGGCCTCGCCGCGCGGCAGCCTGCCGGAGGCAGTTTGCGGCAATACCGCGATCGTGGTGGGCACTGGCGTCGTAGGACTGGCCACCGCGCTGGGATGCGCGCAGCGCGGCCTGCAAATAAAGCTCGTCGGTCCGCCTGCGCGTTCGGCCAACGCGGGCCAGGCCTCGGGCGAGGCAGACGCCGGCGGTTTGTTTGACGCCCGCATCTATGCCCTCTCGGAAGGCGCTCGGCAATTGCTCGAGGCGCTCAGAGTTTGGTCTCAGATCGATCGCGCACGAATCCGCGCGGTCGAACGCATGCGGGTTTTTGGGGACGCCGGCGGTAGGTTGCACTTTGACGCGCACGGCGCGGGAGTGGACCGCCTGGCGACGATTTGTGAGGAGTCTCAGCTGCTGCAGGCGCTGTGGCTCGGATGCTCGATGGTTCCCGGCATCGAACACTTTGCCCACGAGTTCGATGGTGCGACGCTCGAGGCCGGGGCGGTGCGCGTTCGGCTGGCCGACGGCACCACGCTCCAAGGCGCGTTGCTCTTGGGCGCTGACGGCAAGCGGTCCTCCGTGCGCGCCGCTGCTGGAATCGGCGCGCAGGTGAGTAGCTACGGACATACCGCGTTTGTGGCCAATTTTGCCTGCGAGCGGTCGCATCACGGGACGGCCTACCAATGGTTCACCGACGAGGGCGTTGTCGCGCTCCTGCCACTGCCGGACGACTTCGTTTCGCTGGTTTGGTCCGCTCCGCACGCTCTGGCTCCGGAGCTCTCCGCCGCAGCGGCGAGCGAGTTTGCCGAACGGGTTGCGCGGCGCTGCGGTCACGCTTTGGGCAGCTTGCGGATGGTTGGTGGCAAGCACGCCTTCGTGCTCGATCGCGTCGTGGTCGACCGGATGGTGCGCCCGAACGTGGCATTGCTTGGCGATGCGGCGCACGTGGTGCACCCGCTCGCGGGTCAAGGATTGAACCTTGGGCTGCAAGACGTGTCGGAGTTCTTGCGGCTGCTTCTGGCGCGTGAGCCGTGGCGCGGCTTGGGCGACGAGGTCTGGTTGCGACGCTACGCGCGCGCGCGCGCCGAGCCGATTGCCTTGATGCGGGGCACGGTGGGAGGTTTGGCTCGGCTGTTCTCCACGCAAGACGCGGCCATGCGCCGCTTGCGCAACGTTGGCATGTCGACCGTCAATATGTTGGGCCCGGTTAAAACGGCGCTGATCCGCCACGCGTTGGGGTAGGGTGCGGAGGAATTGGGCAAGTTGGCAAGTCGGAGCGCTCGGGGCCGAGCGCGCTAAAAAAGGAAATGTGCGTGACCAGACAATCTCGCTCCCTGTTGCGGACGCTGTTTGCGGCGCTATTTGCGATCGGCTTCGCGCCGCTTGTTTTCGCGGCTGGCTCACCGGACGAAGACCCGGGAGCCGCCGCGCAAGGCGCGGCCCAAGCTCCGGCCACAGCCAATGCGGCCGCTGACGGCGGTGGTGCGACCGCGCCGCTTGCGCCTTGCCCGAGCAACTACGGGGCGTCGCCCTCCAGTGCGGTAACGCCGATTGCGCCGGCGCTTGCCAGCGCGATTCGGGAACGGGTTCGGAAGAAACTTGGCGGATCGGTCGGCTCGGTGTGCAAGACACCCTTTGGCCTCTACGAGGTCGTTGTTGACGCGGACATCGTTTACGTCGACGAGCGCGTGAATTATCTGCTTTCAGGCAATGCTTACGATCTGCGCACACAAGAGAACCTCACGGCCAAGCGCAAGGAGGTTGCGACGCGCATCGATTTTCGCAGCCTGCCGCTGCAGCTGGCCGTAAAGACGGTGCGCGGCAACGGAACGCGCGTTCTTGCGGTCTTCGAGGACCCCAACTGTCCGTACTGCAAGCGCTTTGAAAAGGAGATCGCCGGCTTAACCGACACGACGATTTACACGTTCCTGTATCCGATTCTTTCGCGCGATGCCTCGGCAGCGGAGGACTCCTATCCGAAATCCAAGGCGATCTGGTGTGCGCCGGATCGAAGCCTCGCCTGGTCGCAGCTGATGCTCGAAGGAAAGCACCTGGCCGCCGCACCGGAGGGCTGCCAGCACCCGCTCGAGGAAATCCTGGCGCTGGGACAAAAGCTGCACATCACGGGAACCCCCACGCTGGTCTTCGCCGACGGCCGGCGCGCCCCGGGGGCGATTCCGAGGGAACGCGTCGAGCAGATGATGTCGGAAGCCGCGCACGCGGGCACCTCACAGTAAGTCCGCGGGGACGACGCCGCGCGGCACGAACACGCGCACCGAGCCCGGTGCGTGCAAGCGCCCCGCAATGCGCGCCGCATCGGATCCCTCTCCCCAGTACCAGTCGATGCGCAGGGCGCCTCGGATCGCGGCGCCCGTGTCTTGGGCGAGCACAATCCGCGCAATCGGCTCGCCGTCTGTCGGAGATACCGTCTGCAGCACGAGCGGCGCCCCCAGCGGCAGACACCGCGGGTCGACCGCAACCGAGATTTGCGGGGTCAGGGGCACGCCCAGCGTCCCCACGGGCTGCGCGTCAACGTCGTCCATCGGCACTTCGCGGAAGAACACCACGCGCGGGTTTTGGTCGAGCAGCTCGCGCACGCGCTGCGGATGCGAGTGCGCCCATTGCTCGATTGCCTGCAGCGACATTGCCTGGGGATCGACTTCTCCTTGATCGATGAGCCAGCGCCCAACCGAGCGATATGCGTGGCCGTTGTTGGCCGCGTAGGCCAAGCGCATAAAGCTGCCGTCGGTCAGATGGATGCGTCCGGAGCCCTGCACTTCCAGCTCGAAGGCCTCCATCGGATCACGCAGCCAGACGAGTTCTTGTCCTTGCAGCTGCCCGGTGGTTTCGAGATCGGATCGCGCGGCCGTTGGCAGCACGGCCGGTGCGCGGTAGACGGGGGCCACGAAGACGACGCTGCGCTGCCGGCTGCCTTCGAGGACGGGCTCGAAATAACCCGTCACCAGCCCGCTTGCGCTCTCGTGCACTGCACCGGGCTGCGTCGTGCCAGGTGGGACGCGCGCCGCTTCGATTGATTCGGGGCCGGGCCCGAGAGCCACGACCCGGTAGCGGTCCATGCGTTGGCGGAAAAAATCGCGTACTTGAGCGCCAGTGCTGGGCCGTAACACTCTGGCATCCGCGCATACATTCACCCAGGCGCGCTGCGCGGTGCGGGCTTTGGACAGCAAGGCATCGCACGAATGCAGCCATGCGGGCCAAGCAGCGAGCCAATCGCGATCGGCGATGGTCGGCCGCACCTCGCTGTCGTCGCGATCGAATCGGACCAGGCCCGGGCTCGGGACGTGCGGGGCGCTCGACCACTGGCAGGCGCTCGCCCAAAGCAGCGCGCAAGCCGCCGCGAGCCCGCGCACGAGTCGCACTTGCGGCAGGTTCGGCCCACTCAATGCAAGACGCGGGGCACGGTCAAAAAGAATTCCGGAATGGGCACGTCAAAGTGCGTACCATCCTCGGCCACGCATTGGTAGCTGCCGCGCATCGTTCCGTAGGGCGTGTTCAAGGGGCAGCCGCTCGTGTACTCGAAGGACTCGCCGGGAGCAAGACGCGGCTGCTCCCCCACGACGCCGGGGCCTCGCACCTCCTCCACCTTGCCGTTGCCGTCCGTGATGATCCAGTGTCGCGACATGAGCTGCGCGGGCACGTCGCCCGTGTTCTCCACGCGGATCGTGTACGCGAACAGATACAGCTCCGCGGCCGGATCGGACTGCTCCGCGACAAACCGAACGCGCACTCGAACGGAAAATTGATGCTGACTCATTGCCGACCCTTGCACCCAAAACGTGTGCGCCTACAATGACAGACCCGAAACCGTCGAGTCATCAAAGGTGCCCGCCCATGGATTCTAGCTTTCGCATTGCACCGTCCATTTTATCGGCCGATTTTGCACGGCTCGGCGAGGAGGTACGCACGGTCATCGACGCGGGCGCCGACTGGATTCATTTCGACGTCATGGACAACCATTATGTCCCGAATTTGACGATTGGGCCGCTCGTTTGCGAGGCGATCCGACCGCATGTGACGGCGCCCATCGACGTGCACCTCATGGTGGAGCCGGTCGACTCTTTGGTGCCGATGTTTGCCAAAGCCGGGGCCAACTGGATCACGTTTCACCCGGAGGCATCGCATCATGTCGACCGCACGCTGGCGATGATCCGTGACCATGGGTGCAAGGCCGGTCTGGTCTTTAATCCGGCCACACCGCTCGATTACCTCATGCACGTCATGGACAAACTCGATATTGTGCTGCTTATGTCGGTGAATCCGGGTTTCGGCGGCCAGGGATTCATTGCGCACGCGCTCAAGAAGCTCAAATCCGCGCGTTCCTTGATCGACGCGTGGCATCGAGAGACGGGCAAGACGATACTGTTGGAGATCGACGGCGGCGTGAAGGTCGATAACATCGGACAGATCGCCGCGGCTGGCGCAGACACCTTCGTGGCAGGCTCCGCGATATTCGGCTCGAAGGACTACCGGGCAACGATTGCGGCGATGCGCCAGGAACTCGCCAAAGCGACTGCGGGGGCCCCGCCCCGCTAGCCGCGCCGTGTCGCCCGCGCCCCGAGGGCCGCTGCGCGCGGCTCTGATCGATCTCGATGGCACCCTCATGCATACGGCGCCAGACTTGGCCCTGGCTGCCAATCGGGTCCGCAGCGAATTTGGTTTGCCCGGACTCGATGAAGAGCGCATCTCCCAGTTCGTCGGTAAGGGCACGGACATGCTCGTGCATCGTGCTCTCACCGACGATATTCACGGGCGCGTGGGCGACGAGGTGTTTCAGCGTGCCCGGGCAACTTTTGAGAGCCATTACCGCGCGGTTGTCGGCACGCAATCGCGCGTGTTTGAACGGGTACCGGAAGCTCTGGCGGAGCTGCGCGACGCGGGACTGCTGGTCGGCTGTGTCACGAACAAGCCGCGCGAATTCACGCTCGCGCTGCTCGAGGGCGCGCACCTGCTCGCGCTGCTCGAGGTTGTCGTGGCTGGCAACGATGTGGCGCGTCGCAAGCCCCATCCCGACCTGATCCTCGAGGCATGTGCGCGTTTGCGCGTGGCGCCCGCCGAGACGATCCTGATCGGCGATTCGGCCAACGATGCCCAGGCGGCCCATGCGGCGGGCTGCTCGTGCGTATTGGTGGAGACGGGCTACAACGAGGGTGAGTCGGTGCACGCCCGCTCCGGTTCCCCGGGAGTCGATGCTATATTTCCCAGTTTATTCGACGCCGCTCGGTGGGTTCTGCAAAGCGTGCCGCCACCGGTGCGCGGGTAGCGCCGGGGTGCGGCGCAGCGCTTCTCCGCCATGACCGAGCTCGAATTCCAGGCGCTTGCTGCCCAAGGCTACAACCGCATTGCACTCATCGCCGAGACCTTTGCCGATCTCGACACCCCGCTTTCGCTGTACCTAAAGCTGGTTCGCAGCCAGCCCAACAGTGCCAACTCCTACCTGCTCGAGTCGGTGGTAGGCGGTGAACGCTTCGGCCGCTACTCCTTCATCGGGCTGCCGGCCCGCACCCTGATCCGCAGCTATCTGCGGCCCGGTGGCAGGCACAGGACCGAGGTCGTCACGGACGAGAAGGTTGTCGCCACCGATGATGGCGACCCGCTGCAGTTCATCGAGCGCTATGCGGCCCAGTTCCGGGTTGCGCTGCGCTCCGGGTTGCCGCGCTTTTGCGGCGGTCTGGCAGGGTATTTTGGCTACGACACGGTGCGGCTCATCGAACATCGGCTCACGCATGTTCCGCCCGACGATCTCGGATTGCCCGATATTCAACTGCTGCTCACGGAAGAGCTGGCCGTGGTCGATAATCTGAGCGGCCGCGCCTACCTCATCGTCTACGCGGATCCACAGATTCCCGAGGGCTACCAGCGGGGCCGGGCGCGGCTGCGCGAACTCAAGGCCCGCTTGCTGCGCCACGTCGAGCCGCCGCACACCCGCGCGAGCGTGCGCAGGCCCGAGCAACGCGACTTCGCCAAGGCCGATTACCTGGCCGCGGTTGCCAAGGCCAAGCAGTACATCCTCGCGGGCGACGTGTTTCAGGTGCAAATCGGCCAGCGCATCCGCAAGCAGTTTGCCGACTCTCCGCTGTCGCTGTATCGCGCGCTGCGCACGCTCAATCCCTCGCCGTACATGTACTACTACGACTTTGGAGACACCCACATCGTGGGCGCCTCGCCGGAGATTTTGGTGCGATCCGAAGCGCGCGGCGGCGAGCGCACGATCGCGATCCGCCCCTTGGCCGGAACGCGTCCGCGCGGCGGCACCCTGGAGCAGGATGCGGCGCTCGCGGCCGAATTGCTGGCCGATCCCAAGGAGCGCGCCGAGCACTTGATGCTGATCGACCTTGCACGCAACGACATCGGTCGCATTGCCAAAATCGGCAGTGTGCGGGTCACGGAGCAGATGGTTGTCGAGCGCTACTCGCACGTGATGCACCTTGTCAGCCATGTCGAGGGGTTGCTGCGCGCGGGGCTCACGAACTTCGACGTGCTGCGTGCGACCTTCCCGGCCGGAACGCTCACCGGCGCGCCCAAGGTGCGGGCGATGGAGATTATCGACGAGCTCGAACCCCTCAAGCGGGGCATTTACGGCGGCGCGGTCGGATACTTAAGTTTTGCCGGCGATATGGACTTGGCCATTGCGATCCGCACGGGTATCGTCAAAGGCAACGTTCTTTACGTGCAGGCGGCCGCAGGCATCGTTGCCGACTCGATTCCGGAATCGGAATGGAAGGAAACCGAGGCCAAGGCGCGCGCAGTACTGCGGGCCGCGGAGCAAGTCGAAGATGGCTTCGACCTCGAGTGAAACCCCACCGGCACCTTCGACGAAGGCACCGACTGCCTCCTCGGGCCGCATAGCGGGCCTGGCGGGACGCTTCTGGTTGGGCCGGCTGTGGCTGGCCAAGGCCTGGCTGCGGCGCACGGTGCTGGGCGCGCTGGGCCTGTTCCTGGCGATCATCCTGTTCGCGGTCTTTGCACTGCCCCCGATTGTGATCGCGCAGGCCGAGCGTGCAACCGAACAGTTGCTGCATCGGCGCCTGACCATCGAAAAAATCGTGGTGCATCCGTTTTCCCTTGTGGTTTCGGTCCAGGGCGTGCGCCTGATGGAACCGAACGGCACGACCCCGTTTGCGTCCTTCGACGAGCTTGACGTGCGCGTCTCGCCCGCGTCGCTGGTGTACTTCGCACCCGTGATCCGCGAAGTGCACTTGATCCGGCCCTCCGTTCACTGGGTGCGCACGGCCCCGCATGCCTACAGTACTGATGACATCCTTGCCGCACTGGCGGCGCCTGCGCCCGCGCCTGCACCGACGGCTGCCGCCGCGCGCCCGCGCTTTGCGGTTCACAACATCCACGTCGACGGCGGGCGCGTGGACTTTGACGACGTGCCCGAGGGCGCGCACCACACCGTCACCGATCTTGCCTTCGGCGTTCCATTTGTCTCGAGTTTCGTGGCCGAGGAAGAGGTATTCGTCGAGCCGCATCTGCACGCCGTGATCAACGGCGCACCCTTGCAGATCACCGGCAAAACGTTGCCTTTTGCATCGGCGCCGGAGGCAATCGTCAACCTCGATTTCGACGACATCGACCTGGCCCGCTACGCCAAGTATCTGCCCGAGACGGTGCCGTTTCGAATGCCCAGCGGTCGAGGCGATCTGCACGTGCAGGTCAACGCGCAGTTGCCCAAGAACCAAGAGCCCCATGTCAGTCTTGCGGGCAAGGTGACACTCAAGGCGCTGGAACTGACCGATGTCGCGGGCAAAACGCTGCTCAAGCTCGATGTCTGGGAGCTCGCCATCGCGCAGGCCCACTGGCCTGCGGGCCCTCTCGACCTCGGCGTGACGGTCAACGGCGCAAGTCGCCTTGCGGTCGCCGGTCAAACCGCGGGTGAACCATTGCGCGCGGACCTTGACGTACAGATTGACGATCTGAACCTGCTGCCCTTGCAGCCACTATTTGCCGATCGCCTCAATTTGCGGATGACGAGCGCTTTGGTGGGTGGCAAGGGGCACGTAAAGGTCGAGCAAGACGCGGGCGGGGCCCTGGGGGGCAATTTTCAGGGCGACGTGACGCTGGCGAAACTCGCAACCGTCGATGCGGTCGACGCCAGCGATTTTGTGAGCTGGGATGCGCTTGCGCTGCGCGGCCTGCGTGTGCAACTTGCACCCCTTGCGGTTCACCTGGACGAGGTCGCGCTTAGCAAGTTCTACGCGCGCGTCATCATCAACCCGTCAGGGCGCATCAATCTGCAAGACATCGTGCGCGGCAA
Organism: Burkholderiaceae bacterium; assembly: GCA_035625725.1. GTDB lineage: Bacteria > Pseudomonadota > Gammaproteobacteria > Burkholderiales > Burkholderiaceae_F > GJ-E10. Next base: position 39,576 of record DASPPB010000057.1, read on the forward strand.
GTCCGAGGCCCAGCGCAGCATCACGACCGTGAGCGCAGCGGACCAGGGCGCGGAGCAGTCCAAGGCCCCTGCAGCACAGACCCCGGCGCCGGCAACCAAACCGCCACCGACGGCCGCGGCGCTCGCGGCCGCCGGGCCGCCCATCTCCATCGGCAAGCTCGTGATGGAGAAGGGCCACGTGCGCTTCACGGACAATTTCATCCGTCCCAAATACAGCGCGGATCTGATGGACCTTGGTGGCACGGTTTCGGGACTCTCCTCCGATCCCGGTTCGGCCGCTCAGATCGATTTGCATGGCAAGGTTAACGGCGCGCCCCTGCTCATTGGCGGGCGCATCAACCCGCTTGCGCGCGAGCTTTCGTTTGACGTGAAGGCGAGCGTCCATGACATGGAACTCGCGCCCCTGACCAGCTATTCGGCCAAGTACGTCGGTTATCGCATCGAACGCGGCAAGCTCTCCTTTGACGTCGAGTATCAGCTCGAGAATCGGCAGTTGCACGCCGAAAACCGCCTGGTGCTCGATCAGCTGACCTTTGGCGAAAAGGTGGAGAGCCCCAGTGCCACTTCCTTACCGGTTCTCCTCGCCGTGGCCTTGCTCAAGGACCGCAATGGTGTCATCGACATCAACCTTCCAATTGGGGGTTCGCTCGACGATCCGCAATTCTCCGTGGGCGGCCTCATTGTCAAGGTCCTGATCAACCTGGTCACCAAGGCAATCACCGCGCCCTTTGCTCTGCTGGGTCACCTCTTCGGGGGCGGGGAGCAGTTGTCCTGGCTTGATTTTCCACCGGGACAGTACGCGGTAACGCCCGATCTCGAGCCGAAGCTCAAATCGCTTGCCACGGCGCTCACCGAGCGCCCGAACTTGAATCTTGACATCACGGGGTGGGCCGATCCCGAGGCCGATCGCGAAGCGCTGCGCGAGCGTCGCCTCGAGAACAGGCTGCGCGCGCTCAAGCGCAGGGATCTTGGCTCCAAGGCCTCCTCCGGTGGGGCGGGCGCCGAAGTGGTCGTGACGCCCCAGGAGCGTCCGGCATTACTCAAGCGGGTGTATGAAGCCGAATTCGCTCCGCAGCCCGCCCCCGTTACCGCTCCGCCCGGTTTGGCCAGCGCAAGGGCTGAGGCGGCCGCCCGACTTGAGGCGTCGGCTGCGGCCGCGAAAATGCCAAAACTTACGCAGCAAGAAATGGAGCAGGCGCTGCTAGCCAAGGAGCCGGTCACGGACGATGACCTGCTCAACTTGGGCAATCGGCGCTCGGAGGAGGTCAAGGCGTGGCTCACCACAATTGGCCTCGTTCCCGAGGAGCGCCTGTCGATCGTTGCCGCCCGCATTGGCGCGGCACCGCCAGCATCAACGCAGGAAGCGCCGCAGGGCGCAACCGTTGCCGGCGCGGCGCCGCCCGCCGCAGCGCCACCCTCGGAAGCGCCGCCGCCCGCCGCGGCAGCGCGCACGGCGAGCCGCGTCGAGTTCGGGTTGCACTGAAAGGGGCGTTTTGTCGTCTGTGATCGGCCCCGCGGGTCGCTCCCAGAGAACACCTTAAGCGGTAAATATCCGGGCCGAATGCGGTCTATCTGGGACGAACACTGCGGGCGTGTTTTGCTAGCTTGGGTCGTGCCTTTTTTAGGGGTGTCCCCCCATGTTCGACCCGACGGATAGCAGTACCGAGGTTTTGTCTTCCGAACGCATCGACGCGCATCGTGCAACGGCGCGGCGCGTGCTCAAGGCACTCTTTGAGTTGGAGGCGCAAAATCTCCAACTCTCGGACGCGACGACACTGGCGGATTTTGCTGGTGTTCTTGGTGTCGCGCGTGCGCCTGCATGGGCCATCCGTGTCAAGGAACAGGTCTATGCGCACTTTGGCATCGACTGCGAAGTCGACGAACCGCTCGTTGACATGCTGGTGCGCTTAGAGAGCGCCGAGCACGGGGTGCGTTTGGTCCGGCAAGACTGACGCCCCACCTCCGAATACGGCCGGCTACGACGCCAAGAAGATTTGCTAACGGCGCTGCGGCACCGAGTTTTCGCAAGCCATTGGGCGATACGGCCCGTGCAAAACAAAGGCCCGTCGGTTAGCCAAGCGCCGCGTGCCCGTTACTCCAGTTGCACGTGCGCGCGCTGCACCCCGATGTCTAGACCGAAAAAAGAAAAGCCCCGGCAAACCGGGGCTTGTCCTCAGGAAGCCTGACCGGGGTTCTGTCAGCCCCGGTCAAAACCTCCTTGGCTTTAGAAGTGCAGTTGCATGCCCAACTGGAGGAACACTGTCGTCTCGCCGGAGACCGCCGTCAATCCGACCGGCGTGTAAACACCACCGATCGCACCGCTAAGTCCCGGGCCTGATCCTCCTGGGCCAAAGGTTTGCGAGTCAACTTTTACGCCCGCGATTTGCCCAAAGAGGATGGTTCGCTTGGATAAGCTGTATTCGTCCAGCAACGCATATGCGATCGTCTTTGCGCCATTCGGCACCAAAACGACGCCGGCAGCGCCAGATCCTTGCCCATCGTCCTTCGCGTCGTAGAAGGACAGATTGACCTTGTTCGCGCCAGACGTCCAATCGCCGCCGATGCCAGCGCTTTTTATGTTGGAACCGGCGGTGCCGCAGAACGCGCCCGAGAGCGCGCCCGCGACAACAGTAGTCGTGCTGCAGAATGCGGACTGGAACTGGCTGTACTGAGCACGCACCGCAAATGGACCCCAGGCATAGCCCGCACCGATGAACCAAATCTTGCTGGAGTCGCCGTCATAGTAGGTGCCTGTACCTTGGACGCCAGTATTCGCTTTGGAGACCACGTAGCCGGCCGAAACGAGAAGACCCTTGGCCGCGCCTTCGGCGGCGTAGGACGCACCAACCGAATACTGCGAGCTGGCGCTCGTGGCGCCCGCCACCCCGCCAAGGCCATAGAGCAGGCCCACCGTAAAGCCGCTTGTCGAGATCGAGTAGGAGAGCGAGTTCGCGTCGAAAATACCACCTTGCAGTGCTTGCCCA